>JAKQUI010000053.1 GCA_029562645.1 Spirochaetota bacterium
GTCAAAGTGAGCCTTAGGGCCGGGGTGCGGCTGTAGAGGGCGCCGTTCGTTGCGTATTTTCATGAGTTTGCAATAATTATTTGCATTGATCCGACAATTACGCGGTATTACCAGGAGTCATGAAACCGATACGACTGTCCCCAAAACGCCTGCTGAATATACTGCCGCTCCTGTTGGCGGCGCTTGTAATATCGTGCGAGGTGCAGGATTTCGGGGAGATCCTCGAAACCGCGGGCGATGAGATCCGCTGGTACTCTGTGATCCAGCACGCGGGCGTTTCACTGCCGCTCGAGATCCCCGCGGATGGATCGTTCACCGAACCGCGAAACGCGAACATGATCACCATCGTCGCCGTGCTCCCCGAGCCCGTCGATCCGGCCTCGATCAGCGCGGCGAATATCGACTTCATCGGCCGCGACAACGCCGACGCGGTCCGTGATCCGGCCTTCTCCGTAAGCATGGACGCGACTCATACCCAGGTGCGCGTTACCGTGTTCGGCCTTACCGATATCGCGCGCTACCGGATACGGCTGAAAAATAACAGCGGCGTCGAGCTCGGCCAGCGCGTCTTCGCGCGGTTGATGGGAGATGTGCTTTCGGGAGATAACTGGGTGGACACGACCGATTACGACAAGGTTGACGCCTTCATTGATGACCCGGATGATTTCGATCCAACCGATGTAATTCATGTAAGGGCCGATATCGATTGCGACTTCCTTCACCTAACGAGCGACCTGATGACGATCCAGAGCGGCTCTCCGGCGGGATATCCCAGGAATCTAACGGCGACCGTCCCGGACTTTCCGTAAGGCACACCGGCAGGAACCATGATGAAACTCATTGCACAATATAAACGCACCTTTCTTCTTCTCGCTCTCGCGACAGCGGTGATGACAGGCTCATGCGGCGGAGAGAGCTACTGGAGCGAGCTTAAAGGCGGATCGTCATCGGGCTCGCTTCCGCCATCCTTCCCCGTCGGGATCTACGTGAGCACGACCGGAAGCGACACTACCGGCGACGGGAGCCCGGGCAGTCCCTACCAGACCATTCAGAACGGGATAACACAGGCTGCGGCGAACGGCCTTCACGCGGTTTTCGTTGCCGCGGGAGTCTACTCCGAGCAGATAACGATCCAGGAGGGCATTGCGCTTTTCGGCGGGTACCGACAGGGCTACTGGACCGACCGCGCCATAACGCCCGCGGCGCGCGCGGAAGGGAGCCCCTACCACACGCGGATAGAATCGGGCGATACCACCGTTTCCGGCGCAACCCCTATCACATCGGCAACGGTAATCGAAGGCTTTTTCATTCGCGGCAAGTCCGCGGTCAGGAACGACGCCCAGTCCAATCCACGGATAGCGAACAATACAATAGTCGGTAATGGCCCGTCGGGCAGCTCCGTCGGCATATACAACTCCAACTCATCCCCCACCATACAATTCAACATCATATCCGGCGGGGAAGATGCGTCAATGGACTCTTACGGAATATGGAATGTCACCGGGGCGAGCCCCGTCATAGTGGGCAACGACATTTACGGATCGACCGACACCTCGATAAACAGCTCGACCGGCATATATAACAGCAACCCGGGGACTAACCCGATAATCGCCGGGAACGTCATTAATGGCGGTCCGAGCGATATGACGTCGTATGCTATCTTTTGTATCGACAACTCGAGCCCGGGAATCGGTTATAACACCATTGCGGGCGGAGCAGCGAAAGACAGTTATGGAGTTCGAAGCGAAGATAACAGTTTCTCTCTAGTGGGCAATGACATACGGGCGGGATACGGCACCGTGATCTCTATCGGCATATACGCGATCAACTCGCCCATTAAAATCATCAACAATACAATCCGGGGAGGCGGCGGTACGGACACGGATTATTCATACGGAATCGACCTCGCTTCCAACTCGGACGCGCACATATTCAACAACACGATCGACGGCGGCACGGCGGACACCGGCTCGTATGGAATCCGCATATTCAACGCCGCCCCGTTGATAAGAAACAACATCATCTTTATATCGGGGACAGCGCCCGAGCGCATAGGGATCACGGAGGGAAACCCCGCAGGATCAAGC
>JAKQUI010000070.1 GCA_029562645.1 Spirochaetota bacterium
CGAGCCCAGCTACGTGCTGGCGTCCACGGGAGAGAGCGGAGCCGAGGACATCTTCCTCCGGTTCGTCAACGACACGGCGGCCGACCGCATTGCGGTCCGGGCCTACCTATACTGGGACGCGGTGACGCACGCGGGCGTGAAGGAGGCTTTTCAAACCAGTTACACATATATCAAGACCGTGGACGCTTCGGCTTTCCTGTATTGGATTTACGCCGACAAGGATCATGTTTTCATCGTCACCAAGGTCGTCGCCACCTACTACGGGCAGTACAGCGGTCTGATCAAACGCTTCTGGTCGGGGGCGGTAGCGGTCACCCAGGCGGCGGCCGGACCCGGCGCGGACATTACGGTGCAGATCAACGACGCATCCCTTTTCACGGCTGGCTTGAGCTACATCATCAAAGACGACGCCGGGATCGAACGCGTCCAGGTAACCGCCGTCGATACGATTTCCATCCCCAATACGGTCACGCTGGCGAACCTCGCAAACGCCTACGCGGTGGGAGCCAAGATCGGCGAGGACCCGCAGCCGGTCGTGGTCGGTCACTACCAGTCTCCGGGCAGCTTTTACGCGCTCAACAAGTTCGACGGGTGGGCGAGCGCGGCCGGGCAAGCCGGCTCGTGCGCCGCGGCCCACGGCAATTTCCACACCGCCGCCAATCCCGACCAACGATACGGACTGGTCACTATGTTCCCCTGGCTCGTCGCGCACACGACCGCGGCATACAAGGAACTGCGCGGCGAGTTGATCGAGGTCTATGCCATCGGCAGCGGTGCGGCCGACTCGGAGGACGTGCTCACGTTGAGCGGGACCTCCTACAAGATTTTCAACTTGTCCGGGCCGGGCTGGTGCGCGGTGAAGGAGTGATCCCATGGCGGTGAAACCTGGAAATAGGAAAGTGAGCACGGCGAACGCCGGACGTCTGACCCCGATGTTCCGGGTGATCCGGAACGTCGGCAAAGCGAACAGAATCACCGGGAGGCTGAGACGTGGCAACCCATAGCGGAAACAAGCTCTCCGTCCTGCCGCTCTCGGGCTTCGTGATTCCGATGAACCGCGCCCAGATGCCGGCCTTACCGGCGGTCATTTTTGAAGCCGTCGGAGCGGCGTCGACGACGCGGACCATCCGGCGCGAAGCGGACGCGGCCCTGCGGATCACGGGGGAGGTGAACGCCCCCGCCGACATCCAGGCTGTGATTGTGCGGCCGGTCCTGCGGAGTTTCGACCTGCGCGGATGGGTGGTCCGTTCCTCGATGATCCTCTCCGATGCAGCCGTCCGAATTCACCGTCCATTGGAAAGCCGGAGCGATACCCGTTTCATGGTTTTCGCGGAGATCGAGCGGACGGCGGACTCGGCCCAACTCGTGGTGCGCGAGGCGACTGGTCAAGCGGACGCGCGCCTGACCGTCTTCGCTGTGCTGATCCGCGAAGGCCACACGATACAGACCTGAAGGAGGAATACGAATGTCACTTGGACTCATCGTCAAAACAGGCCGCATCCTCACCGCCCGGTTGCTCATGGGCGATCCCATCGAGGGTATCACCCACTGCGCCATCGGCGAGGGCGACGCCACGTTCACCGATCCCATCAGTCCGCCCGCCCCGGACATCGATCAGACAGCGCTCAAGAACGAGCGGGCACGCAAGAAGCAGTACAAGCGCACTTTTCTCAAGGAGGACCCGGAAGGAACGCTCATCGTCAACGGCATCCATTACATCGAAACCGCCGAGGAGACCCAGACCATCGGCGTCTTTTTCCGCTTCGAGGAGAACGAGGCCAACGGCATCACCATCCGGGAATACGGCTTCTTCGGGGGCGACGTGGCCTACATCGCCGGACTGCAGTCGGATTATGCGGCGAACGGTGTTTACCACCCGGACACCAACCCGACCGGTGAGGTGCTCGATCCCGGCTACCTGTACGAAGTGAAGAACATCCCCGACTTCAACAAGACCTCGGACACGCGGGTGGAGCTGGTCGGGGTCATCAAGATTTAGGAGGAAAGACCATGTCCATCTCGCGCGATACGTTCGACCCGGCGAAAAACTACAAGCGGG
>JAKQUI010000076.1 GCA_029562645.1 Spirochaetota bacterium
TGGCGCCGGCCATGATGGTCAACTACGACATCCACGGCAACCTCACCGAGAAGCGCCTAAAAACGATTCTCGATTCGTACAAGAAGAAAAAGAAGCCGGCCGCCTCCGAGGAGTGCGGGTCGGAGGTTGAGGGGAAGAAGTGCGTCATCGACGAGAAGAAGCAGACGAAGCGCCTGCTGGCGGACGTCGGCGTGGTCGATCCGCTCAAGATCGAGAGCTACCAGAAGCAGGGCGGCTACGAGGCCTTCGCGAATACCCTCGCGGGCAAGAAGCCCGAGGACGTGGTAAACGAGATGAAGGCGTCCGGCCTGCGCGGCCGCGGCGGGGCGGGGTTCCCGGCGGGGATGAAGTGGTCGTTCGTGACCAAGGGCGACATGCAGAAGTACGTGATCTGCAACGCCGACGAGGGCGAGCCCGGCACCTTCAAGGACCGCATCCTCATGGAGGAGAACCCGCACGCCGTGATCGAGGGCATGGCCATCTGCGGCTATGCGATCGGCGCGTCGCTGGGGTACATATACGTGCGCGGCGAGTTCCGGCGCTCCATCGACCGCCTGCAGAAGGCGATCGACGACGCCCGCAAGAAGGGGCTTCTGGGCCGCAACATCAACGGTTCCGGGTTCGACTTCGACGTCCACATCAAAGAGGGCGGCGGCGCATACGTCTGCGGCGAGGAGACCTCGCTCATCAACTCGATGGAGGGCCTGCGCGGCTATCCGCGCTTCAAGCCGCCGTTCCCGGGCGGCGCCGGCTTCAACAATCTTCCGTCGAACGTGAACAATGTGGAAACCTTCGCGTCGGTCCCGCTCATCATGAAGAACGGCGCCGATTGGTACAAGGCCGTAGGTCCGAACAACTGCGCCGGGACCAAGCTCTTCTGCCTCTCGGGCAAGCTCAACCGGACGGGCCTGGTGGAGCTCCCCATGGGCGCCACGCTCAAGGAGATCATCGGCGTATACGGCAAGGGGATCAAGGGCGGGAAGAAGTTCAAGTTCGCGCAGGTCGGCGGAACGGCCGGCGGGATCCTGGGCAAGGACCTCATGGACCTGCCGCTCGACATCGACCAGACGGTGAAGGCCGGCGTGACGCTGGGTTCCGGCGTGGTTCTGGTGTGCGATGAGAGCACCTGCGCGGTCGATTACCTGCTGCACATTCTCTCTTTCTTTGAGCACGAGTCGTGCGGGCAGTGCGTTCCCTGCCGCGTGGGCACTTCGCACCTTCACCATCTTGTCAAGAAGATCGCGTCCCGAACGGCCTCGGTCGACGACATCGCTCTGCTCGAGGAGAAGGCGTTGCTCATGAAAAAGGCGTCGCTCTGCGCGCTGGGCCAGTCGCCCATCATGCCCATCACGACGATACTCAAGTATTTTCGCAAGGAGTTTGAAAAGCACTGCGATCCGAAGTACGCTTGCAAGGCGTGCGACGCCTCGCTGCGGCGTTATTACGCCGGCGCGGCTCACTAGGCGCACCGTCGGTATTTGCCGCCCCGTTCGCCGGGTGGACCGGCGGAGGGGGCGCGGGCTTTATAAAATTTCACACGAGGAGTCAAACACATGAGTAATGAAAATCTTGAGAGCAAACGCTGGCTCATCGCCGGAGCGGCGATCGTCATGCAGCTTTGCCTCGGGACCGTGTATGCATGGTCCGTCTTTAAAAAGCCCCTCATGGGCACCCATGGCTGGGCCGAGACCCCGACCCAGCTGACATTTATGATCCTGATGCTTGTTATCGGATGTTCTGCCGCCTTCGGCGGGACGCTCGTCGACAAGAAGGGCCCGCGCTTCGTCGCGACGATCGGCGGCATCCTGTTCGGCGTCGGGACGCTCATCGCCGGCCTTGCCGACCAGATGGGCAATCTCTATCTTCTGTATCTCGGCTTCGGCATCGTCGCCGCGCTGGGTAACGGCTTTGGCTATGTGACCCCGATCGCCACCCTGATCCGTTGGTTCCCCGATAAGCGCGGACTGGTGACCGGCCTTGCGGTCATGGGTTTTGGCGCGGGCGCCTTTTTCATGGGGCAGATTGCGCCGTTTATGATCAACAAGTTCCAGGTCCTCGGCGAAGGCGGGAAGATCGTGAGCTCCGGCGTCGCGACCACCTTCTATATCTGGGGCGCCATCTTCCTGGTGCTCGTGACCGGCGCTGCGCAATTCTACAAGAACCCGCCCCAGGGTTGGGTGCCGGCCGGCTTCACGCCCGCCAAGAGCGCTGTTTCCGCCGCCGATTCGTATCAGTTCGGCCAGGCCGTCAAGGTTCCGCAGTGGTGGATGCTGTGGGCCATGCTCTTCCTGAACGTGTCCGCGGGTCTCGGCCTCATCTCGCAGCTTTCTCCGCTCGCGCAGGAGATGTACAAGGCCTATGTTCCGGCCGACCTCACTGGTGATGCGGTCGTTAAGGCCCTCGCGGTTGCGGGCGGCACGGTCGTCGCCATCACGGCCATCTTCAACGGTCTGGGCCGTCTCTTCTGGGCCAGCCTTTCCGACAAGATAGGCCGTCGCGGCGTGTTCATGACCATGTTCATCAGCCAGGCGGTGCTGTATGTCCTTGTGGCCGCCGGCATCATCAGCAATTACTATTTGTTCCTGATCGCGGGTTGCTACCTGCTCGCCTGCTATGGCGGCGGATTCGCAACGATGCCCGCCTTCGCGGCCGACGCGTTCGGTCCCACCTACATCGGCAAGGTGTACGGGTTCATGCTCACGGCATGGAGCTGCGCCGGCTTGGTGGGTCCCTTCGTGTTCGCCCAGTTCAAGGCCCAGGCGCTCTATATCGCCGCCGGTCTGCTGGTCGTCGGTTTCCTGATCGCGCTCATCTACAAGAAGCCCGAGCGGAAAGCCGCGTAACGGTTTGTCATTTTCTGCGAAACAAGGAAGGCATGGCGCCTTCCTTGTTTCGTTTTATCGACAATTTTTACAAAAATGGAGGACCCGATGGCGGATATGAATCTCGGTTCACTGCTCGACAAGGCGATTAAAAACGAGGAGGATGCGCATGCGTTTTACATGAACCTCCACGGCATCGTAAGCGACGCCGACGCCAAGAGCACGCTCCTGTTCCTGGCCGACCAGGAGAAAAAGCACAAGGAGTTCCTCGTTGCATACAAGAGCGGGTCGTATGCGAACAAGGCGCTTGCGGCCAACACGGCTATCGACTACGCTATCGCGCAGTACGTCGATGCGCCCGATATCGAAAAGAACATGAAAACGAAGGACGTCTACCTCGTCGCTGCGCATCGCGAGCTCAATTCCTATAACTTCTACAAAGGCCTGGCGGCGGTCCAGCCGGCCGGAGAAGTGAAGGACGTGCTGGTCCGCATGGCCGACGAGGAGCTCAAGCACAAGGAAAAGGTCGAATACCTCTACGCGAACTCGGCGTTCCCCCAGACCGAGGGGGGGTGATCCCCGGGGTCGCCGCGCACGTCACCCGGCCTGTCTCGTTGGGTTTTCGGGCCGGGTGATTGGCCGGGAGGAGAAAAAATATTTTTTCTGAACAAAAAAAAGTTGCATGATGGACGGGCATCGTAACAGTGGTTGCTAAATAGAAATGCACCCGGTCCCGGGTGTAGGTTCTTTTACATCTCCCCTTTAGCCATTCGTTTTTTCTTTCCTAACATTCGTTCTGGCGTGTCATTGGCGCTCGAGGTGTGTCTGCGCGTCGCGGTGCGTATGCGATCAACGGTGAACTATGCCCAGAGCGAGAATTCCATCAAAAAAGAGGGTCTATGGGTTCACACATTGCTTCGGTAGTGCAAAAAGCGGCTGACAGGTATCGAAACGACTCTTCGAAAATGCTGGATGTTATCCGTGACGTTCAATCGGAAACCGGTAGCGTTTCGGAGGAGGCCATCGTCCAAATCGCCGCGGCGATGAACGTGTCGCAGGTGGATGTCGAGGGCGTGGTGACGTTCTATCACTTCTTTTCAAAGTCGCCCGTCGGGAAGTACTCGGTGTATCTGAACAACAGCGCGGTTTCGTTCATGAAGGGCTGCGCCGCGATCGCCAAGGCATTCGAACAGGAAGCAGGATGCGCGTTTGGCAAAACGACCGCCGATGGCAACATCGGTCTCTTCTACACCTCCTGCATCGGGATGAACGACCAGGAGCCGGCCGCCATCATCAACGACGTGGTTTTCACCAACCTCACGGTCGAGAAGGTGAAAGAGATCGTCGCCGGCATGAAGGCCGGCAAGAGCGCCAAGGACCTCGTGAAGCAGTTCGGCGACGGCCAGAACCAGTCCGAGCTCGTCAAGTCCATGGTGAACAACAACATTCACAAGAAGGGCCTTGTGCTCTTCGCGCCGTTCGAGGCGGGTTCCGCAGTCAAGAAGGTCGCGACCATGACCCCGGATGCCGTGGTCGAAGAGATGAAGGTCTCCAATGTTCGCGGCCGCGGCGGCGCGGGTTTCCCCACCGGGATGAAGTGGGACTTCACCCGCAAGAGCGAGGGGCCCAAGCGCTACATCGTCTGCAACGCCGACGAGGGCGAGCCCGGCACCTTCAAAGACCGCGTGATCCTCACCGAGATGCCGCAGATGCTCTTCGAGGGCATGGCGGTCGGCGGCTACGCGATCGGCGCCGATGAGGGTCTCCTCTATCTCCGTGCGGAATATATGTACCTGAAGAACTATCTCGAGAACGTCCTCGAGAAGATGAGAAAAAACAACCAGCTCGGCAAGGACATCGCCGGCAAGAAGGGCTTCAACTTCGACATCAAAATCCAGATGGGCGCCGGCGCCTATGTGTGCGGCGAGGAATCGGCGCTCATCGAATCGGCCGAGGGCAAGCGCGGCCAGCCCCGCAACCGCCCGCCGTTCCCGGCGCAGGTCGGTTTCATGGGTAAGCCCACCTCCGTGAACAACGTTGAGACCTTCTGCTGCGCGGCGCGCATCGTGCTCGAGGGCGGCGCGTGGTTCGCCGCCATGGGGACGCTGCAGTCAAAGGGCACCAAGCTGCTGTCCGTCTCCGGCGACTGCAAGAAGCCGGGGATCTACGAGATCGAATTCGGCACCACCGTGAAAACGCTCCTGGAGGAGTGCGGGGCGATGGACGCCGTCGCGGTGCAGATCGGCGGTCCCTCGGGGACCTGCATCGGCAAGAAGGACTTCGGCCGGCGGATCTGCTATGACGATCTCGCCACCGGCGGCTCCATCATCGTCATGGGGCCCAAGACCGACATCCTGCAGGTGGTCCACAACTTCATGGAGTTCTTCGTCGAGGAAAGCTGCGGCTGGTGCGTGCCGTGCCGGGCGGGCAACAAGATCCTCACCGAGCGCCTGGAGAAGATCATGCACGGCAAGGGATCGGCGACCGATCTCACGGAGCTCGAGTCCTGGTGCGCGATCGTCAAGTCGATGAGCCGGTGCGGTCTCGGTCAGACATCTCCCAATCCCATCCTCACCACCATTCAGAACTTCCGGGAGCTCTACGAAGCCAAGATCCAGAAGGGCAAGGACTACGTAAGCGAGTTCGATTTCGCCGCGGCCGTGAAGGAATCGTGCGCCGTGGCCAACAGAAAACCTTTGAGCGAGGGGCACTAAAATGGCAGATATCACATTAACCATAGACGGAAAGACTTGCAAGGCGAAACCGGGGCAGTCGATCGTCGATGCCGCCAAGGAAAACGGCATCTACATCCCCGTGCTGTGCAACTATGAAGGGCTGAAGCCCGCCGGCACCTGCCGCATCTGCACGGTGCGGGTTGGCGGCCGCTTCATGGCCGCGTGCACCACGCCGGTCGGCGAGGGCATGATTGTCGAGAGCGGCACGCCCGACATCGAGGACATGCGCAAGGCGATCGTCGAGATGCTCTTCGTCGAGGGGAATCACATGTGCCCCTGCTGCGAGAAGAGCGGCAACTGCGAGTTGCAGGCGCTCGGGTATCGCTATCAGATGCTGGTGCCCCGTTTCCCGTACCTGTGGCCCGCGTCTCAGGTCGACGCCAGCACCCCGAAAATCTTCCTGGATAAGAACCGCTGCGTCCAGTGCCTGCGCTGCGTCCGCGGCGCCGTCACGCCCGACGGCAAGCATGTCTTTGGATTGCTGAACCGCGGCGATCGCACCGCCATCGCCATCGACCATGCGCTCGCATCGAAGATGACCGACGAGATGGCGCAGAAGGCGATGGATTCGTGTCCGGTGGGCGCGATCCTCAGGAAAGAGGTCGGCTACGTGGTGCCGATCGGGATGCGTAAATTCGATTCGAAGCCGATCGGCAGCGACATCGGACAATAACAATCAGGATAGTGACGGAGGAGATGCAATGAGTAAACCAGTAGTGGCAACGGCGTCCCTGGCGGGTTGTTTCGGGTGCCATATGTCCGTGTTGGATATAGACGATCGCATTCTGCAACTGATCGACCTCGTGGAGTTCAACAAGTCGCCCGTCGACGACATTAAGACGTTCACCAAGACCTGCGACATCGGCATCATCGAGGGCGGGTGCTGTAACAGCGAAAACGTGGAGAACCTGAAGGAGTTCCGGAAGCACTGCAAGATCCTCATCTCGCTGGGCGAGTGCGCCATCATGGGCGGCCTGCCCGCGATGCGCAACGGCATTCCGGTCAAGGAGTGCATGGAGGAGGCGTATTACAACTGCCCGACCATCGACAAGAACGATCCCAAGATCATGCCCAACGACGACGAGCTTCCGATGATCTTGGACAGGGTGTACCCCCTGCACGAGATCGTGAAGATCGACTACTATCTGCCGGGCTGTCCGCCCCGCGCGGACCTCATCTGGGAGGCGCTGGTCGCGCTCATCACCGGAAAAGAGCTGAGCCTTCCGTACGAAGTGCTCAAGTTCGACTAATCCACTGACAGGGAGCACATCATGAGTAGAAAAATAACGATAGAACCGGTAACCCGCGTCGAGGGCCATGGCAAGGTTACCATCCATATGGACGACGCCGGTAAGGTGTCGCAGACCCGTTTTCACATCGTCGAATTCCGCGGTTTCGAGCGATTCGCCCAAGGGCGTCCCTACTGGGAAATGCCCGTCCTGGTGCAGCGCCTCTGCGGCATCTGCCCGGTGAGCCATCACCTAGCGGCCGCCAAGGCGATCGACGTGATCGCGGGCGCCGGTACCGGCGAAGGCCTCACGCCGACCGGCGAGAAAATGCGCCGCCTCATGCACTATGGCCAGATGTTCCAGTCGCATGCGCTGCATTTCTTCCACCTCGTATCGCCCGACCTGCTCTTCGGCGCGGACGGCGATCCGGCGATCCGGAACGTCATCGGCGTGGCGCTCATGCACAAGGACCTCGCGGTGCAGGGCGTCATGATGCGCAAGTTCGGCCAGGAGATCATTCTCGCCACAGCCGGGAAGAAGATCCACGGCACCGGCGCGATCCCCGGCGGCATCAACAAGAACCTCTCCGTCGCCGAGCGCGACAGCTTTCTCAAGGGGGCCGATCCGCTCAACATCGAGAAGATGGTTTCCTGGGCGCAGGGCGCGCTTGACTTCTTCAAGGACTACCATTCAAAAAACAAGGAACTCATCGACGATTTCGCCGTGTTCCCGTCGAACCACCTGTCGCTGGTCCGCAAGGACGGCGCGCTCGACCTGTATCACGGCGTACTGCGCGCGGTCGATACCGACGGCAAGAAGATCCTGAACGATGTCGATTATCAGGACTATCTGACGTACATCGGCGAAGAGGTCCGTTCGTGGAGCTACATGAAGTTCCCGTACCTCAAATCGCTCGGCAAGGAAAAGGGCTGGTACACCGTCGGTCCGCTGGCCCGACTCAATACCGCGGACTTTATTCCCACGCCGCTGGCGCAAAAGGAATTCGAGATCTACAAGGCCTATACGAAGGGCAAGGTCAATAACATGTCCATGCATATGCACTGGGCGCGCCTGATCGAACTCTTGCACTCGGCCGAGGTCATTCGCGACCTGCTGAACGACAAGGATCTCCAGGGCGACAATCTGGTCGCCAAGGGGCCCAAGAAGAAGGAGGGCGTGGGTCTGGTCGAGGCGCCGCGCGGAACGCTGTTCCACCACTATCGCGTCAACGACAACGACCAGGTCGAGATGGCCAACCTCATCGTCTCCACCACGAACAACAACGAGCCGATGAACCAGGCGGTCAACTACGTCGCCAACTGGGCGTTCAACGGCAAGAAGGAGATTACCGAGGGCATGATGAACCGCGTCGAGATGGCGATCCGCGCATATGATCCGTGCCTCTCCTGCGCCACGCATGCGCTGGGGCAGATGCCGCTCGAGATCGAGTTGCTGGGCGCCGGCGGTATTATGCTTGACCGGAAGCGACGGTAGGTTTTGAATAGCGCAAAAGTGATCATTTACGGGTACGGCAATCCCGGCCGTCAGGACGACGGCCTGGGACCGGCCCTGGTCGAGCGGCTCGAGGGCGAGGCGCTGCCGGGGGTCGAGACCCGAAGCGCCTTCCAGCTCAATATCGAAGACGCGCAAACGATCGCCGATGCCGGGACGGTCATCTTCGTGGATGCGTCGATGACCGGCGACGGACCGTTCGCATTCCATGAGATCGTTCCGTCGGCCCAGATAACCTTCACGACGCACGCAATGTCACCCGGTTCGGTCCTGGCGCTGTGTCAGGACCTCTTTAACCCGGAGCGAAGGGCGTATATGCTTTCAATTCGCGGTTATGAGTGGGAGTTTCGTGAGGGGTTTTCGGCAGGCGCCAGTGGCAATCTCGAACAGGCCTATGCGTTTGTGATGGAAAAACTGGCCGAGTGCGTATCGCGTGTCGATGGTGCGGTTTTGTCCGTACACTGAAAAAACAGCAAGGAGACATTATATGGCAAAAAAGATTCTTATCATCGATGACGATCCCGATATCCTCGATTCCATTAAGGCCATTCTCGACGGGAACGGGTTCGCGACTGTGACCGCCATCAGCGGCAGCGCGGGCGTGGCGGCGTTCAAGAAGGATGCTCCCGATCTGGTGCTCTGCGACATGATGATGGAGAGCATCGACGAGGGGATGAAGGTCGCGGCCGAGATCCGCACGATAAACAGCAAAGTCCCGATGTATCTCCTGTCGAGCATCGGCGCCGCGACAGCTTCAAATATTGAAGTGAGCAAGCTCGGATTCAACGGCGTATTTCAGAAACCGGTCGATCCCGGCATGCTGGTCTCGAGCGTTAAAAAGGCGCTGGGAATGTAGCCGGCGTCGTTCGAACGGCTCACGAGAAACGATAAGGGCTCCCCACACGCGCGGCGGGGGGCCCTTGCTGTCTATGTGGCGTTCGCCTTCGCGTACTCGTCCCAAGCCTCGTCGATGAGGCGGGCCTCCTCTTCGTTGAGCTTCTCGATGATGAAGCCGGCGTGGACGATCACCTTGTCGCCGATCATGATGTCGGGAGCGAGCGCCGCGCTCACGCTCGTTTCAACCCCGCCCTGTTCCACGACGGCCTGCTGGCCGTCGATTCTGATCACCGTCATCGGTACCGCGAGACACATGGTGCTCTTCCTCCAGTAATCGTCGTTAGCAGATTCTCGGCAACTGCTCCTCCGTGAGGAGGGGCAGGATCCTCCGCCCGCCGATGGCCGTTTCAAGGTAGGCCTTTCCGGGATGCGTTCCGTCGATGACGCCGATGATGCAGGCGTCCTTCCCTTCGGGGTGCTCGCGCAGCACGCTCACGATCGACTCGGCCGCGTCATTGTCGACGACCATCACCGCCTTCCCTTCGTTTGCCGCGTAAAGCGCGTCGATCCCCAGAATGCCGCAGACGCCCTTCACCGCGTCGCGGATCGGTAGCGACGGTTCTCGCAGCTTCGCGCCATAGGGCCGCCCGGCGACGATCTCGTTGAGCACCGAGGCGACGCCGCCCCGCGTGGCGTCGCGCATGAACTTGACGCTGCCGGGGTGACGCTCCAACACCGCGCCGATCATGCCCTTGAGCGACGCGCAGTCCGATTGCAGTCCCTTTGAAAAACTCAGGTTGTTGCGCGCCGCCATGATGGCCATGCCGTGATCGCCGATGTGGCCGTTTATCAGTATAGCGTCTCCGTCCGAGATTTCACGACGGGCGGGCGTTTTTTTCACGATTCCGATGCCGCTGGTGTTGATGAAGATCCGGTCGGCCGCCCCGCGGGGCACCACCTTGGTGTCGCCCGTGACGATGGCGACGCCCGCCGCGTCCGCCGCGGCGCGCATTGAGTCTAAAATCCGCTCGAGGTCGGCCATCTCCATCCCCTCCTCGATGATGAGCGCGCAGGAGAGATACCGCGGATCGGCGCCCATCACCGCGAGGTCGTTTACGGTGCCGTTCACCGCGAGCGCGCCGATGTCGCCGCCCGGAAAGAAGATCGGGGTGATGGTGAAGCTGTCGGTGGTGAAGGCGATCGGCCCGTCGATCGACAGGAGGGCGGCGTCGTCGAGCTGAACGTGTGCGCCAAGTCGCGTGCGGATCGTCTTTTCGATGAGCTCGTTCATGAGCCTGCCGCCGCTGCCGTGGCCGGGAAGGATCTTCATCGGTCGAATCCTCCATACTTGTAGAATGCCGCGCAGGGCCCTTCGGTGGACACCATGCAGGGGCCCACGGGCCGCTCCGGACGGCAGGCCGCGCCGAAGAGCGCGCAGTCGGTCGGGGCGATGAGGCCGCGCAGGAGTTCGCCGCATCGGCACCCGGGGTGCTCCTTGACGGGCGGCGGCGTCACGGGGAATTTCTTGAATCCGTCGTAGCGGGAAAATTCATCACGGACGGCAAGGCCGCTCCCCGGGATCACGCCGATCCCGCGCCACTCGGCGTCGTCGGGCTCGAAGACGCGGCGCATCATACTAAGGGCCGTCGGGTTGCCGCCCGGGCGCACCACGCGGGCGTATTCGTTCGCGACCGTTCGGTCGTTCGATGCGATCATTTTCATGAGCGCAAGCGTACCCGTGATGAGGTCGGCCGTCTCGAATCCGGCGACCACGCAGGGCTTTCCGAACCGCTCGGGGATGGGGCGCCACGCCTCGGAGCCGATGATCGCGCTTACGTGGCCGGGAAGGATAAAACCGTCGATGTGAACCTCGCCCAGGGACAGAAGCGCTTCGACGGCCGGAACCGTGAGCTTGTTGCCGGGGAGAATCGAGAAGTTTCGGATGCCCGCATCGCGTGCCGCGATGACTGTCGCGGCCTCGGTGGGGGCCGTGGTCTCGAATCCAACGCTCACGAATACGACCTCGCGAGCGGGGTCGTGCCGGGCGATCTCCAGCGCGTCCATGGGCGAGTACACGACACGGACGTCCATGCCGGTCGCCTTCTCCTCCGCAAGCGAGCTGTACGATGAGGGGACCTTCATCATGTCGCCGAAGGTGGCGATGATGACGCCGTGCGCGCGCCCGATCTCGATTGCCGTGTCGAGGTACGCGTTCGCGGTTACGCACACCGGGCAGCCGGGTCCGTCCACCAGCGTGAGGTGAGCGGGAAAGATGTCGCGCACGCCGCTTCGGAAGAACTCCGTGGTATGCGTTCCGCACACCTCCATGATGCGCATCGGGGCGTCGAGGCGGTGGTTCCGCAGCGCGTCTGCGAGTTTGTGTACCGTTTCATTGTTCATTCGCGTTCCCCGTTCGCAGCCGCTCCTTGGCGACGGCGATTTGCCCCAGCGCGATGCAGCCGTCGTTGGAGGGAACCGCGCGATGCGGATAGACGTCAAATCTTTTATTGCGCAGCCGATCGAGAAGAAGCGAAAGCAGCAGCCGGTTCTGGAATACGCCGCCCGACAGCGCGACGGCGTTCACGCCGTGTCGATCGCGCAGCATGTCCGCGACCGACGCCGCGCTGTCGGCGATCGTTTCGTGGAAGCGGTAGGCGATCACGTCGACCGGCGCCCCATTGCGCAGTAGGTCGAGAAGGTATTCGGTCAGCGCGGCGGTTGATATGATGATGCCGTCTGCATTCTCCGTCGGCAGGGCGAACGCGTCCGGCCGCGATACGCGCGATCCCCGCAGCGCCGCCTCCTCGAGGAGCATCGCCGCCTCGGCCTCGCAGCTCACGGTGTCCGCGATGCCCAGGATGGCCGCCGCGCCGTCGAACAATCGGCCGATGCTGCAGGCGAGCGGGGAGTTGATCCGCTTTTCGATGAGCTCCATCACGGAATCGGCGCCGGGCCGCTCGCCGAGGCGGGGGAGGCTCTGACCCCGGGCCGCATGGAGCATCGAGACGCCGATCTTCCATACCTCGTGGATCGCGCTCTCGCCGCCCGGGAGCGGGACGTAGTCGAAGTGCGCGGCGCGCTCGAACCCGCTCCGCGTGGCGATCAGAAACTCGCTTCCCCAGAGCGTGCCGTCGGCGCCGTAACCCGTCCCGTCGAAGGCGATGCCGATCACCGGTCCGTCCAGGTCGTGCTCCTCCATGACGGCCGCGATGTGGGCGTGATGGTGCTGGACGCCGATGCGCCGCATGCCGCGCGCCTCGAACTCCTCCGCGATGCGCGTGGTGAAGTAGCCCGGATGAAGGTCGCAGGCGACGGTGTCGGGCGCGAAATCGAAGATCGTTCTGAAGTGCGCCACGCACGATTGAAAGAGCGCGTTGCCGGCCGGGGATTCGAGGTCGCCCAGGTGCTGGCTCACGATGACGATATCGTCCTTCGCAAGGGCGAAGGCGTTCTTGATGTCGCCGCCGGTCGCGATGATGTGGCGGCCGGACGGGCGCGAGCGGAAGGGCACGGGGACATAGCCCCGGGCGCGTCGGATGAAATGCGGCGCACCGTCCGCGACAAAGAGCACGCTGTCGTCCGAGTGCGCGTGGATGGCGCGATCGTAGGTGACGAAATAGTCGGCGATGCCGCCCAGGCGCTCGAAGGCCTCGTCGTCGTCGAAGACGATGGGCTCCTCGGAGAGATTGCCGCTGGTCATGATGAGGACCATGTCCGGCGCGAGCGAAAAGAACAGGTGCTGGAAGGGCGCGTAGGGCAGCATGACGCCGACATGGGACAGGCCGGGCGCGACCAGGCGGCTCACGGTTTCGCGCCGCTCGCGGAGCACCACGATGGGGCGTTCGCGCGAGAGCAGCAGATCGCGCGCAACGTCCGAGACCTCGAGGAACGATTCGACGATATCGATGTCCCCCGCCATGAGCGCGAATGGCTTGAACGGGCGTCCCTTGCGCTCCCGCAGCGCCCGCACCGCCGCGTCGTTTCGCGCATCCGCCGCGAGAAGATAGCCGCCCACGCCCTTGATGGCGACAATCGCGCCGTCGCGGATCAGCCCGATAACCCTGCGGGCGATCTCGTCGGTTCCCGCGCATACACGCGTTCGTGAGGAGTCGAACAGCGACAGGTGCGGGCCGCAAATCGGGCAGGCGTTCGGTTGCGTGTGGAAGCGCCGATTGTCGGGATCGCGGTATTCCGCAGTACAGCGCGGGCACATGGGGAAGGGCGCCATCGCGGTGTTCGCACGGTCGTAGGGGATGTCGCGGATGATGCTGAAGCGCGGCCCGCAGTGCGTGCAGGTGATGAAGGGATAGTGGAGCCGTGGATCGGCGGTATCGAAGTGCTCGCGACGGCAGTCCTCGCAGAGGGCCGTGTCCGGCGGGATGAAGGCCGCGCGGGTCCCGGTGTCGGCGCTTTCGCGAATTGTGAAATCGATCTCGCCCGTGGGTTCCGTGTCGATCACGTCGATCGAGCGGATCGATGCGAGCGGGGGCCGCTTGTCGTCGATGGCGGCGATGAATGCGGTGACGCTAGAATCATCCCCCGTGGCGTGAATGAGCACGCCCTCCGTGTCGTTTTGCACCCAGCCGGCGATCCCGTGTGCGCGCGCGAGCGCATACGCGAAGGGACGAAACCCCACGCCCTGCACAATGCCCTGTACGCGGATGTTGACGCTGCGGATCATGCGATTGTAGTTCTCACGTGTATTCGCATCATTTTCCGCTGTATGACACGGGGATGGCAATTCATTAATGGCGGTTTCGACCAGAAAAGGACTTGCAAAAACAAGCGTTCATGCCGTAGTACTTATGTGGTCGGATGAATCGGAACAACGATATGGAAGATCGGGATTATATTATCAGAACGTTGGGGGCGATCGCGGAGGAGAACGGCGCCGAGCTGGCGATCCTGTTCGGCTCCTATGGCCGGGGGACCGCCTCGCGCCGTTCCGACGTCGATGTCATTTTCGTGGAGCAAACCGATGATCCGTTCCTGCGGCGGATCGATCGCTATCTTTCTCCGATCATCGACCGGTTGCGCCTGGCCGCGGATGTTTTTGTGTATACACCGAAGGAGTTCATGCGCATGCGGGAGTCTTTCTTCGTGCGAAAAGCCATATCGGACGGGGTGGTGGTCTTTGAGCGGCGAAAAGTATCGTGAAGACGCCGGACGCTGGTATCGCCAGGCGCAGGCGGACCTGAAGGCCGCCCGCGGGAGCATGAATACCGGCAGCCATGAATGGGCGTCCTTTCAGGCGCAACAGGCGGCCGAGAAGGCCCTCAAGGCGTTATGGTATTTTTCCGGTGCCGATCCCTGGGGGCACAGCATCGCGAAGCTCATCCTCGATCTTCCCGAGGGCCCGTATCGGGATGTGGTCATGCCGCTCTTGGACTCGGCGAAGGCGCTCGACAAGCTCTACATTCCGACCCGGTATCCGAACGGTCTTCCGGACATGATCCCCGCCGAGGTGTACACGCCGGCGGAAAGCCGGTCAGCGATAGCGTGTTCCGAGGCCATACTGTACGCCGTCGAAAACGCCATGCGATAGGCATCGCCGCGGTTCCTATCGAATGTGGAATTGCGTGTGGACCGTCTTGCCCTTCACGGACTCGATCTTGCGCCAGGAGCTCTCGTCGTTCATCGGCTGCCAGCGGCGCTCTTCCTTGAGATAATTCCAATCCTTGTCGTTCTGGTAATAGATCTGGATGCCGTCGGCCTCGAGGATGTTGAGGATCTCGTTGTCGTGGTAGTTGTACTCGTCGAAGTCCGTGAACGCCTTCTGCGCCATCTCCGAGTAGAGTTCGTTAAGCTCGATGAGGAGCTCGTTCGCCTGGCTGTCGAGCGCCGAGACGCTCAGGCCGATCTTGCTCGCCTCCTTTGAGGTGATGGGGTAGGAGTGCGAGGGGTAGTCGAAGTTGAGGTGGCGGCTGATGCGCTCCGCCTCGCTCTCGTCCGTGAGATGGTACAGGAGGATCTCCTTCGCGATCTTGATCGACAGCGAGCTCGAACGATCGATCTCCCCGATGACCAGCGGGTGAATGTACTTGAAGATGTCCGAAAACGGATTCGCGTGATGATCCTTCGCGTTCTTGTTCCATAAATTCACGATGCGCGACACCTGGTCCTGGCTCACGCTCACGCGCCGGTTCTCGCGCTCGTCCAGCGGCGAGAGGTCGTGGATGAGCGAGGAGTCGATGGCCGTCAGGTGCGCCAGCGGTCCCATCTGCAGGTGGTCGGCGCCCAGGGCGATCATGGTGGCGGCCGAGGCGCATTCGAGCGGGATTACGGCGGTCACGTGCCGGTAGTACTCGCGGATGAGGTTTACGATGCGCAGGGCCGCCTCGGGATTGCCCCCGCCCGATTTGATGAAGAGCGAGGCGCGATCGCCGGGCCCGATCTTCTGGAAGAGCTCGTAGAGCGCCACCACGTCGTTGGCGCATACCGAGCCGCGGTCGGAGGTCCAGTAGGAGATGGTCTTGCAGCCGAGGATCTTCTCGGCCTTCGCGATGATCTTTTGGGTTTTGTCGAACAGGAGCGGCGGCTGTTTGATCTTGATTTTTTCCGGTTGTTTCTTCATTTGCATCCATCCGGTCGGAGTATGGGCGACGACAGAAAGCACGCCGGGCCGGCGCGTGTCCTGTCAATCAACTTTCGGCGGGCGGTCGGGCGCGTTATATGGTGAACAGCGGATTTTCCTGGAGCGCGGCGAGGTAGCCGGCGTTAAAGGCGTCGAGCGCCTCCGGGGCGAGGCCATAGTGCGCGGCGATGGCGGATTTCGCGGCCAGCTCGGGTTCCAGCACCAGGCAGCCGGTGAGCTCGCGCGCGATGATGTCGGCGCAGGCGATGATGCGGACGCGGTCCGACGCGCCGGTGACCGCCGCGGCGTCCGTGATCGGATTCTCGATCACCTCGATGATCGAATCGCCCAGGTTCCAGTCGCGCGCGAGCGCGGCCCCCACGGCGATATGGTTCGTCTTGAAGGCCGCCTCCTCGACGGCGGTGAGGGCCATGCGCTTTTTCTCGGCCGTCTCGAGCACCTGCGCGTATTCCTTCTTCGCGTTGAGCGCGATCACCGTCATGCCGATCTTCGCCAATAGCCCCTCGATGAAGATGTCGTCCTTGTTGATGTCCGTGCGGCGGGCGGTCTTCAAGAGGTCGACCGCGATAAAGGCGGTCACGAGGGGGTACTGGTGGATGTATTTCTCGTAGATGCCCTTTCGCAGGATGGCCTTGATGTTGCTGTTCGCGGCCGACATGACCAGCATCTTGATGGTGCGCAGCCCCAGGCGGTTGAGCGCGGTCTGCAGGTTTTCCACCTTGCCCACGCCGGCGTAGTACGCGGAGTTGGCGACGCGCAGGATCTCGCTGGAGAGCCCCTTGTCGGGGGTGATGATATTCAGGAGTTCGTTCGAGCTGGAGATCTCGTTGTCGAGCTCGTAGCGCACCACCTTGAGCACCACGTCCTGAATGGGCGGAATTTCCTTTATTTCAAATGTGTTCGGCATCGCGTGTCGTTCCTCGGGTGCGCGTCTCGGTCGTGTGCGTCGCAGGCTGTGCGCCGCTGTGGCGCATGAAGGCTTTCACGCGGGCGTATGATCCGTCAATCCATTTTCGCGCGACTCTGCGTCGAATTCGCATGGAGTGCATGCGGCGGGGCGCATCACGTTCGTGTGCCCGGAAAAATCAAACGGCGCGATTGCTCGCGCCGTTTGGCTCAATGCGATTGTATGAATCGGGTGCTACTTGGCCGGGACGACCATGAAGGTCACGCGGCGCTGGCAGTTGTCGTTGGCGCCGCATTTGCTGGAAATGATGTTCCCCGCAACGCCCTTGTAGGTGAACTTCTTGTCGTTCACGCCCTGCTTCTTGATCGCATCGTACACCTGCTTGGCGCGTGCGGTGCTCAGGTTCAGGTTGCCGGCGGAATTGACGCCGCCCTGCGCATCGGTGTGGCCCGTGGTCTGAAGGCTGTATCCGTCCGGAACCTTCGGGAGGACTTCCTTGACGACCGGGATCGCCTTGGTGATCATCGCGTCCCACTCCTGCTTGGATGCGGCCTTGCCGGACTGAAAGCCTTCGATCGGAACCTTCGCGAGCGACGCATTGAGGGCGTCGACGACCATGTTCCCGGACGAGGCGGCGCCGGATTTCTTTTGTCCGCTGCACGAAATCGCCGCGAAGGACACTGCGATAACGAGGATGAACAGTACGAGAGAGAATTTCTTCATGTACAACCTCCATGTGATTTTTAATACTGTCAGCGGTACGTGTTTCACGGGTAAAAATCAATAAAAAAATTAATACAACTGGATTTTACCGATGCGGCGAATCGGCGACCGGCAGGTGCTCATAAACATAAACCTGTTCAGGTTGATTCCGTGTCGTTCCCGAGCGGGATCTCGAAGGTGAACTCCGCCCAGCGGCCTTCCTCCGATTGCGCCTGAATGCGCCCGCCGTGGAGCTGCAGAATTTTCCAGGTGACATACAGCCCGATCCCCGAGCCCTTGCGCGCCATGAGCTCCTTCTTGGGCAGCCGCGAAAAGCGCCGGAAGAGCCGCGCGCGGTCCTCGACGGAAAACCCGGGCCCTTCGTTCCAGACCGATACGACCAGCGCGCCGGTGTCGTCGGTCGCCGTGATTCGCACAACGCCTTCGCGGTTGCCGTACTTGACGGCGTTGCCCAGCAGGTTGATCATCGCCGTTTTCATCAGCGCGGGGTCGCAGGATACAGGGCGGCCGCCGAGGCGGTAGTCGGTCTCGAGGCGGACCGACTGCTCCTCCATCTGGGGCCTGATGATGTCGATCGCTTCATCGACAATGTCCGTGATGAAATCGACCGTCGCCGTGCGCAGGCTCGCGCCGCCGCTCTCGAAACGCGCCAGGTTCAGGTAGTCGTTGCTGATGCCGCTGAGGTACTCCGCCTTCTTCACCATGCGCCCGACGAACTCGGCGACGCGCGCATCGACGGGCCCCAGGTAGCCGTTCACGATCGTTTTTCCCATGGTGGCGATGGAGTCGAGCGGGCTCCTGAGCTCGTGGGTCACGAAGGCGAGCGTCTCCAGGTAGGCGTTCACGGTGGACGAGAGCTGCTCGATCCGCCAGGCCTTCTCCACCGCCTGGCTGAGGCGCTCGGCGATCATGAGGTGGAGCGCGACCTCGCGGTCGGCATACACGCCGGGCGCGCTCGCGCTTCGGAAAAGAACGCCGACGGGCCGACCGTCGACCGTGAGCGGGCAGGTCATGTTCGCGCGGATGCCCTCCATCAGGATGAGCCGCGCACTCTCGCTGTCCGGGTGCGCCGTCGCGTATTCGTCCATGTCGTTGATGATGCGCGGGCACCCCGTCTCGAAGACGCGCCGGAGCGAGCTTCGCGCGATGTCGGCGCTGTAGCCTTTTGTCAGGCGGCGCGGCTCGGTCCGGGAGACGACGTGGTGGATCGTGAGGCGCGTCCCCTCGTCCTCGAAGAACGCCACGGCAAGTCGGTCGCAGGGCATGATCCCCTGCGTTTCCGCGAAGAGGAAGTCGATGGTCTGCTCGAGGGTGTCGAGCGCGGCGATCTTTCGGTTGATGCGCTCGAGGACCTCCGATTCCCGTTCGGTGGGGCGATAACGGAAACAGGCGTCGCCCGATTGCGCGAAGACCAGCGATGCGGGTCGGTCTGCGGTCATGATGGGTCTGGCTCCTCCTGCGGATGCGGCGTATCGGTGCGATAATCGCGATGCACAGAGCCTATCATGCGCGCCGATTTGCGCAACAAAAATGCGATGCCGTAACCGGGACGCGCCGAGATGCCGTCTGTTTCTTGGTTGAAAAAAAACGGGTGTTCCGCGACTATGCGCATCAGGCAGCGCGATGGAGGTGGTATGGGCGCCCTGATCGCCGATCTGTTCAAGGAGCACCGGGGGATCGCGGAATTCCGCGAATCCATTGTCGGGCTGGGCGGGCGCTTCGCCTTCGAGCCCGGCGACATGCTGGAGCTGGGCGCGGTCTACTTCGAGCGCTATCCCGACTGCTTCAGCAATCGCAACTGCCAGGAGGTCCAGCTCGGCTACCAGATGGTCCGCATCTGCGTCGTGGAGAAGGCCATTGCGGATTTGCCCGAGCCGTCGCGACAGGCCTACCGGACCATGTTTTTCTCCATCCGCGACATCGATGCAAGGGTCGATTCCATCGTCGCAGCACGGGGCGCGGACGCCGCGCTCGAGGAGCTGGCACAGGTGGAGCGGGGGGTGGCGTCGCTCAAGGACGCGATCGACACGCTCCCCACGGGCATGATCAAGGAGCGCTTCGTGGGCGGCATCAGCAATATCTTCAATGTCGTCTATCTTATCAAAACAAGCCTCGCGCGGCATCGCTGATCCGGCATGCTGAAGCGCGCGCCGAACTTTTCCAGCGTTCGCGTCGCGGCCCTGTTCTGGGTCTGCGGACTCGCCCTGTCGCTTCTCGCGGTGTTCGGCCTTTCGATGTATCTGGTCCGCATGTCGGACATCCGCGCGGCGGAAACGGAGCGGCTCGAGGCGCAGCGCGACGCGCGGGCGCGCGCCATCGGGCAATGGCTGGACCGGATCGCCGGCGACCTGCGGACGCTCGCCGCGATGCCGGAGGTTCGCTCGAACGCCGCGCTCATGGGCTCCGGCGCGCTCTCCGGGCACCAGGCGAGCGCGCCGTTCCGCGGCGTGTTCAACGCCTATCTGCACAACTACAATCTGTATTACGAGTTCTTCATTATCAGCGCGCGGCTGGGGAAGATCGTGTATTCCACCACGCGCGAGAACATCGGCGAGGCGCGCCCGGCGGAATCGTACTTCTCCGACGCCATCCGCGACAACGACATCCTGGTCAAGGACATCAATTTCTCGAAGAATCTGAGCATCCCCACCATGACCGTCGCGGTCCCGCTGCACGCCTCGCCGCAGGGAGACGCCCCCCTCACGGGATACCTGGTCGCGCGCATCTACCTCGATCGCTCGCTCTACGAGCTCTTGGGCGAGCGCGGCGGCCTGGGGAGCTCCGGCGAGGCCCTCCTGGTGAACGGGCGGCACAAGCTCATGAACCGGGTGCGCGGTCTCGAGGGCGCGCCGCTCTCGCAGCGGCTGGATGATCCCGCTTCGCGGCTCGCGGCCGAGGGGAAGACCGGCGCCATGGAGGTGACCGATTTCCGCGGACGGACGGCGCTTGCGGCGTACACGCACCTGCCGCGCCTCCGCTGGGGGCTCGTCGTGAAGAAGGACGCCGAGGAGGTGTACGCCCCGGCGCGGCGCATGCTCGGGGAGATGGCGCTCGCGTTCGTTGTCGCGCTCGCGCTGCTTGCGTACGTCGGCGTGCGGCTGGGGAGCGGTCTTGCCGCGCCGCTCGAGGCGCTCTCGTCGGTGATGCGGCGGATCGGCGGCGGCGAGTACGCGGTGCGGGCGTCGATCCCGGGGCGGGACGAGCTGGGCCGTCTCGCCGAATCGTTCAATGCCATGGCCGATTCGATCACCGCCGAGCTCCAGCTCCAGAAGGAAAGCTCCGACATCATCGAGATCATGGTGTCCGCGGTGGAGCTGCACGATTTCAGCACCGGGGTCCTCCGGGCGCTCGTCGAGATGACCGCGTCGAGCATCGGCGCCTTCTACGTGCTCTCGCCGGACGGCCGCGAGTTCGTCCATCTCACCTCCATCGGCCTGGACGCGAACGCCATGGAGACCTTTCACGCCGAGAAGCTCGAGGGCGAGTTCGGCCGCGCGCTGGCGACCCGCCGGATCACCCGCACCCGCAACATCTCCGGGACGTCGATGCTGAGGCTGCGGACCGTGATCGGCGACGTCGTGCCCACGGAGCTGGTGACCGTACCCGTGGTGGTGAACAACCGGTGCGTGGCCATCATCTCGCTGGCGTCGCTGGGCGAGTATTCCGAGATGGCCATCAAGGTGCTCAACCTCGTGTGGCCGGTCATGAACACGTCGTTTTCGAACATTATCGCCAACGAGGAGACGCGGGTGCTGGCGCGCGAGCTCCGGAGCAAGAACCAGCTGCTGGAGATGCAGAAGGAGGAGCTGCAGGCCAAGGCCGAAGAGCTCCGGCGGCAGACCGAGCGGGTGAACCAGCAGAACGCGGAGCTCGAGGAGCAGCGCGCGCGGGTCGAGGAGGCGAACCGCCTGAAGAGCGAGTTCCTGTCGAACATGAGCCACGAACTGCGCACCCCGCTCAACGCCATCCTGTCGCTGTCCAAGGTGCTGATCCGTCAGGCGGCGGAGCGCCTGCCGGCCGACGAGGTGGGCTATCTCGAGATCATCGAGCGAAACGGTCGCACCCTGCTCGCGCTCATCAACGACATCCTGGACCTCTCAAAGATCGAGGCCGGGCGCATCGACCTCAAGCCCCAGCGCCTCTCGCTGCCCGCGGTCGTGGGCGCCATCATCGAGAACCTCGAGCGCTCGGCGCAAGAGAAGGGGATCGCGCTCGAGGCGCGCTTCGCCGCCGGGTTCCCGGAGATCGAGTCGGACGAGCAGCGGGTGTATCAGATCGTGCAGAACATCATCGGCAATGCGGTGAAGTTCACCGAGCGCGGCGGCGTGACCGTCGCCGGTCGGTTCGACGCGCACACCGTCACGATCGAGGTCGCGGACACCGGCATCGGCATCGCCGAGAATGACATCCCGACGATTTTCGAGGAGTTCCGCCAGATCGACGGCACGCTGTCGCGGAAATACGGCGGCACGGGGCTGGGGCTCGCCATCGCGTCGAAATCCGCACGTCTCATCGGCGGCGCGATCGACGTCGCAAGCACGCCGGGAACGGGATCGACCTTTACGGTGCGCATGCCGATCGCCTGGGGGGGCGCCTGCGTCCCTGCGCCGCAGCGCGCTAGACCGGCGGACAATCGCGCGAACGACGGTTCGGGCCGGCCGCTCATACTGGTGATCGAGGACGACCCGGACAACCTGACCACCATCAAGGCGCTCCTGGCCGGGCATGGAACGGTGATCGAGGCGACCACCGGGCGCGCGGGTCTCGAGCGCGTCCGCGCCGAACGCCCCGACCTGGTGCTCCTGGACATGGCGCTCCCGGAGATGAACGGCTTCGAGGTCGCGCGCGCGATCAAGGACGATCCGGACACGGCCGCACTCCCCGTGATCGCCGTCACGGCGCTCACCATGGACGGCGACCGCGAGCGCGCGCTTGCGGCCGGCTGCGACGACTACCTGCCCAAGCCCATCGACATTGACGCGCTCTTCGTAACGATTCGCCGGTGGGTGCGTCTGGCATGAGCACCATCCTCGCCGTCGACGACAAGCAGGACAACCTCGTCACCATCACCGCGGTCCTGCGGAACCTCATGCCGGAGGAGCGCGTGATCACGGCGCTCTCGGGCGAGGAGGGGATCGCCCTGGCCGTGCGGGAGTCGCCCGACGTGATCATCCTGGACGTGAAGATGCCCGGCCTGGACGGGTTCGAGACCTGCGCCCGTCTCAAGGCGCTCCCCGAAACGGCGCACGTGCCGGTGATCCTGCTCACGGCCATCCGCACCGACGTGGAGAGCCGCGTCCACGGGCTCGAAATCGGCGCCGACGCATTTCTCACCAAGCCCATCGACGAGGCCGAGCTCGTGGCGCAGATCAGGGTGATGCTGCGCATCAAGCGCGCCGAGGACCGCCTGCGGCGGGAGCGCGACCGGCTCGAATCGACCGTGCAGCAGAAGACCAGCGAGCTCCGCCGCGAGCGCGATTTCCTGCGGACGCTCGAGGAATCGTCCCCGGCCTTCTTCGTGGCCATCGGCGTCGACGGCACGGTGCTCACCATGAACCGCGCACTGCTCGATGCGCTGGGGTGCGCTCTCGATGAGGCGGCGGGGAAACCATATCTTGAAACATTCGTCCCGGCGCGCGAGCACGCCATGCTGGCGGGCGTCTTCGAGGACCTCGCGCGGGGCGGGCCCGGCACCACGAACGAGAACCACATCATCGCGCGCAGCGGCGAGGAGCGGCTGGTGGAGTGGCACGGCCGGGCGATCCTGTCCGCGGACGGCACGGTGGATTACTTCTTCGGCGTGGGGATCGACATCACCGAGAAGACGAAGCTCGAGAAGCGGGTGCTGGGCGAGATCGAGAAGGAGCGCGCCCGGATCGGGCAGGACCTGCACGACGGCCTGGGACAGCACCTCGCGGGCATTGCCTTCAAGAGCGAGATCGTCAAGCTCAAGCTCGCCGAGCGCGCGCCCGACGCCGCGGGAGACATCGCCGAGATCGGCGAGCTCGTGCAGCAGGCGATCGACCAGGCGCGGGGTCTCGCGCGGGGCCTGTGCCCGGTGGACATGGACGGCGGGGGACTGCGCGCGGCGCTCGCGGATCTGTGCGCGAACACCGAGCGGCTCTTCCCGGTCGCCTGTCTGCTCACGTGGGACGAGGGAATCGACGTGGCGGGCGACCTCGAGGCGACGCACCTGTTCTATATCGTCAAGGAGGCCGTGAACAACGCCTTCCGGCACGGCGCGGCGAAGAACATCGTCATCACCGCACGTCGGGAAAACGATTCCGTCACCGTCCGGGTTTCGGACGACGGTTCCGGCATCCCGGACGAGGCAACCGGCCGCGGGATGGGCCTCTCCATCATGCATTACCGCGCGTGGGTGATCGGCGGATCGCTGTCCGTGCAGCGGAACACGTCGGGCGGGACCGACGTGGCCGTGAGCTTTCTTGGCGCGGGGGCGGCGCGGCGCGAGGATTTCGCGGAGTACTACCGCGGGCGCTTCCGCGCCGACCGCGAGAAGCACTGGGTGCTCATCGTGGACGACCATCCCATCGTGCGCCAGGGGCTGCTGCAAATCATCAATCGCGAGCCGGACCTGGTCGTCTGCGGCGAGGCGCGCGGCGCGGACGAGGCGCTGCGGTTCGTCTCGAACACGTTGCCCGATATCGCCGTGGTGGACATCTCTCTCGAGGGCTCCAGCGGGATCGACCTCACGCGCGCCCTGCGCGAGCGCTACCCGGATCTGCCGGTCCTGGTGCTGTCGATCCACGACGAGGCGATTTACGCCGAGCGCGCGCTGCGCGCCGGGGCGCGCGGCTACGTGATGAAGCAGGAGGCGCCGGGACGCGTGGTGGGCGCCATACGGACGGTGCTGGAGGGGCGGCAGTATCTGAGCGAGGCCATGAAGGAGACCATTATGCGCAAGGTCTCGCCCGACGCGGCCGCGCCCGGCGCCTCCCCGGAGGAGACGCTCTCGGACCGGGAGCTCGAGGTGTTTCAGCTCATCGGGCAGGGGCTGGCCAACCGCGCGATCGCCGATCGGCTGCGCGTGAGCATCAAGACCGTGGAGAACCTGCGCGAGCGCATCAAGACCAAGCTGGGCATCGCCACCTCGTCGGAGCTGGTGCCGTTCGCGATCCAGTGGACGCTCGCGAAAAATAAATAGAGAATCGTGACCTCGCCCCGCCTTCCCTCTGGGCCGCCCTTAGCGACAGGATGTAGCGTATGCAGCATGGCACACGGATGTGCAAGATGCTGCCTCCCGTAGGAGAGGGCTCCTTCGGGACAAGCTAATTGTCGGTCACGCCCCCTTCTCCCTGTGGGAGAAGGCTCCCGACAGGATGTCGCAGTGGCGAGCGCGGGCAGGATGCCCGAAAGGCGTTCGACGGGGCTGGGGCGTTGCGCTGAGCTTATCGAAGCGGATGGAGTAGGTCGTTTCCTATGCCGATTCTAGGTGATTTCTGAAATAAAAAATTGGGGCGATGTGAAGCTCGGGCGGGTCAACTTGGATTGACATTTCGCCGCGACCGCATATATTCAACCATATACACAGAGGCCATTGCCAGGGGGTCTTTTGGGAGCGAAAATACTCATCGTCGATGACGAACTCATCTTTGCGCGCGACGTCGAACGCCGCCTGACGGAATTTGGCTACGAGGTGGTCGGGACGGCCTCCACCGGGCCCGAAGCCCTCGCGCTCGCAAAGCAATGCGCCCCGGACCTCGCGCTCATGGACATCGTCCTCGAGGGGGCGATCGACGGCGTGACGGCCGCCAGCGAGATGCACGCGACATACGGCGTGCCCGTCGTGTTCGTGACGGGCAACGCCGATCAGGCCACCGTCGAGCGCGCGCGCGAGGCGAAGCCCTATGGCTATGTCCTCAAGCCCGTAAGCCCCCTCGATCTCTACTCCACCATCGACACCGTCCTGCGCCGCGCATCGCTCGAGAGGGAGGTGGTGCGCCAAAAAGAGGAGCTTGCCGCGCTCAACGAGGAGCTCACCCAGGCGCTCGAGGAGATGGAGCAGTCGAACGAGGAGCTGGCAACCTCGAACGAGGCGCTCGCCGGCACGCAGGCCGAGCTCGAGGAGCGCAACCGGCAGCTTGCCCAAAACGGGGAACTCCTGCGGCTGCGCCTGGATGCGATCCTCGAGCCTGACGTCGAAATCGACGAGCGCGAGTTCGCCGCGATCGTGGACACCGGCGCCGTGCAGTCGCTCATGGACGACTTCTACGCGCTCACCGGGATCGGCGTCGCCATCATCGACCTCAATGGAGCGGTCCTGGTCGCGACCGGCTGGCAGGACATCTGCACGCAGTTCCATCGGGTGAATCCCGAGACGGCGCGCAACTGCGTCGAGAGCGACGTGTTCCTGTCGCAGGGGGTTCCCCCCGGCGCCTACCGGAAGTATAAATGCAAAAACAATCTCTGGGACATGTCCACGCCCATCATGGCCGGCGGGAAGCGCATTGGCAATCTGTTCCTGGGACAGTTCTTTATCGAGGGTGAGGTCCCCGACCGGGAGTTGTTCCGCGAGCAGGCGCGGCGGTACGGCTTCAATGAAGATGAATATCTCACAGCCCTCGACCGCGTCCCGCGCTGGAGCGAGCGCACCGTGGAAACCGTGATGCGCTTCTACGCGAAGTTCGCGAACCTTCTCTCGCGCCTGAGCTACGAAACGGTTTCGCTGGCGCGGACAAACCAATCACTTAAAGAGGCGCACGCGGAGAATGAATCAATTCAAGGGCTTCTTGCGCAGCGAGAGGAACATTATCGGCGGCTATACGAGCAGTCCCCGCTTGGATATCAATCGTTGGATGCCGACGGTCGTTTTATTGATGTGAACACTGCGTGGCTGGAACTGCTTGGGTATGAGCGGGAAGACGTGATTGGCAGATGGTTTGGCGATTTTATCATCCCGGAGCAGGTCGAGGCATTTAAGAAACGTTTTCCCCAATTCAAGGCGGCCGGTTCGGTAAGCACCGAATTCGTGATGCTCCGAAAAGACGGTAGCTTGGTTACCATCTCCTTTGACGGGAGGATCGAGTATACAGAGAAGGGCGACTTTCGGCAAACACATTGCATCCTGAAGGACGTAACGGAGCAGCGTCGTCTTGAAGAGGCTGTCGAATATGAACGAAACAAATTCAACACCATCTTCTCCGCCGCGCCCGTGGGAATCCTGCTGCTCGATGCCGAGACCGAGGTGGTGAACGCCAACGACGCCGCGGGGGCGATGGTCCTGCGCGAGCCCGCCGAACTCATCGGGGAGCGGATGGGCGGGGCGCTGCAGTGCGTACACAGCGCCGAGGAGCCCCGCGGCTGCGGGTTTTCCGTCGCCTGCCCCGTGTGCCCGCTCCGGCGCGCGGTGGAGGAGGTGCTCGCCGGGGGCGAGCGCGTTCGGGGGGCCACGGTCGAGGTGGAGCTCATGGTGCGGGAGCGGCGCGAACGGCGCTGGCTGCGCATAAACGCCGAGCCGATCGCACTACGGGATTCGCGCAACGTGATCGTGACGGTGGACGACATGACCGACGTCGTTTTCGCGGAGCGGAAGCGCGCCGCAGCGGAGGAGCGGGCGATCGAGGAGCGCAACCGCCTCTTCGCCGTCCTCGATCTGCTGCCCGCGTACGTATACCTCATCGACGAGCGCTTCAGGATCGTCTATGCCAACCGGTTGTTCAAGGAGTACTTTGGCGAGCCGGGCGGCCGAACCTGTTACGATCTGTTTCACGGGCGAACCGAGCCCTGCGAGAAATGCCCGGCAATGCGCGTGTTCACTGACGGCCGCATGCAGGTGCGGGAATGGACGCACCCGTCCGGTCGGGTGTTCGAGGCCTATAATTACATCTTCCCCGTTCCCGGCGACGCGCCCATGGTGCTCGAGGTTGGCCTGGAGGTCACCGAATGGAAGCGCGCCCAGGAGGGACTGCGAGCCAGCGAGGAAAAATACCGCGAGCTGGTGGAGAACGCGAACAGCATCATTCTTAAGATGGACCCGTCCGGGAACATCGCCTTTATCAACGAATTCGCGCAGCGCTTTTTCGGCTATGCGCCGGAGGAGGTGCTCGGCAAGAGCGTGGTGGGCACCATCGTCCCGCGAGTCGAAAGCTCGGGGCGAGACCTGGCGGAGCTTATCGCGGGCATCTGCGTGAATCCCGAACGGTATGCGTACAACGAGAACGAGAACATGAAGAGCTCCGGCGATCGCGTATGGGTGAGCTGGACCAACAAGCCCGTCTTCGACGCCGGCAGCCGGCTGGTGGAGATTCTGTGCATCGGGAACGACATTACCGAGCGAAAGCGCATGGAGGACGAACTTGTAAAGAGCCGGGAGGAATATCGCAGCTACTTCAATATGAGCACCATCGGCATGTGCGTCACCTCCCCCGAGAAGGGCTGGGTGGAGGTGAACGATTACCTCTGCGATATGCTGGGATATTCGAAGGAGGAACTGCAGACGCGCACCTGGGCTGAGCTTACGCATCCTGATGATTTGGACGCCGACGTGACGCAGTTCAACCGGCTTCTCTCGGGAGAGGTCGAGGATTACGCGCTCAATAAGCGCTTTATCCGGAAGGATGGAGGGATCGTTTACACGAGGCTGTATGTGACCTGTCTGCGGAACGCCGACGGTTCCGCGCGGAGCGTGTACGCCTCGCTGGTCGACATCACCGAGCAAAAGGCCTTCGAGGGCCGGCTTTCCGCGAACGAGCGCTACTATCGCACGCTCCTCGACAATTCGTTCGATGCGATAGCGCTCATGAATGACCGGGGCGAATTCATGTACGTATCTCCCTCGGTGGAGCGCATACTCGGATATGCACCGAACGAACTTATCGGACGCCTGTCGCAGGGTTTTACGACCCCGGAAATGGCGGCTTCCCTGAATGAACAGCTCGGGCTGGTGCTCGCAAATCCCGGCGGCGTTCGAAGCGCGGAATGGACGGCGTTCCATCGCGATGGTCGCGAGATCATCCTGGAGGGCGTTGCCCAAAACCTGCTTCACGATAACATCCTCCGTGCGATCGTGATAAACTTTCGCGACATCACCGAGCGGAAAAAAGCCGAGGACGCCCTCCGCGAGAGCGAGAGCATGATGGCGGAGGCGGAGGTGCTGGCCGGGCTGGGATCGTTCGTGTGGGACATCCGGGACGATTCCCTTCGGTGGTCGCGCAATATGTATGCGATCGCTGGGATCGATCCGTCCGAATTGAGCGATACCCTCAGCGCAACGTAACTATTCAGTACAATATTTGCGGGGAGGAAAAAAGTAGTATTAATTTTATGGGCACTTTGTATATTATGTCCCATGAAGAGCGAAGAGATACTTGCGATATACAACAAGGGCCCTGAAGCAGTAATCGAAATCATT
>JAKQUI010000079.1 GCA_029562645.1 Spirochaetota bacterium
GCGCGACTTGCGTTCACGGATGACCCGGTCGAGTTCGGCGGCAATGTCCGCCGCCGTCCGGTTGGACACCGAGCCGGTGAAGTTGATCACGATCTGCGAGTTGTCGGTGTACGCCGATTTCATGGCGCGGTCATAGTTCCGGGTTTCGATGGGGTTCAACACACGTTCCGGCCCGGTGTCGCCGATAACGGCGAGCGTCGGCTTGTACGCCATGCCGCCGGTTCCGAACTTTATGCCCGTCATGTCTTTGATTGCGTTTCCGAATCCCGACATAAAGCCTTCTTTGGCCGTCATGCCGGTGCTGAATCCGCCGAATATCATGCCGAATATGCCGGAAGCAACCGCGCGCACCATCATGCTTTTTAGCATGTCCGTAAATGACTTGAGTATCCCCGCGAACGATTTATCAGACTGGTCGTATAAAGAAAGCATCGTGTCACCCCAGAATGAACCGAACGATGCCGCGTCGGATACAAGCTGTAGCCGCATTTGCTCGCTTTCGGCCTTTATTTTGTCCGCCGCCTCTTTGTTCTTTTGAACCTGCTCATCCCAATTCGGTGCGCCGAACTGTCCGAGTCCGGGGTTCTGATACTCCCAATCGCGCATCTTGTACTGCTGTACCCAGGGGAGGCCGGATGTACCGAGACCCGCAAGTCCTGTTTTGAAGTCGATGAAACTGGAGCCGCCACCGGCGCCGCTTTTCGATGGCCCGCCGATGCCGGGAACCGTGCGCACGGTATCATAGAACGATGTTGCCTGTGTTTTCAGTATCTTGAATCCATCGGCGGCGCGCACGATGCCGTAGGGGTCATTGAGCGGAACCGTCGGCATTTTGGTGGGCATGACGGACGCATAGGGGAGTCCGGGGAGGTAGCCTTTCGGTGTGACCGCATCGGCGTACTTTTTGCCGCCGTACACCGTTGCCGCCGCGCCGAGGCCGATGCCGGTTGTCGCCGCTCCCGCCGCAAGTCCTCCACCGGCCATGATACCGAACGCCTTTGATGTGCCGATTGTGACGAGTGCGGCCCCGATTTTGGACAGTATTTCCCATAGGGCAATGAGTTTCGACGTGATAAGAACGATGGTGGCAACCTCGAACGCGGTCTTAATCGTGTTTCGATGATCCCACAGCAGTTTCATCCCGTCCGCGATTTTCTGAATCCATTCCGATACGCGGGATTTGATGATTTCGCGGTTGGCGACTATCCATTCAGTGAACTGTTTCACCACGCCGGTAATCGCCGGAATGACCCCGATGGCGATGGCGCGCTTAACGCCTTCCATTGCGCCTGTGAGCCGGTCCATCGTGTCGCCGAGTTCATCCGCTGCCGCCGCTTCCTCCGTGCTCATGGTGATGCCGAGGCGCTTGGCCTCTTCCATCATTTCGCGCAAGCCCGCCGACCCCTGTTTGAGCATCGGGAGCAGCTTCGTTCCCGTCCGCGCGCCGAACAGTTCCGACGCATACGCGGCCTGTTTCGTCTCGTCGGTCATGCCCTTGATGGCGTCCGCAAACTGCATCATCACATCAACGGTCGGACGCAGGTTCCCGCGCGCGTCCTGGACGCCGATATTGAGTTCACTGAACGTCTGCCGGGCCGCGCCGGTCCCGCGCGCCGTGTCGAGCATGTTGTTGGTGAGTTGCCGGAGAGACTTTTCGAGGGAATCGGTATCGGCCCCGGTGAGCTGCGCCGCGTGACCGAGAGCGGACAGGTTTTCGACGGATACGCCCGTCCGCGCGGCCATGTCGTTGTACGCCGAGCCGAGCTTGACCGTGGAGCCGACGAGGTTGTCAATGGCCTGTTTCGCGCCCCATAGACCCGCCGCGCCGACGAGAAGGTTTTTCACGTTCAGCGATTTGAACGAGAGGGAGTCGAACAGCTTTTGCATGTCCGACACTTCTTTGCGGGCGTACTTCGAGGCGCTTTTGAGGCCCGTTTTCAGGGCTTCGTCCTTCGCGCTGATATAGACAAACGTTTCGAGCAGCTTCATCCGTTTTTCTCCCGGCGCACCCGGTGATACTCACCGAACAGGACATTTACCTTTTCGAAGCACTCCCGGCGGTTCTCGACGCCGTACAGTTCCATCACGAATTCAAGCGCGTTGAAGTTGATGCCGATCACATCGCCCATTCCCGCCGTGACAACCTGTGTTTGAGCCGTCTGGTAGATGCGCCATGCCTCCCGGTTGCGGGGGAGGATGACCGGTTGGCACACGTCACAGGGCGGTTCATCGTTCGTAATCGCCGCCGATTCCCTGCATCCTTCGCACTCGCCGCCGTGAACCGCGTACCATGCGGCGAGGCGTTTCAGTTTTTTAAGTCGGCCTCGTCGGCGACGGCCTCGGCCTGTTTCAGCTTTTCAATCATACCGGACACGATGCGGGCGAACTTCGGTTCGTTCCTCATGAGCTTGATCTTGAGTTCCGAGGTGCAGGGGATCGGCGCATCGTCCGCGCCCGTCAGCCCGTCCCAATCTACGATACAGGCGTCCCATGTCATTTCAGCCGCCTTCTCGTCGTCGGTGTCCTCGAACTCGAACCGTTGGCCGTTCTTGTATTCGGCCTTGACCTTGCTTGTGATCTTGCGAATCCGCGCCGCGTCATCGAACGAGAGCGAGCGGAGACAGATGCGCCCGGTATCGCCTGGGATGTCGAACCACGTTCCTGGATTTAGGTTTCCGGTATCGATTTTCAAAACAGCCCCCTTACCATGATGTTGTCTGTGTGACGGGAGTCAATGCGCCGACACCCTGAAAGTTGAACGTCTGCTTGATTGCGTCATCGACTGGCGCGCTCGGTTGTGTGGCGGTCACGATGGCCAGCCCCTCGTAGAACAGGGCCGGGTCGCCGACGCTCGGTGAAGCCACATACTTCACGAAGAACCGCACGAACTGATATGTGCCATTCACCGCGCCGAACCATACGTTCGCGGTATCATGCCAGTTTCGTTCCGCCGTCGCGCTCCATTCCTTCACGCCCGCGATGAACTCGCGCTTGCCGCTGGAATCCCAATCGGTCACATCGGCAAGGTCACATTTCCAATCGAGGCTCCAGTTAAAGAACCCGGCGAGACTTCCGCCCGGCGCGGCCTGATACACCGTTATCCATTTCCCGGCGGCCTCGTCCTCTACCGCGTTGGGTGTGGCGGATACGGTTATCGAGTCCGCCGCAACGCCACCGGTCGTGATCGTGTAGGTGTGATCGTTCGATGTAGATCCGGCCACGATTATTTTCTGGCCCTGGACGAATCCCGCCGTCACGAACCCATTCCCGGAATCGGAAATGGTGTTGATCGCCGTGAACGAGATGGTTGTCGCCCGGATGATGCCCGATGCCGCGTAGAGCGCGCCGGATTTGCCGTGTATTTTTGCCATTTCACGGTCTCCGGTTAGGCGGTGGTGTCGATGGTGAGCGCGCCGGTTCCCTGGAACTCATAGGTCATCGTGTCCACACCGCCGTCAACCGCCGCACTGACCCGCATCGAGGTCATGATGGCCGTGCCCTCGTACTTCAGGTTGGTCGTCGGGATAAGCGTGAGCGTCGCGGAATCGCCCGGAGCGGCGGTGTTGGTGTTGTCGTAGTACGCTTCGACCGTCGCGGTCCACGATGTCACGCCCGCCATGAAGGTTTTCCCTGTCGCGGCGGCGGCCCAATCGGTCGATTCGTCCACGTCGCATGTGTAATTGAGCGTCCATGACTTTGTCGCGGCGGTGATGTTCGTGTAGGTGACGCTCCCGCTCTTGCCGTGTACTTTGGCCACAGTGGGCCTCCTTTCGTATCGTTATGATTTCTGCGCGATTATCCGGTATTGGATCACGTACTGCCAGACATCCTCTTCGTCGTTGTGGAAACTCTGATTAAACACCCGCTCGCACACGATTGCCGAATATCCGGTTATCGAAAGCGTACACCAATCGAACAGGGACATGAGCGCCGTGCCGATGGTGTCGATTTTATCGTCGTTCGATGAATCGTCATATGCGTTGAATTGAATGGTCATCGTTTCAAGGTTTTCCTTGAACGTGTCCATGTGGCCGCCGCTGATGTGG
>JAKQUI010000012.1 GCA_029562645.1 Spirochaetota bacterium
AGGGGGATCGCAGATGGACGGCAAAGTGAAGCATCGGCAAGAGCTTGACGATCCGTGCGACGGTTGCATCCATGCGCCAAATGACGAGCGCGAGTATTATGACGAGGCTTGCTTTGATTGCTCGCGGTTCTACGCGGATAACTACACAAAACTAGACGAGGAAAAGGAATAGACAATGGGAGCTAAGGGAGGAAGGCCTGAAAATCTTAAAGCGCCTCTAAGCCCGGAGGAAGCTAGAAAGTTCGGGAGCATGGGCGGGAAGCGCTCTGTTGAGGTTCGCCGCGAGAAAAAGCTACTCTCAGCCATGTACGCCGATATCCTCGCTAAGGGCTTTTCAGTAGACGGCGAACGCTTGTCCCTTGACGAAGTAGTATCGACGATAATCTCGCAGAACAACAGCGCGTCGGCTTTGGGCCTTTGACACGGCACGGGCGACGCGGTATAGTTATGTATATGGCCTGCCGGTGCAATGCCGCAGGTTGCCGGGCGCACGTCTCCCCCTCGTGCGGCCCGGTTTTTATGCCCTTGCGCCGAACATAGCCTGTCTTGTATAATCGCGCTATGAAGCTAGACAGTACCGGTCGAGATAGACCGGTGCGACAGACCTCTGAAACGAGGCCTGCCACTTCTTTGCTCGGCGGTTTTTGTTTTATACAGACCGCCGGGCTTTTGGAGAGCCCCGGTGCCGACCAAGCAAGCGCGTCTATGCCGCGTACCATCCTGCCCTAACCTCACCACGGACAAGACCGGCTACTGCCCTGCTCATGCGCACCTCTATGTCCCATTCGTCAGGCGCCAGGACAATCGGCCATCAGCTGCTCGTCGCGGCTACGACCGGGCCTGGCATATCGTGCGAGCTGAGGTGTTGCGGGCTCACGGTATCCCGCCGTCGGAATGGCACCGATACGACGTCGACCACAACCCGCCGTACAATGCGCTCGTTGAGCCAGACCACCGCAAGTACAAGCTCGTCCCTCGGCTCCATAGCGACCACTCGCGCAAGACATCGCGGGAGAACCAGGGCTGGGGCGGAGCGCGCACCCAGGGGGGGGTGAAATCTTCACAACCCTCGAACATAGACCGCCGCGATCAGTCAACTTTTTTCGCGCAGGAGTTCTTGCTTAAGGGGTCCGAAGCATGAAGCGCGGACCCGCGCCCGGCATGGGCGGTTGGACGAAGCCCGAGGACGCCGTGACGGCGACGCCCCGGGCCCCGGCGTTCCTGGGCAAGTACGGCAAGGCCATGTACCGGACCGTGACTGAGGCCCTCGTCCCTCATGGTCTCCTCGGAGCCCGCGACCTACCCGGCCTCGAGCTCGCCTGCTCCGCGTACAACGTCGCCCGCGAATGCCTCGAGGCCGTGGCCTTCGAGTACGGCGATGACGGTAAGAAGCGCAAGCGCAACCTCTCGGTCTACCTCCGCGGGAAGACTAGCCAGAATATCCCCGAGCTCACGAACGCGACGAAGCTCCTCACGGCAGCCCGCGGGCTCCTCGCCGAGTACGGCCTGACGCCGGCGAGCCGATCACGTATCGGTACTCCTGTCGACCCGAAGCACTCGGCCCCTGACGACATGGAGGGAATCCTTGAGGCGGAATGATGCGCGGCTCGTCGCGCTTGCCCTGGTGGTGGCCATGCACCCGGTAACCGCCTACGCCCACGACGTGCTCGAGGGCCGCGTCGTCGCGTGCCGCTACGTGAAGCTCGCCTGCCGGCGTCACATGGCGGACCTCAAGCGCCAGGAGACCGCGAGCTTCCCGTACCGCTTCGACGAGTCCAGGGCTGATCACGCGATCGCTTTCGTCGAGCAGCTCCGTCACACCAAGGGCAAGTGGGCCAGCCGGTACGGCGGCCGCGATACCAGGATCCGCCTCGAGCCCTGGCAGAAGTTCCACATCGGCTCGATCTTCGGCTGGCGCCGCCTGGACGGCACGCGCCGTTTCCGCCGCGCCTACATCGAGGTTGCCCGCAAGAACGGCAAGACGACCGAGGGCGCCGCGATCGCGAACTACGTCTTCTTCGCCGACCGTCCCCGCGAGGAGGGCCCCGAGATCTACTTCGCAGCGACGAAGCAGGAGCAGGCCGCGCTCGGCTGGCGCGAGGCGCAGATGCAGATCCTGGGGCATCCAACGCTCGCGAAGCTGGCCAAGGTCTACGAGTCGAAGCAGATCATCACCCTGCGCTCGACCAAGGCGGCGCGCATGCGCCCGCTCGGCCGCGACTCGAAGAGCGAGGACGGACTCAACCCGCACTTCGCCCTGATCGACGAATACCACGCGCACCCCGACGGCTCGCTGATCGAGGTTCTCGAGTCCGGTATGGGCGCGCGCCGGCAGCCGCTGACGCTCATCATCACGACGGCCGGCACGAACATGATGGGCCCCTGCTACCAGCAGGAGCGCCCGATGGCGATCGGAGTTCTCGAGGGTTCGATCGGCGTCATCCCCGAGGACACGTTCGCGATCATCTACACCCTAGACCAGGGTGACGACTGGACCGACCCGGACGTCTGGATCAAGGCGAACCCGAACCTCGGCGTATCGGTGAACCCCGAGTACATCGAGTCCCGCGTGAAGCTCGCCCTGGCGTCACCAGCCAAGCAGAACGACATCAAGACCAAGAACCTCAACGTCTGGACCCAAGCCGCGACCAGGTGGATCACCGACGAGCGCTGGCTGGCCTGCAAGGGATCGTACACCGAGGACGACCTCCTCGGGCGCCGGTGCGTGATGGCGTTCGACCTGTCGAGCACGACGGACCTGACGGCGATCGTTCTCGCGTTCAGGCCGACGAAGCCAGGCGAGCGCTGGCGCTTCGTGTACCGCTTCTTCATGCCGGAGGAGAACCTCCTCGAGCGCGAACGCGAGGACAAGGTCCCGTACACGCAATGGGCGGAGCAGGGCCTCATCATCACGACCCCAGGCAACATCATCGACTACGACTTCATCGAGCAGGAGATCTGCGCGCTCGGTGTCCGCTATGTCATCGACGAGATCATCTACGACCCGTGGAAGGCCCAGGAGATTGTGAACCACCTCTCCGGCCAGTTCACCATGGTCCAGTGCGCACAGCGATATAACCCGATGGCGCCGTATTCGGACACGTTCGAGAAGAAAGTCCTAGCCCGAGAGGTCGAGCACGACGGTAACCCGATCATCCGTTGGATGATCGCCTGCACCGAAGTGAAGAGCGACCGGCAGGGAAACATCATGCCGATGAAGCCGCGGCGGGAGACGACCGGCAAGCGCATCGACGGCGTCGTCGCGTCGGTCATGGCGCTCGGTCGCGGGGTTGTGCTCGTCGAAGCCGAGCCAAGTGCTTACGAAGAGAGGGGGCTTCTCACGATATGAGCAAGCTGAACGCGATGCAGCGCCTGGCACTCAGGATAGTCAACCGCCTCGACCGCTCAGAGCTGTCGGAGCTCCTGCTCGGATCACCGAGCGCGAGCGGCAAGACGGTAAGCCACGAGAGCGCCCTGGCCGTCTCTACGGTCTTCGCGTGTGTGCGTATCCTCTCGGAGACGATCGGGTCGCTCCCGCTTCACGTCTACAAGCGCCTCGATGGCGGCGGCAAGGAACGGGCCTACGCGCATCCGCTGTACGACGTCCTGGCCACCAAGCCGAACGCTTGGCAGACCTCGATGGAATGGCGCGAGCAGATGGTCGAGCACCTCGCGCTCCGGGGTAACTACTACGCCGCGATCCTCCGCCACGGCGACGACTACGTCGACGATATCATCCCCTTCCACCCCGACCGCGTGAAGGTCAACCAGCTTCCCGACTACTCGCTCGTCTACGAAGTCGAGCGAGCTAACGGGAATCGCCTCGTTCTACTCCAGAAGGACATGCTGCACATCCGTGCGATGCCGGGCAAGGACGGGATTACGGGCCGCTCGGTGATCGGCTACCAGAAGGACGTGATCGGCTCGGCCATGGCGACGCAGGAATACTCCGGCCGGCTATTCAGGAACGACGCGACGCCAGGCGTCGTCATCAAGTACCCGAAGCGACTCGACGACGCGGCGGTCAAGCGCCTCCGCGACGGCTGGAACGATACGTACTCGGGATCCGCGAACGCCAGAAAAACCGCGATCCTCGAGGACGGCGCCGACATTGCCAAGCTGTCGATGAGCGCCGAGGAGTCGCAGTTCATCGAGACTCGGCGGCTACAACGATCCGACATCGCCGGGATCTTCCGTGTGCCGCTCATGCTTCTGCAGGCAGATCAGTCGACGACGACGTATGCGAGCGCAGAGCAGTTCATGCTTTCTTTCATGATCCACACGATCCGGCCGTGGCTCGTGCGCATCGAGCAGTCGCTGCACCGGCAGCTGTTTACCGCGCAGAAGACGTACATGCCGGAATTCAACCCCGAGGGCATGCTCCGCGGCGACATCGCCACGCGGTACAAGGCTTACGCGACGGGCCGCCAGTGGGGCTGGCTGTCGGCGAACGACATCCGCGACCGCGAGAACATGAACCCGATCGAGGGCGGCGACCTCTACCTGACGCCGTCGAACATGGATCGCGTCGACGATGACGACGAGAAGGAGAAGAAGAATGCGTAGCAAGTGGTTCGCGATGCAGGCGCTCGCCGACACTGCCGAGATATCCATCTTCGACGAGATCGGCGGCTGGGGCATAACGGTCGCCGACTTCAAGGACGCCTTCGACCTGGTCCGGGACAAGAAGGCGATCACCGTGTACATCAACTCCCCGGGCGGCGACGTGACGACCGGGATGGCCCTCTACAACCTGCTGGCGCACGAGCGCAGCAAGATCACCGTCGAGGTCCTCGGCATCGCAGCCTCGATCGCGTCGGTCGTCGCGCTGGCCGGTAAAGAGCTCGTCATGGACGAGGGCTCGTACTACATGATCCATAACCCCTGGTCCGTGGCCTGGGGCGAGGCGGACGAGCTGCGGAAAACTGCCGACGTCCTCGACAAGATGCGCGGCGAGCTAATCAACCTCTACGCCGCGCGCTCCGGGATAGACGGCGACGAGATCGGCCAGATGATGGACGACGAGACCTGGATGACCGCTGACGAAGCGGTCGAGAAGGGCTTCGCGTCGAGGGTACACAAGACGGTCAAGGCCGCGGCGCTCGCGAGCTTCGACCTCTCTAAGATCGGGTTCCAGCACCCGCCGAAGGCGCTCGCGCCTAAGCCCCGGGCGCTCGAGATACAGACCATTCGCGACTACGAGGGCTTCCTGCGGGATGCGGGATTCTCTCGGGCCGAGGCCGAAGCGCTGGCCTCGGGCGGCTACAAGACCCTCCGGCGGGATGCCGGCGCGTCGCGTGCTGGAGTCGACAGCATCGTCGCGGCCCTGCATGGGGTCGCTCAGTCCATGCAATAAGGAGACCCGTATGGATCCCGAACTGAAGAAAGCGCTGGACGAGCTCCAATCGTCCTGGGCGAGCTACAAGAAGGCGAACGACGAGCGGCTCGCGGCCCTCGAGAAGGGCCAGGGCGTCGCCGAGATCGAGGCGAAGCTCGCGCGGATCGACGCCGACGTGGCCAAGAACCAGAAGATCGTCGACGACTTCTCGGCCCTGCAGGCGCAGGTCAACCGCATGAACCTCGGCACGGCCGGCGGCGACGTCGGCGGCAAGTCGGCGGCCCTCAAGGAGTTCAACGCCTGGGCTCACGACAAGGACGCCGGCCAGGTCTTCAAGGCCTCGGCCACCGAGGGCGTGAACACCGACGGCGGCTTCATGGTCATCCCGGAGCTCGAGGCCGGCATCGACCGCGTCTCGATGGACCAGTGCGTCATGCGCCAGCTCGCCGACGTCAAGACCGTCGGTACCAGCGAGGCGCAGCTCATGGTCAACAAGGGCGGCTCCGGCGGTGGCTGGGCCGACGAGATCGGCACCAGGTCCGAAACCAGCACCCCGAGCCTCGACCGGATCTCCATCCCGATCCGCGACATGTACGCGAACCCGCTCGCGTCGCAGGACCTCATCGACGACGCGGCCTTCGACGTGGCCGCCTGGCTCGAGGACGAGGCCGGCATCGTATTCGCCGAGCTCGAGGGCGAGGCCTTCATCAGCGGCGCGCTCCCGACGCGGCCGCGCGGTATCCTCTCGTACCCCACCGTAGCCGACGCTTCCTACGCCTGGGGCAAGGTCGGGTACATCGCTTCCGG
>JAKQUI010000026.1 GCA_029562645.1 Spirochaetota bacterium
GCTGATTTTTCCGTGCGTGCGCGTGCAGCGCGACTACCAGATGGTCGAGGACATCGTGCGCATGTGCCGGCGCCGGATCCGCGTGCCGGACCAGTGGTACGGTGACTTCCTCGCGGCGATTGGGTCCGCCCGTGTTGGTGAACGCCGGCTGATAGAATTCTGCCGCAAGTACGGCAAGGATCGGGTGCGCGCCTATATCTCGCAGTGGCTGGATTACGCCGAGACGCGGACCATCCAGGCTATTCGGAAGATGCCGCCGGCGACCATCACGCATCACGGGGCGCACGACCCGATCCCCGGCATGCCCGAGGGCATTCCGATCAAGTGCACCATCGAAATCGATCCCGTCGCGGGGCGGATCGAGATCGACCTCCGCGACAACATCGATTGCCTCGACAACGGCTTCAACGTCTGCGAGGCCTGCGCGATCAACAACTCGATCGCGGGCGTCATGAACTGCCTCGATCCGGACATCCCCCGCTGCCATGGCGTGTTTCGCCGGGTGAACGTGCTGCTGCGCGACGGCGCCGTCGTCGGTCGTACGAAGTTTCCGCACTCCGCGTCGGTGGCCACCACGAATGTCGGTGATCGGCTCGTCAATCTGACGCAGTCGGCGTTGGCGCGGCTCGGCGATGGTTACGGTCTCGCGGAGGGAGGGGTCGGCATGGGCGCCGGCTGGGCAGTCGTCTCGGGGAAAGACTTTCGTCACGACGGTGAGGCCTACATCAACCAGCTCTTCGTTGGCGGCAATGGCGGCCCGGCGAGTCCGCAGGCCGACGGCTGGCTGACGTATGGCATTCCCGTGGCGGCCGGCCTCATTTATCGCGATTCCGTCGAACTCGTCGAGGTGAAACACCCCTTGCACATGAAATCCGTGCGGATCCATCCCGGCACCTGCGCGCCGGGGAAGTTTCGCGGGGCACCGGGCGCCGAGCTCATCTACGGACCCAAGCAGGACACGATGACGGTGGCGATTCCGTGCGATGGACAGGTCTTTCCCCCGAAAGGCGTCAATGGCGAGC
>JAKQUI010000033.1 GCA_029562645.1 Spirochaetota bacterium
AAGCAGCGAAGGCGGTATGTTTTTTGCTCGAATACGCGGGTATATTTCTACCGTGAAAAAAAATGGCGTTCCGGTATTTGGGGCACTACAGGGGTTGTTTGAAAACAGGCCATTTATGCCTCAAAGTGCTGAATAGTTACCATTTTTCAACATTGTAATTGTCGGGGCGATCATCTCCTTTGGAAGGGTTTGGACCTCATCAAAAATGACAACGGATTTTGAAATATTATGAACCTTACGGCACTTGGACGGCCTGTTGCTGAACAAGGACTCAAAGAATTGAACGGTGGTTGTAACGATGACCGGATAATCCCAATTCTCCGTTGCCAACTTTCTTACATCATGACTCCCACCCCCCTCGTTATCATTTTCACCAGTGTCGAGACCATTTTCATTATTACTCGAATGATGTTCTAAAACGGCATGCTCGCCCAATATCGACTTTAGGGCTTCTGCAGTTTGCTCAATGATATTTATATATGGAAGAACAATGATTATTCTTTTCAAACCGTTTGCTTTCGCGTGTCGCACCGCCCACATGAAGGAGGTAAGCGTTTTACCCATCCCGGTCGGGAGGTTGAGCGAATAAAAGCCGGGTGGCCCGGCAGAGTTCCGAACCGCTTCATCCAGTGCGGCATTGCGCAGTTCGTTTATCTCTCCGTCCCGGGACTTTGACGCTATCGCAGCATCGATTTTTTCGATATACACATTCGCCTCAAGAATACGACTCTCTCTATGCGATGTGACGTCCGGATTAAAATGCGCCTCGGTGTCGAGCCAGTCGGCATCGGTTAACGAGCTATAAAGATAACGGGTAAATAGCTCGCGTTCGTAACTATCGTTAAATATGATCCGCTCGCATGAAAGGGTATCGTCAAGAAGACCGATGTCGGACCTAAAAATCTCAACAAGCTCACAGAAATCCTTATTGTCGTTTTGCTGAAATTCTTGTGTGTCATTTTTCCAATCGGCGCGGTCCGGCAGGCCTTTGTGATGTCCGGCAATCGCAAAGGAGGCTTCAAGCTGCTTATTCCTCCGCGCGAGACCAGCGCCATAGACCGCGTGCGGAACGCTTCCACGACGACCGCCTTCCACTAGATATTTCTGGAAAGCCGCCCGATATTTACCGAGGTCATGCAATAATCCTGTAAGTTTAAATAATGCGTGATGCCTGTCCGCACCGCAAAAGCCAGACATGCGAAGGGCAGTTCCAGTCAGATGATCTCGAAGCGGATGAACTTCATTACTTTTATTAGCAGAGTGTGATAGGTATTTTTTTATTTTAACCATTATTTCTATTCCGCCACATGCAAGTAACACCAAAATACCCAACTTCCTTATATCTCTTAACGCAAACCTCTGTCAATCGAAATACAAACATCTCTTGTTGTCATCAATTCAATTTTCTAGTTATACATTGGAGTTGTCACGCCAGCATGCACATTGAAAATATATTCATTCAACTCATTGCAATCATGAAAACGATCCATAAACTCCTTAATCCTTGGATTTTTCAACCCCGTAGCGGCCCATTTCTTTTTACTTAAAAATTCGTTTTGGGATATCCGGAAAGCGTCCTTCTGGGTATTCTTTCTCTTTGCAAGGTCATCGTGGTCATAATACCGATGACGCCTGTAATCCTGATCTCCGTTATTATCAATAAAGGTTAGCGCCATACATTTCGATGTAGAAACGACAAGAAGTTCTGGACAAACACCAATTACCAGATTTACCTTGCGGTTTGGCTTTTGGTTTCTAATATATTCATGATAAATCACCACCAGCTTGTTTCCCTTGAAAAAGTTTACCAGGTCGGCGAATGAATAAATGTCTCTCCGTTCACTTTTATACGCCATACCGCAACCTCCTTAAATATTAAATCCCTTCTGCATCTGTCGGAAAATAAAGTGACCAATAACTTCGCTCATAAAACCCGTCGCACACGCTCCATTGGCTATAAATACCCCCTAACCCATAAATTCAATCGTAACATCTCCAGCCGACACCAAGAAATACAAATGCGAAACTTCATTGGTGCACGTAAAAGAAAGCGCCGGACGCCCCACCACTCGGTGTATTCCAGACGCCAGCAGACCCGCTCCCATCGCGACAATCCCTCGAGCAGCGAATCATAAAACGCGTCAATATCGGTCTCGAGCGTATACGGCGGCAGTTTCTCCTGCACCCGCAGAGCGGCATTCGCGCCCACTGCCTCCGCCTCGAGGCATTCGAGGATCACATCGCACACCTTGCGCATATACACGCACTGGGAGCCCAGTGGCTCGAAGATAGAATCGGCATATTTATTGATCCGGTCATTGGAGGCGCTGGAGAGCACAAAACGGATTTTTCGTTCCATATACATAAGCTCGCGCTCCAGCGTTTTGTTTACACAGAAATCGTCAATGCGCTCACTGTAGGGATTGTCCAATCCTTCCAATGCCTCCCAGAATTTAAAGATGGTCATGATGCGCCTCCATTCACGGTGCGGTCCACCGCGGCATCGGGGGCCACGGACAGCCCCCGCCGCGCAAATGGCGTGGAAATACCCGCGAACAGGCCGTCCCGCCCGCGGACCACGCACAGGCGCCACGAGCCGTTGTGGCACAGGAACAACCGGTGCCAAAACCCTCCCGCGCGTGCCTGCGCCAGTACTCTCATCCGATCCATATCCATACGAATAAAATATACAACTTGACCCATGACAAAGCGTGACGTACGTTTTCCGCATAGCGGAGGCATACCATGGCGGTACATCGATCGCAGCTCACCAGGCTCCTCTACATAGACAAGGCCATACGGGGCGGGACCCATCCGAACGCGAACACCATCGCGCGGGAATACGAGGTGAGCCCGCGGACCGTCGCGCGCGACATCGAATACATGCGCGACATGCTCGATGCGCCCATCGGCTACGACGAGTCCCGCAAGGGGTATTATTACACCGAGCCCAACTACCACCTGCCGTCGGTGGATATCCGCGAGAGCGAGCTCTTCGCCGTGTGCGTGGCCGAGAAGGCCCTGGAGCAGTACGCGGGCACGCCGCTCTACGACAGCCTCACCTCGGTGTTCGACAAAATCCGCTCGTACCTGCCGGAAACCATACGCGTGAACACCACCTGGATAGACAGCCACGTATCGTTCCTGGAGCCGAGCCGGCCGGTAATGAGCCCGGAGGTATGGGAAACCGTGGCGCGCGCCCTGCAGACGCGCTCGGTCATCGCGATAGTCCATCGCGCGCCGGGCCGGGAGCCGGTGGCGCGGGAGGTGGAGCCCTACCACCTGGCGGCGAGCCAGGGGCAATGGTACCTAATCGCGCGGTGCCGCCTCAAGGACGAGGTGCGCACCTTCGCCATCTCCCGCATCGAAACGGCTACCACCACTTCCGCGCGCTACGCCATCCCGGACGACTTCGACTTCAATGCCTACATGGGGGCCAACTTCGGCATCATGGCCGAGGCGGAGGAGTACACGGCGCGCATCCGCTTTGGCCCGGCGCAGGCGCCCTATGTGCGAGAACGCATCTGGCACCGCTCGCAGCGCATCGAGGAGCACGACGACGGGAGCGTGGTGCTAACCATTACCACGAACTCCCACATGGAGGTGAAGCGCTGGGTCCTTTCCTGGGGCGCGGGGGCGAAGGTGCTGGAACCCGAGCGCCTCGCCGCGGAGGTGCGCGAGGAGCTGCGGGAGGCATTCGAGCAGTATTAGTAACACCGAGCCGCCGGGCCCAATCCCGGACACGGCGTATACGCGTGCTATCACAACAATGCATTTGTAACACCAACAACACGATGGAAAAGACACCATGAAAGCGCTATTGGAATTCATCACCTCTTTCGACGACATCGGCGTAACGCTGTGGTTTGTCATACCCGGCATTATCGGGCTGCTGATTGGATTTACGTCGCAGCAATACGCAAAGGACAGTAAAACATGGCCGGAGACGGAGGGGCGTATTATCTCCGTTAGCATTGAAAAGGATTCATCAACCGGCCTCAGGACCCCCGGCGGCGGTCATTCTTCCGGGCATACATCGTACACGCCCGTGATTAAATACGAATACCACGTCAGGGGAAAAAAGCATGTAGCCACGAACCTCTCGATCGGCAATGCAAGCTATTCGGACCAGAGAAAAGCCCGGGAGATACTCGAAGAGTTCAGAGTGGGCCAATACGTAACCGTATATTACAAGCCGGACAATCCCGAATTCGCGGTCCTTAAAAGAGGATCAGTCGGAATCCCAATATCTTTGATCATCGGCGCGAGTTTTACCGCGCTCAGCATGCCGCTTTTTCTTATCGCGCTGTGTAACAGACTCAAACGCGTACATGTTGGATTTCGCGAATGACGATCGGGAATCAGCCCCTTGGCAAATTGGGACTCTCCTACCCACCCCCGCACTGCGCGCCCCTCTCTGCACGCACAGAGGGGCTCCTTAAAGTAAGTCCTCTCCCGATGAGCCCCTCTCCAACGGGAGGCAGCATCCTGTACGTCCGTGTACGATGCCGCATACACGACATCCTGTCGCTAAGGGATGCGGTGGAGGTGCGTTGGATTGAAACAGAACGAACCCTACTCACCCCAGCACTGCGCGCCCCTCTCCGCACGCACAGAGGGGCTCCCTAGAAAAAGTCCTCTCCCGATGAGCCCCTCTCCAATGGGAGAGGGGCGCGCCGAAGGCGGGGGTGAGGTGTCGTGATCTTCGTGACGACAAAAAGACTTGACATCTGCCCCCATCATCAGCAGGCTCACGACAGTGAAGACGACACTTAACATCGACGACACGCTCATTCGGCAAGCTGAAAAGCTCACCGGCATCCGCGAGAAGACCACGCTGGTTCGCCGCGGCCTCGAGGCGCTTATCGCTCTCGAGAGCTCGCGCACATTGGCGCGCCTCGGCGGCACAGAAAAACAGCTCAGACCCATCCCCCGTCGCAGAGCACACTAGACAACGGCGCCATGCTAATCGCGGACACTTCCGTATGGATCGATCATTGCGATATGGCAATCAACATCTTTCGGAACTGCTTCAGGAGGGTCGGGTGCTGGGTCATCACTTCGTTACGGGCGAACTCACATGCGGCTCACTGAAAAACCGTAAAGAAATCATCTCCCTACTTCAAGCGCTCCCGCAGGCTCCAATCGTCAACGAACGCGAGATAGTGCAGTTAATCGAGCGGATGTCCCTGTACGGCCGCGGTATCGGATTTATAGATGCGAATCTCATCGCGTCCGCGATCACCTGCGGTTGCCGGATTTGGACCTACGATAAAAAGCTCCATTCGATTGCCCTTGAAAACGACATCGCAGACAACAAACTCGACTGAGCGCTCGACGCTAATCCTCGAAGTGCGGGCAGCGGTACACGACCATCTCCATGCCGTGCCCGGAGGGGTCCTCGAATTTTTCGATGGCGGCCAGGATGCGGCGGTGGATGTCGCACTCCGACTGCCTGCGGCACAGGGGACAGGCGCCGTTGCCGGTGTAGTTGAATATCGCGTTCATTGCCGTTTTCCCGTTTTGGTGTGATTGGGGCGCGTACCGCGGCACCCTAGCCGCGCGCCCCGCGGTTGTCAATCCTTACTGCTCCACCACGATGCGGTTGAGGAGCGCGATGCGGTGCGCGAGCTTCTCGGATATCTCCACCATCCGCGCGGTGCTGTCGTTCACGCGGTCCACCACCTCGTTGAGCGACAGGATGGTGGTGAGCACCTCGTGCATCGCGATCTGCTCCTGCTTGGTGGCGGTGGATATCTCCGTGGACCCCATCGAGATGCTCTGCATGTTGTCCCGGATGCTCGCGGTCTGCGCGTTCTGCGCCTCGCAGAGCCGCATGATCCCGCTCACGGCGCCGTTCACGTCCTCCGCGGCCGCGTTGAGCGCCGTCACGGCCTGCGACGATTCCATGATGATGCGCGTCTCCTCGTCGATGTTGCCCACCACGCCGTGGATGATGTTCTGGATAGTCTTGGCCTGCTCCACCGAGCTGTCCGCGAGCTTGCCGATCTCGTCGGCGACCACCGCGAAGCCGCGGCCGTACTCGCCGGCGCGCGCCGCCTCGATGGCCGCGTTCAGGGACAGGAGGTTCGTCTTCTCGGCGATCTCGTTGATCATGTCGGCGATCACCTCGATGGAGGCCGACGACTCCTTGATCTTCATCATCCCCTTCGTCACGCGGCCCAGGCGCTCGGTGATGGAGCCGGTCTGCTCGCGGCTGCGCGTCCCCAGTGACACGGCGTAGGTCGCCGCCTCGGTGATTTCGCCCAGCGAGCGGATGTGGCCCGCGAGCGTCCCCTCGCTGCGCTTCACGAGCTCGTCCTGCAGCGCGGCGTGGTCGGCGATGGAGGCGATGGACCCGCTCACCTCCTCGATGGAGGCGGAGGTCTCCTCCAGGCTCGCCGTCTGCGACTCCATCTGCTCGCTCAGGGTCGCGGAGGACTCCTTCACGGTGACGGCGATCCCGATGAGTTCGTCGGTGGACTCGATCACGCTCTTCATGAGCTGCTCGAGCCGCTCGTTCTTTTCCCCGATCTCCATGGTGCTTCGCCGGAGCTCTTCGTTCATCAGCGCGATGCGCCGGAAGATGATGATGGCGAAGGACAAAATGAACCCGGGATAGGCGATATTGCTCATGAAGGCGTAGCTCATGATCACGCGGTTCATCATGAGCCCGTCGTGAACCAGCGTCGCGAAGAAGATGAAATAACCGATGGCGAGGATCTTCGCCTCGGGCTTTTTGTCGATGATGCCGCGCACCAGCACAAAACCCCACAGGAGCTGCACCGCGAGCCCCATCGGCGCCATGAGATTGAAGCGCCAGCCGGTGACGGGGTCCTCCACGGTGCTCGTGAGCGCCATGACCGTCTGTGCGGCGAAGATGACGCCCACGACGATCCGCGCCCAGCGGAAGCGGTACTTGAGTATGGTCTCCAGGCTCACATAGATCCACACGACCAGGGCGCCCACCAGAACATAGAACAGGTTGTCGTGCAGCCGCCAGGAGAGCGCGCCGAATCCCGGCGCCCAGAAATGCGCGGTGAGCACGAACCACAGGACCGAGATTGAACCGAAGTGCAGGCTCACCCGGTCGCGCCGCCCGCTGAGGAAGAAGTACATGAGCATGCCCGCGCCCACCAGCATGGTCATCACGCCCAGCCCCATCACCAGGTATTCCGCCATGAAGCGCATCCAGAAGGCGTACACGCGCACGCGATGGTCGTCGCCGATGAAGGGCTCGCCGTTGAAGTTGAGCTGCTGGTCGCTGAACTGCCGCACGGCGATCACGTTCTTCTCGCCGTAGCGGATGAGCTCAGGAGGAAGGAAGTGGCTCACCGCCACGTTCCAATCGGAATGGAAATTCGGATACTCGCTCCCGGAAACGCCAATGCGCACGCCGTTGAGATAGGTCGTCTGGGCGTCCCAGATCTTGCCCAGATACAGCGAGAGGTTCTTTCCGCGGAAGGATTCGGGGACCACCACCTCCTTCCGCAGCCAGCAGAGCTGTTTTTTGCGCTCCAGGGTGAGCGCCGCCGGGAGCGACGGGACCGGCGACCACGCGGATGCCTCGAGCGCGTCGGTGCGGCAGCGCTCGTCCGTCGCGCTCCAGGGAAGCCCTGCGCCGTAGAGATCGGCCTTCGTGATGTCGATGTGATGCGCCTGCCAGTCCTTCGACAGGTCTATGGAAACAGGTTTGGCGCAGGAGGCGAGGGGGAGGATCGCGATGGCGAGGAGCAGCAATCGTCTGCGCATTGAGGCAACCCCAATCATTATGGGGACATCCTGATCGCCGACGCCGCTTCTGTACACCACATTTTCCCGGTGCCGGTCATTTTCCTCGCCCGGTGCGGCCGTTCCCGGCCGTCACGCGGCGGCGCGCCGGTTCCTCCACGGCTTGAGCGCCGACACGAAACAGGCGAAAACGAGCGTGCCGGTCTGCACCGTGCCCAGGATCATCAGCATGGTCCGATTGTGCCGGTACACCGGGTCCGCGAAGGCTCCCAAACCCGCGCGGTCGGCGATGGCGACCATCTCGGCGAGCCAGGGGCCCAGCGGATAGGTCCCGACGATCACGCCGTAACAGCAGATAATCCATTTCACGGTGATCCAGCGATGGCGGAACCACCCCCACGGCGTCATCGTCGAATACAGCAGGCCGGTGAGCAGGCAGCCCATCGCCCCGGGAATGATGATGTACATGTCGATGAAATCCATCATCGCGAGCGTGCCGTACAGCTCCCGTCCGTCGGCCGCGCCGATCAGGAACTGCTTGATCGTTATGGTGATCGCCCCGCCCACCCACAGGCAGGCGCTCAGCAGATGAAACCCCGTGAGCCACCGTTGACCGCTCGCGCCGATTTTCATGGCATCCCCCCTCGGAAATATGGTTGCATTATTCCGCCGCGGGGATACGGTCATTCGGGACAGGCATATCGGTCAACCGTATTTGTGCAGGAGCGGACATGGACGTCACCATATTCGAATTCATCAGCGGTCTGGAAGCCGATCTCGTGAATTTTTACAAGCAGCTCAAGCTCGCCACGCGACTGCCGCGCTCCGCGGAGGTCGTGGACCTTATGATCCGCCAGTCCGGCGGCCACTCGGACACCGTGGAGGCGCTCACCAAGAAGCACCGCAAGCCCGAGTTCCAGAAGGAGTTCTTCCTGGACATCCATCGGCAGATCAAGACGTCGCTCATCGACGAGATCAGGGAGGCGGGCGACACGGGCGAGGTGATCGAGAAGCTCGCGCGCTCCGAGGAGTTGGTGAGCAAGATGTACACGGTGCTCGCGCAGTACTACAAGAAGCTCGGCGAGTACTACCGGGACATCGCCATCGAGATCGAGGAGATCGCGGCCGAGGAGATCGACCACCGCGACGTCCTCCTGAACGAGAAGCGGAAATACGCGCGCTAGCGGATCAGCCCTCGGGGTAGCGCTTCTCGATGCTGCGGATCACGTCCAGCGATTCGAAAAACGCCTCGATCATGTCCGGATCGAACTGCTTTCCCGCCTCTGAACGGAGGTTCTCGAGCACGCGGTCCTCGCTCCACGGCTCCTTGTAGGCGCGCCGCGACGAGAGCGCGTCGTAGACGTCCGCGATCGCGACCACGCGGCCGAACGGCGGGATCTCCTCCCCCTTCTTGGGCCGCGGCGAGCCGTCGGAATTCTCGTAGCCCTGGACCGCCTTCCCCGTGTGCGGATTGATGTGCCCCGGATACCCCTTCCCGTCCCAGCGCTCGTGATGATTGAGCGCCACCTGGTAGGCCGCCTCGTCGAAATCGGAATACAGGTCCGAGAAGAGCCGCGCGCCCAGGAAGGTGTGCTGCTTCATCACGGCGTATTCGGCCTCGTCCAGCTTGGCCGGTTTTTTCAGGATGGTGTCCGATATGGCCACCTTGCCCACGTCGTGCAGCATGGCCGCCATGCGCAGGATGTCCTTATTGCGGTCCACCTGCGTGCAGGCGACGCAGCGGGTGTTGGCCCACACCTCGTAGATCTCCACCGAATAAGAGGCCACGCGGTTCACGTGCGCCCCGGTCTCCTTGGGGTCCCGGAGCTCCGCCATGCCGATCATCCGCAGGAGGAGCGCGCGGGTCATCTGCGCGCGCTCGATGGAGGTTGCGGCGTTGTTCGCGAAATAGACGATCAGCGGCTCGTCCTCGCGCGCGAAGGGGACGACGGCGCCGTCGGCCGCGCGGGCGTTTATGAGCTGGAGCACGCCCACCACCTTCCCGGCCGTCGTCTTGAGGGGGATGGTGAGCATGGAATGCGTGCGGTACTGCGAGAGCTCGTCGTAGTGGCGGTCGAAGGAGTACGGCGCGCCCGGCGGGATCTCGTAGACGTCCGGGATATTGAGCATCTCGCCGGAAGAGGCCACCGATCCGGATATGGAGTGGGTGTCGATGGGCACGGTGAAGGACGAGTAGATGAGCTTTTTCCCCGGCGCGAGCTTGGCCTGCAGGGTGTCGTTCTGGTTGCACTTGAAGGTGAGGCGGTCCTTCTCCACCATGTAGATGGACCCGGCGTCGGCGTTGGTGAACCGGCGCGCCTTGGTGAGGATGTGCTCGAGCAGGAGGTCGAGGTCCTGCACCTGGCGGATCTCGAAGCCCAGATCGATGATTTCCTGTAGTTTCTGCTTCTCGTCCATCATGGGCGGCCTCGCATATCAAATATCATCGGCGCACCGGCGGGGACTCCCGCGGCGCCCGCCCGAGGGCGGCCCCCGTAGCACGACCGGAATCCGGGCCTTCCGGGCCAGAATAGCCTGCCCCGCCCCGACGGCCCGGTCAATGATAAAATATGATTGACCGTTCCGCCACGAAGGGTCATCGGTACTGGTGAAGCATATCGCGCAAAAGGGGAATCGACAACTTTACCGGCATGCGGCGGATAATCGTTTACACGACACCCACCTGACCCTACTGCCGACAGGCGAAAGAGTTTCTTTCGGAACGCGGGGTCGCCTTTATCGAGAAGGACGTGAGCGCCGACGCGCAGGCCCGCGAGGAGCTCATGCGGCTGGGCGCAAGCGGCGTGCCGGCGATCCTCGTCGACCGCGAGCTCGTGGTGGGCTTCGACCGGGACCGCCTGCGCGCATTGCTGCACGACGCGATTGTCGCCTGCGAACACTGCGGGGCCCAGCTCCGGCTGCCGGCCGCCAAGGGGACCCTCCGGGTCACCTGCCCCAAGTGCGGGGGCCGCTTCACCTGCCGCACCTAAACCGGCCAATGGGCTAATTAAACTCACGGGGGCTGCCGAAACTAATAATACGGCATACTCTATCCGAAAGGACGACCCGGAATGCTATTGCAAAACATACTCACGGCGCTCATCCCGCTCCCGCTGTTTTATCTCATCTACTACCGCTATTTCACCTTCAAGCCGGAGTACGTGAAGCACCTGGAGTCGTTCCTCTACGGAGTGGCGCTCGCGTTGTTCATCATCCTGGTGTCGCCCTACATCTACTCCTTCATGCCCTTTTCGGGGTCGATCCAGGAGGGGTTCCTCAAGGCGGCCCTCATCGAGAAGTTCGGGGCCTTCTGCCTCATCTATCTGATCCACCGCTACTACCCGAACTTCAGCCTCATGGAGTCCATCGTCTCCTCGATGATGCTGGGGATGGGCTTCTCGCTGGTGGAGAATATCTTCTACGCCATCAACTACGGCTACTCCATCATCCTGGTGCGGCTCATCGTCTCGGTGCCGCTGCACCTGACCACCTGCGGCTTCATCGGCTACTACATGGGGCTTCGGAAGCTCAGCACCACCTCGCTGTTCCGCGCGAGCTACACGGTGAAGGCGCTCGTCATCCCCTTCCTGCTCCACGGGACCTTCGACGCGGTGCTCCTCACCGGCGGCATGGGGATCTATTTCATCTGCCCGATGCTCATCCTGCTGGTGATGATCCTCGAAATCATGATCGCCTGGTCGCACAACGTGTATCCGCTGGACATCCTGGACGCGATGAAGCTGCGCTTCGAGGACTGGCTCTCCATCGAGAAGCAGCCCCGTTACGACCGCTGGATCCTGCAGTCCATGGGCACGCCCAACACGACGCACGAGCGGCTCTTCCGTCTCCAGCGCAGCGTCGTGCGCTGGCTGCTCATCGTCCTGTTCCTCGCCGCCGCCGGGGCGATGTGGCGCTTCCGCCCGGACATCGTCGCCTTCATGAACCTCGCGCTCAAGCCGGGCGAGGACCTGGTCATCTTCACCATCTTCCCGGCGTCCATCAGCATGATCCTGCTCATGGTTGGCGCGACCAACCCGAAATTCTTCGAGGACAGCCTCATCCGCATCCCCATCATCACCGACGTGAGCGTGCGCATCCCCGGCAACGAGGAGGAGACCTTCGTCACCTACGACATCACCTCGGCCAACTGCTTCTTCAAGACCTCCGACCCGCTCGGGATCGACACCGAGATCGAGATGGTCTTCGAGTGCCCGGGGTTCTCGTCGCCGCCGGTGAAGGGGCGCGTGATATGGGAGAACTTCGTGAACATGCGCGCCCCGCTGGGCTCCATCGTCCACATCATCGAACGCCCCAAGGGCTTTTACCGCTTCCTGCTGCGCTACGCCATGCTCAAGTTCAAAAAGGGGCTGGTGTTCAATCTCAAGCTGCCCGGCTTCGAGATGACCCGCAAGCTCTTCATGCGGCCCATCTCCACCATGCAGCAGGACGTGGCTTATCCCTCGGGCACCATCATCTTCAACGAGGGGGAGATCGGCCACGAGTTCTTCCTCATCAAGCGCGGCCGGGTGATGTTCTACAAGAAGAAGGACTCCGGCGACATCATCGTGATGGACACGATGGAGGCGGGCGAGATCTTCGGCGAGATGTCGTTGGTGGGCAACCACGGCCGCGCGGCGACCGCCGTCTGCTCCACCGACTGCGTGATCGCCAAGGCCGACATCGACAACCTGAACGCCCTGATCAAGTTCAATCCCGAGTTCGCGATCTCGCTCATCAAGAAGCTCGCGGAGCGCGTGAACATGTCCGAGAGCATCCTCACGGAGAACATCCGCAACCTCGAGAAGGAAAAGATCGAAAACCAGCGCTATTTCCACGTATCCATGCTGCTCACGCTCATCGGGCTGGGCTACTCCCCGTCGCAGGACAATCTCGAGCTCAAGATCGACCTCAAGAAGATCGAAAGCGTCCTCAAGCACCTCGACGACAACACCGCGAGCGAGCTCATCAACCTGGTCATGGAAAAGCAGAAGGGCGCGTACCGGGAGGACAGCGACTTCTCGAAGCACATCACCGAAGAGGTCGACCGCCTCGCGTCCCAGTTCAAGATCGACATCAAGTACTGACGCGCCGAAGCGCCCGCGCGTCCCCTGGGACGCGCGCCGGTCTCGCATAAACGCAAAAAACCCGCCGTCGCCGGCGGGTTTTTTGTTCGTGTGCCACGGCGCTCAGGCGCCATGGTGCGGCGCGCGCCCTACGCGCGGGCGATCTTCATGCGCTTGCGGTTCCAGGCGAACAGGCCGCCCAGGACCATCGCCACCGAGAAGAAGATCCCTCCGACGAGGAACTTGTTCTTCGCGGTCTTCGCGATGAGGTAGGCCGCCAGGGCCGATCGCTCGGACTCGCCGACCTTTTTCAGACGTATGTTCTTGATCTGAATGTTCGCGTCCTCGCCCTTGTCCGGGACCCACTTGTCGTTCGTCCAGGTGAGATACACCGTCGTCGGACCGGTGATGTCGAGCACCACCTTACCCTTGTTGAACGCGTCGGCGTCGGCCTTGATTTTAAGAACGCCGCTCGCGCCCTCGTCCGTGGTGACCTTCACGTTGAAGTCGGTGTAGCCCGCGGGCACCTTCCCGTAGTTCTTCGCGGTCACGATGACCTCGTACTTGCCGGGCTTGAGGTTGCTGTAGTCGAACCCGATGACCTGGTTGGCCCAGTACGTGCGCACCGTGTTGGCATCCCAGTACCAGGTCCCTTCAAGGAAGCTGTACTGGAAGGCATTACGCTTGAGGCCCTTGACCGGCGCCTTTTCCCCGGCATACTTGAGAACGACCTTGTTGATCTGGATGTTCGCATCGTACACGCCTTGCTGGTACGCATCGTTCGTCCAGAGCAGGTTGAGGTCGGTGTTCCCAGCGGGGAGATACACCAGCGTGCGGCCGCGATGGTACTTCTTGTCCGAGGCCTTCACGAAGATGCCGCCCACATACTTGCCGGTGGTCTCGTTGCGGACCGTGACATTGAAGCGCGAGTAGAAATCCGGTAGCGGGCCATGGATGTTCTTGGCCACGACGACCAGCTTGTACCAGCCGGGCTTGCAGTTGTTGCGGACCTTGAGATACAGGTTCTGGTCCGCCCATGCCGTCCAGATGCCGCCCGTCTTCTTGGCGAAACCGATCTTGTCCTGGAGCGCCTTGATCTCGGCGCGCAGCTTCTTGATGGCCTGCTTGTCCTTATTCTTGCCCTTCTTGAGTTCCTTTATCTCCTTCTGTTTCTCCTTGATCTGCGCCTTGATGTCTTTCCACGTATCGGCGTCCACAAGGACGCTTTCAGGGGAATTGAACCACTTGCCATACGTGGAATCCAGCGAGATACTCCGACCGGTGCAATCGCCCGTGGGCTCGTCGGCGTCATCGTCTATCGGCTGCGTTCCGTCGCCAGTGCCTTGGCCGGTATCGCCGGTTCCTTGACCCGTGTCGCCGGTGCCCTGACCGGTATCGCCGGTGCCCTGGCCCGTGTCGCCGGTGCCCTGACCGGTATCGCCGGTGCCCTGGCCCGTGTCGCCGGTGCCCTGACCGGTATCGCCGGTGCCCTGACCGGTATCGCCGGTGCCCTGACCGGTATCGCCCGTACCCTGATTGCCATCGTCCGAGATCGGCGTTGTACCGCTATCGCCATTCGCCGGATCGTCAACAACGTCATTGACCAGCGCGCCGCCATCATCGGAACCCGAAGCGGGATTGTCGCCATCTAAGACGACCTGAGTACCATCCTGCGGGGTGGCTTCCTGATCGGTTACCTTCTGGTCAACGGGCGAACTACCCGGACCGCCGGCCCCACCGCCGCCGCCATCGCCGCCATCGCCCTTTCCGCTACAGGTTATGCCGGCAAATGCGAGGAAGAACACTACGATAAGCACTTTCCAAAGTTTCATACGGTTTCTCTTTGCCTCCTGACATTTGTGATAAGGTTATAAGTACGGATTTCTTCCCATCCAAGATTATGATATTAAAGAGGATCGAATTCGTCAACAAAAAAAACCTATTTAGGCTTTATGTGGGTGATTTTTTCGTCCGTTTGGACTTATTTGGGGCAATCGTTTGATATTTTTATAAAAAAATTCCCAGAGTTACCTGGGAATTTTTTTTATCAAACTGTTGCGCAGTCTATCTTCTCTGCCTCCGGCGATTGTACACGAACAGGCCGCCAAGAACCAGCATCAGACCCGCGAACGAAAGTCCGACGACGCCCTTGTTGGTCTTCGCCTGGGCGATGAGGTACCCGGTGAGACCGGAACCCTGCGGCCAGGGCGTCGCGATGATGTTCGCCTTCGATTTCGCCGTGATGTCATTGCCCTTCTTGTCGAAGATCTTGATCTCAAGATAGGTCTTGGCGAACGAATAGTCGGCATCCCCGTCGATGGACGCATCAGACGAATTGACCCCGATCCAGCCGGTCACGCCGCCATTGTTTGTCGGCCAAACATAATTCTGTACCGGTTTCTTGGTGGCGTCCGCCCAGCGCTGGAAGAAGACCTCGCACGCATGGTTGGGCACGTCGTAGATCCCGTAGGCGGTGATCTTCACGGTCGCGCCGTTTTCCACCTGGACCATCTTGATCTTGAACGGATCGCCGAACTTCCACCCGAAGACGGCCTTGCCGTTCACGATAAGGTCGGTCACATTGTAGTTGCCCACGCTGCGCATCGTCACCGCTGCGAATTGCGAGTTCGCCTTGCAGATGTTGTCGATCGCGACGAGCACGGTTGCCGTATAGGTTTTCCCGTTCAGGGTAACCGTTACGGTGTACAGAAGACCCGCGGAGAGCGGTTTCGCCGGCTCGAACGTGATGGTCCCATCGTCATTGACGACGATGCGCCCTTCGACGACCGCGCCATTGCTGTCCTTGATCGTAATCACGACGCCGCTGACCAGCGCCCATGCGCCGCCGGCATTGGTCGTGAGCGTGATGTTCTCGCCGCCGATAACGATGCCGCCCGCCTGGAGGCGAACCACAATCTTACCATCGACCACGACGATATTCTCGCTGCTGGATACGCCGTTCGTATCGGGCTTATCGGTTACGGCCGGAGTGCCCGTTGCAGGCTTGTCGGCAGGCTCTTCGGAGCTTACCGGTGTTTCCGGAGCGGGAGTTTCCGTCGCGGGCTTCTCAACTACTGCCGGCTGTTCAACCGCAGGAGTTTCAGTTGCCGGGGTTTCCGTTGCGGGTGTTTCCGCCGCGGGTGTTTCCGCCGCGGGCTTTTCCGCATCGGTTTTTTCACCCGACTCAGGGGCATCTGAAAGGACGGTTATGGGCCCCGCGCCGCCACCGCCGCCACCGCCGCCATCACCACCATCTCCCTTGCCACTGCACGATATGCCGGCAAAGGAAATGAACATGATTGCCACTACTACTGGTAAGAGTTTCATATTCCTATACCTCCTTATTTATTCAAATCAGTTCGGGACTTACAGACTTCCCATGACTATGATAACACAGGGGCATTAAAAAGTCAAACAAAAAAGCCTGTTTGGGCTTTTTATTTTAATTTTTTTCTGACCTTTAATCATTCACCAGAACGAGTATGTTTTGATCATTATTTATCAAATGTTCATCTTTTCGCCGATAACTATCGGGCTACAATGAGACATAACAATAATAGCGGCCCACTAAGGCCGCCATCATGAACTACCGATAACTATCGGGAAAATGATTCAACGGGCCATGGCCGGCTCCCAGGCGGAGTGACGCCTCGATCGCGGCCGTGATATACGCCTTCGCCTCGCGTATCGCCTCCGGGACCGTCCGTCCGGCGGCAAGCCCCGTCGCGATCGCGGCCGAGAGCGTACATCCGGTGCCATGCGTATCGGAGGTCGCGCGACGCGGCGCGGCAAACTCGGTGATGCCGGACCCATCGAAGAGCACGTCAACTGCGTTGGGGCCATCCGCATGTCCGCCTTTGACGAGTACGGCGCGCGCCCCGCGCGTGTGGATCGCCATCGCCGCCGCACGGCAGTCGTCAATGCCCCCGATACGCATGCCGGAGAGCGCCTCCGCCTCGGGCACGTTGGGCGTGACCACCATCGCAAGCGGCAGGAGCTCGTCGATGAGCGTCCGCACCGCGTCCGTCGCCAGAAGCGACGCCCCGCCCTTCGCGACCATGACCGGATCGACCACGAGGCGGTCGATCCGGTATTCGCGAAGCTTTCTCGCGACAAGGGTGATGACGCCCGTCGTGGCAAGCATCCCGGTCTTCGCCGCGTCCGCGCCGATGTCGGAGAGCACCGCGTCGAACTGCCTCTCGATGAAGTCGAGCGGCACGTCCATGATGCCGTGGACGCCCTGCGTGTTCTGCGCCGTGAGCGCGGTGATCACGCTCATGCCGTACCCGCCCAGCACGGTGACGGTCTTCAGGTCGGCCTGGATGCCGGCCCCGCCGCCCGAATCGGAACCGGCGATGGTGAGAACGCGGGGGAGTATCATCGGGCTCCCGCCCCATCGCCCGCGGACGAGTCGGGAGCGCGACCGCCGTTATACGTAACGGACAATGCGATCGAGAGCATGCGCAACCCGCCGAGGCTCTTGCTGTAGGCGTCCACCTGTGCGGCAAGGGAGGTCCCGATGCCCAGCGAGAAGGTCCAGCTTTTTTGCGAGATGATGGACACGCACAGCCCCGCGACGCTCGCGTCGGTGCTTCGAATGTCCACGTCGTGATCATGGGAAAACGAGGTTGTCCGGTCGAAGGGGATCAGGACGGAGCCCTGTACGCGGATGTCCTCGTACGCCCGCGCGTGCAATGACGTTGCGCGCAGCCCCTTGCTGTAGATATAGTACGGCGTTATGCGCACCGTATCGAAGAAGTTCCGCGACAGCGCAATGCCCGCGGAGACGCCGTAGAGCCAGTCCTCGCCGCTCACATCGACACCGATGGTGGAGCTATAGGAAAACGCCCCAATAATAGAATCTAAAATTTTAGTATTGAGCGGCCGGAATTTCAGTTCGGCGTCGTATTTTTGGGTAAAGGCGCCTACATAGATAGGCATGGACCAGTTTTTGCTCCCGCCGAATACGTCGAACCCGGCGCCCGCATACGCGGCGAAGATATCGAACTTCACCTTCGCATCGAAATCCTTGTACAGGAGAAGCTTGTCGCTGCGCCCGGCGATGTTCCCGGCCGTTTTCATGCCCCCCGCCAGCGCATACACCATGACATGCTCGTTGAACGCATACCCGCCGCCCAGTCCTCCCCCATAGCCCTCGAGGTTTTTCCCCTTCATGACGGGCTCCAGGCTGATGCGCGACACCTGGAAATAGGCCGGCGCGAGGGTCACCGTCCACTCGCCGGGGCGGTAATGCGTCATGGGCGTGAAAAGATCGGAAAAGATGGAACCGGCGGCGGTGATGATGCCGCGCGTTCCGGTCTCGACGATGTCCTCGTCCCAGATGACATCGTGCGGGACCGGCGGCGTTTGCGCGGAAACGCTTTGGGCAGCGGCAAGAATACAGAACAGGATGATCCCGCACCGGCGCTTCATCATCACACTCCCGCCGCCGTGAGATGATCGGTGTGGCGCGATCCGCTCATTCCCCGGCATTAAGATAAAAATGTTGCGTTTGTAGCCGGTCCCAGTATGCTGTCATGAGCATGAAAATGTCAAACACATCTTGCGCGGCAGCAGGAGGCGGCATAATGACGATCCGTACAATAACAGCAACCATCCTTGCGCTTGTCGCTGCGTTTTGCGCGGCCTGCGCGCAGCCGCGAACGGCCGTCACTGCCGCGCCCGAGGACCCGATCCACCTGCTGCGGAACCACTCCATCAACCCGAAATCGCCCCTCACCTTCCGCGTGAAGATGGCGCCCGCTCCGGTTCTGGATTATCTCCGCAAACTCGACCAGGCGCCGGAGTACCAGAACTATCTGGTGCGCAAAAGCGACATGGGGCAGATCGCGACCTACCTCAACCTCATGCCGTCGAAGATGCGGGCGGTGCTGCAGGAGCGGCTTATCGGCATCTACTTCATCAACAACTTCAAGGGGAGCGGGCTCACGGAGTGGGTGCGGGACGAGCGCAACAACTTTTACGCATTCATGGTGTTCAACCCGGACACGCTCGCGCGCGACCTGTCGAGCTGGCTCACCTATCGCGAGCGCTCGTGCTTCATCGCGAACGATCCGGACATATCCATCGAGGTCGACTGCGGGAAAAAGCACACCGGCTTCCTATACGTCCTTCTGCACGAGGCCGCGCATGTCGTCGACTACGCGCAGGGCATCACCCCCTATGTGGAGGACTCGCTCAAATCGATCTCACCCGCGCGGGGGGCGCGGACCCCGTTCGTCGAGGGCGCCTGGAACGGGATCCGCACGCCCGCGTCCCCGTTCGATTTCCCGCTGCGCGCATCGCTCACCTTCTACGGGTTCGGCGGCGGGCCGAAGATCCCGATCGCCCGCGCCATCGACGCCTACCGCATGCTCGAAAAGACGCCGTTCGTGTCGCTCTACGGCGCGACCTCCTGGGCGGAGGACCTGGCCGACTACGCCTTCTTCATGCACCTCACCGGAGCGCTCAAACAGCCCTACGCCATCACCGTGCGGAAAAAGGGGTCAGACCCCTATAGTATTCGCCCGGCGGAAACCGCTCGAAAAACCCTAAACCGCCCCTACCCCCTGTAATCCAAAAAAATTCTCAAAAAAAGCTTGCCGGTTTTCGCATATACTATACTTTTGTATAGTATTCAATTCCCTCTGCTCTTCGGGCACCGCCCCCTTCGCCGGGGGGAGGAACAATATGGGGCACTGATGACTGGAAGCGCCATGCAAACCATGAACGATCGCGCGCGAAGCGCCATCTCCGAAATCTATGCCTGCGCGGGAACGGCCGGGCCGGCCCTTCCCTTCCTGCTGGCGAGCATCGCGGCCGGGTTCCCCTCACCCGCCGACGACTACATCGACCGGATGCTGGACCTGAACGAATTTCTGGTGCGCCATCCGGCCGCTACCTTCTTCGTGCGCGTGGCGGGCGAGTCCATGATCGACGCGGGGATCCATCCCGGCGACATCCTCATCGTGGATCGTTCGATCGAGCCCGCGGACGACCGGATCGTGATCGCCGCCCTGAACGGCGAGCTCACGGTGAAGCGCATCCGCATGGAAAGCGGCCGCATTTGCCTCGCGCCGGAGAACCCGCGCTTCCCGGCCATCGAGATCACGCCCGACATGCAGTTCGAGGTGTGGGGCGTGGTGTGCCACGTGATCCATCGCGTCTAGGGGGGCGGCCGTGAAAACGATCTTCGCGCTGGTGGATTGCAACAACTTCTACGTCTCCTGCGAGCGGGTGTTCGATCCGTCGCTCGCCGGGCGCCCCGTGGTGGTGCTCTCGAACAACGACGGCAACGTGGTGGCGCGCTCCAACGAGGCCAAGGCGCTGGGGGTCCCCTTCGCGGCGCCGGCCCACGAATGCGCGCCGCTGGTGAAGCGGCACAACATGGCCGTCTTCTCCTCGAACTACGCGCTCTACGGCGACATGTCGCAGCGCGTCATGAGCATCGTGGCCGGCTTCGCGCCCGAGATGGAGATCTATTCCATCGACGAGGCCTTCCTGTCGCTGGGCGATCTCGCGGGCGTGGATCCGCTCGATTACGCCGCGCGCATTCGCGAGACCGTGCGGCGCTGGACCGGCATCCCGGTGTCCGTCGGCATCGCCCCCACAAAAACGCTCGCGAAGCTCGCCAATCGCCTGGCCAAGCGCGACCCGGCCTGCGGCGGCGTGCTCGCGCTGGACGGACGCTCCGACCTGGACTCGATACTGGACGGCGTCGCCACGGGGGACGTGTGGGGCGTGGGGCCGCGCTACAGCGCGATGCTCGCCCGGCACGGAATCCGCACGGCGCGTGAGCTGCGCGACGCCAGCGACGCCTTCGTCCGAAAACGCATGACCGTGACGGGCCTGCGCACCGTGCACGAGCTCCGCGGCCGCTCCTGCATAGAACTGGAGGGTGCCGCGCCCCCGAAGAAGGGCATCGTGAGCTCGCGCTCCTTCGGGCGGCCGGTCGTGGAGCTCGCCGAGCTCTCCGAGGCCGTGGCCTCGTACACGGCGCGGGCCGCGGAGAAGCTGCGGTGCCAGCGATCGGCCGCGTCGCTCATGTGCGTGTTTGTGAGCACCAACCCGTTCCGTGACGACCCGCAGTACTACAACATCATCACGCGCCGCCTCCCGGCGCCCACCGCGGACACCGCGGAGCTCATCCGCCACGCCCGCGCCGATCTCGAGCGCATCTACCGGCCCGGCTTCCGGTACAAGAAAACCGGGGTGTTCCTTTCGGAGATCGTCCCGGCGGACAGCCTGCAGCTGGACCTCTTCGCCGCGGCGGAACCGTCGGAGGAGCGCGCCCGACTCATGGCGACCGTCGATATCATCAATGCGCGATTGGGACGGGGGGCCGTGTACTATGCGGCGGAGGGAGTCCGCAAGGCATGGCGGATGCGGCAGGAGCGGCTCTCGCGCCGCTTCACGACGCGCTGGGACGAGCTGCCGGTGGCGGTTGCGGGGTGATCGATATATCTGTCGCTTAAACGAGGAGGAATGATGGGTATTGAAACAACAGTTTGCATGAGTCTGGCGAACATCGAGCGCCTGGGATGGGCATCGCGGGTTACCGGTTTGTCGCTCGCGCATATCGTGCGCGCGCTTCTTGAGCGCATGATGCTCGATAAGAGAGTGCGGACGGGGCTGTGGGGGCGGGTGCGGTATCAGGCGCGGGGCGCCGATAACAATATGTGCCGGTTGAATGTGGTTTTTCGCGAGGATGTCTACGAGTACAATCTCGACATGCGGAAGGCGTACAAGATGTCGGTTTCGCTGATTCTTGCGATTGCGATAGAAAGATATCTCGATTCAGTCGTGCGGGAACTAAGTGGTACGGGAGGGAGCACCGATAACTATCGTTTCAACAGCTACGTTATTTCGAAAGATATAGTCGATGGGGTGATTTGTTGGAAATCCTACTGGGGATTCCCAACAAAAATCCCCGAACTCATCCATCTGGAATAACCGCGTCCCCCGGAAGCCGCTACTTCAGCCGGTCCAATCCGAAACGCTTGCTCAGCATCCGGTCCAGCGTTTTAAGCGGAAGCTTACTCTCGAGAAACAATCGCAGAGAATCATTCCCCAGGCGAATCACCGGCGGCACCTTTTTTCCCTCCAGCCGGGTGATGAGCTCCTTCGAGAACTCCTCGGCCGTGGTGGGGTTCTGCTGCGAGGTCATGGCGCGCGCCTCGATGAATTCCTTCACGGGGGCGTACACCGAGCGCTCGTAGCGATCGAGGCCCTTCGCGGCGGTTTCCCCGAACTGCGACTTGATGGAGCCGGGCTGCACGGTAACCACACGCACGCCGAACGGCGCGAGCTCCATGCGCAGCGCGTCGGAGAGCGAACTCACGGCGGCCTTGGACGCGCAATAGGCGCCGGAGAACGGCTGCGTGAGGAATCCGGAAACGCTGCTGATGTTCACGATCGTCCCGGAGTGCTGCTTGATCATGTGCGGCGCCACCGCCTGCGTGAGGCCCACCAGCCCCGTCACGTTGGTATCGAACTGCCGGCGGAAATCGTCCATCGAAAGATCCACCACCGGCCCCATCAGCGCATAGCCGGCATTATTTATTAGGATATCGATCTTCCCCGCCTGGCGCATCACGTGTTTCACGCACATCTCTATCGACTTGGGATTGGTCACGTCGAGCGAGCTGATGTCGGCGCGCGACGAGCGGATATCGACTGTCGAAGCGCGCCGCGCCGTCGCGAAGACGTAATACCCGCGCCGGTCGAACTCCCGCGCGAGCGCGAGTCCAATTCCCGACGAACATCCGCTAATGAGCACCACCGTGTCTTTTTTCATGTAGATTCTCCTTCCGGTTCCCGGCAGACAATTGTTGCGATTCGTGCTTCGCTATATATGCTCGATGATTCCTCCTGTCAATAAATATCAAAATAGTATTGAACATTTTCCCGCCGCCCGCCACCGTATCGAACGTCGCGGCCACCATCCTTCAGGGAGCAGTGTTGATGTTAACCGACCCCATCCCATCGCGCGCCGAGTGCTACCGACTCATCGACGAGCACCGCATGCTTCCCAATATCCGCGAGCATTCGGAGCGGGTGATGCTCGTCGCGCTCGCCATCGCCGACAACCTGCGCGCCGGCATGCGTGTCAACCGCGACCTCGTCGTCGCCGCCGCGCTCCTGCACGACATCGCAAAAACGCGTTCGCTTTCCACGAAGGAGAAGCACGATATCACCGGCGCCGACCTGCTGCGAGACCTGGGCTATGCGCGGGTCGCGGAGATCGTCCGCGCGCACGTGTTCTTCTCGAATTTCATCGAGGACGGGCCGCTCGAGGACCGCGAGATCGTCTACTACGCCGACAAGCGCGTGATGCACGCAACCGTCGTGAGCGTCCACGAGCGCGTCGAGGACCTGGTCGCGCGCTACGGAAAGACGCCGGAGATCATCGAGCGGATCACCGCGAACAAGCGCCTCATCCTCGCCATCGAGGGGAAGATCCAGCGCGCCATGGCGATCGCGATCGACGAGGCCATCGCGAACATCGACGAATGAAACCACGATACTGCATTCTCGACTGCTACGTGGACGAGCCGGCCTGCTTCGGCGTGCCGCCGTTTCTCGCGCCGTATGCGCGCTACATCTACGGCGCGCTGGTCGATGGCGGCGCCGCGCCCGAATCGATCCGATACGCCACAATCGACACCCTGCGCGCCTCCGGCTACCGGCTCCATGATCGCTTCGACCATGTCTTCATGATCGGCGGCGCCGTGGTGCCGGGACGCTACCTCGGCGCGCGCATCGGCACCACGGACGAGATGGCCGCTATCGCGCGCGAAAACCCCGAGACCCCGTTCGCGCTGGGCGGGCTTGCCGCGCGCTTCATGGACGCGAATGCGCAGCGCAACCTCACCGTCGTCGCGGGCGATATCGAGCTCTTCGCGCACGGAACCGCCCGCGGAGAAGTGCGCCGCGGACTCCGCACCACGGACGAGATCGCGCGATGGGCGAGGACCGGCGCCAATGTCGTGCGCCAGCACCCGCACTTCCCCGACATCATCTGCGAGATCGAGACCTACCGCGGCTGCCCGCGCCAGGCCCACTGCTCCTTCTGTTCCGAGTCCGTGCACGGCGCCGTTTCCTTTCGGGATGGCGGCGATATCCTCGCCGAAATCGAGCGCCTCATCGATGCCGGCGCGAGCCGTTTCCGCCTCGGGCGGCAGGCCGACATCCTGCTGTATGGATCTCCTCTCCGTGATTTCGCGAATGGCTTCCCGCGCCCCGATCCTGTTCCCGTTATCGAACTCTTCGAGATGCTTCGAACCATGCGCGACGACGGCCGCATCGCGCTCCTTGCCGTAGACAACGCCAATCCCGGGACCATCGCGAACTTCCCGGAGGAATCGGGCCGAATCCTTTCGGCAATCGCCGCGTCCATCACGCCGGGCGACACGCTGGCACTCGGTGTTGAGTCGCTGGACCCGGCGATCATCGCGCGCAACACCCTCAAGGTGGACGCGGCGGCCCTCCTCGAAGTCGTGCGCCTGGTCAACGACATCTGCGGGCATCGCGTGGACGGCATTCCGGTACTGCTGCCCGGCATCAACCTCATCCACGGGCTCATCGGCGAAACGCCCGAGACGTTTCGAATCAACTTCGAGGGGTTGTGCGAAATTCGAGACCGCGGGCTCCTGCTCCGGCGCACCAATATCCGGACGCTCCTGCCCTTCCCGGGAACGCCAGCGGCGGCGCGGCGCGGCGCCGAATCAACCTCCGTGCGGAACCGCTACGAGCACTACCGCGACCGAATCCGCCGCGAGATCGACCACGCAATGCTCCAACGGGTCTATCCCGCGGGCACGGTGATCCGCGATGCGCGCGTCGAGGAATCGCGGGACGGGTACTCGTACGCGCGTCAGATCGCGAGCTATCCGATCACCGCGAAGGTGCCGCTCGCGCTCGAGCCGGGAGCGGCCGCCGACCTCGTCGTCGTGGGGCACCAGGAGCGCTCGCTTGTCGCGCTCCCGCTGCCAGTGCGCATCAACGCGCTGCCGGCGACGGCGCTCTCACACCTGCCGGGGATCGGGAAACGACGGGCGTCCGAGATTGTGCTGCGGCGGCCCTTCACTCGGCCGGAGGAGGCCGCGGACCTCATCGCCGATGTGCCGCCCGCGCTTCGGGCGCGCATCGGCGTGTAGCGTGGCGGGTCAGTACTTTTTACGCTCCTTGTTGTGGTTGAGGCGGTTCATGATGTAGATGGCGGCATAGGCGCCGATAAACCCGGCGAACACGTTCACACCGGCGTCGATCGCGAGGAACTTGAGGACCTTGATGGCGATGTCGAGCAGCAACCGGTCGAGCACGAGCCCCCCGATGAGCGCGCCGATGACGCCCACCACGAGCCCCCCGATATAGCCGCCGAAGAGGTCGCGTTTTTTTAAATAATAAAAAATCCACGAAACCAGCGCGCCAAGCCCCAGATAGAGGACCACCGCGAGAATTTTCATCAGGACGCTTTTCAGTTCATCGGACATGGGAACCCCTTTTGTCGTGCATCGTCTTTGTTATTGGCATGCCCCACACGCGCACCGTTGTCAAATAAAAAACAGCTCGCCCTTTCCCTCGCGGACCACCCGCAGCGCGCCCTCGGAAAAATCGACAACCGTGGACGGCGTCGACACCATGGGACCGCAGCTCAAGACAAGATCGATCTCGTGCCGGTACTGTTTTTCGATGTCCTCGGGCTGGACGATGTACTCTCCCGACGACGCGCTCACGCTTGCCGAAAGGATCGGCCGCCCCAACGCCTGCACCAGCGCGAGCGCGATCCGGCTGTCGGGAACGCGCACGCCGATCGTCTTCTGGTTGGTGATCACTATCTTCGGCACGAGCTTGGAGGCCTTGAAGATGAAAGTATACGGTCCCGGGAAGGCCTTCTTCATGATCTTGAAGGCCTCGTCGGAAATGTTGCGAACGTATTCGTGCAGCCCGGAGATATCGGAGAAGATGAAGCTCAGCGGCTTGTTCTTGGGTATGTGCTTGATGCGGTAGATGCGCTCGATCGCATGGCGGTCGCGGATATCGCAGCCGTAGGCGTACACGGTATCGGTCGGGTACACGACAACGCCGCCCTCCTCGAGCACGGCGCGCGCCTTGTCGATAAAGCGCTTTTGCGGGTTCTCCTCATTGATCACGAAAATCATGCTACCGGTTCCCTGCTGAGAAATAAAAGGCTTTTGCAGGAGTGCCGCCTGCAAAAGCCTTCAACCTGGTAATTTACAATAGGAGTGTAAATTTATGATCACTCAATATATCGGCAGTTTCCGAAATCGCATGAGGCTTTTTTAGCGTTTTTTTCGCGCGTGCCGATCCGGGCGCGCCCGGAAATTATATTGAAAAAACGGGGGGGCTGATGATAATGGCGGCGCGGAGCGCATTCCATGTCAGAGATTGAACTGAAAATCAAAAGCCGGGACATCGGCACCCTAATCGCGACCATCAAGGCGAACAATCCCGCGGCCGGCCTCGACCTCGTCATGAAGGCCTACGAGCTCGCCGAGGCCGCCCATCGCGGCCAGGTGCGCCTCTCCGGCGAGCCCTTCATCATCCATCCGCTGGAAGTCGCCATCACGCTGGCCGCGCTCAAACTCGACACCGACACCATCGTGGCGGCCCTCCTGCACGACACCGTCGAGGACACCACGATCACGCTGGAGAAGCTCAAGCGCGACTTCAACGAGAACATCGCCCTCCTGGTCGACGGCGTCACCAAGATATCGTCGCTCAAGAAGAAGTCCAAGCACACCGAGCAGGCCCAGAACCTCCGCAAGATGCTCATGGCCACCGTGAAGGACGTCCGCGTGATCCTCATCAAGCTGGCCGACAAGCTGCACAACATGCGCACCATCATGTTCCAGCCGCCGGCGAAGCAGCGCCAGGTGGCCGAGGAGGTGCTCGACATCTACGCCCCCCTCGCGGGGCGCCTGGGCATCTCCGCGGTCCGCTCCGAGCTCGAGGACCTCGCCTTCCACGTGCTCAATCACGACGACTACCACGAGATCAAGGAGATGGTGGCGCACCGAAAGCACGAGATCGAGGAGTTCATTTCCGGCATCCAGACCGTGCTGAAGCAGAAGCTCGCCGAGCTCGACATCGACGCCGACATCACCGGGCGCGCGAAGCACTATTATTCCATCTACCGGAAGATCAAGCTGCAGAAGAAATCGTTCGACGAGATCTTCGACATCCGCGCCATCCGCATCATCACCGACAAGATCAAGGACTGCTACAGCGTCCTGGGCATCATCCATACGCTGTGGACGCCCATCACCGCGCGCTTCAAGGACTACATCGCCGTCCCCAAGTCCAACCTCTACCAGTCGCTCCACACCACGGTCATGGGCCCGGGCGGCCATCCCCTCGAGGTGCAGATACGCACCAGCGAGATGCACGCCGTGGCCGAGATGGGCATCGCTGCGCACTGGATCTATAAGGAGAGCGGGCGCAAGAAGGACTACCGGAACCCCACCATCCTCAAGAACATCAACATGTGGGAATCCGAGGAGAAGAACACCCGCGAGTTCATGAAGGAACTCAAGATGGACCTCTACGAGGAAGAGATCTTCGTGTTCACGCCGCAGGGAAAGATCATCACGCTGGCCACCGGCGCCACGCCCGTCGATTTCGCCTACGCGATCCACACCGAGGTGGGCAACACCACCAGCGGCGCGCGCGTGAACAACGTGCTCGTGCCGCTCAAGAGCGAGCTCAAAAGCGGCGACATCGTGGAGATCCTCACCAGCAAGAAGGCGCACCCGTCCGAGGCCTGGCTCAAGTTCGTAAAGTCGTCCAACGCGCGCTACAAGATCCGCAACTGGCTGCGCCAGCAGTCCGAGTCGCAGAAGAAGGCCGAGCACGCGGCGCACGACGAGCACCGCCGCAAGAAGACCGCGGAGGTGAGCATCCCGGAGCCCGAGCTCATCAAGGTGAAAAAGCTCTCCGGGCACTCGAAGGCCGTCCTCTCGGTGGACGGCACCTCCAATGTGATGATCCGGCTCTCGCAGTGCTGCCAGCCGATCCCCGGCGACGACGTCATCGGTTTCATCACGCGCGGCCGCGGCATCACCATCCACCGCAAAACCTGCCCGTCGCTCGCGCGCCTGCGCCTCGAGAAGGAGCGCTTCATCTCGATCGTCTGGGAGGACTCCGAGACCACCTACCCCGTCAAGCTCTCCGTGACGGCCTTCGACCGCCCCAATCTGCTCAAGGACCTCGCCGAGGAGATCGGCCTGGCCAAGGCCAACATCCTCAAGGCCGAGGCGCAGGTGATCGAGAAGGGGTCCGCCCGGTTCAAGTGCACCCTCGAGGTGAAGAGCCTGGCGCACCTTCAGGACATCATCGCCCGCATCAAGAAGATCAAGAACGTGACGAGCGTCTACAAGGTCAACGAAAAGGTCGTCATCAAGTGACGCGATCCACGCAGCGCGACCGCGACAGCCGCCCGCTTCGAATCGTGCTGGGATCGTCGTCGCCGCGCCGTCGCGAGATCCTGGGCGCGCTGCTCGACGGACGCATCGAGATACGCCACCCCGAGGCGGACGAGCGCGTCGCTCCCGGCGAGCCGCCCGCGGACTACGCCCGACGCGTCGCGCACGCGAAGGCCCAGAGCGTGTGCTCGTCCCTCGGCCCGCCGGACGGGAGCGACGTCCTCGTGATCGCCAGCGACACCATCGTGACCATCGACGGGCGAATCATCGGCAAGCCCAATGACCGCGCGGACGCCGAGCGCATACTCGCATCGCTCGTGGGGCGCACCCACCAGGTGATCAGCGGCCTCACGCTGGCGCACCGTCCGGCGCTCGGCGCGCCCGATAGCTGGAACATGCACACCGGGCTCGAGGCCACGGAGGTCACCTTCTTTCCGCTTTCGCCCGATGGAATAGCGCGCTATCTGGATTGCATCGATTACGCGGACAAGGCCGGGGCCTACGCCCTGCAGGAAAACGGCGGGATGATCGTCCGAAGCGTGAACGGCTCGATGACCAATGTCATCGGGTTCCCGCTTCGGCTGTTTTTCGGTATGATTTCGGCGCTGACGGGCGCCGATGCCGTGTTTATTTCTTCTTCTCGCGCGCCTTGAGCGCCTCGACCATCTTCGTGAAAAGATTGTAGAAGTCCTGGAGCTCGTCGCCCTGCCGCAGCTTGCGCGGATTGGGCATCTTGCCGTCGATGATGTCGGCGAAATACTTCGACATGACGAAGATCGGGCCGGAGATCTTGTGCGTCATGCGGATCATCACGAAATACATGATCACGCTCTGCAATAACACGATGACCACGATCAGGCCGATGAGGATGGTATTGTAGCGGATGATCCGCTTGATGGTGGTCAGGTTTTCGAAGTGCTTGCCGGCGATCGCCTTGATCGCTGTCTGTTGCGGCTTCTCCGCGGGGTTTTGCACCCACGCCATCATCGCGTCCACGATATTGTCCTGGATGCCCATGATATTGTCGAGCCGGTTGTTGTTGTAGGCGGCGTTCACGCCGATGATCCCGATGATGACGGCCACGAGCACCAATACCACGCCGAGGACGGAAAAGGTGTGCTTGAGCTGGAACTTTCTATCGATAACATATTGCTTTCGCTGTTTCATTGGAGCATTCCCCTATCTTACGTTGTTCTTGTACACTGCTACGCGTCAACCTGCGAACGCCGCATTCCCTCAACTCTTCGGGACCATCTTGATCAGCGACTCCACGATCTCGGCCACCACGGGGTCTTTCGAATTGCGGCAGTACACCGAGTACGACACCACCGGCGATATCTGCGTATAGAAGATCTTATAGTAATAGGTCGCGAAGATCAGGTCGTATCGGCCCAGCTTCTTTCCGAAGAAGAACTCGCTCATCACGGTCGACGGGCGGTCCGGATCGTAGATCTTGACATTATAGTTGTAATCCGCCCTGAAAATGTCACGCCCTTTTTCGATCCGCGACTTGAGCAGGTCGAGCGAGCTCATTTTGTACGTATAGTTGTTCCTGAAGATGGACCCCTCGATCACCTCGCGCTTGAAGTCGTTCAGGTTCGTGAAGAATTTCGTGGTCGGTCGAGCGGGATTGACGAATTTTTTGCTGTCGGGGAAATACTCGATCACGCGATCGATCTTTCCGTCGCTGCCGTCGTCCATGACGAGAGAAAACATCTTGTCGCTGCCGACGAAATCGCCAATGAGGATATTGGTGTTGTCGTCGATGGACTGGACCACGAAATAATTACGGAAGTCCCCCGGCACCGGCAAGAACTGCATCCGCGCCTTGGTGAACGGCTCGGTCGCCATGAATCCATGCTTGAATTCGGTTTGCGCGAACAACACGGTCATGCCAAGGACGCACAACCCTGCAATGCTAACGGCAACAACCAATCGTGTCTTCTTCATACGTGTTCGCTCGCTTATTTCATATTTGATTTTGCTCAAGGAATATACATACTGTATCGGCACCAATTCAATACTTTTTCATTTTTTTGTTGAAAAAAAACGACGGAATTATAGCCTGTCAACGATTGCGGGTGTAATTCAGTGGTAGAATGTCAGCTTCCCAAGCTGAACGTCGAGGGTTCGAGTCCCTTCACCCGCTCAGATGCCCGACACAGTCGAGGGCGCAGTGTTCGCTGCGCCCTCGTTGCGTCCGAACCCGAACGCAATACGCTCACCACATGCCCCGCACCGCCGACACCAGCCGGAATCGCAGCAGGCGCGCATAAAACGCCAGCCGGCTCCCGAAGCCGAGCGTTATCACCGTAACCAGCGCCGTGACCGTATACATGAAGACGGCCGCAAAGCGCGCCTGGATCCGGCGAAGCGTATCATCAAGCGCGGCGAGCACCGGCGAATCGGACGGCGGCGTCTGCACGGTGAAGCGCACGTATGCGGGCGCAGTCCAGCGGGTCTCGGCGCGCCCGTCGATGACTGCGGAGTAGCGCGCCTTCACCGCGAGATAGTACTCGCCGTCCGACAGGTCGCGCACGCGCAGGATCGCGCCCCGCAGGTTCACCGCGTCCGGCGGCGGGGTCCGCGTATTCGTGACCGCATAGGCGTATCCCAGGACCGATCCAGCCGCGATATTGCGGGGGGAAACCAGCGCGTCGAATTCCGCGCGGGCGAGCGGGCGCTTCGCATCGAAGGGAAGCGTAACGGCCACATGGGGGACGATAACGCCCGGGACGCGCCCGGGCGTCGGTTCCTTCGTCGCGCTGCCGTCCCGGGCCATCCGCTCGTACATCGACGGATCCAGCGGCGCGGCCTCGCCGACGATGATCTCATAGGCGGCGGTGCGGCTGAAGGTGTTGGTGGCGTCGACGGATCGGACCTTGAAGAAATAGCGTCCGTTGGCGAGGTTCGAGAAGTTCATGGACAGATTCGTGGTAAACTGGTCCGGCGCCTTGAGCGGATCATTCGAAAACGAAAACACGAACCCCTTGAGGCGCTCGCCCTCGTCGGTCGACCACTGGAACGTCGGCGACGGGCTGGGGACGGGGGTCCCCTCCGGGTGCGTGGGCGATACGACGACCGGCGCCGCGGGCGGGTTGCGGCTCACCTGCAGCCGGAAATGGATGGTCCGGCTGAAGTTCCCGGCGCCATCAACCGTCCTGATGTGAAAGTAATTGACCCCGTCCTCGAGGTCGCTCAGGGTCATCGACTGGAAATTAGCGTCAAGGTTCCTGATGGTGGGATTGAACACCGGGAGGCGGTTCACGATGGTCGCATAGCCCAGGATGCCGGACTCGTCGGCGGGCGGGCGCCAGTTGATCACGGCCGTCGACGCCTTGGACCAGACCCCCTCGGGGTGCGTGCCCGAAAACACCACCGGCGGCTCCGCGGACACGTCGGAGTATTTTGCGATGATGCGCGCCCCCTCCTCCCAGAAGAGGACCACCATGGGACCGACGGACGCCGCCGCGGGACGGCGCGCGACCGACGCCGCGCCGGAGAGCCGCAACTCCGGCGAGAGCTTCCGGTCCTCGATGGAATAGCGCCGCCCGTAGATCCCGGTATTGGCCTGGCGGGTGTCGTGCCAGGCCACGACGATCTCGTCGTTGCGCGTCGCCACGATCGCGGGCGAATAGCAGTTCGCATTGGTGTCGGAGATGCGCACGGGACTGCGCTCCCATTCCTCGCCGTCGTTGAATCCGCGCACCATCGCGATCGACCAGTTCTTGGTCTCGTTCGTCTGATACGCCAGATAGAGAATGCCCTTGTAGACCGCGAGCGACGGCGCGGCCTCGTTCGCCGTGCTCTCGGTGATGCGGACGCTTCCGGTCCAGCTCCGCCCATGATTGCTCGACTTGATCAGGAAGAGATCGTCGGAGAGCACTCCCAGCTTCTCGCCCTTCCCCTGCCACACGATGTAGATGGTGGACCCGGACACATTGATCGACGGGAGAAAGGCGCCGCGCAGCCCCTTGTCCACGTCCACGAGCGCATCGCCGACATCGAAGAGATTTTCGTCCGGGCTCTTCGAGTGGAAGAAGGTGAGCCGCCCGCCGAGGAAGGCGTGATAGAACAGGTGCAGCGCCCCCAGCTCGTCGTAAATCACCTGCGCCAGCATCTCCATCTCGATGGGAGCGGCGTACTGCGTGAAGATCCGGCGCGGCTCCGACCAGGTGGCCCCCATGTCCTTCGACTGCGAGATGAACAGCCGGGTCTTCGAGTCCTCCGCCTGCAGGTTCTGCCAGATCACGGCCACATGCCCCGCGCCGGAGATGGCAACGTGCGGATTCGCGTCCACCTTCGAAAGCACCTCGGCGATGCGCACGGGCGCGATGTAGCTCCTCCCGCCGTTGAACGAAATCGAAACGTAGAGCGTCTTGCGGTCGCCCTCGAGCGCCTCGTAGACCGCGGCGAGGTAGTTCCCCTTCGCCACGGCGGCCGCGTTGCGCGCATTGAGCGCCGGGGGCGAGACGAGGACGCTCCTTTCCCAGCCGACGGGCGCACTCTCCACCGGGCCAAACGCGTAGAACGCCGCGACGCCGAGCGCCGTCAGGAGCGCGGCCATCATCCCCCAGATGAGGTGCCGCACGAAGGCGTACCGGTAACAGAAATCGACCAGGAGGGCAAGCAGGCTGTTCATGTCGGGCCGTTTAGAACATCACGTATATAAAGGGCGACACCTCGTCGTCGATCTCCTCGGGCGCGTACAGGAGCCCGGCGCACGCGGCCATCTCCGGCGCACACTTCGCCAGCTCGGGGTTCCCGGAACGCTCCCAGAGCGCGGCGAGTTTTTTCCCGAACTCGTTCTCGTCGGCGCACACCGGCGCCTCGAAATCGCCCCGCGACATCCGCGTCGCGTTGCGCGCGACATAGTACGTCGCGGCCGAGGGGTCCGCGCCCATCGGGAAATACGCGGCCCCCCTACGGGCCATATCGGACAATGGCAGGAGTTTCCGGAAGAACAATTTCTTCACCCGCGCGCGGGCCTTCCCGCCGTCAATCGAGCTCATAGTCCTTCCTCCAGTCGCCGGCCTCCGCGAAGGCGGGCTGGTTGCTCTTCCACAACAGGCAGTCCTCCAGCACCAGGAGGTCCATCTCGGTTCGCATGAAGCACCGGTAGGCGTCCGCGGGGGAACACACGATGGGCTCGCCGCGAACATTAAAAGACGTGTTGATGATGACCCCGAACCCGGTGATCTCCCGGAAGGCGCGAATCAGCCGGTAATAGTCGGGATGGTCGTCGGGGTGCACCGTCTGGACGCGCGCGCTGAAATCGACATGGGTGATCGCCGGCAGGTCCGAGCGCGCCTGGTTGATGATCTGCAGCATGTCCTCATTATTGTAGAAGGCCTCGCGGTCGAAGGGAATGCACCGCTCCTCCCGCACCGGCGCCACCAGCAGCATATAGGGGCTCTCCACGTCCAGGTCGAAGTACTCCGCGGCATTCTCCGCGAGGCACGACGGCGCGAAGGGACGGAACGACTCCCGGTACTTGATCTTCAGGTTCATGGTGGACTGCATGGTCTCGCTTCGGGGATCGCCGATGATGGAGCGCGCCCCCAGCGCGCGCGGCCCGAACTCCATGCGCCCCGAGAGAAAGCCGGTCACCTTGCCGTCGGCGAGCGCCTGCGCGACCGTCCGCGCGCGACCGTCGGGGTCCTCGATGCGCTCGTAGGGGTAGCCGTGGCGCTCGAGGAAGGCGCGCACCTCGGCCGACGAGTAGGCGGGCCCCAGATAGCTCCCCTTGAGCGTGTCGCGCCCCCCGGGGCTCATCCGTCGCGGACTGCCGAAATAGCCGTGCGCGGCCATCAGCGCCGCCCCCAGCGCGCCGCCGGCGTCGCCCGAGGCCGGCTGTATCCAGATATGGTCGAAGATCCCCTCGCGGAGCAGTTTGCCGTTGGCCACGCAGTTGAGCGCCACGCCCCCGGCCATCACCAGGTTGGGCGCGCCGCTTTCCCTCCGGGCGTGGCGCGCGAGGCGCAGCACCGCGTCCTCCAGCACCGCCTGCACAGACATCGCGAGGTCCATCTCCCGTCGCGTTATGCGCGATTCCGGTTGGCGCGGCGGACCGCCGAAGAGGGCGTCGAAGCGCTCGTTGGTCATGCGAAAGCTGTCCAGATACCCGAAGTACTCCATGTTGAGCCGGAACGAGCCATCGTCCTTAAGGTCGATGAGGTTGTCGCGGATAATTCGTTCGTAGACGGGACGGCCGTAGGGCGCCAGACCCATCAGCTTGTACTCGCCCGAGTTCACCTTGAAGCCGCAAAAATAGGTGAAGGCGCTATAGAGGAGCCCCAGCGAATGCGGATACTCGATCACCTGCGCAAGCTCGATGCCGTCGTCGTCCCCCCGACCGATCGCGGTGGTGTCCCACTCCCCCACCCCGTCGAGGGTGAGGATGGCGGCCTCGCGGAAGGGCGAGGGATAGAAGGCCGAGGCGGCGTGCGCGAAGTGGTGGTCGGTAAAGAGCACCCGCCCGGAGCGGCCGAGGCAGCCGAGCGTTCGTCGCGCATAGTCCTGCACCCAGAGCTTGATCCCCAGGATGGATGCGGCGGCCTTCTCGAACTGCTCGAAGGCCGGCTCGCCGGCCATCACGCAATTCTTGACCACGCGGTCCCAGGTGAGCAGCGGATTGTCGTAAAAGACGATCGCGTCCAGCTCATCGGCCTCGATGAAGGCCTCCTCGAGACAGTAGTTGATGGCGTGCCGCGGAAAGCGCGGGTCGTGCTTCTTGCGCGAGAAGCGCTCCTCCTGCGCGGCGGCCACGATCTCGCCGTCGCGGACCAGGGCGGCCGCCGAATCGTGATAGAACGACGATATGCCGAGAATGGTCGTACTCATGAATCAGCTCCCTGCGGCGTCGAGAATGGATTGCACGGCCGGCGCGAGGGACGCGGCGAGCGCCCGGTGGCCCGCCGGCGTGTAGTGGACGTCGCGCGCGAAGCGGAAGGCGCGCCGCTCCTCCTTGGGATAGGCCTTGAGATCGGGCAGCGGATCGTGCAGATGGCAGCCGGTATCGCGCGCGAGCTCGGCGAAGCGCGCCTGGTAGCACGACGGGTCGCTGGTCCCCTCGATGAACTGGTACAGCGGGACCGGCACCACGAGCACGGGCCCGCCGATCTCCCGAATCCACTCGGCGAGGAGGGCGCGCATGAGCAGCCAGCGCGGATCGTCCGGGCGATTGTATTCGACGACCGGATTGTAGCGGGTGATGCGCTGCGCGAGGTCCTTGATCCCGAGCCGTCGCGCCAGGAGGCGCAGCGACGCGAAACGCCCGCCCGCGTCGATCCGCGATCGCGCGTCCGGCGGCAGGTCCATCTCGCGCAGCGGGCGGCGCTCCGGCGGGACGCCGTGGAGCGTGAGCCCCTCGGCCCCCAGCGAAAAATAGGGCTTCTCGTAGAGGACCTCCTCGTTGTTCTCGTTTCGGAAAAACCGGTAGCGGGCGTTCACGCGCATGATGTTCTCGACGAAGACGGCGATGATCACCAGGTCGCGCTCGATCCCCCGCGCGAACTCGCGATACGCAAGGTACTGCTGGTCGGTGCCGCTTCCGGAGAGGCCGAAGTTATACACCTCGAGGTTCGGGACCATCGTCTCGAGAAGATCGCCGTAGCGTTTGCCGTTCGACACGCCGTCGCCGGCCGTGTACGAATCGCCGAAGAGCAGCGCGCGGCGCGACGGTCCCCGGGCCGGCAGGAACTCACGGTCGCAGCGGAACCCCGCGCCGTTGGTGCGCACCAGATATCCCCCCGCCTCGTGCTCGACGCGCGCCTTGAGCCCCGGGATGAACCGGTATCCGATCACGGAATGATATTCCAGCAATTGACGCGACATCGCTCCCCCTTCGTCCGACGACGGCCTGTTCTCTGCGCGCGCGCCGTCGGATTCGCATCCGACCGTCGCCCCGCAGGGACGGACTATCATCGTGTCGAACGCGTAAAAATCAAGCGGTAAAAAATTTATTGCTATCTTTCTTCGATGATGAGCCAAATGGGCCCATGGAATCCTTCGGCAGGAACGAAATCATCAACCTCTTCGCCAGCATCGCGCTGCTTCTGGCCGCGGCGCGCGTCCTCGGCGAGGCGTTCCGCCGGTTCCGCCTTCCCGCGGTGGTGGGCGAGCTCCTGGCGGGGGTCCTGCTCGGGCCGACGGTCTTCGGACGCATCTTCCCCGGGGCCTTCGCGGCGCTCTTCGCCGACGGCTCGCCCTCCACCATCGCGCTCGACGGGTTCGTCCTCCTGGGCGTGACGTTCCTGTTGCTCATCGCGGGCCTGGAGGTGGACCTCTCGTCGGTCGGGAAGCTCGGTCGGCACGTCGCCTTCATCAGCGTGATGACGATCGCGCTTCCCTTCGGGATCGGCGTTGCGACCGCCGCGCTCTTCCCGACGCTCTTCGGGATGTACCGGAGCGATCCGGTCTTCTCGCTGTTCCTGGGCGTGGCGCTGTCGATCACCGCGCTGCCGATCATCGCGAAGATCCTCATGGACATAAACCTCCTGCAGTCCGAGATCGGGGTCATCATCCTCGCCGCGGCGCTGGTGAACGACATCGCGGGCTGGATCGTCTTCTCCATCATCATACAGCTGATGAAAACCGGCTCGGTGGGCGTCGCGGAGGTCGTGCGGATGATCGTGCTCACCGCGCTGGTCACGGGCTTCGTCCTCACGGCCTTTCGCTGGCTCGTGAACAAGATCATCCCGTGGGTCCAGGCGAACACCGAGGTGCCGGGCGGGGTGCTCGCCTTTATCGTCATCACGGGCCTGCTCGTTTCGACGCTCACGGAGGCGATCGGCATCCACGCGATCTTCGGCGCGTTTCTGGCCGGTATCGCCTTCGGCGACTCGCCGCACCTGAAGCAGCACACGCGCGAGGTGATCCACCAGTTCATCAACAACATCTTCGCGCCGCTGTTCTTCGTCTCAATCGGCATGAAGGTCGATTTCGCGCAGCACTTCAATCCGCTGCTCACCGCCGTCCTCATCGTGATCGCGTTCGCGACCAAGGTCGCCGGCGCCATGCTCGGGGGCAAGTGGGCCGGGCTCCGCCTGCGGCAGGCGACCGCGATCGGCTGGGGGATGAGCGCGCGCGGCGCGATGGAGATCATCCTGGGCCTGGTCGCGATGCAGCACGGCCTCATCTCCCGGGACATCTTCGTGTCCATCACCATCATGGCCGTGGTCACCTCGCTGCTCTCCGCGCCGCTCATGAAGGCCTTCATGCGCACCACGGGCGCGCGCGGCATCCTCGACCTTTCCGACCGCCGCCTGTTCATCGGCGCGCTCAAGGCGACCAACGCCCGTGAGGCGATCGGAGAGCTCGCCGCGCTGGCCGGCGAGCGCTTGGGCATCGACCCGAACCTCATCGCCGAGACGGCCCTCGAGCGCGAACGCATCATGAGCACCGGGATCGGCGACGGCGTCGCCGTACCCCATGCGCGGCTCACGCAGATCCGCGCGCCGCGCGTCGCCATCGGCATGTCGCCCAACGGCATCGACTTCAACGCGCCCGACGGCAAGCCGGCGCGCATCGTCTTTTTGATCCTGACCCCCGAGAACGACCAGGAGGCGCAGATCGACGTGCTCTCCGAGATCGCGCGGCTCCTGGGACGCGCGTGGACGCGCGACCCGGTCCTCCGCGCGCACCGCTACTCCGAGTTCGTGACCGCCATCAAGATGGCGCGCTTCGGGGCCAAACTGAGCGAGGGATAAGCCGCATGGCACTGACGCTGGACGACATCATCAAAACCGAGCGCGACCGTCTCTTCGTGATCGACCGCGAGTGCTTCATCGTCTTCACCGGCGACTCGCTGGACGACGAAAAGCCGTTCATCCGCATCGGGACCTACGTCGACCTCCCGGTCGAGATCATCCCGCTGGTCGAGAACATCGTGATCACCGACACCATGGTGGGCAACCCCGCCATCGAGCAGTTCAACATCGACATCACCTACCTGGACACCAACCGCTTCATCGGCAGCCGCGCCATCGTGCGCCGCTACCTGGAATTCCAAAAGGTCTTCGGGCTGGACCTGGGCGCCGCGAAGGTGGTGGACATCGACACCGACATCCCGGACATCTCGAACGAGCGCCTCATCTCCAACCGCGACTCCTTCGTGGGGATCTTCTATAAAAACGGCAACTTCAAGATCATCCACAACAACCGGGACATCTTCAACCTGCAGGAGATCGACCGCGAGGGAAACCAGGACATCGCGCGCGCGCACGACGCGCTCTCCGAGGCCTTCCGCGGCACGGCCCGCTACCGGGGCTGCGGGCTGTGCGTGATCGACAACAACCCGCTCCTGTACCGAAAGGGCGCGTTCGCCGCCTACCAGTTTCCAAAGCGCTATTACGAGCGCTTCGCCGCGCTCGAGATCGACCCGCAGTCGATCAAGGACATCGCCCTCCCCGCCGCCAACCTCCTCCACGTGGCCGGCTTCCTCAAGTGGAAACACGCCCGCGCCGGGCGAATCCGCATTTTCTCCGACAACCGCGAGGGGACCGGTTTCGCACAACGGCTCTTCCGCGAGGCCTCGATCGCGGCGGCCGATTTCACCGGATTCTCCGCCGACGCGGGCGGCGCGCGCATCACGCACTATCCGGGCGGCTTCAACATCAAGGTCGTGTTCCCCGCCGTCGAGCCGGCGCGCGCCGACGTGAGCGTCGCCTACTGCAAGGGACGCGCGGGAATCGAGACCATCGTCCGCGAGCGGCTGGACGCCATCCTGGTGAACTACTCCGTGTTCGAGGACGCGAACCTCATCTTCAAGTCGACCGACACGCCGCTCGCGATCATCGACGACGGCAGCAAAAACATCTCCCGCCTCCCCGAGGACGGGCGCGTGATCATTCGGCAGGGCGTCCAGTACGAGTTTCGCGCATGTGGCGATTTCGACGAGCTCGCCCGTTCGATGGCGGACGACTACGGGCTTGGCGGCGCAGCGGAGACCATCGCCTCGGGCGACGCCGGCGCGATCGGCGCACTCTTCGCGGACGCCGATCCCGCGCGCGCCGCCAATCTTCGCTCGGCGATCCGGGCGCATATCGACACCGTGACGGACCGCCGGCTGGCGGGGTCCCTCCGGAAAATACTCCAGGAGCACGCCGCCCCGTCCGGCGCGCTCGATGCTGCCGGCGGTCGCGTGGCGCATCTCGTGTTTTTCCGCCGACGCCTGTACCAGTTCATTCTCCCGCCTCCCGAGCGGACCGTGTCGCCGGTGAGCCTTGTCGACGAAATCCGCGCCGATGACGCCCCCCGCCACCAGTCGCTCCCGGACCGGAAGGTGGGATCATTCTACGAGCGCATCGTGGACGACCGTCGGCGGCTCGACGAGCTGCTGCGCCTCTACGCCGAGCGCCACAAGCCGGAGCCCTGGCTGGGCGAGCTGCGCGAAGCGATAGAACTGCGCAAGCGCGAATTCTTCGAGGACGACCTCGAGCGCGCGAACGTCGAACTCGCCCGCGCGGCCCAGAAGAAAAAGATGATTCGGCTCGCGAAGATGTCCGGGGTGATCGCCGCGATCGCCCTCGGGATCGTCCTGGCGACCGTCACGGCGGTGAACGTCTATCGCGTCCACAAGGAGCGGGAGCGACTGGCCCTCGAGGAGCGCGAGCGGGCGCGGATCATCGCCGCGTACGGCATCCGCATTTCCGACACGGATATTTTCAATTATGCCAACGCGATCGCGGTCAAGAACGGCTATAACCGCATCAGCCTGGCGCATATCCGGGGGAAGAACCCGAACTGGATTTACCCGAAGAACGTCTTCGTGCTCCCCGATGGCGAGCGCATCACCGTGGCCGAGGGCGACACGCTGTGGGGGATCGCGCACCGCAAGCTCCTCCAGGCGAATATCGATTTCTACCGCGCGATCGAGCTGGCGACGGCGAAACGGACGCGCGGCGAATCCGCGGCCGAGGAGATCGCGCGCGCAACGTCGCTGGCGCTCACCCCGAAGCACCGGGAACTGGTCGAGGCCCTGAAACGCGATGGACGTCGATAACCCCATCAACCACTACGTGGAGCCGGTCGAGATTGAGATCTATCTCAAGAAGGCCGGTCGCGTGCGCACCATCATCAAGGACCTCTTCATCGAGCTCATCGAGGTGGAGCCCGCAAACGAGCACAGCGTGAAGATCTTCGCGCACTTCCGCGAACGAAACGAGCCCATCGACCTCATGGAGGTGATGAACCTCTTCCCCGAGTACATCACCCCCATCTTCGATTCCTATTACCAGTACATCGCGCTCTTCGAGAAGGTGAGCATGCACTACAAGTCGGGCCTCGGCGGCAGCGTGGATTCGTGGCGGCTGGGGCTCTACTTCACCGAGCTGTTGATCAAATACGAGCCCACCATCGCCTCATCGAATTACCTGGGCGATTTTCAAACGCATAACATCAACTACCTCATTCGGAAACTCAACGAGCTCAAGCAGCGTTTCCTACTTGAGGACTCGACAGTGGCCTACCTCATCAAGCGGCGCAACAAGGCCTACGAAGGGAAGCCGGCCGACAGGGAATTCGACAAGCTGGTGGAGCTATGGGAGTACAACGTGAAGGAAAAAAACCTGTAACCGGAGGAACGGCATGCGAATCACGACATCATTCGCGTATATCGCCGTGGCCGTCATCGCCGTAACGGCTTCACCCATATCGGCGGCCGAAACGCCGCAGAAGGCGCTCTCGCTCGTCCAGGAATACGAGAACCGGAAGGCGGCAGCCTACCGTACGGCCGAGGAATCCCTGAAGACGCACTGGACGCAGCTCATGGACGGACTCAGAGCGCTCCAAATGCAATACTCCCGGGAGGGACGACTGAACGAGGCGATCGCCATTCGCGACATCGTCAAGCGCCTGTTCGCGGAACGGGGCGAGCGCGTACTCGCCATCGCGCTATCCCGCTCGCACTCCGACGGCGAGAAGGAGATCAATGTGCTGATCGAGGAAATGACCCGCGAGGGGTTGCTGGACGAGGCAGTCGCACTGCGCGGCAAGTATACGGCGCGGATGGCCAACCATGATCTGGAAAAGAAGGGAATCGTTATCATTGATGATCCCGGCAGCCCCGGTCAACTTGGCCTCGGTCCCGGGAGCACGGCGTACGTTCGCGTGATCGGCCTTTCGCGCGGCGGCGGGATCTGGGGCACCGATATCTACACGACGGACTCGTCGCTTGCGATGGCGGCGGTGCACGCGGGGATTCTGCGAACCGGAGAGTCCGGCATCGTCAAGGTTACCATCAAACCGGGCCAGAAATCATATCGCGGAACCTCGCGCAACGGCGTTACCACCGGATCATGGGGGCCCTACGAGATGAGCTTCGAGGTGCACCGGGCGAAACCCTAACGCCCACAGGGAGATTGCCATGGATCATACTGAGCGCGAGCGGATACGGATCGTCTACCACCCGGCATATCTGACCGATTACACCACGGCGAGCTGCGAGATGCCCTCGCGCCTCACCTCGATCATGGGGACGCTGGCCGAGCGCTTCACCGTGGTGCGCCCCGACCCCTGCACCGACGAGGACATCCTGCTGTGCCATTCCGAGGGCATCCTCATCTCCGAGAAGCGCGACCGCGAGCGCTTCGAGGTGGCGCGTCTGGCCGTCGGCGGCGCGATCCGCACGGTCGAGCTCGCCCTCGAGGGATACGTCGCCTTCGGCGCCGTCCGTCCGCCGGGGCACCACGCGAACCCGGACCACAACTGGGGCTTCTGTTTCTTCAACAACACCTCGATCGCGATACGGAAGATGAAACGGCTGGGGCGCATCCGCACCGCCGCCATACTCGACATCGATCTGCACTTCGGGGACGGCACCGACACGATCTTCAAGGACGATCCGGACGTGCGGGTCATCAACATCCAATCGTCCAATCCCGGCGATTTCATCGACGAGACCGCCGCGGCCCTGCGCCATCTCGGCCCGCGCGACCTGATCGTCATATCGGCGGGGTTCGACCAGTACGAGAAGGACTGGGGCGGCAACCTTTCCACGGAAGACTATCGCGAAATCGGCGCGCTGAGCGCGCGCTATGCCGCCGAACACACGGGCGGACGATTATGCGCCGTCCTTGAGGGCGGGTACTACATCCCCGACCTCGGTGCGAACGCACATGCGCTTATTGAGGGAATGTGCACGAGGGAATAGCGACATGGGAACGAATAACACAATGAGAACGCTGCCGATTCCGTTTTTCCTTTTGCTCATGTTCTGCGGCATGACCGCCTGCCGCATTGTGGAAACGGCCTCGCCGCCGATGACGGTCCGCCTGGCGATACACGCGCCGCGTGTCGCGGAATATGACGTATATCGCACCGCAGGCGCCGGTCAATTCGAGAGGATCGCGCCGATCGCGCCGGGCCGCTTCGTAGCGAGCATCCCGCAGATGGACGGCGGCCACAAGGAATTCCTGTGCGTACAATACGACACCCACGATCCGATGACCTATGGCGTCATTCGCCTCCAGCGCGGGAACACCGTTGTGCGCGAGCTGTCGCTCAGTGACATCGCTGCGCTGCCGCGCGACGCCAACGGCTATTCGATCATCGCCCATAGGCCGGCTGACGTGCCGGATTCAATATCGAAAAAAAACCGGTCCCGGCCCTAGAACTCGTAGCTCTGGCGCTCGGCAGCGGCAAAGAGGTGCAGGTTGATCCCCTTCTCGGCGATCTTCGCGCGATAGTGCTCGACGATATAGTCGAGCTCGGCGTCGGTGCGCAGTGGGTCGTGGTGGAACATGAACACGCGCTTCACCCCGCCGCCCGCGGCCATATTGAGGGCGTGATGCACCGTGCTGTGCCCCCACCCGCGCTTTTTCTCGTACTCGGCGGGCAGATACTGGCAGTCCGTGACCAGCGCGTCGGCCCCGGCGACGAAATCGGCCAGGCGGCGGTTCATCGCCTCCGCGGTCGCATCGACCTCGGGATCGCCGTCGTCATAGACGTTGTAGTACGGCTCGTTGTCCCCCAGGTACACGAACACCTTGTCCTCGTAGCGGACCTTGTAGCCCAGGCAATCGACCGGATGGTTGAGCTTGATGGTCTCGACCGTGAAATTGCCCAGGACCAGGCGCTCCTCCGAGAGGTCGCGGTAGTCGATCGCCGCGACGAGCTCTTCCGTGCGCACGGGGAAAAAGGTGAAGCGCATCTGCTTGCCGAAGATGTCCGCGATGGTGAACTCGTGGGTCGCGGGGCCGTAGATCGTGGCGCTGTTTCCGGGGATGTACACCGGCGTGAAAAACGGAAAGCCGTCGATGTGGTCCCAGTGCGGGTGCGAGATCATGATATGGAAGGAATACTTTTTCGACAGGTCCAGACTGTCGCCTAACGTCCGCAGGCCGGTTCCCGCGTCGAAGATGATCCAGTCGCCGCGGTCGGACCGGAGCTCGAGACAGGAGGTGTTCCCCCCGTACTTCGCGGTCGCCTGCCCGGGAACCGGGATCGACCCGCGAACGCCCCAGAATGTAAGCCGCAGCGTGCCCATTCTATCCCAGAAAGAGCTTCGCCTTGCTGATCTCCTCGCCGATGCTGGCGAGCGTGCCGAAGGCCGTCTCCTCGTTGAGCTGGAGCACTTCCCACACCTCCTCGGGGATCGGCTCGATGCGGTGATTTCCGCTGAACCCCACCTTGAGGATCTTCACGAAGGTGTCGGCGACCGACACCACCATCGAGAACACCGCCGCGGACCCGCTGGTGACCGGGCGATGATGCTTCCCCATGGCGTACAGGAGATTGTTCTCGAAGCGCCATTTCTTGCCGATCGCGATGCCGATCTCCTCGTGCGTGAGGCCGATCACGCGCTTCTCGATGTCGGTGATCGCGCCCGCGTTTTTCTCCGAGAGCGCGAGAATCTTGTCCATCATCTCCGGAAAGAAATTATTGACCAGCACCTTGCCGATGTCGTGGATCAGCCCCGCGATGAAGTACTCCTCGAGCAGCTTGTCCTCGACCCCGAGGCGCTTGGCGATCATCTTCGAGGCGACGGCCACGCCGAGCGAGTGCCGCCAGAAGTCCTCGCCGTCGAGCCCGGTCTTGCCCTTGAGGCTCACCTGGCCCAGGAAGGCCGACGAGAGCGCGACGTTCTTGATGGTGTTCACGCCCAGCATCACCACCGCCTGCTTGAGGGAGCTGACCACCTGCGGGAGGCCGAAATACGCCGAGTTGACCATGCGAATCACCTTCGCGGTGAGCACCGGATCGAGCTGGATGACGTCGGTGAGGTCCTGCGCGGAGGCGTTGATATTGTTGGCGACCTCGTTGATCTTGTGGATCACCGGGGAAAGGCTGGGCATTCGGTCGATGGAGTCCTTGACCTGCTCGTGAACGCTCTTCATGACACCCGCGCTAGTTGGCACGCCAGTACACGAAATCGATGAGAATCATGGCCCAGAAAAACGCCGTGTAGAACACGGCAAGGGCGAAGAGGATCTTCTGTAACCTGTGCATAACACCCCGTCGGCGCGATGGGCCCGGTATAGCCTACCGGGTTTTTTTGTCATCACTCTTTTTTGTTTCGTCCTTCGGCGGCTGCGCGGCATCCTTCTTCGGCTCCTCGCCCTTCTTGTCGATATCGTCGACGACCTTGAGCCGGCTCGCGAATTCGTCCATGAGGGTCTTCTGGTCCTTCCGCGTGCGCATGTAATTGTCGTAGTGCTGCTTGATGAGCGCGGCGTAATTAATGTCGCCCGCCGCGGGGGCCTCGCCCTTCCCGTCCCCCTTGCGCGCGGAGAGCACCTCAAGCGTCGCCTGGATCAGCTTGAAGTTGAAATCGTCCACGTACTCGCGCATGATATCCTCGGCGCGGTCGAACTCGTTCTGGAGAATGTGCTGCGCGGTGCTGCGCTCCTTGCGGAACCGGACCTTCTTCTCGAGACGCTTTTCGAAGGCATCATCCTTGTCGGCCTCGCCCGGTTGTTTCGCGGCGGTCCCGGCGGGCGCGCCCTTTGCGTCCTTCGCCGGCTCGTCCTTCTTGGGTGCGGCCGCCTCCTCCTTCTCGTGGGCCTCGTAGGACTTGTCCATCTCGTCGATATAGGTCTTGCCCGATTTCTTCAAAAAGCGGTTAAAGAACTTGCTCCCCGACTCGCGCTCCATCTCCAGCAGGTGGATGAAGATATCGCGCTTCAGGTCGTCTTTGCGGCTTTCATACAACGCCAGCAGGCCGTAGCGTTTCGCCCGGCGCGAGAACTTGAGGCCGTCAATATACTTGAAGATCTTGTACGAATACAGCTTCGGGTTCGACGCGTCGCCGATGGTCTCGAAGTTTTTACTGATGGAGCGGTCGCGGTAGGCCAGCGTGAGATACAGCCGCGCGCGCGGGTTCTTCGATTTGATGATGTCCGGGGCCAGCTTGTCCAGGAGGTTCTTGGTGTCCTCGAGATAGACGTTCCGCAGGATGTCCAGATACAGCGCGGCCCCTTTGTTCTGAGAGGAGCGGATATTGCGAAACGAGTTCTTGTAGTCGGACTGAAGGAAGAATACCTGCGCGTTGAAATGGAGCTGGTAGATCTCGAAAAACTTCTCCTTGGCGTCCCCGGCCCGTTCCGCGCCAAAGTTGGTGACGCAGAGATTCAGAAAATCAATGAAGTATTTGTTCTCCTTGAGCATCCGCTCGGCCGTGCTCTGGTCGGAAAAGGGATACGCCGGGAGCGCGCACAGCGCAAGGATGATAACGGTCATGAGTATGCGCACGGGATTCACCTCATCAAGTATTCAACGCCACGGTCCGCTCAGTTTATGACGACCTCTTTGGTCGATACGATTTTACCATCCAGAAGCGCCTTCACCCGATACCGTCCCGAGCGGGAGAAATACTCCCCCGGGATGTAGGCCGCAAGGCGCGGGAACGACTTCTCAATCTCATAGGTGATCTGCTTGTAATGCCGATACGCGCCGCCCTCGTGTATCTCGATCTCGATCACGGCCAAATCGGCATTGATCGTCTTTCCCTCCCTGCCGACAAAAAAGTACACCCGGTCGTTCGCGGCGAAGCTGAGTTGCGCGCTGCCGGACTCCGCCGCCGGGTTGAGAATCTCATGGTTCGAAAGGACAAAAACCGCCTCCCCATAGCGCTTCGCATAGAAGATCAGATAGAACACCACGAAGAAGACCAGCAGGCCCAGCGCGACCTTGATGGCAAACCGCACCATTCCCCGATCCGGGCCTCTCAGCGACCCGAAGAATCCGCCCCGTCTGCTGCGACCGGAAAATGTCTCAACTCTATTGTCGTCATTTTCCCGTCCCATGATAACCCCTCCGCATCCCCGGTTGATATGAATCGCCGTTTTCACCGACCCGGCCGAGATAAAGGCTTCCGGATTCAATCCAAAAAGTCAACAATTTCAATTATTTAGTAAAAAAAATCGCACCGTAGGCACGGCAAATATTTGACCTGGATATGTTTTTTATATTGACACAAAGACGCCGGACGTTAGTCTTTTAATGGACAAGCCGATATTGTCACGACAATCCTAAACAGACAACAAGACCGATTGCAACCGTAAAAAACGATACCCGTTCATGCCTGACGAAACCATTCAAAGCGCACATGTGGACGACGCCTCGATTGTAATCTACAAGGGGCGCTTTCGGTCCAACTCCCTGAGCCTCTACGGACTCTTCCTCATCGTGTTCAATCCCTACCGCGAGGTGGAAACGCACAATGCGGTCGTGTCCACCTTCTCGTCGCTCTACGACTACGAGCCCCATACCGGATGGGAGCGGTACGAGGAGATGATCCTCGACATGAAATGGAAGGGGACCTATAACAACAGCATGACCACCTCCCTCATGGACCAGCTGGGGAAAATTGCAACCGACGACCACCTGCGAAAACAGTTCGCCGATTACCTGAGCGACTACCGCTACGACGCCATCGACTCGTCGGTCTTCGACATGGTCAACCGCGTGGTGCACGACAAGAACCTCGTCGTCGAATCAGGCATTCAGGAGCTCGGGCTCGCCGAATACCAGGAGACCAAGGACAAGCGCTACAAGTCATCCGGCAGCGCGACCAAATCGGGTCCGGCCCTCGAGGACGGCGCCGTCATCCTCTCCGTGGAGCCCATCCTCGCCCCCGTGAAGGGCAAGCCCATCTTCGAACTGAAGGTCGGCGACCGCATCATGACCAAAATCACGCCCAACTCGGACCGGGCGAACTACTTCATCGACCTGCTCAATTTGCGCATCGAGAACCACGTCAAGCCGGTCCCGGCCGAGGTCATCGACATCAAGGCCGAGAGCCGCAATGACCCCATCGAGATCCTCACGAAGATCGGGCCGGGGATCTACGGCAAGTGCGTCGAGGACGAAAAGCAGGTGAAGCTGCGCCTGTACGATCCCGCCATCGACGGGCCCCTCGCCAAACAGGGCACCGCGGGCAAGGCCGCAGCGAAGAAATCGGCCCCGGAAAAAAAGGACGCCGGGGGCATTTCCACGACCACGTATGTGATCATCGGGCTGTTCGTACTCATCCTGGTCATTTTCATCATGCTCATTATGATAAGCTTCTGAGTTTTGGGGCCGTTTCCGCCTCATGTGATCGCGCAAACCTGCCGATAGGGTAAGGGGGAAAAACCAACTGTCGGGAGGTGAGGTATGTTCTATCTCCTTCTGCGTATGATTCACGACGATCTGTCGGAAGGGAGGATCTCGCAGGACGAATACCTGCGGGCGATCGAACGGCTGGCCCGAATACACGGTATCAGGAAAAACGGAATCAGGTAAATGGACCAGGACAAGGAATACGTACTCAAGCTCGCTCACGCGAACAAGGTGAAGTTTATCCGCTTGTGGTTCACCGACATTCTCGGCTTCCTCAAGAGCTTCGCCATCACCATCGAGGAGCTCGAGGACGCCCTGGCGGAGGGGGTCCGCTTCGACGGGTCCACCCTGCTCGGGTTCGCGCGCGACGACGAGCGGGAGATGATCGCCTTGCCCGACGCATCGACATTCCGCATACTGCCCTGGCGCCCGCGGGAGGACTCGGTCGCGCGCATCTTCTGCGACATCCACCTGACCGACATGTCCCCCTTCGAGGGCGATCCGCGCTATGTGCTCAAGCGCAATCTCACGAAGGCCGCCGAAAAGGGCTACACCTTCTATACCGGACCGGAGATCGAGTTCTTCTTTTTCAAAAACGCCCATTCCACCGAGACCCTGGACACGGGCGGCTATTTCGACCTTACGCCGCTCGACACCGCCAGCGACTACCGGCGCCGCGCGGTGCTCATCCTCGAGGAGATGGACATCGGCGTCATCTCGTCCCATCACGAGGCCGCCTACAGTCAGCACGAGATCGACCTGCGGCACGAGGACGCCCTCACCATGGCCGACAACATCATGACCTTCAAGCTCATCGCCAAGGAGATCGGCCAGCTCAACGGGATCCACACCTCGTTCATGCCCAAGCCCATCACCGACCAGAACGGCTCGGGCATGCACATCCACCAGTCGCTCTTCGCCGGCGAGTCGAACACCTTCTTCGATGCGGCCAAGCCGAACTTCCTGTCCGACATCGGGCGCGCCTATGTCGCGGGCCTGCTCAGGCACTGCAAGGAGTTCTTCGCCATCAGCAACCAGTGGGTCAACTCGTACAAGCGGCTGCAATACGGCTTCGAGTCGCCCACCCACATCTCCTGGGGCCTGGGCAACAACACGTCGCTCATTCGCGTTCCGCAATGTCCGAAGCACAAGCCCAATTCTCAGCGCGTCGAGCTGCGCAATCCCGATCCCGCATGCAACCCGTACCTGCTCTTCTCGGCGATCCTCGCCAGCGGCCTCAAGGGGATCGAGGAGGGCTATACCCTGCCCGAACCCTTCGACATGAAACCGGGAACGCAGCAACGGGAAAGCCTCGGGCGGCAGGGGATCGATCCCATCCCTGAAAGCCTGCGGGAGGCCCTTCGGCACCTCGAGGGCAGCGCGCTCATGGAAGATACGCTGGGCCCCTTCATCAAGAATGCCTTTATCCAGAACAAGCTCATGGAAATCGAGAAGTTCAACATCCACGTGACCGATTTTGAGCTCAAAGAGTACCTCCCCAGGCTCTAGCGCCGTCGCGCTTGTCGGTTGCGGTCGGATCGGCCATCTCCTCGAGGATGATCCGCTCCGCTACAAGCCGTGCACGCATTACGGCGGCGCCGCCGCGGCGGGCATCACCATCACCCATGCCTGCGACGTGAACGCCGGGCGGCTCGCCCGTTTCAGCGAGCGCGCGGGGATTCCCGAATCGAACCGCTTCGCCGAGTACCGCGCCCTCATCACGGACGTCCGGCCCGGAATCGTCATCATCGCCACCTGGACGGACTCGCACGCCGAGATCGGCGCTCTCGCCGCTCGAAACGGAGCGCGCGTCATCATGTGCGAAAAACCAATCGCCCACGACCTTGCCGCGGCGCGGCGTCTCATCTCCGCGTGCGCGCGCCATCGCGTCCGGCTCGTCGTGAACCACGAGCGCCGCTACGAAAGCCGCTATCGCGCCGTTCACGACATGCTCGCTAACGGCGTGATCGGCGAGGTCACGTCGGCATGGGGGTGCGTGCACACGGGCAACTACCGCGGGGCATCGCATCCGGGCGAGGGGGGCGGTCCCCTCCTCCACGACGGCACGCACCTCATCGACATCATCCGCTTTTTGCTGGGCGATATCCGCACCGTCGAGGGCGCCTTCACCAGGTCCGGCAGGCGCCGCGGCTACGAGGACCGCGCCACCGCATGGCTCACGACCCGCTCCGGAACGGATGTGTTCATCGAGGCGGGAGGCGGCAGGAAATATTTTTCCTTTGAACTGCACCTGTCGGGCACCGAGGGAAGAATCGTGATCGGGAACGGATACCAGGCCCTCTATCGCGCGCGACCGTCGCGACTGTACCGCGGATTTCGCGACCTCGTGGAAACGCCCTTTCCCGCCGTCGACGGCGTCAACTGCTTCACACGCGCCTACCGTGAGGTCAAACGGCTCGCGAATGATCCGGACGCCCCCATCACATCGAGCGGACGCGACGGCTACCGCGCGCTCGAGGCGGTCCACGCCGTTTACCTTTCGGCGTCGCAAAAGGGAAAAAGGGTTGAACTTCCCGTCAAACCGGGCATGATTGACCTTCGCGCGATTTTCAAACTCTCATAGCGACATGGAAAAGATGGAAATCAAGACGACACGTCCGTGGGACCGCACCGCGATGCTTCGCCTGTCCGGTAAGTTCAACATCGAGCAGGTGGTTCCGTTCGAGGAGGCGGTGGGCGATGCGCTGCAGGACGATGCCACGGCGCTCGGGATCGACATGTCGCACGTTGAATACGTCGATTCGTCGGCGATCGGCTGTCTCATCAAGTACGCGAACGTCACCAAGGGCAAGGGCGTGGACCTGTACCTGCTCGACCTCAAGCCGGACATCCGGCTCATCTTCAAAACCGCCTATCTCGACAAGTTTTTCAATTTTATCACGCACGAAGAGTTCAAGCGGCGGCGCAAGGACGCCTAGAGGAACCCCCCCTCGAAGAGCTTTCCCATGAGGCGTCGATCGGCATCGTCCGCACCGGACCCGCCGGCGGACAGCAGGCGCTCGACGTATTTCGCGAGGATATCGGTTTCGACGTTCACGGCGTCGCCGGCGCGCTTCTCGGTGAGCGTGGTCGCGCCGATCGTCTCGGGAATGAGATAGAGCGACACCGACGAATCCTCGACGGACACGACGGTCAGCGAGATCCCGTCGACGGCGATCGAGCCCTTCGCGGCGATGTACCGCATCAGCCCGGCCGGGACCGCTAGCGTTATGCGCAATCCAGACACATCCCGCTCGACCGCGCGTATGGTCGCGGTGCCGTCGACGTGCCCCTGCACGATGTGCCCGCCCAGGCGAGACGAAAGCGTGAGCGCGCGCTCCAGGTTGACCCGCCGTCCCGGCCGGAAGGAGCCCAACGTGGTCACGCCCGCCGTGACCGATGAGGCGAAAACCGTAAAGACGCTCTCCGTGCAGGAGGTCACGGTCTGGCAGGCGCCGTCAATCGAGATGGAATCGCCCACGCGCATCCCCGCGCACACCGCCTTCGCCGACACGGCCATGACAAGCCCCGACCCCGCCGTTTCGACCCGCGCGACGGATCCGATCTCCTCGATAAGTCCGGTAAACATCACTCCCCTCCCCTGAACGGCTCGCGATAGGCATGATACACGACGTCGCCGCCGGCGAATACGCAACTCACCTCATGGAGCGCCAGCGCCTCGGCGATGGCGTTCGGGCCGGTCCCGGCGATCGTCGGGAGGCCGTCGCCAAGCACCTTCGGCGCAACGATATACAGAAACTCATCGATCTCCCCGGCATCGAAAAATGCCCCTGCGGTTCTCGCCCCTCCTTCAAGCATCGCATAAATGATGCCGCGCGCGGCAAGGTCTGTTGTTATAAAACGGGCGCGCTCCGCCGTCGTTTCACCGCGCATGGTGACGATGCACCCCGCATCGGCAAGTTTACGTACGATTTCCGTATCGGAACGCGATGACACCCGCGCCAGATCATGCGGCTCCGCATAGAAAAGGAAGCGATCATCAAAAAATATATTGAACGCGGGATCGATCCGCTCGGGAAGGCCCACGATGATCCGCAGCGGCGAGCGCCGCTCACGGCTCCCCCTCGCGGAGAGCGTCATGTCCAGTACAACGTCATCACGGCCCGAGCGCCGATGCGAACCAGACGAGAAGTACGCGGCGATCTCCCGAGAAAACGAGTCCGGGCGCGCATTGAGCGTCGGGTTGTCGGCCACAAGCGTGCCGCAGCCGATCACGATCGCATCGACCATCCCCCGCAGCAGGTGGACGATGAAGCGCGAATGCTCCGACGAGATCCACTGCGAATTTCCGCTGTGCGTGGCGGTGCGCCCGTCGAGCGTCATCGCCGACTTGTGCATAACGTGCGCGCGCCCGGTTTGGATGTACTTCGCGAAAGGACGGATCAGATCGAAGGCGGCCGGCGCGAACTCGGGCATCATCACCACATCGACCCCGGCCGCACGAAGCGCGGCGACGCCCTTCCCCGCAACCCGTGGATTGGGATCGCACAGCGGCAGGTATACGCGCGCGATTCCCGCCTCGATGATCGCGTCGACGCATGGCGGGGTTTTACCGTGGTGGCAGCAGGGCTCGAGGGTCACGAACATCTCGGCGCCGTTCAGGTCCCGCGCGTCCGCCTGCCGGATGGCGCATATCTCGGCGTGATCGAGCCCGCAGGCCATCGTCGCGCCGGTCGAAACGATCGCGTCCCCCCGCACGAGGAGCGCACCGACGGGCGGATTGGGCGAGGTGCGCCCGATGGCCCCGAATGCCGCCTCGCAGGCGAGTCGCATATAGCGCTTCTCGCGTTCCGAACAATTACGGGGCAATGCCGTGTCTCCTATAGAGTTCGTTCCGATCGTACTCGAAGCGCAGCTCGTCCGAGACCGTTCCGAGCAGCGACTCCATGAGCTCGCGATTGTATTTCTTCGTTTCCATATATCCGCCAAGGATGCTCCCGCCGTAAAAGAAGCCGGCAATCGCGCCGGTGAACACCCCGATATGCTCATTGTGCGTATTGAAGGCGAAGTAGGTGAGCGTGGAAAATACGGTCACCACGACCAGCGTGAGGACGCCGGTCCCCGTGCGATCGGCATAGACATATCCCATCCCGGGAATGATCCCGTACGCGACAGCCGCCGCGGGGCTCTTGAGGGCGTCGAGACGCTCTCCCGAATACTGCATGAGCTCGCGGTACTTGCTCACGTCCACGCCGTTGATCGCCGTGAGCCGCTCGTCCGCGATCTCGCGCATGGCGTCCCGGCGGGCGAGCATGATGTCCGCGGCGAGCAGGCGCTTCACGAACGATTCGTCGGTCCCGGCATCAAGCCCGTAGATCGATTTTTCGCGCCGAAGCAGCGCGTCGACGGCGGAGTAATCGCGTTGTGCGAAGTAGGAATCGACCCTGAAGAGCGCGTCCATCACGCCGATGTCGCGGCCGGCCGGGGGACGCATCTGCCGGAGCGCCGAATAGCGCTCCCCCATGAACAGCAGGTAGAGCTCGGTCGCATGGAGGCGCGCCGGATCGACCGCGCCGGGATGGAGCGCACGCAATCGCGCGATCTCCCCATAGGCGCGGTAGTACTCGCCGGACGCGATCAGGTGTTTTGTAAAACCGAGGATGGCATCGGGCCGGTACTCCGGCGGGACCTTCGCCGGACGCTGCGGCGCGGAATGGACCGCGCCCGATACGGCCAGGGCGATGACACATGGCAGGATTGCCAAATATCGTCCGGCCCGGCGCATCGATTGCGGTCAGACGGCCTTTTTCCGGATCACCTTCTCCCACCATACCACGATGGGCGATGCGATGTAGATCGAGGAATACGTCCCGATGAAAATACCGAACATGAGCACCAGCGCGAAGTCGCGGATTACATCGCCCCCCAGGAGGTACAGCGACACGACCGCGAACAGCGTAAGCAGCGAGGTGAGGATGGTCCGCGAAAGGGTATGGGTGACCGACACGTCCACCACGTCGGCTATCGAAAGCTTGGTCTTGTCGCCCAGCGTTTCGCGGATACGGTCGAAAATTACGATGGTGTCGTTGCCCGAATATCCGAAGATGGTGAGCACCGCGGCGATAATCGGAATGTTCATCTCGATCTTAAAAAAACCGCAGAAGGCGACCGACAGCGCCACGTCATGGATAAGCGCGAGCAGCGCCCCCAGCCCGAACTTGAACTCGAAACGGAAGGTGAGGTACACCATCATCATAATGAGCGACAATACGAACAGCTTCACCGCCTCGCGCTTCAGGTAATTCCCGATGGCGGGCCCCACGGTCTCGACGCTGAGGATCGTGATGGTCTTGAAGTCGTCCGTAAGGGCCTTCTTGATGGTCTCGAGGCTTTTCTCGGACGATTCGCCCTTCTCGAGGAGCTTGGTGGCGATGATGTACTCGTTCTTCTCCTCGGGGCCGATCTGCTGCACCATCGCATTGATCGAGCGCCGCGCGAGCGAGTCGCGTATCTTGTCCATGGAAACGTCCTTGTTGAAGGCGGCGATGAGCTTGACGCCGCCGGCGAAATCGACGCCCCAGGTGAACCCGCCGTGCAGGACGGTCCCGGCCGAGAAGATGACAAGAAGCAGCGCCGACAGCCCGATCGCGAAATAGCGATATTTCTGAAAGGGAATGATCTTGGTAGTCTTCACGGGGCGCTCCTTACACGGAAATTTTCTTCAGGTCTTTTTTCAGGATGATTAATTCGTAGACGAACCGGGTCACATAGCAGGCGACGAACATGCTGCAGATAAGGCCGATGATCAGGGTCACCGAAAACCCCTTGATGGAACCGGGCACCCGCGAGAGGAAGATGGCGCCGATCATGGTGGTGAGGTTCGAGTCGAAAATGGTCCAGAACGCCCGATCGAAGGCGAGCGTCACGACGGATGCCGGCGATTTCCCGCTTCGCTGCTCCTCGCGCATGCGCTCGTAGATGAGCACGTTCGCGTCCACCGCCATACCAACGGTGAGGATGAAACCCGCGATACCCGGCAGCGTGATCACAAAGCCGAAGCGAGACAAAAGGGCGAGGAGGAAAATCGAATTGAGAACGAGCCCCAGCCCGGAGATGAGCCCCGCGAACTTATAGTACAGGATCATGAACAACCCGATCCCGCCGGTCGCCACCAGGAGCGCCTTGAGCCCGTCATTGATGGAATCCTGCCCCAGCGACGGTCCCACCGAGCGCTCCTCCATGATGCGCAGGTCAACCGGCAGCGCGCCCTCCTTGATGATGCGCGTGAGCATCTCCACCTCCTCCTGGCTGAAATCGCCCTGAATGAGGGCCTGCCCGGAGGTGATGTGCACGTTAATCTGCGGCGCGCTCCGTACTTTGTCGTCGATCACGATGGAGAGCTTTTTACCGTGGTTCTTCTCGCTGGTTGCGATCGAGAACTTCTTGGCGCCGTCGGCGGTCGTCGTGAAGTGCACGGAGAGCCGGCCGTATTCGTCGTTCCCGATCCACGCCTTGGAGATGTCGCTCCCTTCGAGCGCGACCTCGCGCTGCAGGGCGATCGGGTACACCGGATAAATGTCTTTGACGCCCTTGACGCGCTCGAAGTAAAAGAGCAATTCGAGCTTTGCCGGCAGATTGACGCCCTTCGCGATCTTTTCGAGCAATGCGAATTGCTCCTTCGACGTGAGCGGGAGCTTCTCTTCCTTGTAATTCGCCTTGAGCCACTCCATCGCCCGAGATGAATATTCATTGTCGACCAGGCGATACTCGACCTTGCCGGTGAAACCGAAGACCTTCTTCACCTTGTCGGGGTCCTTCACGCCGGGGAGCTGTATCTCGATCGCCTCGGCGCCCTTGGAGCGGATGGACGGCTCGGAAACGCCGAAGGCGTCGATTCGGTTCCGGATCATCTCGAGCGCCTGCTCGGTGATGTCCTTTTTGTCGTCGTCGGTGAGCTTGCGGCCGGACTTCTTTTCCATGCGCTCGTAGTCGGCGGCGAGCACCAGCTGCATGCCGCCCTGCAGGTCGAGGCCCAGATTCACCTTCTTGGCGTAAAAATACTTTTCCGACCAGTGCGGACGGAGTTTCGCATCATCGACTCCGGGAAACTGCGAGCGCACCTCATTGAGGATCGCATCGTTCAAATTGATGCCGGTGACCGCGACCGCGCCGGACTCGTCCGCGACCCGATAGCTGGGGACCGAAAAGCGCTTTCGGACCGCCTCTCGCTGCTCCGCGGTGGCCCCGGCAGTGAAGGAGACCTCCATGGTCTTCTCGCCGACAGTTGGCATGATCCACACAACGCCCAGCGCGACGGTAAACAGAATTATGATGAGCTTGTAGAATAGTCCTCGTGTCATGAAACCCTCTTTGCGCGAACGGTCATGGGATATGTATGGAGGATGCGTCGCCGCACGCGGCCCGCATCACTTGGGATATCGCCGCAACACCCGTGACTGCCCCTTCCCGGCGCGCAGCCGATAGAGCACGAATATCGCGATGATAATGAGCAGCAAAATCACTTTCGCAACGGTATCGGACGTCCTCCCGCCGGACTCGGAATCCTTCCCCTTTGCCTTGACGGCCTTGCCGTCCCCGGCGGGGCTGTCCTTCAGGTCCCGATCGGCGGCCGCCGGCGCGGGACGCTCGAGCTTGATGTTCGGGATGCGCCGATATTTGAATTCCGCGTCGGTAAGATCGAGAAGGCCCGGCACCTCGGACGGATCCGTCCCCTTCTCGTCCCGGGCGGCCTCGCGCCCCGAGGCGTCATCAGCCTCGCCCTCGACAGATTTTTTTGGTTTTTTCTTCGCCTTGGTTTCTTTCGCTTTCTTCTTCGCTTCTTTCTTTATCGCGGGCTTCGTCTCGGCATCGGGGTCGGCGACCAGGTCCTCTGCCGATTCCGCCGCCTTCTTCTCCACCGTACCCGACGGCGGCGTTGCGCCGTCGTCCTGAGCATGGGACACCCCGACCACCGCACATACAAGCAGCACGAGGAAGAACACTATGTACCATCGTTTCAGCATCGGTCAGCAGGGGTCCCGCGCGGTTCTTGTCCTAGGAAACCTTCGCCTGTATTGCCGTACGGGAAAACTCGATCTTCGTTCCCTCGGCGACCTTGAGGACGACGATCCCTTCCTCGGGTTTGATGGCCGAGATGACCCCGTAGATGCCGGCGGCGGTGATAACCTTGTCGCCCTTCTGGAGCGCTTCGATCATCTTTTTGCGCTCCTTCTCCTTCTTTTGCGAGGGACGAATCAGCAGGAAATAGAATATCACTATCATGAGAACGATCGGAACAAAACTCATCAGCGAACCAAAGCCGCTGGCGCCGGACGAGCTTCCGGCAGGTGCGCCCGTGGTGCCCTGGGCGATCGCAATTGACATACAGGTTAACACACGCATCCTCCATGGGGGAAAAATCGTTCACCACTTAAATACAACACACCCATCTGTCAACCGATTTTATTTGGTGGTGAAGCGATATACGCCGTCCCAGTTCCGCGACGGGGGCTTCACCATGAATTCGGCGCAGCGATCGGCGTATACGCGGCACGGCCCGTCGTCGGGGTTGATGCGAAGACCGTCGCGAAAGCGCTGGCGCGCCTGCTTCCAGTTGCGCTCGTTGAACAGCCGCAGGCCATCGTCGAAGCACGCGAGAAGCTCCCGCACGGGATCGGCCAGCCGTCCGGCGCGCCCCACGAGCTCGTAGATGGTGATGGGCTCTTCCTTGCCCTTGACCCTGATGCGGTCCAGGTGCCGGACCTCGATGCTGTCCTTCGCCTCGCGATAGGTGAACTCGCTGACGATGATCCCGGTGCCGTAGGTCTTGTTGACGCCCTCCAGGCGCGCGGCGAGGTTCACCGCATCGCCCATGACCGTGTAGTCCATCCGCGTCTTGGAGCCCATGTTCCCCACCACCACGTCGCCGGTGTTCATCCCGATGCGCACGAAGAGCTGGTCCTTGTTCTGCTTTTGCCAGGCCGCGCGCATGTCCACCAACCGCTCCTGCATCTCGATGGCGGCCAGGCACGCCTTGGCCGCGTGATCGGGGAAATGATACGGCGCGCCGTAGAAGGCCATCACCGCATCGCCCTCGAACTTGTCCACCGTCCCGTCGTATTTCATGACGATGTCCGACATCTCGGAGAGGTATTCGTTCAGGAGGGTCACAAGCTCGTTCGGGGTGATCCGCTCGGAGATCGACGTGAAGCCGGCGACGTCGGAGAAGAAGATGGTGAGGCGCCGGTTCTCGCCCCCGAGCTGCAGCAGGTCCGGATTCTGGATGATCTGGTCGATCACGCCCGGGGCCATGTAGTGCGCGAAGGCTTCCTTGATAAATTTCTTCTGGCTCTCCTCGCGGATGAACTTGATGCCTGCGACGGCCATCGACGGCAACACCAGCGCCAGGTTGAGACCCAGCTGGTCGACCCAGATCGGCCCCAGTGCGAAGAGGAGGATGACCGCGGCATTGAGCACGAAAAACGAGGCCGCGATGACCATCACCGAAAGTCGCGCGCTGAGCCGCTGCACCGCGAGCGCGATGACCAGGGCGACCAGGAGCATGAGCAGATAGTTGACGGCAGCGGGCGCCACGACGATGTACGCGCCGGCAAGCACCATGTTCACGATGGTGTGATAGGTCCCCACCATGGGATAATTATTATCGAGCGAAATGGGGCCGATATCGTGCGAGGCCGTCGCGGTGAGTCCGATGAGCAGCGCATGGCCGCGCAGGTTCTCCACCTGCTGCACCAGGGTCATGGCCGTGAGTTCGTTCTGCCGCTCGGCGAGCTGCCGCCGGAGCGCGGGATCATCCCCCGTCGCGAGCTGGGCGTTGAGCGCCTCAATCTGGCGCTCCATCGGCGCGAGATACGCCCGTTCGATTTCCGCGATGCGCTGACGCGCGGCGAGAATCTTGGGCCACAGCGCGCGACGCGCGCCATCATCCCCTTTTTGATAGTCCGCTTCGAAAACGGACAGGATGCGGGCGAGACTCGCGCGCTCGGACCATGCCGTCGGGTTCGCCTGCTCGAAGATCCCGTACACGGCGTCGCGCACGTCGGGATACTCGAGAAATGCGTAATAGGGCACATGGTTGAAACTCTGATAGTACTTCCCGGCCCAGTTGATATGCACCATCCCGCTGCGGTCGATGGGGATGACGATATCGCCGCGGACCTGCGTGCGCGGGTTCCACGCGTTCGCGAGAACGATCCGCGATCCGGGGAACACCGCCACCTGCTCCTTGGCGACCCCGCAGAGATCCATGAGCATCATCAAGGAGAGATTGAAGTAGAGCCGGTCCTTGAACACGCGCACCAGGCGCACCTTGCGGGCGACCCCGTCCACGTCGAAATCGCTGTCGACAAACCCGAAACCGCGCGCGGATGCGATGAGCTCCGGGATCGGGTAGAGGATGTCCATGCGCGCGGGATCGACCAGCGCGGCGAATTCACCCCGCCGTTCGGGGGGTACCGGCACCGACGCGCGCTCGCGAAACTGCGCCCGCGCCCGGGCGATCTCGGCCCGCCGGAGCCGCGCGGACTCGCTCTCCTTGAGCTCCATGTTCTGGAAGGAAAACGGGAGGATCCCGCGGCCATAGCGCGCCAGACCGCCGGCGAAGACCTCGTCGTTGTTCACGATCACCTTGTCGAGCATCCCCCGCATCGCCTTCGCGCCCGTCCGGGACTTGAGCGCCTTCATGACCCCGGCGTCGACCGTGACCGGCGACTCGTTGGGGAATTCGATATCGAAGGCCGTGAGCCGCGATCCCGCCGACCGCATCACATCGAGGCCCCTCGTGTAGACGTTCCGCGGCCAGGGGAACTTCCCGATCTGCTCGATGCTGTTGTCCTCCATGTCCACGAAGGTGAGGTGCTCCCACTGCGGCGTCGACGGCTTGATCCGGAAACGGATATCATACAACGTGAGCTCGAGGTGCTCGTAGGGCCTCGAGAACGAGAAGGCGAACACCAGCGCGAACATCGCCAGCGCGACCCCCGCCGCGCCGAGCCGGCTCTTCTCGACGGCGCTCCAGAGGGGGGCCAGTTTTTTCAGGAGCATTTCACGAACGGCGGAGATGGACGATATCATATTGAAAACCCCGATGGGAAGATGGCGGCATGGCAGTGACGGCCACGCCGGACGGGCGAAACCGCATGCGCGAAACTAGAAGATGAAGTTGCAGCCGCCCTGGATAAACTGCCGGTTCTTCTCGCCCTCCACGTAGGCCTTGCCGGGAAAGAACATGGCGTAATTCACGAAGATCGAGAGATCGTAGAAGATGCGCCAGCGGAAGCTCGCGTCGGCGCCGTGGCCGACCTCGGTCTCCTCAAGCGGCGCCTCGTTGTAGTTGATGACGCCCTTCGGCTTGTCCTTCATGTAATAGGAATATTTCGCCGTGACGTTCATGCGCCGCAGGAAGCGCGACTCGGACCAGGAAAACGGCGACAGAGAGAAACCGCCGCGCGCGATATGGAGATTGGACAGAAGCGGCCGGAGGGCGTAGCCGCCGAGAAATGTCCCGAAGTAGATGAAGCCGTTGTCCTCGCCCGCCTGATTGGCCGTGGGCGATGCGCAATCGTACCGGTCCTCGTCGCCCGAACCGTAGGCGTACTGGACCATGAATACCGGCTCGAGCGGCAGCGGCAGATACCAGTTGACCCCGGCCTGCGCCGCGGCCGCGTTCACGTTCCGCTTCTCGTTTTTCCCTTTCAGATAGCTTTCGCCGCTCTCATATACGAACTCGCCGAAGTATTCGACCGAGTCGGTGATCACGCCCTTGAGGCCGATCCCGTAATACTGCGAATTATAGCGGCTCCGGATGAATTGCTGGCGCCCGTTGTCGAGCTGCGCCATCGCGAACAGATACAGGGTCTGGTTCCACAGCGTTCGCTGGACCATGCTTCCCGCGAAATACCGCCGGGCGCCCACCGCGATGTCCTCGTCGCTGAGACCGTAGGGATTGAAGTCCTTCTGCAGCAGTCCCGTATACATGCCGAACACGCGCACGTCCGCCACGCTGGTATTGAGGTCGACCTGGATGCCGTCGCCGCGCCCGTTGAGCGCAAGGCCGCTCCCAAGGATGAAGAACTTCCGGCCCGCGTACACCTGCAGCATGTTGTCGTCGGTGGACACGGCGAGATAGCCCACGTCGAGGTCGACCTTGTTTTCGTTTAGTTTAATTCCGTCTGAACCGCCGGCCTCGCGGATACCGATCCCATCATGCTTGAGGATATGATAGTACTGGTCCTTCCCGCGGACATAGACATAGCTCTTACCCCAGAGCGTGCTCTTGATCCATAGCTTTGCGGTGTTCACCGACGTCGTGAGGACCTGATCATTCCGTCGCTCGTCGATGACCATGGGCATGAGCCAACCGCCGTAGCTTATCGAGAACGGCTCGCGCGTGAACCGCTGCGCGCGCATGTCCTCGTCCGACCGGAAATCGGGATAAAACGAATCGTCACGGTCGGCGTTCTCGGACCGTTGTGCGTACGCGCCGGACGCGAGCGCCATGCACACACACCATAGTATTGCCACTCTTCGGAGGTTCATGTCCCTGCGTGCTCCTTGCTGCTGTTTGCGATACGTTCGTGCTCTCTATTTCGATTCGGCGCGGCGCGAGACCCGGTTCATCACCTCGATGAGCTCGGCGCCGCTCATGCGGTCCCACTCGCTCCCGGCGTAGTCCATGATGCCGTTGGCGACGCAGGCCCGAAAGGCATAGCGTTTCGTCTTGAAGATCGCGTACATCGCGAGATCACCGAGCTTCAGGTACTCGGCCGCCATGAGCGCCACGTCGCCCTTTCGCACCGGATCATTCTCGCCCATCCCCAGCTCCGCATCGATGCCGGCGGTTTTGAGCGCCGCCTTGTTCTCGTCGAAGGTCCCCGGCTCGCGTCCGATGACCATAACGAAAAAATTGAGGGCGTCGCCGCAGGTGACCCGGTCGCGCGAGGACACCTGCGCGATGAACTCGATTATACCGAGCCCCTGCTCGCCGGGGTTCCTGCTTTTATAAATCTTCACCGACGCGCCGTCCTGCGCCAGGACCGGCAGCGACAGCATGATGATGCACACGGCTGCGAACAATCGTTTCATCGCGATTCCCTCAGTACGGCCAGATGATCCTGATTTTGAGTGTCGCCTTCTGCTTGTTCATGATGGTCGAAAAGCGATCGGGACGATCGCCGTTGTCCAGGTAATCGTCGAAATACTCGTGCAGCTGCTTCTCCTCGTCGGTGATGTCGTCGGCGTGCACGCGGACCAGCGCGCCGTCGCGCACATCGGAGAGGATATTGTCGGGAAGCGAGCGATCGGGCCGTTGTCGGTAGTTCTTCTTTCCGCGCAGACTGCGTTCGCTCCCGTTCCGGTTCTCGGCGTCCACCGTCCCCTCGGGGACGCGGATGGTCATGCCGGACATGCCCCCGAAGAAGACCTCCTGTTCCGTACCGCGCACGCTGGAGGTCGCGACCGGCGTCTGGATCTTGAACACCGACTTGACGGTCTTGAGCTTCGGGACCTTCGCGTTCACGCCGCCGTACTTCAGGGCGATCTTCGTATCGGACGCGTCTTTGGAGACGGCATTGCGCGAGATCTTTATCATGGTGAGCGGGCGGACGGTGAGCGTCGCGCCGTCAATGGATATCTCGGCGGTCGACCGCGCCCCGGTGCTTACCTTGGTCCCCTCGCGGAGCGTCATCCCCCGCGTGAGCGGGCGCCACTGCCGGTCCGCCTTGAAGGCGACCGTGCCGCTTACGGAGGCCACCTTGATATCGGCGTGCGCGGCGGCTACGAACGCAAGCGCCATGCACACGGCGATACACGATATAAACGATGATTTTCTCATGGCGTAAACCTCCCGGAAGCAGCCGCGCCTCCATTCAACGTATGTATGATGGCTGCACAATTCAATTCTTTACAATCAAAAAAATAAAATTTCCCCATTGGGCTTTACCAAAAAAGTCATCGTGGGCTTTTTGTTTTCGAATATATGCCTTTATACAACAGCACCCGGGCCTGTGGCGATCGTTCGATATCGAGGCATTTCGCAAGCGTCTCTTTCACATCGGGATACCGTTCGCGGTTCTTCACCAGGTACTGGTACATGACATGGCGCGTGCTGTCGTCGGTTTCACGAAGCGTCTGCCGGCTCATGGATTTCATCGTATCGGCCGTGGCGGGCCGATTGAGCATGCTTCCCACGACCGCCTGCTTCACCTGCGGGTTCTCCTCTTTCGAGAGCATCTTCGAGAGCGCATTGAGCGAACCCTCGTCGTCCATGTTGCGCAGCGCATATGCGGCGGCGGAACGAATCTCGGGGCTGTCGGAACCGAGATAGCCCACAACCGCATCCGAGAGCGAGCTGTCGCGCGTATTTCCGATCGCCTGGAGCGCAAGCGACGCCTCCTTCGTGTCGATCGCGTTTTTCGCCATATCGACGAGACGGGCATTTATCTCCGACGAGACCTTGTCGTCAATATCGCGCTGAACCGCCGAGAGGCCTCCCAGCGCGAGCAATGTCGTGTTCGCCAGTTCCGCGCTCTCCCGATCGCCGCGGATGGCCGCGGTGCGCCAGAGCTCGTCAATCGTTCCCGCTGCGGGATGCACGACGCTCCCCAGCTCCGAAACCGCCCGCATCCGGTTCATGGTGTCGTGTATCGGGTTGTTCATGATGCCGATGAGGGCCTGCTGCGCCTGCGGCGTTCCGGCCAGTCCAAGCGCATGTATGATCGCGGCGGATCGGCTCGAGCTTATCCCGCCCCGCTGGAGCAGGTCCGGAATCTTCAAAGCGTCATCCGGTTTCATGAGGAGATAATCGCGCAATAGTTGTATCGCGCTAAACGGTATTTTCTTTTCGCCGGCGACCCCGGCCAGCACCTTGTCAAGCGTCACACCGCCCATCTGTCGATCGAGCGCGGCAAGACGCATTTCCGTGCGCAGAGAGACTGGGTTCTTCGATCCGGCGCCAAGCGCGCGCTTCACCGAAGCAGAATCGCTCAACGACCATATGCGCGCCCCGGGGTCCGGCTCGAAGGGAACGCGGGCGACATCCAACTCTATCCCGGTGCTCACCTGCACCGACTTGGTCTGCGGCTCCGAAATCTCCAACTGCTCCCGTCCGCGCAGATAGGTGAACCAGCTCCCCTCACGGTCGACCTGGAACCGGAACGCCGAGCGCGCGACACGAATCGCGACATCCCTCCCGTGGCGAGTGCGCGTTTTCGGTTTGCGCACGTATGCGATCTTCCGTTTCAGGATATTGGTTTTCGATTCTTTATACCGCGACTCGAAGGCCCCATTCTCGTCCTCGCCGGACTCCTTCCATGTGCTCAAGATCGTTCCCGGAACCGCAACCTCGAGGGCGCGGACAAGGTTTGCGACCATCTTTTCGTCTTCCTCGGAGATGGAATTGTCGAACATGAGTTTTTTCATTTTCCCCGACCGATCGAACGTCACCATGAAAACCATGGAGAAAAGCCGCTCCATGTTCGGATCGTTCTTTTCGCCCATCACCACGCTCACGGGGTGCAACTGCATGACCGCGCTCACCGCACCCTCCTCGGCGGAGAGGACCTTCATGTTCAACGTCCCCGATATGCCCTGCGAGAAGCTCCCGAACATGCCCGTGAGAAGGTTCCTGGTCACCACGTGCGTATTCATCTCGAACGAATACATGTGACGGTCGCCGGCACGCCATTGGAATCTCGTTCGCGGCAGCGCGATAAAGACGATAATCGCCAACCCCGCGAGGACGCCGATTCCAATCAAGATCGTTGAACGCCGAACGGATGGTATTTTCATATTCACAGCTCCTGAGGTATTCCCAAAAAAAGACAGGCCATAAACAATGTTTACAGCCTGCCTTCGATTCGTCGTTTCTACCGATTACCGATACGCGTTACATGCGGTAGTCGCGCTCAACTCAGCCTTCGGAACCCTCGCCATCGCCAGGGACCTCGACCGGCGGTTCGGCATCGTCACCGTCTCCGGTTTCGGGCGGCAGCTCCGGATCGGGTTCAGGCAGCACCGGCATCGGGAACTTGCCGAGAATGATCGTCTTGCTCTGCTCGGCCGAGAAGAGCGTCTTGTCGACCACGAATGCAGGGCCGAACCGGACCAGCGGCTTGGTCGCCTTCTTGATGTCGATGCCGCACGGGAACTTGATCGTCCAACACTTCCATGCGCAAATTCTCTTTCTGCACCACTCGATGGTCGGGTACTTGGCGTACAGCGATATCACCCCGTTGGGGCCAACCAGGTGCAGTCTGATCTGCTCCTTGAATCGCGCGTCGATGAGGAGCGCAATCTGCTTCGTTTCCGCATCCTGATGCACCGTAAAGCCCGGATTGAACCAACCAAGCACCGGCATGCTCGCGGTAATGAGGTCGACCTTGCCTTCGACACCGGCGCTGAATCCCGGAACGCCCACACCGGCGCTCGCATACGCGCCGATCTTGGCGTACGGGATGACGCCCGCGCGCATGTTGTGTCCCACGAAGATGAACGTATTGACGCCGATCTCGCCATAAATGCCGGCCTCGACAGTGACCGGGACGGGACCGATCCAAACGGTCTGCTCGATCGAATACGACTTGGAGTAGCTCAACGCGCTGGGCGAGAGGTTTGTTCCGAAGGAATTGCTCGGAATGCCCGGATCGAAGTCGATCTCAGGATCGACGTCGAAGCTTATCGACGGAATATTGATGAAGTCAGCGGGCGCCGTCGCACCGAGATCGCCCATGCCCCACTTGAACGGACCGTTCGAATTGAAGGAATACAGGGAATTCCCAAAAAATTCGAACTTGAAGTTCATGCCGGTCGTATACCGAGGCCCGTACCCTTCCAGCATCTCGAAGCCGTCGAAGAAACCGCTCGGATAAGTACCCGCGTCGAAGAAACTATACGACGCGCGCGCTTCAGCATACATGAAATTTCCGAGGTACCGGAACACCCACACCGGAACGCTGCAGCTGGCCTTCGCGTCAATCCCCGACGGATCGATCTGGAAGTACGAGTTCAGATGAAGGCCGGTCCCGAAGGTCCCGATATTGTCGAAAATGAAATTTTGCCCCCAGCCCCACTCGTAGCGGATCTTCGGGTCGATCATGAGGACCGAAAGGTCGGGAACGAGCGACAATCCGAGCGTCTTCGTATTGTTGTGCGTAAACGGCTCGTAGGTTTCAAGCGCGCTCGATACGCGTGCGACAATCCGAAGATTGAACACCTCTTGCATCGACTGGGAGGTCACATAGGTCAGAAGCGCCCCGAGAGCGTCATCCGTGCACTTGAGGGCAACGTTGATGTTTTTCTTCTCGTACTTGTCGAGCGTCCCCACCGGGAGCGTCGCGGCATACTGCTGCGTGGCGCTATTGAAGGCGACCAGATCGCACAGCTTGTCGCCGCTGACCGTGGTTATCTCGAAACGCAGGGTCGCGTCGTTTGTTATCATGTTGCCGTAGGCGCTCACATCGACGCGGGCCTTGATGCTGTTTGAGAGCTGGTTCGTTTTCGCGTTATTGGCAAAAAGAACGAACACGTCGCTGCCATTGTCGAGGACGACATCATCAATGACGATGTCGAGCGAATTGAAGGCGCTGCTGTCCATGCAGGCCATCACGGTGGAGTTGTTGGCCTCGTTGGTAAGAGCGGCGGCGGCCTCCTCGTCGTCCATGGCGTCCTCGACATCGCGCTCGTGAACGTGACCGAGTACATAGTACTCGCCATTGGCCGGGAGCTCCGGAATGTTCATCTGGACGGTGTAATCGTTCACGCCCGGCGTGACGTCCTTGATCTGGTACAGGCCCACATAGTATTGCTCGGGCGCGGGAACGGGCGTCTCGGAATCGCCAACGCCATCGCCGTCCGTCTGCTCGATGTATTCATCGTACTGGTCTTTTTTTACGATATAGAGGCTGACCGGGAGCGATGAAATAATGTGCCGTTCTTCGGAATTGAGCGTAAGTACCACTTCGCCATAATGGCCGGTAAAGAGACAGTTCTGATCGCTCGCGCGACCACGCACGGCCATCTTTTCGACACGCACATTGTCGTATTCGATCTCATAGGCGCCGGCATTGCCGAGACTGGCGGAACCATAGGGAACTCCCGATGCGCCGCCACCGGCGCTCTCGTTATTCGCCGCCCCGGAACAACCGATGTACAGCAATGGAATAACGCACGACAGGAAAATGGACAAAAGAATGGATGTGCGCTTGATGGAGTGCATTCTCTATTTCCCCCTACATATCTTGAATAATGTTGTATGCTATTATATGTATATTTCCTGACCAGTTGGCCAGATAATTGCCGAAAACACTACCCGCAATAGCCATCAATGTCAATAAAAAAATTTACTTTGCCATTAAAAAAGTTCATACTTGACCAAACGATGAATATTGTAAAAAAATATTGAAAAATAGCGGGATGATATCATATCTGTTTCATAAAAACACCTACGCCATTCGACATATCAACCATATCCGGAAATGAGGGAATATGAAACACCGTAAGTCGATGCTCATCGATAAAAGGTTCCAATTACGGACCGCGTTCACCATCATCGGGATCGTCATCCTCGCCTGCTCGATCATCATCGCCGCGATCGGCGTGATCGCCGCGATCAACAATCGCACCCTGCGGGACGTCGCGCGCAACCAGCAGGAAATCATCGCCACGCAAAGCGAAATGCTCAAGGCCCTCAACGTGTTCGCGCAGGAGAAGACCTGGCAGAACCTGCGGATCGCCACCGACAAGGTCTCCGGCGACCTGAACCGCAACGCCGGCAAGATCGAGGTGAACAACGCCCTCATCAAAAACATCTCCGAGACCAACACCGTCCTCATTGCGGCCATCATCCTGTTCGTGATCGTGCAGGGGGTGGCGCTGTTCGTCATCATACTCCGCAAGACGCACCGCATCTCCGGGCCGCTGTACCTGCTGTCGATGTACACGCAGAAGATCATCGACGGAGAGCATCCGCACATCAGGCCGCTGCGCGAAAACGACGAGTTCCAGGAATACTACGAGCTCTTCACCCGCATGGCGAAGGCGATCAAGGAACGCGATGAGGCGCACGGAAAGAAACATGCCGCGAAAAAACGGACGCCGCGCAAGACGACCGCACGCGAGGAGCACGCCGGATCAGGCGAGGCGGAAGATGCGGGAACGCCGGCGCCAGAGGAACCGACGGATACGCCTAAAACAGATATCTAGCGCCCAGCCCCAGGCCCAGGAACTGCCCGGCGTTCGACTTTTGCTGGAAAAAGAGGCCGCAGAAGGGGCTAATGAAAATCGCGAGATTCTCGAGGGGGAGCACGCCGATCTCGCATCCGGCGACGAAGGCCGGATCGAAGAGATAGCGCATGCGGTATGAATACCGCCCGGCGGCGTCGGCCCCGTTGGGATCGCCGTCGATCAGGTGCAGCATGCAGCCGAAACCGGCATGCGGGATCACGAACAACGGTCCATAGGGCGTAAAGCGGTATCCCGCGCCAAGGATTGCGGACGACAGGGCGTAGGACCGGATGCTCGCACGGTCGTCGTCCATCACGAAGTACCCGAGGGAAACCATCGCGAGCGCACGTCGTCCCGGCAGGAGGCGCGCGTTCAGGCCCACAACGGCCCCATACCCGCCGCCTGCCATGTCCGCCATGATCCCGACCGGCCGCAGGAGCGCCAGCGTCAATGAGACGCCGTCGAGCTCGATCCCGAAGGCGCGCTCGCGTGCTCGGTCGGCCAGCAGCTTGCGATACAACTCGACGATCTCGCGGGCGATCCGTTCGGTTTTCGCGCGCGCCTCGGCGAGGGTCGGGGCCGTTTCCGTTCGACTCAGGTCAGCCGCGCCGGTCTTCACATCGATCGCTTTCACCTCAACGACGAAGGACTCGCGATACTGGTCCCTGACGACATACTCGCTCACTTGCTCCTCGCCGGTCTTTTCCGTATAACGCGTGAGACGACCCACGACTATCTTCTCCGACGAAAGAAACGCCCCCTGCGCGGCGGCGCAGTCCTCCGCGTCACACGCGGCCCGCCCGAACCCGGCGGCCCGCTGGACCTCGTAGACGACCGCATCGTCGGGGACGGCGAAATCACGCTCCGCCCTGAGCGCGCGACGGACGATACTCGCAAGCTGCGCGGCGCTGCCGGCATCGACGTTGCGCGGAACGAAGTCGAGCGCGGCGATGGCGAGCCGCGCGCTTGCGGGCTTTTCCGCCGCCGAGAGCGCGCTTGTGCACGCGATAAGCGCGATACCCACGAGGGCCGATCGCAGGAACATGCGAAAAACGAGCATACCCCGGGATGATTTTGTCTTGACTTTATTGTTCGGAGCCATTATTGGGCAAAAATTACAAATCGCCGGAATCATTGCAATCCATTTCCTCCGGGCTTGCAATAAAAATACAGTGTGCGACCGCCATCGAGCGGGCACTATGATTGGACAATTGAAAATAGGACGCCGATTTCTCTTTCGCTACGCGCTCGCACTTGCACTTGCACTGTGCGCCATCGCCGCATGCAATAACACCCTCAACGAATACAAGGACGGATCATACTTCGTCGGGTCGCAGCGGATGATTACGTGGGCGAAGACATACGGCGGGAGCTTCGAAGACGCCGCGATGGCCATCACCCAGACCTCCGATGGCGGATATGCCGTTGCCGGATACTCATTTTCGAACGATGGCGACGTGACCGGCAATCACGGCATGGCCGACTTCTGGGTGGTGAAGGTTGATTCCGACGGGAACCTCCAGTGGCAGCGCAATTACGGCGGCAGCGAGGATGATAGGGCTTATGATATTAAACAAACCGCGGATGGCGGATTCATTCTCGTGGGCAACACCAAGTCAACTAACGGCGACATCACCGTGGAAAGCGCGCATCATGGTGGATACGACATCTGGGTGCTCAAGATCGATGCGCTCGGCGATATTCAGTGGCAGCGGTGCTTCGGGGGCAGCCTCAATGATTATGGAACAAGCATACAGATTATCTCCTCCGGGTATGTCGTCGCAGGCTATGCGCTTTCCTCGAACGGCAACCTGACGGGAAACAACGGAAGCGCAGACGTGTGGGTGTTCACGATTGACAACACCGGTACGCTCACCCGACAGGCGAATTTCGGCGGTCCGGCAACCGACAGCGCAACGTCGATCCAGCAAACCAGTGACGGAGGATACATTGTCGCCGCCCACACGCAATCGAACTCCGGAGACGTCTCCGGAAACAATGGCGCGATGGATGCGTGGATCATCAAACTCAACTCCTCGCTCTCAATCACCAATTCGACATGCCTCGGCGGAACCCTCGACGATCAGGCCAATGCCATCCGACAAACGGGAGACGGCGGGTATATCGTCGCCGGGTACGCCAACTCTGGAAACGGCGACGTGGTCGGGCAACACAATGCGGGCACGGCCGACCAGTGGGTCGTCAAGCTGAGCGGTTCGCTCGCTATCCAATGGCAGCGGTGCCTGGGGGGCTCGTCGAACGATTTTGCCGAAGCGGTCCGGATCGCAAATGACGGCGGATATATCGTGGCAGGATACACGAGCTCCAGCGACGGCGACATAGCGGGCAAGCACGGGCAGGAAGACGTGTGGATCGTCAAGCTTACCGCATCCGGCGCGATTCAGTGGGGCAAGTGTTTCGGCGGGGACGACAATGACCGCGCGAACAGCGTATATCCGGCATCCGACGGAGGATTCATCGTTGCCGGATATTCGAATTCGACAAACGGAGACGTCACCTTCAATCACGGGATCAGCGACTTCTTCCTCGTAAAAGTCAACGACTGGGGCAACTGGTAGGCTAAAACTGGTAGCGCACGCCCAGCGATCCGGTCACATAGTGTCCGAAGGAGCTGCGCTCGAAGAACACGGTGTACGCCGGGATGAACAGCACATTCAACCGCTCGCCGATCGCGACATCGAGCTCGCACCCGCCCGTGACCGTGGGATCGTAATAATAGTCCTTTTTATATTCGTACCGCCCCGACGCGTCCGGCCCGTCCTTGTCCCCGTCGATCACGTGCAACAGATACCCGACCCCGGCGAACGGCAGCACCCGCACGGACCTGCCGGGCTGGAAGGCGTATCCCGCGTTGACTGAAATCGCCGCGAGCCAGGCCGATTGAATGCTCTCGCGATTGTCCTTGAGCGAGTAGTACGACAATGCGAGGATAGGAACGATGTTCCGGTACGGCACCACCCGTCCTGCGGCGTAGAGGGTCCCGCCGTATCCCTCGGTGATGTAATTCGCGAAATCCCCCAGCGGCTTCATGAAGCTGAACGTGAACGCGACGCCGTCGAGCTCGATGCCCTTGAACCGCTCGTCCCGCTCGATCGGTCGGCGGCGGTAGTATTCGATGATGTCCTTCGCGATGGCGCGCGTGCGCTCAATGAGCTGCGGCCTGCCGCCCGCGTCCTCCTGGAAGCGCAACTCCCCGGTCCCGGTGCCCGCGTCCACCACCTGCACCGTGATCACATACACGTCACGAAAGAGCTCCTTGACCACATAGGGGCCGATCTGCTGCTCCCCGTACTTCTCGACCCGACGCCGTACCTCGCCGATGACGATCTTGTCGCTGGGCAGCGCCTTGCCGAGCGAAACGGCGCATGCGCTCTCGAAGCACTCCACGGAGGCGAGGCCGGCCTTCTGCGCGCCCGCCGCCACCTCCTCCCTGCTCGCGACGGCAATGAAGCCCGAGGCGCGCAGGTCCGCACGCAGCGTGTCGGCCACCTCGGCGACGACATTCGCGGGCGCATTGTCCGGCCGCGGATCGAGCACCATAAATCTGAGCGGGGCGGACGCCTGCTCGTCACTCCCGAATGCGGACGCGGCACCGGCGAGCAATGCGAGCGCCATCATACAAAAATGAATTTTTTTGATCATTTAAATATCAATGTGTAATTTATAATATGTATTTCCGGATAGCCGCTTTGGCATTTTTCGCCGTTTAGAAAAAAAAGTTCAAGTAAAAAAATATACATTTGACAGAAAATAAATATTGTTGATTAGTGTTGCACAATTTTCGATCGACCTCCGAATCGAATACAATATGAAGCCCCTATACATAGATGTCGGAAAAGACGAGAATGATCGCTTCCCGCTCTGCCCGCACTGCGGGAGCGAGCTTCGGACAATCACCGACTATCGCAGCCACTTGAAGTTCATGTCGAACATGCATGTGTTCTGCTGCTCGAAATGCAATACGGCATTAGGCGTTACGGCCGTCTCGAAATAAACGGACATTCCCCCATGCCGCGAAGGCGAGGTATATGATGAAATCGATCACGCGCTATATGAAATATTTTTCCGGAATTGGCATTGTGATACTGCTGATCGTTTCAACAGGCTGCGGGAATATGATGGACGGGTATAGTGAAGGGGATGGGCCGGGCTCCGGGGACGCGAGTGGCGCAAATCCCTCCTTCAATGCCGCACCGGAGGTCTCCTTTACCAATCTTCGCAACAGACAACTGGTAAACAGCCCCATCGTCATTACCGGAGCTTCAGACGACGACCTGAGCGTGGACACGGTGCAGCTTTTTATCGATGGCGTCCCCCATGACGCAACGACCACCACGATGTGGTCGACCTGGACCTTCGACCTGGCGGGCGTCGCGCTGTCTTCGGGCCGGCACGAGTTTCGTGCCGTTGCAACGGACGCGAGCGGCGCCGAAGGATCCACGACCGTTATCGTATACTTCCAGGACGGCCCCGACATGCTCCCCGTCGATGTCGATGCCGCTTCACTCGTATATGACTCGCAAACTCTTGCAGTAAACGGGACGGTTTCCGTGACCGTTCGCAATCCCAGCGCCTACGCGGTGGAAGAACCCTATCGCGTGACTCTCTTCGCCGACGCGAACGGCAACGGGACCTACGAATCCGGAACCGACAGCATTCTCGGCGGCACGACCGTGGCGGACGGGCCCGCCGCGAACAGCGAATCGACGATTTCCATACCCGTAAACGCGACTGCCCTCTTCCGCGACAATCCCGTGTATGCGTTTGTCGATTCCGACGAAGCTATCATGGAGACCGATGAAATCAACAACGTGTATAACAGCATGGCGAGCTGCACTTATACGGCACCACCAGGGACGTTTAATCCGGTGGTGAAGTGGCAGTGGACGGGGAGTACGGTGAATCCAAGTTCAAACCAAGTCATGTGTTCTCCCGTGGTAGCGAACCTCAACGATGACAATGGAGACGGGAAAATCGACAGCAATGACATTCCTGACATTATCTTCAATACTTTTTACAGTTACTACTACCACGACAGCGGAACTCTCCGTGCAATCAGCGGTGACGGCACAATGGAATTATTCTCCGTCACCGGATATCCAACTTCACCAGGAGGGAATCCTGCCGTTGGAGACATCGACAATGACGGCTTTCCGGACATTCTTGCAATTGGCCAAGAATCGGAAGGGAGCAAATTATTGTGTTTTAATCATGATGGAACTCTCAAATGGATATCTACAGAAGGAACGGGGAGTTATCTCTCCTGCCCTGCAATCGCAGACATCGATCACGATGGCGTTCCAGAGATCATTGTCGGCTCAAAGGTTTACAATAACAACGGGACACTTCGCTGGCAAGGAACTCTTGGGACTGGGAGGAACAATTCTACCGTTGCCGACATAGACATGGACGGAGACATGGAAATCATTGCCGGGAATACTGTTTATCGTTCGAATGGTGATGTTTACTGGCAAAATGATCTTGTGTATGACGGCTATACGGCGATCGGAAACTTTGATGACGATTTCCTCCCTGAAATTGTTGTCGTAATGCAAGGCAATGTGTGGCTTCTGGAACATGATGGCGCAATCAAGTGGGGCCCGATAAATCTGCCGCATGGAGCCACACCAGCGCGTGGTGGACCGCCCACCATAGCTGACATTGATGGCGATCAAGAGCCAGAAATCGGCATCGCCTGCGCCGAGTTCTTTGTTGTTCTTGAAACTGATGGAACAATTAAATGGCAGCAGCCAATTGACGATACGACCTCTTCAATCACTGGCTCATCAGTATTCGATTTCGAAGGCGACGGTAAAGCTGAGCTCGTATATGCTGATCAATACAAACTCCGTATTTTTAACGGCCAAACTGGCGCGATCATTTTCGAGCACACTGCGGGTTCGGGAACGCTTCTCGAAATACCGATTGTTGTCGACGTCGACAACGACAACAAGGCCGAAATTGTTGTTGTCGCGAATAATTACTGGAATTCATCGGTCAATCAAGGAGTTTACGTCTTCGGCGATGCGAACAACACCTGGGTAAACACCCGCAAGATCTGGAACCAGCACTCGTATCACGTAACCAACGTGAACGACGATGCCACCATCCCGCGCGTAGAACAGAACAACTGGATTACGTACAACAACTACCGCCAGAACCAGCTTGAGCGACCATCCGGATGCTTTGACGTGTCCGCGTCGTACGTCCGCGTCACGCCTGATGCAAATCCAGGCGATTATACCATCACCGCCCGCATCGGCAACAGCGGCGCGCTCGCAATTGGAAACACTATCGATGTAGCACTCTTCGACGGCAACCCGGAGACCGGCGGAACGCTGCTTGGCGTGAGTCAGATAACCAACCGCATGGAGGTTGGCGCATGCGTGGACGTCACATTCACGTGGAGCGGACCGGCGGCCGGGACACATTCGATCTATATCGTCGCTGACAGTAATGGGACAGGATTGAGTCGGTTGCGGGAGATGAATGAGGGGAATAATACGGGGACAACGTCAATAAATATTACTCCCTAGCGAAATATTGTGCAATTTTTTATTTCGTTCATTAATGTTTTTTTTCACATTCACGAAAGAAGGTATTCATCCACCAGCTGATCAGCGCCGTTTTGCGAGAAATCAAAATCACGATACTCCCGCATTCGGCGCTGCCCCGTCTCGAATGTACGTACCGCGGGAACAAATATCGCTTCTTTGTTAAAGTAAATCATTTCCCAGAAAAAATTATACCCGGCCCCGCACACAACGAGATCGAAAGCATTGTAGTAATCCGCAATTGGGAACAAGCCGTTCTCGTAATTCGATGAAAATTTTAACACATAGCCCTGCTCTTGCAAATACGAATATTCTTTTACCACTTGATGATACTCGCCAGGTTCCCCATTGTAGGCGATTAAACAATTCTGTTCGTTATGCGACAAGCCGATGCGTGCACAAGCCTGCTCTCTCGAAAGCAATTCATCCCGATTGCGTACAATGATTGGGCTAATGGCCTTCATTCGCACTTTTGAGTCAAACGGTTCAATTCTCAAGACAAAATCGAAGGCGTCAGGATTAAAATCTAACAAACCACCATTCAGTTCCATTTGGAAAAATCGATCGTTCACCTGACGACAGAGAAATATTTTTTTACATGCGAGATCACCAATGAAGTGGTACAACGGAAACCAGAGGAGATCAACAATGAGGACATCCGGACGCAAGCGCGACAACTCATTAAACAAATGGGAAGACTTATAATTTCTGTCTGAGAGTGCCTCCTCGTCCTCTAATGGTATTTCTCTATGTGCAAATTTTAATTCGTCGCAAAGAAACGCGAAATCGGAACTACTCAAGATGGCATACTCTGCATCAAGCCCCTTACGACGAAGGGCATTGCCGATTGCAATGCCCCTTACGATTCTACCGGAACCAGTTATTCCTGAGGTATAATAAATTATCCGCAAGGATCAACACTCGTAGAATTTAAAGTACCCGACACCCACACCTTTCGAGCCATATGATTGCCAATTTTCACCATCAATATCATCAAAGGCAAGTAACTGATCATACCCAGGATCACTTTCATCAATCACAAAAATCTTTCTATTTGTTTTTGCAACAATACGTTCCGGACCATAAAATTTGCCAGGCCCAGATGGAGAACCCCCCGGTAAAACTGAACCATACCCCCGTACAAACCTTAGATTCTTATCAAGCTCAATAAATCTATAGCCATTCGCTCCAGCATTATTTGAAACAAACACCTTGTCATCCTTAACACAAATATCCCTAGCCCCGTTGATTTGAAAAGTATACGACCCAATCAGCGTCCCACTTCCACTTGGATTAAATTTATGAATCTTCTGCGTAGTTGCTATATATAAAATTCCATCGGTGTCAACCGCAAGGCCACGGATAAACTCCACGCCGTTGAGTGTAAAGGACTGGAGATTACCCCCAGCCGTATCTCTTCTATATACAGTACTAGGATCGTTAGCATTTTGAGTATAATAAACAAGGTTACTTTTTCGGTCAATCGCGATCGAAGGATTCGTAAGCCCAGCAGTAACAATCGTATCGCACGTGGTACTATAAATATTATCAATCCTCACCATAAGTGGGGTCGTTGAATTAGAAATTATATAAATCCTCCCTTGGGCATCAAAGTCAATATCATATGGCTGCATTGCTCCCCCATAACCGATCTGCGAACCATTTCGATCAATCCAATTCTTCCCAGCCATGTTTTCTATTTGAACGATACGATAATTTCTAAAATCCGGAATCACCAACTTCGTTTCATATGTCACCATCTGCATGGCGACTTCTTTCGTCTCCCCCGGCTCGAGATCCGCGGTGAGCGTCCCGCGATAGGAGAGCACCGCGCTCGGATCGCCGTCCTTCACGTAGCCGATCACCTGTATAAAACGCGACTTGCCCGCGGGGACAGTCACGGTGATATAGGTGGGCGGCGGCGAGTAGGAATTCTCGAAGGTCTTGATGTCCTCGGCGCTCACCACGATGGACACGCTCGCGATGTTCGACGGCGCCGCATACGCCTTCGGCATGATGAAATTCATGAACCGGTCGAACCGGGTCTTTGGAGCATTGAAGGCCTGGTCGAGGCCGAGGTTGATCACCACGGTGGAATCGCCAAGCTCTCCGTCGGATTTGATGCAGCGAACGGATAGCATGCACAATGACGCCGCCAGAACGGTAATTGTGATTTTCTTTATCATACAGAAACTCCTCACGCACATACTCTTCCGCAAAAAACACACTGGGAGCGAGTTGGACGGTCTCTTTATATTCGGTACGTTTATAAAAGTACGATTTTCCGCGGAAATGTCAACAAAAATATCTAGTTCGCGGTGATGACGACCGGCGTCCCCAGGCGAACGAAGCGGTCCAGCTCCACCACGTCGTTGTTGCGCATACGCACGCAGCCGCTCGAGGAGAGCTGGCCCACGCCGGGCGCGTCGTTGTTGCCGTGGATGGCGATCCCGAAGCCGATCCCCGCCGGCTCGTCCGGGTCCTCCGCCGAGCGCGGGATGGAGCCTTTCTTGAGCGCAGCGGCGTACCTGCGCTCGTCGGCGGCGTTCGGATAGCTGATGCGAAAGAAGCGCGGGCCGTATACGTCGGTCCCCAGGTCCTCCTTCGGACGGCCGAACTTGAAGTGGCCGTCCTTGGCGTAAAAATGGGTCTCGTTCATCATCTTGAGTTTGCGGTACGATTCGGTGTTTTTCCCGGCGTCCATGCTCAGGATCTCGGTCACCTCGTAGGTCCCCTCGGGGGTGCGCAGGTCGCCCTCGTAGAGCTTCGGCCGGCGATCGCCGTTCCGGCCGTACCCGACGCGGTAGCTGGCGACCGTCTCGAGCTTTCGATTGATGACGCGCAGCGTGAACTCGCCCTTGCTCACATGGATGGCATACGGCCCCGGGTGCTTCGCAAAGGCCTTCCGCAGCTCGCTCTTAACGTCCGCAACGCACGACGTCGAGAACGCGACCATGAGACCGAGCGCCAGGACGAGCGATCTCGCGACATTCAACCGAGGCTTCAGTACGTTCTCATGCGATTGTTTGTTCATTTCGATTCCATCCAGTGCGGCATTTACCCCCTCTGGCCTCCGGCCATCTCCCCCTTCGCTAGGGGGAGATGCCAACAAGAAACCTCTCGCCACCCCTCCCCTAACGAAGAGGGAGGCTCCCAACAGGATATTGCAGTGCCGAGCGTGGACAGGACGTCTAATAACGCTCGGCCCGGGAGGGGGCGGTTACTTATTGATCCCCCGGTCCGATCGCTCGATAAACGCGAGCATCTCCTGTCCGTCGGGATCGTTGCCGTATTCGGCCTTGATGCGCTCGACCGCCTGCGTGGTGTTGAGCTTGGAACGCACCAGCAGCTTGTAGAGGTTCTTGATGGTGCGGCGGCGCTCCTCGGAGAACCCGCGGCGGCGCAGGCCCACGATGTTGATGCCCGCGATGCGCGAGGGGTTGCCCTCGTGGATCATATACGGCACGCAGTCCATGTTGATGCGCGACATCCCGCTGATCATGCAGTACTTCCCGATCTTCACGAACTGATGGAAGCCCACCAGTCCCGAGACGAAGCAGAAGTCGTCCACCTCCACGTAGCCGGCAAGCACCGTGTTGTTCGCGATGATCACCTCGTTGCCGACCTTCGTGTTGTGCGCCAGGTGCACGCCCGCCATGAGCATGCAGTTGGAGCCCATCGTCGTCGTGGTCCCCTCCTTGGTGCCGCGGTGGATCTGCACGAACTCGCGGATGAGGTTGTCGTCGCCCACCGACACGAACGACTGCCCGCCCTTCCAGGCGACGTCCTGCGGCGGCGCGCCGAGGTAGGCGGCGTGATAGATCTTGTTCCGCTGGCCGATGCTCACGTAGCCCTCGATGTGCACGTTGGGGCCGATCTCGGTGCCGTCGCCGATGGTGACGTCGCCGTGGATGTAGGCGAAGGGCCCCACCGTGACGTTCTGTCCCAGCTTCACGTTCCCCTCAATGATGGCCGTGTTGTGTATCATTTCTTCATCTCCTCGATGTCTTGTTCGATTTTTTTCACGCGCTTCAGGAGCTCCGGCAGGAACCCGAGCGCGCTGGTGATGCGGTGCTGCTCGCGCACGGGCCGCGCGGGCGTCCCGAAGAGGATCTCGGCCTTCTTGACATCATTGTAGATGCCGCTCTGCCCCATGATGACCGCGCCAGAGGCGATAGAGATATGATCGGCCAGCCCCACCTGGCCGGCGATGATCACCTTGTCGCCCACGGTGACCGTGCCGGACATGCCCACCTGCGCCACGATGTAGCAGCGCTCGCCGATCACGCAATTGTGCGCGATGTGCACCAGGTTGTCGAACTTGGTGTCGTTGCCCACGGTGGTGGAGCCCACGGTGGCGCGGTCGATGCAGGTGTTCGCGCCGATCTCCACGCGGTCGCCGATGACCACGTTCCCGATCTGCGGGATCTTGATGATCTTTCCGTCCTTCTCGTAGAACCCGTAGCCGTCGGCGCCGATCACCACGCCGGAATGCAGGATGCAGTCGGCGCCGATCACGCAACGCTCGCGGACCACCACGCCCGAGTACAGGACCGTGTTCGCGCCGATCGACGCGTCCGTCTCGACCACGCAGTTCGGATAGATCACGCTGCCGTCGCCCACGCGCGCGCCGGCCATCACCGCCGCGCCGGCCATCACCGTGGCGTTCGCGCCGATCGCCGCGGCCGGATCGACATGCGCGCCGGGCTGCACGCCCGCGGAACGTTTCGGTTTCGGCCCGAAGATCCCGAGGAGCGCGATGAAGGCGAGCTTGGGATCGTCAACCTCGATATACGGACACTCGATGGCGTCGGCCGCGAAATTGCGCGGGATCACCACCGCGGCGGGTTTTTTCGCGAGCACGCCGGCAAGCGCCTTCTTCCCCTCGATGTACATGATCGCCCCGGCGCATTCGACATCGAGCGCACCCACCCGGTCGATCTCGACGTCGGATCCGTGCAGGGTCCCGTGAAGCGTTTCGGCAATCGCGGACAGTTTCATGGGCCATCCTCCTTGGCTTACCGTGACACGGGGGCGTTCCGGTTGTGCAGGCGCACGATCTCGCGGATCACCTCGTCGGTGATGTCGTGCTCCTTCTTCGAGTAGACCAGCGCGTCCCCGACCGTCAGTATATAGTCCAGGTCCATCCGCTTCGCGACGATCGCGACGGACCGGTTGATCTCAGCGTAGAGCCTCGCCTTGACGGACTCCTCCCGCTTGCCGAGCTCCTTGAGCTCGCCCTCGTTCTTCTTCAGCCGCGCGTCGAGCTCGGCGCGCTTCTTCGGATCGCCCTCGTCGGCGCGCTGCGACGAGATCGCCGCGTCGTCGGCCGCGAGCTTCGCGCGGCGCTCCCGAAGGTCCTTCGCGTCGGCGTTCTTGGCAGCCAGAAAGTCGAAGATGAGCGAGAGGTTCACCGCCCGGACGCGCAGATCGCGCGGCTCGACGCGTTTTGGCTCAGAGGAGCACCCGGCGTTGGCGGCGATCAGCGCGGCGGCGAGAAATGACGTGAAGCGCGAAATCATGGTCGAACATAGCGCGATGCGGGTAAATCTGTCCAGCTAAAATCGCATGTCCCCGATCGCGAACTGGAACTGGAAGTCGCTGACCTCCTTGAAATAACCCTTGAAGGTCTGCTTGTTGTCCTGCACCCACATCATGCGCCGCCCGAACCAGAAGCGAAGCGGCATCACCGGGATCTGGATCTTGAACCCGAGGCCCCACGAATATTTCGAATACCACATCACGTCGACCTTGGTCAGCTGGTCGATGCGGTACAGCTTTTCGGCGTCGAGGTCGGCGTCAATGTCGGTTTTCGCGTACGAGTCCATGTTCGCCTCCCAGAACTCGTCGGTCCACAGCGACCCGGCGTCGAAGAAGGCGACGAACCACAGCATCTGCGGATGGATGGGAATGCGGAACTCAAGCCCGTAGAGAATTCGATGGAACAGGCCCCATCGCCACGACTTGGGGAACTTGTCGTCGTAATAGTCCCAGCCGCGCAGCGTCTCCGGGCCGCCCATGTAGAGGCGGTCTTCCGATTCGAGCCAGCGGTTTCGCCATTGGGGCTGATAGCGCTCCAGCGCATCCGTGTTCATCGGCGGGGTAAGGAACGCGGCGTTCGCGCGAAGCTCGATCACGCAGGGATGCGTCTTCAGGAACGGAAGATTGAACGGGCTGAAGTACACGTACAGGTCGGGAGAATACTTGATGAAGTGGTCGTGCCCGTACAGGACGGTGCCCCCGGTGAAGGCGACGTCCAGTTCGATCTTCCATCCGCGCGTGGGATTGAGATAGTTGTCGATGGAGTTGCGGATGACGAAGAAGGCGAGCGTCCGCTTCTCCTGGTCGCCGTACGATTGCTCGATGAAGATCTCGTCCGAGCTGTTGCCGGTCGGATTGAGGATGGACTTGAAGGCGTGCGTCCACCCCGAGCCGATGCCATAGTAATACCAGAAGCGATAGGTGAGGCTCACCGAGTAGCCGATCGCCTGCTTCTCGTACTGCGCGGGCTTGTTCTGCCCGTAAATGGACGCGCCGGGAACGGTGTAGAGCGAATAGAATACCGAGGTGTTCAGCGCCAGCGGATAGTCGAAGAGCCACGGCTCGCGGAAGCTCAACGTGATCGAGGTGCGCTGCGGGCCGTACTCGAAGCGCGCCCCGATGCGCTGGCCGTTCCCCATGAGGTTGTTCTCCGCGACGTCGGCGAAGATCGAGAAGCCGGAGGTGGTCCCGTAGCCGCCGCCCAGCGATATGGTGCCGGAGGGCTGCTCCTCGACGTCGACGATGAGGTTCATATACCCCTCCTTGCTGCCCGGGCGGACGTCGAAGTTCACCTCCTTGAAGTATCCGAGATTGTACACCTTCTCGCGCGATATCCGCATCTTCTCGGCGTTGAACAGCTCCCCCTCCTTCATGAGGAGCTCCCGCCGGATCACCTTGTCCTTGGTCTTCTTGTTCCCCTTGATGATGATGTTTTCGATATAGGCCTGGGTCCCCTCGGTGATCTCGAAGTCGATGCGCACGTATTTTCGGGCCACCATCACGCCGTCGTCGTCGATCTGCCGCTCCTCCACGGTGCGCTTGGGGATCACGCGCGCGAAGATGTAGCCCATCGTGGAGTAGGAATAGCTGATCATCTGGCGGTCTTTCTGGAAGAGCGTGTCGTTGAAGATCGCGCCGCTCTTGGTCTGCTCGAACTGCTGCTCGAACACCCGGCTCTCGATCACCTTGTTGCCGGCGATGGTGTACCGGTCGAAAAAGTAGCGGTCCCCCTCGCTGAGCTTGATGGTGACGAAGATCGCCCGCTTCTCCTGCTTCTCGGGGTTCTCCCACTCGTATTCGACCTTGTCCTCGATGATCTGCGCGTCGAGGTAGCCGCGCTCGCGGTACAGCGCCAGGATCTTCCCCTTGTCCTTCTCGTACTCGTCGCGCTTGAAGTCGCCGTCGGAGAAAAACCCGTCCTCCTTGAGCTCGAGGACGCCCATGATCTCGTCGACGGGGATGCGGCGCGCGCCCATGATGATGATCTTGGCGATCTTCACCTCCTCGCCCTCGTCGATCACGAACACCACGTTCACGCGCTCCTCGTCCTTCTCCGAGCGCTCCACCCGGTAGGTGATGACCGCGTTGAAGAGCCCCTCCTTGTCGTACTTCTCTTTCATCGCCCGGACGCTCTTCTCGACCAGGTCGATCCGGAGCGGCTCGTCCTCCTTCTGGAGGACGATCTCGGCGAGCTCGGTGCGGTGGACCTCGTCGTTGCCCTTGATGACGATCTCCTTGACCACGGGACGGACCTTGCAGATGATGCGCAAACGCACGCCGTCCTGGAACTCGCTCGCCGCGACGCGCACGTTCTCGAAGTTGCCCTTCTTGAAGATCGCATCCACGTCCTTGCTCAGGTCCGCGGAGACGAGCGGGTAGCCCTCCTCGGTGATCATGATGTCGAGCAGGTCGTCGGGGTCGATGTTCCGGAGGCCCTCGAACTCGATCTTCTTGACGATCTTTCCCTCAAACGGGGACGGCGCGGTCACGGCGCCATCGAGCACGAAGAAGACAGTGCCGATACAGGCGATAAGTAGGAGTTTCCTCATTCGTACTCGGTTACCTTGTGTCTGTTCAGTCTGAACGGGCTGGCCGGCGATCGGCTGTGTCGGTGTGGCGTATCCGACATCGCACCGTCAGTGAGATGCGGGACCGGACGGTTTTGTTACAGCTTTTCCCGCATCGATGACGCCCTGAGAATTCTGGCCTTGCTATCGCGGTCGCCCCCCCATGTCAAGAAAATATGGCCGCCGGCGCGCGCCGGATCATGCGCGGATAAAAAGAATTGACAGATCCCTCGCGCCGAACCCAATCGTGCCAGACTCGCGCACTCTCGCACACGGGACGGTACCATGAACATGCTCACCGACAATGTGATTGTCAAGGGCGGCTGGGTGATGATTCCCATCATCCTGGGCTCCATCATCGCGCTGGGGATCGCGATCGAGCGCGGCATCCTGCTCTGGCGCATCCGCATGGACCTCGCCCGGTTCACCGACGAGATCTACGCGCTCGTGCGCTCGGGCGAGCTGGAAACGGCGGGCGCCGTCTGCGCGCGCACCCTGCACCCCATCGCGCGCGTGTTCAAGGCGGGACTGGAGCATCACGGCGAGGAGCCGTCGGTTGTCGAGAAGGCCATGGAGCGCCAGGGCAACGCCGAGGTGGCGCGCCTCGAGAAGAACATGAACTACCTCATGGCCATCGTGGGCGTGGAGCCGATGCTGGGGTTCCTGGGGACCATCCTGGGGCTCATCGGCGCCTTCATGGCCTGGGAGGTGAGCGCGGAATCGGTCACCGTCTCGCAACTGGCCGCGGGGATCTACCAGGCCATGATCACCACCGCGAGCGGCCTCGCGGTCGCCATCACCTATTACGTCGTGTACAGCGTGTACGCGAACCGCATCGCCGCCATCACGCGCGACCTCAACAGCCACGGGGAGGAGCTCCTCGCCCTCATCACCGGCGCCGGCAAGAAAAAGAAGCGATGAAGATCCGCTCCGCGGGACGGCCGCAGCTCACCCTCGAATCGGTCGCGATGACCGACATCATCATGAACATGTTCGTGTTCTTTTTTATCTCGTTTAGCCTGCTGTACACCTTCAACCCGCAGCGCGAATCGAAGATCAAGGTGAACCTGCCCAAGGGGGTCACGGACGTGAAGAGCCGGGGCGAGAAGCCGCTGGTCGTGACCGTGACCGGCAAAAACGAGATCTACATCGGCAGCACCAAGGTCTCCTCGCTCGCGCTGTCCGAGTCGCTCAAGTCGGCGGCGCCCACGGCGAAACAGCACGGCGTGATCGTGAAGGCCGACCGGCAGGCCGCGGTCGATTATTTCGTGAAGGTGCTCGACGCCGCGAAGCAGGCGGGCATCGACAAGGTCGGCGTCTCCATCGAGCTGCAACCCCGCCAGTAGCGCCGCCCCATCACAGCATGATCCGCAAACCGCCCAGCACCGTGATCCCGGGCTCGGGATAGCCGTCGCGCAGATTGTACTTGTTGTTGTAGAGGTTCTCCACGCGCAGGTTCGCGAACAGCCCGTCGAGCAGCCGAAACTGCGCCCCGAAGGAGCCGATGAGCGCGCGGTCGAGCCGGTCCGCCCGGTCGGGATCGATGAAGACCGGGTCGATGTAGCGGTTCCCCCACTGGACCTTCCACCAGGCGCCGTTGTAGCTGAGCTTGCCGTCGAAGGCGTGATCGGGGCGGTAGGTGACGCGCCGCTCGGCGACGAAGTTCGCGTACTCGTAGCCGAAGGCGATATCGACGAGCCGCCGCAACAGGAAGATGTTCGCCTCGCAGTTGCCGCCATAGCGCGTGGCGGGCATGGTCTCGGCGCGAAGAACGTTGCCCGACACTGGACGGAAGTTGTAGAAGGCGCTGTTCTGGTCGGCGGTGGCGCCGATCTTCATGTTCACCGCCTCGCCCACGCGCACCTCGGCCTTCATCTCCCCGCGGTGGGCGCGGCCGGGCGGCAGGTCGTAGACCGGCATCACGAACTTCTGGCTGGGATACAGCCGCTCCGGCCTGAAGGGCTCCAGGTGGTATCGGTATTGCATCTGCACCGACGCGTAGCGGAACCCCTTGAGCGTGACCCCCACGATGGGGCCCGCCAGGGAGTCGAAATATTCGCTCCAGGCGCCGTTCACGCCGGCGGTCAGGGCGACGTGCTCGGTGAGGTTGAAATCGTCCGCCACCTCGCCGAGCACGATGCTGCGGTTGTCCAGCTCCCGATCGTGGAAATTGTAATAGCGGTACTCGATCGCGTACCGTACGCGATTGAGCGCCGACCAGACGAGCTCTCCGCCCGTTTCCGCCATTCCCATGTTCAGATAACTGCTCGCCTCCACGCCGTCGCCCGGAACGACCGGGCGGAGCCGATGCGCGAAACCGGTCGTTCCCACGGCGGCATAGGCCTCGAATGAGTCGGTGAAGCGGAACTGGCCCCGGAACGTCGCCGAGAGCAGGTCCTGCTCCTCGCGCCGGAACACCGGATTGTCGAACATGCCCCGCGAATAGTTTTCCACCGAGGCGTTGAGCTGCAATCGCAGGCGCTCGCTGGCGGCCAGCATCCCGCTGAAGCCGATTCGATTCTCGAAGTAATCCGTATTGTCGTAGATCTCGCCGCCATACCCGAAGTCATTCGACTTCTTGTACGACGAGCTCAGCCGGTACACCACGTCCTTCTGCTCCTGCGACAGGCTGATCGTCGAGAGCATGTTCTCGAACTGGCCGTACACCAGCTGCATGTCGATGCTCAACCCCGGCCGGGCGGGACCGCCATACGCCGATGCGCCGTCGCCGGCCTCCGGATCATCCTCGCTAAAGGCGTGCCAATCGGCGGGGGTTTCGCTTCCGTCGGGTCCATGCGCCACGGCGCCGGAACCGTTCTCACGCGTTGCCGCGGCATCGCGCGTCCCCGTATCGGCGGCGGGAACGGCCGTTGGGAGCGCCCGGGCGAAAACACCGCGGACAAGCGACGGCCGCGCCTGCACGGCGATGGCGGCCGCGAGGCAAACGGCACAACACAGGGAAACGAGAGTACGCACCGGCACGCGTCGCTGCTGGAATCGAGCGGCCTAGTCGACCAGCTCCCGTGTGATCTCGCGATTGCAGGACCGGCACCGCGCCGTCTCCTGCGGCATGCCGGCGTCCAGAAACACGTTGAGGGAAAATCCGCACGAACACCGGTAGGTGAAATTTTTCATCTTATATTCAGCCATGCCGTTTCTCCATGTTGATGATGGTATCGTCCATTTTCATTATCGGCCGCGTCGAGGCGCAATGCGAGCAGAATACCCTCGCGCACCAACGCGAAACCCCGCCATGGGCGGGGTTTCACAGGGTGCGAAGCCGAACGGATGATGCTATTTCTTAAGCGCCTCGGCCTTGTCGGTCTTCTCCCAGAAGAATTCCGGCAGCTCGCGGCCGAAATGGCCGTACGCCGCGGTCTTCAGGTAGATGGGGCGCAAGAGGTCCAGCGTCGTGATGATGCCGGCCGGCTTGAGATCGAAGACGGAACGGATGCGCTTCGCGATCTCATCCTCCGACAGCTTCCCCGTCCCGAAGGTGTCGACCATGACCGACACGGGCTCCGCGACGCCGATGGCATAGGCGACCTGCACCTCGCATCGGTGCGCCAGCCCCGCGGCGACCACGTTCTTGGCGATGTAGCGTCCCATGTACGCGGCCGAGCGGTCGACCTTTGACGGGTCCTTGCCGGAGAAGGCGCCGCCGCCATGACGGCCCATTCCGCCGTAGGTGTCCACGATGATCTTGCGGCCGGTGAGGCCGGTGTCGCCGTGCGGTCCGCCGACCACGAAACGGCCGGTGGGATTGATGTAAATCTTGGTGTTCGCGTCGATGAGGCTCGCGGGAATCACCTTCTTGATGACCAGCTCGACCATCGCCTCGTAGATCTGCGTATGCTCGACGTCGGGCGCATGCTGGGTCGATATCACCACCGCCTCCACCCGTTTCGCCTTGCCGTCGACGTACTCGACGGTCACTTGCGACTTCGAGTCGGGGCGGACGAACGTGATCTCGCCGGACTTGCGAAGGTCCGCAAGCTTTTTCACCAGCATGTTCGCATACTGGATGGGCATGGGCATGAGCTCGGGGGTTTCGTTGACGGCGTAGCCGAACATCATCCCCTGGTCGCCCGCGCCCTGCTCCTTGAACAACCCCTCTCCCGCAGTGACGCCCTGGGAGATGTCCGGGGACTGCGAGTGGACGTAGATCTCGACCTTGCAGGTCTTCGCATCGAAGCCGATGTCGGCGTGCGTATAGCCGATGTCGCCGATGGTTTTCCGGGCGACCTTCTCGTAATCGACCTTCTGGGTCGAGGTGATCTCGCCGGAGACGATGCAGCGATCCGTCGTCACGAGCGTTTCGCACGCGACGCGCGAACGCTTGTCGCCGGCCAGATGCGCATCGAGCACGGCATCGGATACCTGGTCGGCCACCTTGTCGGGATGGCCTTCGGACACCGACTCGGAGGTGAATAAATAGTCTTTGGGGCCCATTGGGAACTCCTTGATAATGAAATGAGGTGCGACTGGCGCGCCCACAGGCTATGACAGCGGCACCGTCCGTTGAAATGCGATTTTTTTTGCGTGAACGCTATTTCCAGTGAAGGCACTCGGCCGGACAGCTGTCGATCACTTCCTGGATCTTGTCTTCGCTCGCGCCGGTGGGGTCCTTGATGCGACAGAGGCCGTCGGCATCCATCTCGAAGACCTCCGGGAGCGTGTCGGCGCACAGCTCGCAGCCGGTGCATTCATCGCGATTCACGATAACCGTTTTCGCCATGGCGTATCTCCTCATCATTATTGTAGATCGCCGGGAGAGTGGCACCGGCGTTCGCCCTGCCCCGTTCGGCATCAGCCGTGCGAGGGGGAACGGGCGTACTGGCGCAGGAATTGGATTACTTGGCTGGCGCCTGCTGCACCGGTTGCGCCGGCGCCGTCTTCGGTGCGGTCGCGTCCTTTTTCGCGTCGACCGGTTCTTTTTTACCGTCCTGAACGCCCGGTCCGATAACGCCGCTCGGCTTTTTGTCGCCGACCAGATCCCGCTCAATGGCCCTATCGCGGATCGATTCCAGGATCGACAGCCCCAGGGAGCCGATCATAAACAGGGCGACCATGGCCGTCGTGATCTTGGTGATGATGTCGGCGGTCGACGATCCGAAGGTGGATTGGCTCGACCCGCCGAGAATCCCCATCCCCGAGCTCTTGTCCGATTGGAGCAGGATGATGACGATCAACAAACCGCTCAGAATGACGAAAACGACGGTGAGGACGGAAATAAGGATGCTCATTGACAAATCTCCCGGGCGTTCTGCGGCGCGTCGCGCACCGTGCCATTAATTATTTCACTTTTATTATGTCAAGAAAAGAATCGCTCGCAAGGCTCGCCCCGCCCACGAGACATCCATCGATGTTTTCCATGGCATAGAGCCCGGCGATATTGTCCGGCTTGACCGACCCGCCGTAGAGAACGGGAACCATGGCCGCGGTGGCGCCATCGTAGAGCGCGCCCAGCGTTTCACGGATAAACCGATGCATGGTCTCCGCGATCTCCGGCGTCGCCACCTTGCCGGTTCCGATCGCCCAGACGGGTTCGTAGGCGACCACCACCTTCGCCATCCGCTCTTTCGTGACGCCCTTGAGCGCCTCGACGAGTTGAGTCTTCACCACCGCCTCGGACGTGCCGGCCTCGCGCTCGGCGAGGAGCTCGCCAACGCACACCATCGGGTCGAGGCCCACGGCGAGGGCCGCAGCGACCTTCTTGTTCACCTCGACATCGGTCTCGCGAAAGACATGGCGCCGCTCCGAGTGGCCGATTAGGATGTAGCGCGCGCCGCAGTCCTTCACCATCGCCGGCGCGAGCTCGCCGGTAAAGGCGCCCTCCTTCTCGAAGTACATGTTCTGCACGCCCACGTCGATGCGGGTTCCCGTGCAGAGGGACACCATTTCGCGCACGTACAGCGCAGGCGGAAAGATGGCGACCTCGCGCGCCCCAATGTCGCCCAGGCCCCCCTTGAGGCCGTTCACCAGCGCGACGGCGCCATTGTAATCCTTGTACATCTTCCAGTTGCCGGCAAAAATCTCGCGACGCTTCATTGTGATGTCCTTTTACGTGCAAAGTTTCCCCCTCCCCCTATCGAAGGGGGAGGTCGGGAGCGGGTCGAACCCCTACTTCATGATGAACTTGATCAAGTCGCACACGCGGAACGAGTAGCCCCACTCGTTGTCGTACCAGCTGATGATCTTGACCAGGCGCTTGTCGATGACCGACGAGGCCGGGACATCGACGATCGACGAGAACGAATTGCCGAGGAAATCGACCGATACGAGCTCGGTGTCGCACACGTCGAGGATCCCCTTCATCTTGCCCGCGGCGGCGGACTTGAGCGCGCCGATCACGTCGTCCTTCGAGGCCTCCTTTCCGATGGAGCACACGAAATCGACGACCGAAACGTTCGGGGTGGGGACGCGGATGGCAAGACCGTCCACCTTGCCCTTGAGCTCGGGGATCACCAGGCCCACGGCCTTCGCGGCGCCGGTGGTGGTGGGGATCATCGAGAGCGCGGCCGCGCGCGCGCGACGGAAGTCCTCGTGCGGGAGGTCCAGGATGCGCTGGTCGTTGGTGTACGAGTGGATGGTGGTCATGAGGCCGCGCTCGATGCCGAAGGAGTCGTTGATGACCTTCGCGACCGGCGCGAGGCAGTTCGTGGTGCACGAGGCGTTCGACAGGACCACGTGCTTGGCCGCATCATACTTGTCCTCGTTCACGCCCAACACCACCGTGAGGTCCTCGTTCTTCGACGGGGCGGTGATGATGACCTTCTTCGCGCCGGCGTCGATGTGCGCCATGCAACCTTCCTTGTCGCGATAGCGGCCGGTGGCCTCCACGACCACGTCCACGCCATCGGCCTTCCACGGGAGCGCCTTCGCGTCCTTCTGCGAATGGACCTTGATCTCCTTGCCGTTGATGACGATCGCGCCCTCCTTGCTGCTCACCGTGCCGTCGAAGATCCGGTGCACGGAATCGTACTTGAACAGGTGCGCGAGCATGGCCGCGTTGGTGAGATCGTTGATGCCCACGACCTCGACATCCTTGAATTTGTCCGGATTTTGCAGGAGGATCCGGAGAACATTCCGTCCGATACGCCCGAAGCCGTTAATACCGACCTTGATACCCATGGTGCTGCCCCCTCTTTTCGTTGTAGATTAGTAGAATACTCGCGTTGTGATTGCCGCCGAAGACCTTCGCCCTCTGGTACGGCCGCGTTCGGCGCGCGGTGACTGATAGTGCGCTCCGCATGGCGGTATTTTTCAAGAAAAAATTTATTTTTCGTACCCGCGAAGCATGTGATAGATCGCTTTATCAAAAAAGAGCACTACACGATTGTTTACCTCGAGGCTCCGGTACAGCTCGAGAAAGGATATGTGGAATCCCTGTCCGAGAATGAACTGCCAGATCGCCTTGCGGAAGAGCGTGTAGGCGCTCATCACATCGGCCGCGGGAATGCCGCCCGCGCAATAGCCGCTCCCGAGTGACACGAACGAGTGCAGGTCGTCGGGCGCGAAACGCTTGTCGCGCATCCATCGGGTGAGGCCGGTGAGAATGAACGCGCCGTCTTCATAGATCTTTTTCGGGGGCAGCGCGAGATAGCGTTTCGCGGTGTCCTTCGCCTTGAGGTACTCCAGCCAGAAGATGATGATCCCGTCGATCTTCTGCTCGAGCGTGCCCATCACCAGGTCGGAGAGGAGCCCCTCCACGCCAACGGCGCTGTGCATGTCGATATCGACCCGCCCGCCCTTCGGGAACATGGCGGCGAAGGAATCCTGAATCTTCCAGAGATCGCGGTAGAGCTCGCGGAATTTCTCCACCGCGCGGTCGTTCGGGGGAAACGCCAACCGGGGCACCTCGTCGATCGGGAAAAACCGCGCATCCAGCGCATCGTCCCCCGCGCGGACCTCCCCGGAAACATGCTCCACCTCGTAGCAGAGAATGGCCAGGTTGCCATAGAAGGAATCGTCGGTCGTCTCCGCATCAAGGAGCCGTATGATCCGGCCCTTCACGCTGGTCTCCTCCTCGAGTTCGCGCAGGGCCGCGTCCTGTATGTTCTCGTCGATTTCGGCGAAGCCCATCGGCAGACACCACTGGTTGCTGTACGGCTCCTTCTTGCGCAGCACCAGCAGGATCTCGCGGCGGTCATTGGGCAGGATGGAGCTCACCACCGGAAGCGGATTCACATAGACGACGGCGCCGCAGGAGGCGCATCGTTCGCGCGGGCGATCGTCGAGCATCACCCGCTCGAGCTTCGCGCCGCAGCGCGAGCAGTATTCCGCCGGTTTGTTCGCCATGAGCACCTCCCGATATGCGCCCGGATCATCGCCACAATACACGTCGCGACCGCCACTGGCTTACAAAGTACCAACAATCGCCATCGGCGGCAAGGAAAGGAAGAAAAAAACGCGCCTGGCGGTACACTCCGATGGGTGATGTTTCACTCGAGTGAGCCGAAGGGCCATCACGAGGGGGGCAGACGCGAAACGGCCGTATCCATCGACACGGCCGTTTGCGCGCGACTGAACAGTATGGAAATTACTCCGCGCCGCCGATCACCCGCTTCTTGAGTCCGGGAGCGGTGATCTCATAGACAACCTCGCACTCGTCGCCGTCGTTGTAGGTTTCCTTTTGGACCGATCCGCCGCGCACGAGCCCGCCGAATTCCTTCGCGATCGCGATGCCGGTGGAGGCGCCGTCGGCCATGCCGGACGCGCCCTCGATCCGCGCGCCCTTGAATTTCTCGAGCACGGTCTTCTGGGCGTAGAGCAGCGCCGCCTCGCGCGCGGTGAGCCGCCGCTGAGTCTTGTTCGTGAGGCCCTTCTTGGGAACGCCGGTCGCGGTGGTCCGGAAGGTGTTGTCGTCGACCCACCCCTCGGTCACGAACTTGTCGCCCTTGATCTGGCCGCCGATGGTCTGACCGCATGCGGTAAACGCGAATGCGCACGCCACGATCACGGCTACGGTAATGAAGTTCTTCATTTTACTCCTCCCTGATGCATGGTAACTGTAATCAGCCCGGGTGATGCTCCCGCCGGACTGTACCGTATCTGACGACGAGGGCCGTTCTTTTGGGAAAAAAAAGTGCTGCTAACGAGCCTTCTGCCCGCCCGCAGGCTCCATCAATCGCCTGTTGACGAGGGGCGACCAGCCCGATTCCGCGAATTCCTTGGCGGCTGCGCGATACAACCCTACCATGATTTTCGGCCCGCGATCGATGTTCTTCAGGTCGCCAAGGTAGAGGAATGGGCTGTCGGGGAATTTGACCTTGCCCAGGTAATTGGCGATCGCCATGTCGACCTTTTCGGTATTCAGAATCAGTATGGAGAGGTCCACGACGATATCGCCCATGAAGACGAACTCATTTTTGCCGACCGAAACCCGGGAGGCGCCAATAACCTTTTCCCCGAAATAAGTGCAGTAAAACTGTTCCTCCCCCGGGCTCATGTCGGGCTTGCTGAAATCCTTCTGGTGCTTGAACGCCTGCTTCCTCGTATACGCGGCGACGGCGACATACTCCCCCGGTTCGCAATCGACAAGATAGGCTCGTCCGCGCGCCACGAAGTTCGCTGGGATGACTCGCTTCGCGGTGAGATGCGTTTCACCCTTCTCGATTTTGGCAAAATACACCGCGGTCGGATAATCGGTAAATATGGCGATTGGCGCGCGCAGGGTGATGGCAACGCCGAGAACGGAATTTCCCGCCTTCGATGGATACTTCAGGTGTACGGGCAGCGTGACGCATCCGGCGAGAACGAACACGAGTACCGGCAGAAATCTTTTCATTTCGTTGACACCTCCATGGTCAGGTCGATCTCGGTTATTCCGTGTCGTTGTTCAAAGTCGTTATTTCGCCCCGGGAACCGCGTTGACTGCGGTCGCGGTCATCAAACCGGGGAATGACTCCTTCATAATCCTGTCGGTGAGTTCCTTTTTCGCCGTGATTACCGGCTTAAGATCTGAAAACGCCCACTCGCCCACATAACAGACTTTGTCGGGTTGCAGCTGTATGCTGTCGTGTTCCAGCGTTTTAAAGGCGAGATATTTATTGCCCACATATGTCCCCGTCAGCTTTTTCAACTCACTGGCGTTTTTGACCAAATAGTACGTCTGGTAGGATGCTTTTTGACCCGACGCCTGACCCACCGTAAAACTGAACAGCTCATAGGTTCCCGCCGGCAGCTCAAACGCAAACGGCAGGCTCGTCTCGGGAGCCCAATTGCTTTTTATCGCCAGTTGATACGTTGAATCATTTTTTCGGTCGTATAAATCGATGCTAAACGAGTTCCCGAATCCGGGCATCTCGATCATAAGGCCGTAGATAATCGCTCGCCCGGGTTTCGGCGCGGATTGGTTTTTTGAAATCATGAAAAAACCGACACACGAGAAAAAGACCGGCACCGAGCACAGAAGGACTATGATACTTCGTTTCATGAAGCCTCCGAACGGTCGTTCATTGATAGCTACAATCAAAAAAAATCGAAAAACGCTCGCCGCCTGCGAGCTCCCCGCGGGACATCGTTCACGCCACATTCCTCTCGCAGAAAGCATACGAAGCGGCACCATGAAAGGTCAAGGCTTTATCTGCCGGCAAGGGAGATTGCGCGACTCGGACATGGCGGGCGCCTCATGCCGCCGGCGACCCCATAGTGCTTGACGGACTGATTGCGCGATAGTATCGTCGCCCTATGAATTCACGCCCATCAGGCCGCGCATGAGGAGCTTCGCCCGGCCCATCATCGCCGTGAGCGCCTGCCTCGAATTCGAGGCGTGCCGCTACAATGCGCTCAGCGTCGCCTGCCCGCTGGTGCGCGACCTCATGCCCTTCGTCGATTTTCGGCCGGCCTGTCCCGAAAAGGCCATCGGCCTGGGGGTGCCGCGCGATCCCATCAGGCTTGTCCGCGACGGCGACGCCGTGGCGCTCTATCAGCCGGCGACCGGGCGCGACGTGACGGCGCTCATGGACGACTTCACGCAGCGACATCTCGCGACGCTGCGCGATGCGGACGGATTCATCCTGAAAGGACGGTCCCCGTCCTGCGGCATCAAGGACGTGAAGGTGTACCCGGACCGCGACCCGGCGAAAACACCGATCACCGGAAAGGCGGCGGGACTGTACGGCGGAGCGGTGATTGCGGCGTTTCCCGGCCGCGCGATCGAGGACGAGGGGCGTCTCGAGAACTTCACCATCCGCGAGCACTTCCTCACGCGCATCTTCGCCCTCGCGGAATTCCGGGGCGTGTACGCATCGGGCTCGATGGCGCGCCTGGTGCAATTCCAGGCCGACAACAAGCTCCTCCTGATGGCCTACAATCAGACGGAGATGCGCGCGCTGGGGCGGATCACCGCGAACCCGGGCGGACGCCCATGGCGTGAAACGATCGACGAGTACGAGACGCATCTGCGCGCGGCGCTGTCACGGGTCCCGCGCTTCCAGTCCAATATCAACGTCCTGCAGCACGCGATGGGGTATTTCTCGGAGGGGATGTCCGCGTCCGAGAAGCGCTTCCTTCTCGGAGAGTTCGAGACCTATCGGGCCGGCAAGATCCCCTTAAGCGCCGTGACCGGCATCATCCGCGCTCTCATCGCGCGCTTCGGGAGCGACTACCTCTCGCGACAGACCTACTTTGCGCCCTACCCGACCGAGCTCGTCTCGATTACCGACTCCGGCAAGGGCCGCGGCGCCTGACCGATTTTGCATTTCGACTAACGCGGCCGGCCGCAACGGAATATCGCGTCGTTTTTATTGAGACGAAAGCCGCCGCGCTCGACCGAGATGCGGTGCGCCATCGCAAAGAGCATCTCCACCGCGTTTTGCTCCAGCTGCGGCTTCTGGTCCATGAGCTCCTTGAGCAGCAAGTACTTCTTGTTTATGATATACCCATAGAGATGCTTCATGCCGTCAAGGGGGAACTCGAGGCTGTTCTCCCAGCCGATCGTCTCCACGGATCCGAAATGCGGCGCGAGGAGATCGGCGCCGTTTTCCGCACAGAACGACTCCAGCAGACGCTTGATGTGGATCCGGTCGCGCTCGATGGTCACGCCGAGGCGACGGTAACACTCCGGAATGAGATCGATGATCTCGCGCAGGCTCTCGCGGCTGTGCGTGAGCGTTACGAAGATCCCCATGGGCCGCAGGATTCGTGCGATCGCGGGGACGAGCTCCGGAAAAAAATACAGCGAGTAGCTCGCGGAAATGAGATCGTACGTCTGCGGCTCGAATTCCTCGATCGCCTGCGACGGGGCGCACAGAAACTCGGTCGCGAGGCCCGCCTCCGCGGTATTGTGCAGGTAGGGGTCCCGGTTCTCCTCCAGCATGTCGACACCCAGCACGAGCGCGTTGCGCGGGATCAGCCCCGAAAGCCCCATGCTGAAAAACCCGAACCCGCACCCAAGATCAAGGACAGTGCGAACACCCGAGAGGTCGAGACCGCCTAACGCGACGGCGCGGATATCGGCCCGAGCGCGTGAAAAGCTCACGATGGTCTTGTGCACCGAGACGTGGTCCGCAGGCTTTCCGAACGTGCCCCGAATCTCCTTTTCGGAGTATTCCGCCTTATCCATGCCATGCCTTTCAGAGAACAAAAATTCAACAGGATGAAGATACGGCCTGATGAAATCAATTACAAGTAAAATGCGAATTTTCAGGGACGAAATCCTGAAAAATAAAGTATTTATTTCAAAAACGGGTCTCGCGTTGCGTATTACTGAAAAAGACTTCCGTATGGAGATCGACATGCCAATCGACACGACCCTGTACGTCCATCAAACGACTTTGCAGCTTATTGAAGCCGCATGCGTCATGACGGGAATCAGACGCGGACAGCTCGTAGTTCTGTTGCTCGCGCGGGCCATCCTGAACCGCGGGAAGGCGCTCAAATCGGGCTCTGCGACGCGATATCAAACGCGCGACCGCAGGGAGATGTGGCGGACCATTCATGTTCGCATGTTAGCGGACGATGCCGATTACTTCAGGGACGCTCGGTGTTTTTTCAATGAATCGGTTTCGTTGATTCTGGCGCAGGCGGCGAGAGAATACCTCCGTGAGATACTTCAACGATCGAGAAGCGGCGAGAAAGTGGATAACTATCCACTTAAAAATTACATCATCTGCAGGGAGGAACGGGACGGATTGATTTTCTGGCACATCTGCTGGGGATTCCCAGAAAAACCTGAAAAATACTTCCGTCTGTAGCTCGCGACAGACGCACCCGGAAACGAAAAAACGCCATTATACATTCGGCAATCGAGTTGTTGCGATACACGGCGTCCGGCAACTACAGCGCGCTTCGGAAATTACCGCCGCACCCCGCATCATTCCTCGGCCGCACCGGCGTCTTCTTCATCGTCGAGCGGACCAAGCTCCCGCAGCACCGCACGAATTACCGCGGCATCGAAACCCCGGCCCTGCAGATAAAAGGCGAGCCGCGAGGCGCGGTTTTTCTTTCCGGCGCGCTGCCGAAGTTTCTTTCGCGCGCATGCGAGCGCCGCTTCCCGCTCGTCGTCTTCCGACGTTGCGCGCGAGATCGCGGTTGCGATAATGTCCCGCGAAACCCCCTTTCGCTGCAGCTCGCGCGTGACGAGGTTCCTGCCCACGCCGCCGCGGCGTTTTCGCGCACCGGCATACTCCGTCGCGAAGGCGAGATCGTCGATATAGTGTCGCTCGCACAGATCGCGAACGGTTTCCGCGATACTGTCGCCGGAATAGCCCTTGCGGCGAAGGTACGACTCCATCTCATGCGCCGAATGGGCGCGCACCGCCAGATATGAAAGCGCCGCCCGTCGGCACATGTACCGATCGCTCTCGTCCCTGAGCTGGCGATACGCCGCCGCGTCGATCTCGGTCCCGGCCGCGAGCCGATACTGCGCAAAGACCGCGGCGGAAACCATGAGCGCCTCCCCCGTATCGACGGATATCATCACCCCGTCGCCCTTGAACTTGATTTTTTCCACCAGCGGCATGGAGACGCCCCTAGAGACCGCGCAGGAAACCGGCAAGACCGGGGCTGATCCGCTTCGAATGGAGCGAATCGCGGTAGACGAATTTCACGTGCAGGCAGGCGGGCGACAGGTTGAATTCCATGGGCTCGGGGAGCAGGGCGACGCCGCGGCAGAAGAACTGGATGGAGCCGTCATAAGCGCATTTGTACAGCGGGGCGCTCTCGGATGCGACGCCGTCGACGACGAGCCGCACCGTGACGGGATCGGTGACGGCGACGACGCGCGACCCGCGGCGTATCTCGATCCGGTCCGTTTCGGCGTGAAGCCGGCGCTTCAGCTCGCTGAATCCATGGGCGCCGCAGCCGGCCATGGACAGCACGAGCGCCAGCGTCATCATCAACAACCATGTCCGAAATATGCCCTGCATAGCGCACACACCTCACCGGTTGGATGCACCGCATGAAAAAAGGGTGCCGATAAAATCGACACCCTTTTGTTTCCAAAGGCAAGTAAAAAACTGGCGTTTCGTTTAGCGCTTGGAGAACTGGAAGCGCTTACGGGCCTTTTTACGGCCGTACTTCTTTCGCTCCACCTGGCGCGAATCCCGCGTGAGAAAACCGGCCTCGCGGAGCGCCTTCTTGTTGCGCTCATCATGCTGGATCAGGCACCGCGCGATCCCCATGCGCACCGCACCGGCCTGGCCGGACCAGCCGCCGCCGAGCGTTGTCGCTTCAATGTCGAATGCGCTGACGGCGCTCAGGAGCTCGAGCGGCTGCCGTACGATGAGCTCGAGGGTTTTACGGCGAAAAAACTCGGATACGTCCTGCTCATTTACGAGAATCTTCCCCGAACCGGGCTTGAGCCACACCCGCGCGACCGAGGTCTTTCTTCTACCGGTTGCATAATACCGTTCTGCTGCCATGCGATCCTGCTCCTGTCGTATATTCGATTATTTCTTGATATCGTACGTTTCGGGCTTTTGCGCCTGATGGGGGTGGGCGGTCCCCGCGTAGACCTTCAGGTTCTTGAACATCTTGCGGCCCAGCCGATTCTTGGGAAGCATCCCCTTCACGGCGTGCTCGATGATGAATTCCGGATTATCCGCCTTGTACTTCTTGATGTTGGTGAACTTCACGCCGCCGGGAAAGTGCGAATGGCTGAAATACTCCTTGTCGTCGCCCTTGCTGCCGGTGAGCACCACCTTGTCGGCGTTGATGACGATGACGTTGTCGCCATCATCCATGTGCTGGGTGTAGGTGGTCTTGTGTTTTCCGCGAAGCAGGTGCGCGACCTCCGTCGCGAGCCGGCCGAGGACCGCCCCATCGGCGTCGACGAGGAGCCACTTCTTCTCGATTTGCGATGCCTTGATTGAAAACGTGCGCTGCGAACTATTCATTGGGTGTTTCCTGAAAACCGATAAAAATTGAGCCGGTGGCATCACGAACGAGGCCTACGGCGATGCAGTGGGCAACGCTAAATGTGAGCACCTGATACGTCAATAAAATTTTTTCATCAAAAATCCACCTTTCCGCTTGACGGTACCGATAACTATCGGTATATTATGACCGAACAGTCGGTCAATATAAAAACTATCCCCGGTGGGGATTTTTAAAAGAATCTTTAATGACCGAATAGTCGGTCAAACAGGAAAAGAGATGTCTCCAAAGATTGTGGATGTTGATGAGAAAAAGAAGCAGATAACCGACGCCGCCATACGGGTCCTCGCCAGGAAGGGCCTCAAGGAAACGAAGATGGAGGACGTCGCCGAAGCAGCGGGTATCGGGAAAGGCACCCTGTATGAATACTTCAAGTCAAAAGATGAACTCTTCTTGGTCGCCTATCGTCATATTATGGAAGAATTCGAATGCCAAACCGATTTGAAGCTGCCGGAAAATGTAACCACGATAGACACCCTGAAAGCGATCATTTCGATGATGACCTCGATGCACACTTCGGACTTCCCGCTGGATCACTTCCAGGTGCTCACCGAGTTCTGGCTCGAGGAGGTCAAATCGGCAAACCAGGGGAAAAAGCGGCAATTCGACATGCTCGCCACTTACCGCGAGTATATCGACCTCGTGAAAGCGGTGTTCGAACAGGGGATTCAAAAAGGGGAAATCCGCGACATCAACCCCGAACACGCCGCCACCATTCTCATGATGATCTTCGACGGCCTCATGCTCCTCTGGATGCTCGACAAGAACTCCTTCGACTTCAAGGGCACCGTGGACACGTTCGGTGGCATATTCATAAAAGGAATTCAAAAGCAGGGGTAGGATATGGCGATCAAAACGGACGCGCCATCATGCGGCGCAACCTCACCCCCTACCCCTCTCCCATAGGAGAGGGGAGTGGAAAAAGCTACTTCCCACGAAGCCCCCTCCTATGGGAGAGGGCGCGCCGGAGGCGGGGTGAGGTTGAACGAGCGTATGTATGAATAAATCAAGGATAAGGAGAAAACCCATGAAGTCATTAATGATCATTCTCGCGCTGATCACGGCGCTCGCGTCAACGGCACTGCCGTCATACGCCCTCACGGGCAAGGAGATCATCAGAAAGACCGAGGACGCCATGCGCGGCACCTCCGTCGTGGGCACCTACCTCATCACCGTGAAGACGAAGCTGTGGACGCGGACGATGAAGTTGAAGGCATACGACCAGCGCGCCGGGAAGAAGTCCTTCAACGAGATCTACGAACCGAAAAAGGACGCGGGCAACCGGTTCCTCATGATCAACAAGAACATGTGGCACTATGTCCCCAAGCTCCAGCAGACCATCAAGATTTCGCCGTCGATGATGCTCCAGTCGTGGATGGGGTCGGACTTCACCAACGACGACATCGTGAAGGAATCCAGCATCGAGGAGGACTACACCCACACGGTCACCGGGACCGCGACGGTGGACGGGCACCCCTGCCATGTCATCCTGCTCACGCCGAAGCCCGACGCCGCCGTCGTGTGGGGCAAGATAATCTACTCCGTGCGACAAAGCGACTACCTCCCCGTGCGCGAGGAATTCTACAACGAGCATAACGTCCTCAAGCGGGTGATGACCTTCGGCCAGTTCAAGAAGATGGACGATCGCGTGATCCCCACCCTCTGGAAGATGCAAACCGTGAGCAAGCCGGAGGCGCACACGATCCTCGAGATCGCGAGCATCCGGTTTAACACCGCGATCCCGTCACGCACCTTCACCATGCAGAACCTGACGAGGAAGTAGCCATGAACCGAGAAGCGATCGCACAGCTCGCCTGGCGAAACGTGTGGCGCAACAAGCGCCGGACGATCCTGACGCTCGCCACCATCGTCGTCGGCTGCGGCATGATCATCCTCAACAACGCCCTGGCCAAGGGCGGGCATGACGGGATGATCAACGACGCGGCGATCACGAGCGCCGGGCACATCCAGGTGCACCGCGCCGGCTACTGGGCGAGCCGCACCATCGACTACGCGTTCCAGGTGCCGGACGGCCTCACCGCCGCGCTCGGGCGAGACCGTCGGATCGCCGCGCACACCGAGCGCATCCATGCCGCCGGGCTCCTCGCCTTCGGCGCGAACACCTCCGGCGGGCAGATCCAGGGCGTGGATCCCGCGCGCGAGCCGGCGGTGACCAACCTGCACACGTGGGTCCTTCCCGGCGGGCGCTATCTCACCGCGGAGGATTCGACCCACGCGATCGTCGGGGAGACGCTCGCGAAGAACCTCGGCGCGAAGGTCGGCGACGTCGTCTCGATCATCTCGCAGGGGCTCGACGGGTCCATCGCCGCCGAGAAGCTCACGGTGGTGGGCGTCTTCCGCTCGGGCAATCCCGAGTACGACCAGACGCTCCTCGTCATGCCGATCGAGCAGGCGCGCGCGACCTTCTCGATGGAGCGCTACATCCACGCCATCGTCGTCCGTCTCGCCGACATAAAGCACGATGCGGCGGTCATCGATTCGCTGCGTGCGTCCCTGCCGGAGACGGAGCGGTCCTCGATCGAGGTGCTGGGATGGGACACGCTGATGCCCGAGCTCGTCCAGTTCATCGCGCTCGACGACATCAGCGCCTACATCTTCGATTTCATTCTGTTCCTGGTGGTCGCCTTCGGCATCCTGAATACCGTACAGATGGCGGTCTTCGAGCGCACGCGCGAGTTCGGGGTGATGCTGGCGGTGGGCACGCGGCCGGGCCAGGTGGTCCACATGGTGCTCATCGAATCCGCGATCATATCGACGTTAGGCGTCATTGCCGGCGGCATCGCGGGGTTCCTGGCGAGCCTGTACTTCAAACTGCGGCCGCTGGATTTTTCGGACTACTCGAACGAGATGGCGACGATCGGCGTGAGCATGACAAAACTCCCGGCCGATGCGACGGCGGCGAACATCGCCGTGACCGCCGTCATCACCCTGGCGCTGACGATCGTCTTCGCCTATTTCCCGGCGCGTCGCGCGTCGAAACTCAAGCCGGTCGAAGCGATCCGGCAACTGTAGCGGGAGGATACACATGCAGACCATATTCGCCATGGGCTGGCGCAACATCTGGCGACACCGCCGCCGCTCCCTGGTGGTGATCTCGTCGATCGCCCTGGGCATTTTCGCCATGATATTGTCGATGGGCATCATGAACGGCATGAACAACCAGGCGATCGAGAACACCATCCGGACCGCGCTGGGACACATCGCCATCCACCGGAAGGGATTCCACGAGGACATGAAGATCGCGCACAACTTCAAATCGACCGATCGCATCATGCGGTCGATCGCGGCCGACCGGCGCATCGCCGCCGCCGCGCCTCGGGTGAAGCTCCCCGGCATGGTCCGCTCGAGCGAGACCTCGCAGGGCGTCCTCATCGTGGGCATTGATCCCGAGAAAGAAATGAAGATCTCGAACCTGTACCAGTACACGTCGAAGGAAAACGGCAGCCGCTTCCTCGCCTCGCCGGACGAGAACGCGGCGCTCATCTCGCAGCAGACGGCCGATCGCCTCAAGCTCGTCGTGGGCGACAAGCTGGTGCTGATGCTCCAGGACCGCAACAACGAGATCGTGGGCGTGGGCATGACCGTCGCCGGGACCTTCCAGACGCCCGTGGAGAGCTTCGACAAGCTGGTGGTCTTCACGGGGATCGGAAAGCTGCAGGAGATCACGGGGCTCGGGGAGAACATCTCCGAGATCTCCATCGCGATCACGGACCCCGCGGCGATCACGGACATCAAGCGGCGCCTCATCGGCGCGATCGGCGACGATTCGCTCGAGGTGCTCACCTGGATGGACATGGCGCCCTACCTGGTGAGCGCGGTGAAGTTCTTCGACACGATCATGTACATCACCTTCGTCATCATCTTCCTGGTGGTCGTCTTCTCAGTGGCCAACACCCTGGTGATGGCGATCATGGAGCGATTCCACGAGATCGGCGTCATGAAGTCGATCGGCACGCGCCCGTCGTGGATCGCAACGATGATCGTCTTCGAGGCGGTGAACCTGGGCCTCGTGGGGCTCGTCGCCGGTGTCGCCGCGGGAACGCTCTCGGTCGCGGCGCTCTCGATCGGCGGGATCAACCTGGGGCTTTTCATGGAGTCGCTGCGCGCCTGGGGGACCGGCAGCGTCATCTTCCCGGTCATCAAGGGCATGGACATCGTCGTGGCGGCCCTGATCGTCCTCGCGACTACGGTCCTCGCGGCGGTCTACCCGGCCGTCAAGGCCGCGCGCATCAAGCCGCTCGAGGCGCTTCATTTCGTATAACGCAATAGACCATCATGTGGAGAAAACGATGAATATCATAGAACTGCAATCGATCACCAAGACCTACGACACCAACGGGCTCACCGTCCCGGCGGTGCGCGGCGTCGATCTCGTCGTGGAAAAGGGCGAGTTCTCCGCCCTCGCGGGGCCCTCGGGCTCCGGCAAGACGACGCTCCTGAACCTCATCGGCGGCCTGGACAATCCGTCGGGCGGAACGGTGTCGGTGGGCGGCGAGAACATCACCGGCTATTCGCCGCGGCAGCTCTCGGACCTGCGCCTGCGGAAGATCGGCTTCATCTTCCAGGCGTACAACCTCATCCCGGTGCTCAGCGCGATCGAGAACGTCGAGTACATCCTGCTTTTACAGGGCATGGAAAAGACCGAGCGCCGCCGCCGCTCGGCCGCGATGCTGGCCGAGGTGGGCCTGGAGGGACTGACGGACCGGCGGCCGCACCAGCTCTCCGGCGGACAGCAGCAGCGCGTGGCCGTCGCGCGCGCCATCGTCTCCGAGCCCGACATCGTGCTGGCCGACGAGCCCACGGCCAACCTGGACCAGAAGACGGGCGCGGCGCTCCTGGACCTGATGCACGAGCTCAATCGTACAAAAGGAATCACCTTCCTCTTCTCGACCCACGACGGCATGGTGATGGAGCGCGCGGAGCGCCTCATCAGCCTGCGCGACGGCGTCGTCGAGCACGACCGCGTGAAGCGGCGGGCAAAACCTCGATCCGCGAAACGGAAGCGGTGAGCGATCCTGCATGAGTCTCTTGCGGTACATCAGTGCGCTGATTCTGCTCGCCGTCCTCGCGACGCCCGCGTTCGTGGGCGCACAGACGAACGGCGGTTCGAAGGCGGACATGCCGGATGGCGCGGCATCGCCGGATCGGCCCGACATAACCGAAACAAAAAAGGATGCGAATGACGAGGAGGCGAAAGTGTTCTCGTTCAAGGCGCAGTTCAAGGAGCTGTTCACCTACACGGACACCATCGAGCGCTCCTTCGCGGTAAACACGTACATCGACGAGTCGACCGGTGAGGTCGGCTACAGCGTGAAAGAGAAGGCGCGCAACAAGTCGCTCTTTGCGAATCTCATGCGGCTGCGCCTTTCGCCCGAGATCAAGGGCGGGGAGCGCTTTCTTCTGCACGTCGATCTCGACAACGAGATCATCAGTTCGGATTACATGAAGAGCCGCGAGTTCGACCAGTACTGGCGTCCGTCAGACTACAACGATTTCGCAGATCTCTCCTGCGAGCCGGTCTACGACGACATGAGCTACTACCGGATGAAGCTCCATCGGGCGTACGCCAAGATCCTTCTGGACAAGTTCACCGCGACCATCGGGCGGCAGCAGATCCGCTTCGGCAGCGGCCGCCTGTGGAATCCGCTGGACATCCTCAATCCGATCTCGCCCACGTACGTCGAGGGGCCCGAGGACCAGAAGGGGACCGACGCGCTGCGTCTCGAGTACTATCCCTTTGACAAGACGGAGCTCGGGCTCATCATCGACCCGAAGCGCATGGACAACGACGAGGACATCGGGAAGCTCAACAGCGACAACACCAACGTGCTGGCCCGCTTCAAGACGTCGTTGTACGAAACAGAAATCGCGCTCATGGGCGGGCGCGTCTCGCATCGCCTGGTGGGCGGCGCCGACGCATCGACCCACCTGCTCGACGGGCTCCTCCGCGGATCGGTGCTTTACGCCAAGCCCGATCCCGGGCGCGAGTACGCCCAGGCGAGCGCCGGCTACGAGTATAACTTCTCCTTCGGCCTGTACTTCCTGATCGAATACTTCTACAACGAGAACGGGATGAACTACAACTCGAACCTCGCCAACGCCTACGAACGGTTCGTGATGGAGGGCATGAGCGAAGCGATCTACCGCAAGCTCGCCAATCAGCTGCTCACCTGGAACCAGCACTACGGCGGCATCGCGCTCGGGTACGACATCACCCCGCTCGTGCGCGGGGAGCTCTTCTCGATATACGACTTCCAAGGAAAGGGCCTCTATGCAGCGCCGTCGCTCAAGTACAACATCGTGCAGAACGCGGACCTCGCGATCGGGGTCATGAAGGCATACCGGATGGGGATTTCGCGCACGCCGACGGACTTCGAGAGCCTCATCAATCACCCGTATTTTTTCTTCTCGCTCGTCGCGTATTTCTGAGGGGACGCGGCGGGATCAGACCTGGAAAATGGGATTGACATATTTGCATTCGAGCCGGTTTATTTGCCATAGTGAAAGATATCTTGATTGTTCACGGCGGCACAATGAAAGCCTTACGATTCGTAGAAAGAATAGCAAACGGCAGGATCGTTGTTGCGAAACTCGACAAGTACTCGGGGATGGATGCCGAGGTAATCATCATCCCGCTCATCGAAACCAAATCAAACGGAAAGAACGCAACGACGAAAAAAACGGCAAGCATGCGAGGGTGCTTGAAAAAATACGCCAATCCGCTCCTTGTGCAGGACGAGAAGGAGGCATGGGCGACGGCAGCCGGAAAAAAGCATGCGGGTTTGTGACGCAAATGTAGTACTCCGATATATACTTGATGACATTCCGGAACAGGCATCCATTGCTGCAAAAATAATCGACAACGAGAACGTATATATTCCGTTTGAGGTTGTCGCCGAGATTGTATATGTGCTCGAAAAGGTATATCGCATACCCCGAAGGGTAATATCAACAAGCATCAGAAATCTTTTACGGCACAATACTATTCAAACCGTCGATAAGACAGTAGCCTTCCATGCTCTTGATGTATATAAAGACACGAAACTTGACATCGTTGACGCTTTTCTGTGCGGCTATCAGAAAAAACACCAGCATACAATAGTGACGTTCGATAAAAAACTCTTGAAACAGTTGTCACGAATGAAATCTTCATCGAGAAGAGAATCAAAAAAACTTAAACCTTGAAGCGACACCGATGATTAGTCCAGCAGAAAACTATGCGCGTCCCGGATCAATATGCTCCAAAAAATAATTAACGCCGTAAAAATCTACTTCTCGATGCTCAACATGACGCCGGGCAGCGCACCGCCGATCTTTCGGAAACCGACGGTTGATGTCCCTCAGGCGAAGCCGACGCCGTTCTGGGTGCATGTGCTGCTGTTTGCGATCACGTTTGTGACGACGACGGCGTCGGGCGTGGTCATGTGCGCGCAATCCGACGATTTCATCGCCGAGATTCCGCGGGTGGGGATCCCCTATGCGCTGGCCATCATGACGATCCTGCTCGCGCATGAGCTGGGCCATTACTATGCCGCAAAACGATTCGACGTTGCGACGACGCGGCCGTTCTTCATCCCCTTCATTCCGCCGGTGGGCACCATGGGCGCCGTGATCCGGATAAAATCGAAGATTCACGACAAGCGAACGCTCCTGTACATCGGCGCAGCGGGACCGATGATCAGCTTTACCCTCAGCCTTGTCGCGACTGTCGTTGGATTGCTCCTTTCCGAGGTAAAGGCCTTTCCCGCCGCGCCTCCCGGCGGCGAGCTCATCGAGCTGGGCGATTCGATCATTCTTTTAGGCCTCACGCGACTTATTCACGGCGAGATTCCCCCAGGCTTTGGCATGATCATATCGCCGCTCACCTGGGCGGGCTGGATCGGTTTCCTGGTAACCAGCCTCAATCTGATGCCCATCGGCCAGCTCGATGGCAGCCATATTCTCTATGCGCTCATCGGGCGGCGGCAGGTCTATGCGGGCTGGCTCGCATTCGCCGGTCTTGTGGCCCTTGCGGTCGTGTGGCCGGGGTGGATCGTGTGGATCGCGCTTGCGCTCATCGTGCTCATGATCGGCCATCCCCCGATTGAAGACGGAGAACCGATAACTATCGGCGAACGGATAGCCGGATGGTTCTGCATCGTCATTCTTATCATCACCTTTATCCCCCAGCCGGTTAACATACTTCCGATTAAGTAATTCCAGCCTCTTTCTTTTTCAACCGTCCCGAAGGTTTGGAATATTTTTTCGCATTAAGTATTGACCGTCCGTCCAAATTTTTAAGCCTGCCATCAACACGAATGAGAACGGCGTTCATGCGCCGCAACATCATTCGGATATCACTGGATACGTCAGAGGAGTTTCACATGTCACTTCGCACCGGGCTTTTCAGGCTCATTTCGATGTTCGTCATCGCCGCAAGCGCATTCATGTTCTCGTGCGACGAGCCGCAGGATTCGAATAACGTGTACGTCGCAGGCTGGTATAACAAGGGCGACATCTATTATCCCTGCTACTGGAAAAACGGCACGCGCGTCGATCTCGGATCGAGATCATCGACCTATTCTTCCATCGCGGTATCGGGCAGCGACATCTTCGTCGCCGGAAACATGAACTTCCAGCCGACCGTCTGGAAGAACACGGCATCGAACAAGACCACGCTTGAGACCTCCTTCTCCATGGCGATGGGGATCGCCCTTTCGGGCAATGACGTCTTCGTAAGCGGTAACTACTTCCTGCCCTCCGACATAATGATCGCCTGCTACTGGGTGAATGGTTCGCGCGTGGAACTCGAGAACGTCGAATCGCTGGCGCACAATATGATGATTCAGAATGGCGACATCTACATCGCCGGCGCCGTGGGACCGATCGGGTCAAGCGTCCCCTGCTACTGGGTGAACGGCTCGCGCGTCGAGCTCGCAAACGACACTCCGACCGCCTTCGCCCGCTCGGTGTTCTCGACCGGCAACGACGTATACGCCGCCGGCGGCGCCGACGACGCGAACGGCTCGCGCCGCGCGGTCATCTGGAAGAACGGCGTAAAGACCGTCCTGCACAATGGCGACTCCGAGGCCTTCTCGGTGTTCGTAAACGGAAACGACGTATACGTGGCCGGACATGCGTGGATCAACGGTATTCGGACCGCCTGCTATTGGAAGAACGGCGTGCGCACCAACCTGGGCGACGGCTCCAAGCACTCCGACGCCTACAGCGTGTATTTCTTTGGCGGGAATGTGTATGTGAGCGGCGACTACATCGACAACGGAAAGTACGCCTGCGTATGGCGCAACGACAAGAACAACCGCTACAAGCTTTCCGACGGCGGCGTGACCTCGCACGATGCGGCCGGCACCTCGATATTCGTGACCGCGAAGTAATCATTACTCCGGTCCCGCAACGACGGGTCGCCTCCGTGCGGCCCGTTTTGTTTTCCGCCGTGCCGTCCCGCAATTGAACTCCCGCATGATGGACCGCGTTTCAATTTTTTCCGATCGGCTTCGTAATACGTACAGATACGACCGGAGGATATCCACATGGCAATCGACACCACGCTCAACGTTCACGAGAGCACCCTGCGCCGCATCGACAGGATCACATCAATAACGGGCCGCGCGCGCAATCGGGTCATCGTCGATTTGCTTACACGGGTGATGTCGGATCGGGGCAAGCAATTCGCGACGGGCTGCACGGTGCGCTATCAACGGCGCGACAACAAGGAGAAATGGCGAACGGTCCATGTTCGATTGAGCGAGGATGAGGTTGATTACTTTCGGGATCTGCGGGGGGTGTATAAGCGGTCGGAGTCGCTGCTACTGGCGGAGGCCGCCCGTGAATATCTGAGCGATATTATCAGGGAGGCGCTGCGCGGTGTGAAAAGCGATAACCATCCGTTCCAGAACTACGTTCTGTCACGGCATGAGGCGGAAGGATTGATTTTCTGGACCATCTGCTGGGGATTCCCCCCAACCCCCCAAAACCACTTCAAGCTCTGACCCGTGCATCGCCGAAATGCGTCACTTCTTGCTCAGCTCGCCGTACAGCATCTTCGCGAGCCCCATATTCGCGGTCTTCGACATCTCCAGCGCATAGTTGTCGTACAGCATATCCTCGAAGATCTCCTCGGCGAAACCGCCGTGGAGCATCTCCCCCTTCTGGACGGTCTTGCGCATCTCCTTGAGCATCTTGGACACGAACAACGACTCCATCTCCACGCAGGCGTCCATGAGGCGCGTGTCCACGGGCTTGCGGTCCAGCGGGATCGCGTTATGCGGCGCACGGAATGTGTGGTTCGCCTCGGGCATGCGCATCCCCGCCGACTGCGACGCGCGTTTCCCGGGACCCGCAGCAAGACCCTCCACGTCGAGCACCTGGTGCATCACGCTCGCGAAATCGGCGTGTTTTCCGGATGTATCGACGCGCTTCTTCACGCCCTGCGCCGTCCCGCTCTCGAGAGCCGTGCGCCGCGCGTCCATGATCATCGACAGGTCGTTTTGGGTAATCATGCTCGCCTCACTACCGTATGATAAGCTCCGCGTGGAGCGCCTTTGCCTCGTCCATGGCCTTGAGTATCGCGATAATATCACGGGTGGACGCCCCGATGGAGCCCAGCGCGTCCACCAGGTCTTTCACCGTGGCGACATCCTTGATATGCGCAACCGACGTGGTGCCCGCACTCCCCTTGTCCTTCTTCTCGATGCGGACGGTCATCCCCTCCTTGCTCACAACCACCTCGGAGATCCGCACGGCGCCGCCCATCACGATGGTGCCGGAACGCTCGTCCACCACGACCCGGGCGCGCGCGCTGGCCGGAACCTCGATCGCCTCGATCTTCGCGATGAACTCGTCCACGCTCGTTTCCTTGGGGACCACCAGTTTGATTTTTCCGCCTTTGGCGATCGCCGCCTTCGATTCGGGAAACGCGTCATTGAGCGCCTTCACGATGCGGCTGGCCATGGTAAAGTCCCAGTTCTCGAGCACCACCTGTATGGCGCTGTCGGCGCCGTACTCGGGCAGGCTTTCGCGCTCCACAATCCCGCCCCCGGAGATGCTCCCCACGGTCTTCACGGTCTTCGTCCGTCCGCCCGGAGCCCCCGCGCCGTCCATGGAGAGCGTCCCCTGCGCCGCCACGTACACCCGATCATCCGCGCCGCGCAGCGGGGACTGCACCAGGATCCCGCCCTCGAGCGACTTCGCATCTCCGATGGACGATACCGTGATGTCCACGCGGTCGCCCACGCGCGCGAAGGCCGGCAGCATCGCCGTGACCATCACGGCGGCGGTGTTCTTCGAGCCGATGTCGTCGCCCTCGATGCCCATGTTCTTCAGGAGATTGCGCAGCGACGTCTTCGTGAGCGCGGATCGCGTATCGCCGGTCCCCGGCAGGCCCACGACGATCCCGAAGCCCATGAGCTGGTTTTCCTTGAGGCCGTCCACATACGAGATGTCGCGAAGCTTCACCATCACCTCGGCGCGCGCGGCGAGCGCGAGCATCATCATGCACACAATGAATGCCGGTATCCGTTTCATGCCGTTAGCGGGTGATCTCCTGGAGCATTTTTTTCACGTAGTCGAGGATGATCCTCTGCTTCTCCTCCTCGGTAAGCTTGAAGGCGGCCGATTCGCCCTCCTTGAGCGGCTCGCGCTTCAGGTCCACCGGCGCGCCGGACTTGCCGCCCACGATGTCCATGCGGAAGTCGGCGATGTCGTCGGCGAGGACGGTCTTCCCCTTCACGAGCGCCGGATCGATGATGCCGCGGACGCGAAAGCTGCTGCGCACGCCATGGAAGGTGTAGTCGCGCCGGCCGTCCACCGTGAACTTGCCGTCGTCGCGCCGCCCCGTTACGCGCGCGGCGATCGACACCAGCATGTTGTTCTTTCCGGAGAAGTCCGTCTTGCCGGTGGACGCGCTCTTGCGGTCGGTGGACACCTTCGGTAAAAACGGGGTGATCCCCTGATCGGGGTTGGCGGTGATATTAAAGGTATTGTTGTCCGCAACGGTGACGGAGAATTTCATCTGCGAGACGTCCTCGATCTTCACGATGAGGATGTCGCCCACCTTGAGGCTCGCGGCGGAGGAATAGACATTGCGGTCGGTCCAGAGCGATTTCGGGAACACGGCGGCCGCCGACAGGATGAACACCAGCACGAATGACACGATGAGAAACCCGACGATGGCGCCGGTCGCGTCATCGGCATATGCGTTCCGCCTCACAGCGTCACCTCCACCCGGCCGCCCTCGACGATCCGGCCGGTGAGCCGCGCGGCGCCCTTCAGGCGGACGGAAACAGTCTCGCCCGCGCGCCCGTCGCCCAGCGCCACGCCGGGAAGCTCAATGGCAACGCCGTTCTTGCGAACGACCACGGTGATCCGCTCGCCCGCCTTGATCCCGACGTCCCGCGCCGGCCCCGCGGGGGCCTCGTCGCGCGCGCCGTTCGGCCGGACGATGCGCACGGCGTTACCCTCGATGAACACGAGATCATTCGTGAGCCGCGCGACAAGCGCCGCGATCTCGGTGCGGTCCAGCAATCCGTCGCGGCAGAGCTCGCCGGGAATCAGGATTGCGCCGATCGCGTCGGTGGCCGCGCCGGCCTCCACGCGGGCGACGTCCGACAACGCAAGCGGCGCGTCGCCCCGCTGCGCGGTGGGATAGAGCAGCAGCCGCACCTCGGCCGCGGCGACGCCGAGCGCCGTTATGAGAAACGCGACGATGAGGGCCGCGCGCAGCATCTTACCGCTTGAGCCCGATCGCCGTGCCGAGCATGTTGTCGGAGGTGAGGATCGCCTTGGAGTTGAGTTCGTAGGCGCGCTGCGCCACGATCATGTTCACCATCTCCTCGACCACCTTCACGTTGGACATCTCGAGGAAGCCCTGGTGCGTCTTGGCCATACCGCCCAGGCCCGGCTGGCCCGCGATCTCGGGGCCGGATGCCGGCGTGGTCTTGTAGAGGTTCCCGCCGATGCTGGCCAGGCCCGCCGGGTTCACGAAGCGATAGATCTCGAGCTGGCCCACGTCGATGGGATCGTCCTCGCCCACCAGCTTCACGGTGATGCGGCCGTCCTGGCTGATGGCCAGCGAATCGTGGATGAAATTCTCCGGCAGGATGAGCGGCGGCTCGAGCAGGTAGCCGTTGGAGGTGACCACCTGGCGGTTGGAGTCGATCTTCCAGGAACCGTCGCGCGTATAGGCGAACGTGCCATCATACAACTGCACTTTGAAGAACCCCTCGCCCTCGAGCGCGAGATCGAGCTTGTTTTCGGTGTTCTGGAGGCTGCCCTGCATGAACATCTTCTGCGAGGCCGAGGTCTTCACGCCGTGGCCCACCTGGATGCCGGTGGGGACCTCGCTCACCTCGGTCGCGGGCGTTCCCGCCATCAACATGGTCTGATAGATCAGGTCCTCGAACTCGGCCCGGCTCTTCTTGAATCCGGTGGTATTCACATTGGAAAGGTTGTTCGATATCGTATCGATATTGAACTGCTGGCCGATCATGCCGGAAGCGGCCGTCCAGAGCGATCTCATCATGGCGCGTACCTCGCGAACCTGCGGGAATGATACATCTTCTACCGTTCCCTATCGGACAAATCGCGCAATGCCTGAAGCAACAAAATGCGCCATTTCTGCTTGCCGAAACGCGCCGGACATGCACAATGCCGTCATGGGCACGGGCGATACAATCGGCGCATACGGCGCCCCGGCGGGTGGCGGCGTCCCGCTCGATTTCGTGGAGCTGCTGCCGCAGGTCGTGTTCGAAACCGACGCCGCCGGGATCATCCTCTACGTAAACCGCATCGCGTCGGAGCTGTCCGGCTACAGCATGGACGAGCTCCGATCCGGAAAAAACATCCTTTCCTTTCTAACGCCCGAATGCCGCGAAATTGCCGTTACAAACATGACCGAGGTGATGGCGGGACGTCGCCCGCGCACCGCCGAGTACACGATCATTCGCAAGGACGGAAGCACCTTCCCGGTAAACATCTACTCGACCGCCATCATACGCGACGGAAACTTCGCGGGCCTGCGCGGCATCATCGTGGACATCACCGACCAGAAACAGACCGAGAGCGCCCTCTCGCAGAGCGAAGCGCGCTTCCAGACGCTCATCCACAACCTTCCGTACGGCATCGTCCTCATCGCACCCGACGGCTCGCCGGAATACCTCAATCCGACGTTCACCCGGCTGTTCGGCTACACGCCAGCGGACATCCCCAGCGCCCAGGCGTGGTTCGAGCGCGCATACCCGGACCCCGTCTACCGTGCGTCCATGATGGCGCTGTGGAGCGAGACCGACGCCGAGAAGACGGCCTCAACCACTACCGATTTCGTCGTCCGCTGCAAGGACGGCTCCGACAAGAGCATCCAGTTCCACCGGGTGAACATCGACGGCGGCAGGACCATCCTCACCTGTATCGACATGACGGCGCGCGTGAAGGCCGAGGAGGCGCTCCGGGAGAGCAAACACGAGCTCGATTTCATCACCGGCAACATGATCGACCTCATTGCCCATGCCGGGCCCGACGGGCGGTATCAGTACACCTCGCCCTCGTATCAAACGGTGCTTGGCTATAGCGAAACCGAGCTGCGCGCCATGTCCGGATTCGATATCGTCCATCCCGATGACATTCAGCGCATCTGGGCAACCTACATCGAGGCAATCATCAATCGTGAACCGCGAATCCGATACGAGACGAGGCTGCGCCGGAAGGACGGCGAGTACCTCCCTTTTGAGGTGACCGCCAAAATCCTGTACGATGACGCCGGTCGCCTCGCCGGGGGCATTCTCTCGGCGCGCAACCTTACCGAGCGCCGCGCGGCCGCTCGCGCACTCCGCGAGAGCGAGGAGAAATACCGCGCCATCTTCGCGAACAGCTCGGAGGGCATCTTCCAATCCACGCCGGCGGGGAGTTATCTCATCGCGAACCCGGCCCTCGCGCACATGTACGGCTTCAGCGGCCCGGCCGAGCTCCTGCGCGAGGTGACCGACATCGCCGCGCAGATCTACGCGGACCCCGCGGACCGTTCGCGCTTCATTGAGCTTCTCGAGAAACACGGCGCCGTTACGAACATGGAGATGCGGATGCGGCGGCGCGACGGATCGCTCTTCTGGGTTTCGACCAATGCGCGCGCCGTCCGCGACGCCGGGGGCGCGATCGCCTACTACGAGGGCACCAGCCGGGACATCACCGAGCGCAAACAATCGCGCGAGCGCATCCAGGACGCCCTGCGCGAGAAGGAGGTGCTGCTCCGCGAGGTCCATCACCGGGTCAAGAACAACTTCCAGATCATTTCGAGCCTCATGAACCTGCAGCGCCAGCGGATCGCGGACGAGGGGCTCCGCTCCCACTACGGCGACGCCATCAACCGCATCGCCGCCATGGCCGCGGTGCACGAGCGCCTCTACCGCTCGGCCGACCTCTCGCGCGTGGACCTCGCCGATTATATCGCGGACATCGCCGCCGAGCTCATGACCGGCTTCCGGCGTCCGGACCGCCCGGTCGCGCTTCACTGCGATACCGCGCCCATCACGGTGCCCGTCGAGATCGCCATTCCCTGCGCCCTCATCATCAACGAGGCGCTCACCAATTCGCTCAAACACGCCTTCCCGCCGGACTGGCGCGGCGATCCGGAAATTCGCATAACGCTCCGCCGCCGGGGACCCGGCGAGGTCGAGCTCGCGCTCGCGGACAACGGCGTCGGCATCCCCGACCAACCGCCGGGACCCGCCCAATCGCTCGGCCTGCAGATCATCCCGCTCCTTGCGCGACAGATAAACGGACGCCACAGCATCGAGCGCGGGGACGGCGCCTGCCACCGTATCGTCTTTGCGAACATCCCCGCGGCGGCCCGATGAACAAGGCCGAACTCATCGCGCGCTGCGCCGACGCCGGCATCAGCCCGAACCGTCGACTGGGACAGAACTTCCTTTTCAACGAAACCATCATTGCGCGGATCGTCGCTGCCGCCGGGATACAGCCGACCGACCGCGTGCTGGAGATCGGGCCCGGCATGGGGACTCTCACCGAGGCGATCGCCGAGCGCGCGGCGTCGGTGCATGCGATCGAGATCGACGCGGGCCTCGCGCGACATCTCCGCGACGCCTTCGCGCACCGGGACACCGTGACCATATCGCACGCGGACTTCCTGAAGAGCGCGCCCGTCCCCGGGATCACAAAAATTATATCCAATCTCCCCTACTATTGCGCCTCGGAGATCCTCTTCGCGATCGCGACCGGCTACGCCAACCCCGAGACCTACGTGATGCTCCAGAGGGAGATGGCCGCGCGCATCGCTGCGCGCCCCGGGGGGAAGGACTACGGCGCGCTCACCGTGACGCTCGGGTTCTATTTCTCCATGGAGCGGCTCTTCGACATCGACAAGCAATCGTTTCATCCCGCGCCGGAGGTCACCTCCACCTTCATCCGACTCGCGCGCACAGACATCGCGGCGCACGACGCGCGCTGGATCGAGCGCTTCCACACGGTGGTCAAGTCCGCCTTCTGGGGCCGCCGCAAGCCCATTCTCGGCGCGCTCGTGGAATCGCCGCACGCCCGCTTCGTCCGTGACGGGGTCATCGCCGCGCTCGCCTCGTGCATGATCCCGCCCAACACGCGCGCCGAGCGCCTCTCCGTCGACGACTACCGGGCGCTGACCGAAGCGCTCGCAGAGCGTGAATAATTATTATTGCATTTTTTCATTCTCTACCGGCACTGTCTCGATGTCGCATCGACAGCATACGCACCTCACCCCTGTCCCTCTCCCACACGATAGGGAGAAGCGGCGGAACGCTTCCGTAAAACGCACCTCGGAACGGAAGGTGCGGCCCGGGGAGCGGGTGAGGCAACAGAATTGTATGATCATCTACAACACGCAACTTGTCCGGCTCATTACGTTCGGCTTCGCCGCAGGGATCTGCATCTTCCCGTTCATCCTGGTGCGGGACGATGCGCGCGACGACGCCGTCGTGATCAACCACGAGCGCATCCACTACCGCCAGCAGGCCGAGCTCCTGGTCCTGGGATTTCATCTCCTCTATCTTGTCATGCTGCTGGCGAACCTCGTCCGTCATCGCAGGCTGCTGCCGGCCTACCGCGCGCTCTGCTTCGAGCGCGAGGCGTACGCGCACGACCGCGACGCGGACTACCTGCGCACCCGAAAGCCCTATGCGTGCTTTCGAACCATCTGAAACACGGAGCGACCCCATGCCCTATGTGAAAATCCAAACCAATCAAACGCCCACCGACGCCGACGCGGCGCGCATCAGCGAAAAGGCCTCGGCCTTCGCCGCGGCCGAGCTCGGCAAGCCGGAGCGCTACGTGATGGTCGCGCTCGAAACGGGCGTCACCATGCGCTACGCCGGGTCCGACGCGCCCTGCGCCTATCTCGAGGTGAAGAGCATCGGCCTCGCCGAGCAGGCGATCGAGACGCTCTCCGCCTCCTTCTGCGACTTTTGCGCCGCCGAGCTTGCCGTCGCGCCCGACCGCGTATTCATCCGGTTCGAGGCGCCGCCCGGCGCGTGGTGGGGCTGGAACCGGAGGACCTTCTAGCCATGGATTTCATCCAACGCCTCAACGGCCCCCGCCCGCTCATTGTCGATGGCGCCATGGGCACCATGATCTTCCAGCTCCTGCCGGGGTATCGCGGCTGCCTGGAACTGCTCGCCCTCGAGCACCCCGACGCCGTCAAGGAGATCCACGCGCGCTACATCGCCGCCGGCGCCGACATCATCGAGACGAACACCTTCGGCGGCAGCGCCATCAAGCTGGCCGAATACGGGCTCGCCGGGCGCTGCCGCGAAATCAACGCGCGCGCCGCCGAGATCGCCCGGGCCGCGGCGGCGGGGAACGGGACGCTGGTCGCCGGCTCCATCGGCCCCACGGGACAGCTCCTTGAGCCTATGGGCGAGGCGGGCGTCGAGGCCGCCTACGCCGCCTTCGCCGAGCAGGCGCGCGCCCTTCGCGACGGCGGGGCCGACCTCATCATCGTCGAGACCATGAACGACCTGCAGGAGGCGAAGCTCGCGCTCGTCGCTGCACGCGAGGCCGCGGGGCTGCCCGTCGTGTGCAGCATGACCTTCGAGGAGAACGCGAAGACCGTTTCCGGCACCGACATCCACACGGGTCTCGCCACGCTCTCCGAGCACGGCGCTGCGGCCGCGGGCGCGAACTGCAGCATGGGCCCCGACGGGCTCGTGCGCCTCTTCGAGCGGCACATCGACCGCCTGCGCGACCTCGGGATCCCGCTGTCGGTGTGGGCCAATGCCGGCATGCCGGAATTCGTGGACGGCGTGACACGCTACCGCCTCACGCCCGAGGCCTTCGCCGAGACGTCCGCGCGCCTGGCCGAGCTCGGGGTCTCGATCATCGGCGGCTGCTGCGGCACCACGCCCGAGCACATCGCCGCCCTCGCGGCGCGCCTTGCCGGGCGCTCCGTCCCCGCACCGTCGCACCCGCGCAAATACTGCTTCGTCACCGGGCGCTTCGGCTCCGTGGACCTGTGCGCGCTCGAGGGCCTGCTTCGCATCGGCGAGCGCCTCAACCCGTCCGCGCGCAAGAAGTTCGCCGAGGAGCTGCGCGCCGGGGCGACCGCCTTTTTGCGCGAACACGCCCGCGCCCAGGAGGAGGAGGGAGCGCACGTGCTGGACATCAACGTGGGCACGCCCGGCATCGACGAGCCCGCCGCGCTGCGCGGGTGTATCACCGCGCTGTCGAACATCGTGCGCACGCCGCTCATGATCGATTCGGACAACCCCGCGGTCATCGAGGCGGGGCTCCTGCTCTATCCCGGCGTGGCCATCGTCAATTCGATCAACGGCAAGCAGAAGAGCCTGGAGGGAATGCTGCCGCTCGTGAAGCGCTTCGGCTGCTTCATCGTCGCGCTGTGCCTCGATGAGGACGGCGTGCACCGCGACGCCGCCCGGCGCATCGCCGCGGGGGAGCGGCTCGTCGAGCGCCTCAACGCGGAGGGGATCCCCGACGAGCGCATCATCGTGGACGCCCTCATGCTGGCCGAGAGCGCCGAGCCCGGGTCCGCCATGGAAACGCTCCGGGTGATCGAGCACTTCCACCGGCGGGGGCTGCGCACCAGCCTGGGCGTGAGCAACATCTCATTCGGCCTCCCGCAACGGAAGAACATCAATACCGTGTTCCTGAAGATGGCCATGGAGCGGGGCCTCTCGGCCGCCATCCTGAACCCCGCCGCCGCGCAGGTGCCGCCCTTTTACAATGCCGATGAGCTCCTCGCCTACGATTTTCTCACCGGCCGGGACCCCGGCGCCGCGGCCTACATCGCGCGCTTCCGAGATCCCGCCGCCGGCGCGCCGTCGGTGGACGTTATGCGAACCGCATCCGCGCCCGGCGGGCTGGAGGCCATCTACGCCCTGGTGGTCGACGGCAACGCCGACGACATCGAACCCGCGGTGCGCGCGGCCCTCGGCGAGCATCGGCCCGACGAAATCATGGACCGCGGCCTCATCGCGGCGCTGGAGCGCGTGGGCGAGCTGTACAATACCGGGGAGTATTTCCTGCCGCAGATGATCGCGTCGGCGAACTCCATGAAGAAGGGCTTTGCCGTCATCAAGCCGCTCCTCTCGCAGGCGGCGTCCGAACGCATGGGCACCGTGGTCATCTGCACCGTGCGCGGCGACGTGCACGACATCGGCAAGAACATCGTGGCCATGATGCTGGAGAACCACGGCTTCACCGTGCACGACCTCGGGAAGGACGTCCCCGCCGAGGCGATTGTCGATGCGGTCAAACGACACAATGCCGACATCCTGGCGCTCAGCTCGCTCCTCACGACCACGCTGGGCGAGATGAAAACGATCGCCGACCTGGTTCGCGCCGAGGCCCTGCCGGTGCGTCTGCTCGTCGGCGGCGCGGTGGTCACGCCCGAGTTCGCCGCCCAGATCGGCGCGGCATACGGGACCGACGCGGTCGACGGCGTTGCGCAGGCGAAAGCGCTCCTGGCCAAAAGCAGGTAAATTTTGCCATATTTTTGTTGACAATATCCCTTCACGCCAAAAAAGTGATGGGGACGCACATCGTGTAATCCGTTCATTTTTTCGGTTTCCCGTCGTCTTCGGCAATGCCGGCGGGCGCCCGGTCGGGCGCGCCGAGGGGACCGGACACCAGCAATTCTACATGCCGGCGCGCGTCCGCGCGGGACCGGCTGGAGGGTAACAGGCCGTACGTCAATCCCGAGCGCCCCACACACGCGACACTAAATTAGTAAGGAGATTATTCGTGAAACGGACATTGATTTTAATCTTCCTGCCGTTCCTCGTCGTGCTACCGTTTTCTTACGTCATTTCCGAAAAAGCCTGCGGCTCGCTAATGAGCTTTCACGCGAAAAAACCCATCCCGTTCAACCACAAGTCCCACATCACCAAGTATGGGGCGGCCAACTGCGAAACCTGCCACGGCTATTACGAGAACGGCCGCTTCAAGGGGCTGCCCACGGTGGGCGAATGCAAGGCATGCCACACCGACAACGACGCCGGGAAAACCCCCGAGCAGGCGCGAAGCAAGCCGTTCTTCGCGAACTACAAGGACGGCGATCGCCCCTGGGAGGCCTTCGCGAAACAGCCCGACCTGGTCTACTTTAGCCACATGGCGGTCATGAAAAACGAGAAGCAAGCGCGCTGCTCGTCCTGTCACGGGCTCAAGGAAGACTCGATGACCACCGCCAAGATCAAGGGCAAGATGCCGATGGGCCAGTGCATGGACTGCCACACCGCGCTCAAGATCAGCAATGCCTGCATGGTCTGTCACGACTGATATACCGGCTGCCATCCGGAAAATCTACGACAAGGAGTCATTACCTGTATGAAAATAGACCGAAAAGATTTCCTCAAAGTTGCCGGCGGCGCCGTCGTGGGAGGCGCGGCGGGATTCGTGTTCTCCGGCGCTCCCTTCAACGCCTTTCAGTGGATCGTCGAATGGACCCAGGACCAGTACGTTCCGGGCAGCGGCGCGGAGCGCTATCTCCAGAGCATCTGCCAGGCCTGCCCCAATGCCTGCACCGTCTCGGTGCGCATGATCGGCGAACGGGCCGTGAAGATCGAGACCTCGGTTGGCGGCGGATGCCCCATCGGACAGAACCTCATACAGCAACTCTATCACCCCGACCGCGTCGCCTTCCCCATGGAGCGCGCCGGCGCGAAGGGAAAAGCGAAATTCACCGCCCAGATCGGGGACGCGGCATGGAACACCGCCGTGGAAAAAATAGCGAAAAAGATCGGCGAGCTCCGCGCGGCGAACAAGCCGTTGTCCATCGCCGCCATCAACGGCGCGCACGCCGGCGTTTCGGGCCTCCTGCTCGACCGGCTCGTGAAGGCATGCGGCAGCCCGCACGTGTACACGGAACCCTGCGTGCACGGCGCCTCATCGGCCGCGGTCAGGGCGCTGTACAACAAAGAAGGATCGCTCGGCTACGATTTCGCCGGCGCCGACTACATCCTCAGCTTTAGCGCGCGCCTCTTCGAGGGCTGGGGGATGATGGCCGACATGCACAAGAACCTCCTGGCCTGGAAAAAAAGCGGCACCCGGCTCGTCCAGATCGACGCCCAGTGCACGCGCACCGCGTCCCTCGCCACCGAGTGGGTCCCCCTCCCCAAGGCGGGCACCGAGGCGGTCCTGGCGATGGGCATCGCCCACCTGCTATTCAAGGCCGGCAAGCGGTCGAACGCCGCGAACGCCGCCGCCTGGACGCAGATCGTGATGAACGACTACACCCCGGACCGGGTGGCGAAGGTCACCGGCGTTCCGGAAGCCACGCTCAAGAAGATCGCCGACGCCCTGATGCGTGCGCGCAGGCCCATCGCGGTCGCCGGGCGCGGCGCCAAAAGCGTATCATCCTCGACGCTCGAGATAGCCGCGATCGAGGGCCTCAATTCCATGCTGGGCGGCGGGACCTTCATTGAGACGCCCCCGACGCTGGGCGCGCCGCGATACGATGCGGCCGCGGCCGCCTCGATCAAGAACGCCAAGACCTTCGCCGGGCTGGACGAGTTCATCAAAAGCAAGGACGCCTTCGACGTCGTGTTCATCAACGATGCCGATCCGGTGTACCGCAGCGTCTTCGGCAAAGAGCTCGCGAAAAAGCTCGAACAAGCGTCGCTGGTGGTCGCGTTCACCACCCTGATAAACGACACCGCGGCCTATGCCGACATCGTGCTTCCCACGGTCACCTCGCTTGAGCTGCCGTCGGTGGACAAGAAGACCGTTGTCGCGCCGCGTTACAAGGCGATGCACGCGGGGGACGCCATCATCGCCATCGCCAAGAAGATCGCCGGCGTTGCGGACTCCTTCCCCTATGCACGCTATTCCGACGCCGTCGCGGCGGCCGGAAAGGGCGGCCGGGCGGCAGGCGGCGCACCTACGATCCCGATCGCGCTTTTCGAAAAATACTACAACACCATCAGCAAAAAGGTGGACGACACCGCCTTTCCGCTCTCGCTCATCCCCTTCGAGGTGCCCAGCATCGGCGATGGGGCCGGCCTGGCCCTGCCCTACACGCTCAAGAGCATCGACGAGAAGGTCTACTCGCGCAACAAGCTCTGGGTCCACATGAACCCGGAAACAGCGAAGAAATTCGGGAAATGCGAGGGCTCTCGCGTGGACCTCGAATCACAGCGCGGCGAGGTGGGCTCCGTTCGCGTGCACCTCACCAAGACCGTCGCCCCGGACACGGTCGCCGTTCCGCTCGGATTCGGCCACCGGCACTATACCGCATATGGCGAGGACAAGGGCGTAAACCCCAAGGAAATCATGTGCGACGATATCGATCCCGTATCCGGTAACGCCGACTGGTGGTTTACCAGGATCAAACTGAGCTAAGGAGCAGAACGACCAATGGCAACAATGAAACGTAAGTGGGGAATGGCGATAGATCTTGATAAATGCACCGGCTGCGGGGCATGTTCGATCGCGTGCATGCAGGAAAACAACCTGCCCATGTTCACGGACGATTCGGACTCGCCCAAGCGGGTCACCTTCCTGGACCTCATGCGCGTCACCAACGACCGCGACACGGACAAGAAGTTCGGCGACGTCGAGACCGCCTTCATCCCCAAGATGTGCCAGCAGTGCGAAGGGAACGACCCCAAGAACCCGAAGCCCCCGTGCGTGTCGGTATGCCCCGTCGTGGCCACCGACGTCGGCGACGACGGCGTGGTGAGCCAGATCTGGTCGCGCTGCATCGGTTGCCGATACTGCCAGGCGTCGTGCCCGTACGAGGCGCGCGTGTTCAACTGGTGGAAACCGGACTACGAGGGCTCCTTCAAGGAGGGACTCAGCCCCGACGTATCGGTCCCCTCGCGCGGCACCGTGATCAAGTGCACCTTCTGCAGCCACATCTGGAAGCGTGAGCGCGACCGCATGCTCGCCAAGGGCGTCAAGGACATCAACGCCGTCCTCTACACCCCGAGCTGCGCATCGGCCTGCCCCACCGGCGCCATCATCTTCGGCGACCTCAACGATCAGGCGTCCGAAGTGTCCCGCCTGGCCAAGGACAAGCGCGCGTTCCGCCTGGTGCACACCATCGACGACAAGCCCGAAGAGGAAAAGAAGCGCCTGATGGCGATCAAGCACTATCCGAATCCCAAGGTTTACTACCTTTCCAGTAAGCAGTGGATCAAGGATATGCAGAAGTTCAAATAATCCTGAGACAAGGAAGGGATTCAATGGAAATACTCAATCAGATCAAAGACGAATGGAACGCCGCGAAAACGGCCTGTTTAAACGGCATCACCGGCGCGATGAAATTCTGCAAAGACGAGTGGAACGGCTACACCAGAAACATCAAGATCACGCTCCTGGTCCTCTTCGGGCTTGTGGGGCTGTTCATCATCTTTGGCATCCAGATCCTCGGCTGGGGCCTCGGGTACACCGACATGAGCAACCTGTACCCCTTCGGCCAGTGGATCATCGGCGACCTGGGTCTCGTGGGACTGGGCGGCGGCGCGTTCACCATGGGATTTTTCCTCTACATCCTGCGCGTGGACAAGCTGAAGCCACTCATCAACTCCACCGTGCTCATCGGGTTCATGTGCTACCTGTTCACCCTGGTGTTCCTGGTGTTCGATATCGGCCAGCCGCTCCGCGCATGGTTCGGCTACGCCTACCCCAACTGGGGACACGGTCTCATGCCGCAATCGATGCTCACCGAAGTGGTTTGGTGTCTCACCTTCTACTTCTGCGTGCTCATCATTGAGCTGGTGCCGCTCCCGCTGGAGCATCCGGTCCTGCAAAAGTTTCCCTTTATCCATGGCCTCACGCACTACATGCACAAGCTCATGTGGATCATGGCTGCGGCCGGCACCTTCCTTTCCTTCTTCCACCAGGGATCGCTCGGCGGCGGGATGTGGGGCGTTCTATACGGCAAGGTGGTCTGGTATCGCCCGGCATATTTCTTCACGGCGATAGTCGCCGCGACGGCCGGCGGCACGGCCTTCATGGCCTTGTGCGCCTACATCGCCGGCAAGGTCATGAAGAAGGAAGTGGTGCCGTGGGACTCCTTCCAAACGCTTGCGCAGATTTCCGGCGTACTCACCATCTTCGCCTTCCTGTTCCAGGCGTGGCACGTCTACATGCAGGCGACCCATTTCGTCCCCGCATTCGACCGGAGTTTCCTCGACATCTGGGGCGGCTACTATGGGATCTGGATGGTGGTTCTCATGTTCGCCGCCTATATCGGAGCGATCGTGCTGCTCAATGTCGGAGCGCTTCGCTCACAGGAGCGCTTCTTCGTGGCGGGGATATCCTGCGGAGTTGGCGCAATCTCCTTCGACAAGATGATCGTGGTGCTGCATGGATCGTCCACCCCCAACTTCCCCTGGAAGTCGTTCGCCGGGTACAACCCGACCATCCAGGAATGGGGGATCTTCCTCGGGGGGCTGGCCACCATGATACTCATCTACATGCTCTTCGCGAAGTACTTCCCGCTCTTCCCGCACCTGAACAAGCACGGGCACGGCGAGGAACACGCGCATTAGAAATTCTATTTAAATAATGCACCCGAAACGGGAGCGAGTTATCGCTCCCGTTTTTTGTTTGATTATTGCATGCCATCAAGCAAATAATGCATAGCATGATGGTATGGAACACACAGGTAATCGAAAAATTCGTTCCGCCCCGGAGAGCACGACATGTCCGACACACAACTCATTACAATAGCATGCGTGATCGCCGGCGTCCTCGAGATCGCGCTGGGTTTTCCGCTGTTCAAGGGAAAAGTGAAACCGAACGGCATCTACGGGTTCCGCACGCCCACGACGCTCGCGAGCGAGAAGGTCTGGTACGCGGCGAACCGGCTCGTCGGGAAGGACCTGGTGATCTGCGGCGCGACGCTTGCGGTGGGTTCCTCGCTCCTCTATGAGCGCGCCGGCTCGTTATCACTCGTGCAGACCGCGGGCATCGAGCTCGCCCTCGCGATTGTTCCGCTCGCGCTCATGCTATGGCGCGCCTCCGCCTACCTGAAGCGATTGTAGTCGATCAGATCGATTGGCTCGAAACGATCAGGCCGGCAACGATAAGCGCCGCGCCGATGATCTTGTGTATGGTCACCGGCTCGCCGAACACCAGCGCCGACATCACGAAAATCAGGACAAAGTTCATGCCCATAAACGGATAGGCGTAACTGAGGTGAAGCTTCGACAATGCGTTGAGCCACAGAACGAGGCCCACCAATCCGACCGCGAAACCGGCAATGATATAGGGATCGAAGAGAAGCCGTACGATGAACCACAACCGTTCGGGCAGAGCGGCCGGGAAATGCGGGATCGCGTTGATCCGCCACTTGATGATCATCTGCCCGCAAACCGCGCACGCGGTCGTCCCGACCAGGCTGAGATAGGCGACGGCGTTGCTCACGCGATCCCGTTTTGCAACCGGTACGCGCGCATCGTGTTCTTGAGAAGCATCGCGCGCGTCATGGGGCCCACGCCGCCGGGAACCGGGGTGATGGCCGAGGCCTTCGGCTCCACCGAATCGAAATCCACGTCGCCCACCAGGCGCGTTTTGCCGGGGTTCTTCGGGTCGTCGACGCGGTTGATGCCGACGTCGATCACGACCACCCCCTCCTTGACCATGGCGCCGGTGACGAAGCGCGCGCGCCCCGCGGCGACCACCAGGATGTCGGCCTGCTTGGTGTAGTACGATATGTCCGGCGCGGCGGTGTGGCACACCGTGACGATGCAGTTCGCCTGCTTGTTCTTCTGCACCATCATGTTCGCGATGGGCTTGCCCACGATATTGCTCCGCCCCACCACCACGCAGTGCTTGCCGGCGATATCGCGCAACGCGCGATTGATCATCACCTGGCACCCGAAGGGCGTGCAGGGGAAAAAGGCGTCCGACTCGCCGATGACGGTCTTTCCGACGTTCACCGGATGGAACCCGTCCGCGTCCTTCCATGGGTTGATACGGTTGAGCACCGTATTCTCGTTGATGTGCTTCGGGAGCGGAAGCTGCACCAGGATCCCGTTCACGTCGCTGCGCTCGTTCAGCTCGTCGATGAGGCGGATGAGCTCGTCCTGCGTGGTCGCTGCCGGCAGGGTGTGCTGGTGGGGGGTGATGCCGACCTCTACGCAGTCCTTGCCCTTGTTGCGCACGTACACCTCAGAGGCCGGATCGTTGCCCACCAGCACCACCGCGAGTCCCGGCGCCGTCCGCCCCTCGCGCACGAACGCCGCGACCTCGTTTTTTATCTCGCCGCGTATCTCGGCGGCGATAGCATTGCCATCGATTATTGTTGCCATGACGACTCCATTGAACGCCTGGACATTTGGTATCACCTTCGCGGAATCGCATTCCAATGCGGTGGCATGCGCCGAATAATGAAAGGTGTCGCGAACTACACGTCGAGCACGACCGTGGCGACCCACAACCCGTTGTTGTTCTCGACCGACAACCGATGCATGGTGGCCGCCTTGATGTCAACCGCAAATACGTGTTTTCCCCGGTCGATCCGCTCGCCGGCAAGCCGCGCATCGAGCGTCCACTCCGATCCCGCGCATTCCACAACGGCGTGGGTTGCATACAGAAGGACCGCATCGACGTCCTTTCGATAGATGAGCTCATTGAGGAAATCGAAGAGCAACAGATCGAGGTGGGCGTTTCGCAACGAGAGGGGAACCGATTCCGACGCGGCGACGCAGAGCGGATTCTCCAGCAGCACCGAGAGAACGGCGAGCGAGGCCGACCTGAAGAGCTCGCCCGGACTCGACCCGTAGGCGCGAAAGGCGACATCGGCCATCGACAGGTTCTCGACGAGCTCAAAATGCGGAAGCGGGGTGGTCATCCCTTGATATTACCCATCGGCGTGAGCTTGGCCACCGGGCGCGAAAGCCCGGCGGCGTGCGTCGCGGCGACAACCGCGTCGATGTCCTTGTAGGCGCCGCCCGCCTCCTCGGCAAGGCCGGGGAATGACGCGGTCTGCACGTAGATGCCCTTGCGCTTCATCTGCGCCTGCAGTTCCCGGCCGTTGAATGACCGCTTCGCCTGCCCGCGCGACATCACCCGGCCGCTGCCGTGCGCCGTCGTGAAGAAGGTCTCGCGCGCGCTCGGCTCGCCGACGAGCAGATACGATCCGCTTTCCATGCTTCCGCCGATGAGCACCGGCTGCCCCACGTCCCGATACGCGTCCGGCACCCCCGGCATCCCCGCGCATAACGCGCGCGTGGCACCCTTCCGGTGGACCAGCAGCGTCTTCTCCCTGCCGTCGATCTCGTAGCGCTCGAGTTTGGCCGTATTGTGGCACAGATCGTACACCAGCCGAACCCCCAGATCGGCGGGGCTCCTGCGGAACACGTCGGCCAGCACCTCGCGCAGGCAGTGCATAATCACCTGGCGATTGAGAAAGGCGATGTTGATGGCGCAACACATGGCGGCAAAATAGTCCCGGCCCTCGGGCGAACGGAAGGGCGCGCAGGCGAGCTCCCGGTCGGGAAGCGCTATGCCGTACTTCGGTCCCATGGCCGCGAGGAACCGGGCCAGGTAGTCGGTCGCGATCTGGTGGCCGAACCCGCGGCTCCCGCAGTGGATCATAAAAAAAACCTGGTCGTCGCGATCGATGCCGAATCGCCGCGCCGCCGCGACGTCGAACACGTGCTCGCGACGCACGCACTGAAGCTCGAGGAAATGGTTGCCCGACCCCAGCGTCCCCACCTGGATCCTCCCGCGCTCGCGCGCCTTCGCGCTCACCGCAGCTGGATCGGCGCCCGCCATGACGCCCCCCTCCTCGATGACGGCGAGATCGCCCGGCTCGGCGTATCCGTTCTCAAGGGCCCAGCGCGCTCCCGAGATCATCGCCGCGTCGAATGTCCGGTCGCCGAGCGCCAGCATCCCCTTCGCGCCCACGCCGGCGGGGATCCGCCTGAAGAGCGAATCGACGATGTTCGCGACGTGCGGCTCAACCTCTGCGCGCGTAAGCGAGGTCGCGATGAGCCTGATGCCACAGTTGATGTCGAATCCGATGCCCCCCGGCGATATCACCCCCTCGTCCGGATCGATGGCCGCGACGCCGCCGATGGGGAAGCCATAGCCGCTGTGGCCGTCGGGCATGCACAGCGCATAGTTCTGTATGCCCGGCAGCATCGCGACGTTCGCGGTTTGATCGAGCACCGCATTGTCCATGCCGCGGACGAGCTCCTCGGACGCGTAGATCCGGCCGGGAACGCGCATGCCCTGCTTATAGCGTTTCGGAATCTCCCAGCAGTTGTCGCTGATTTTATTGAGCGCTTCGATCCGCATTCAGTGCCCCCGTTGCGCCGGCCGGGCGGGGCCGGTCACTGTACGATACCGCTCGCCCGTCCGCACTTCACGCACGCCCCGTTGGAAATCCCCGTTATGCGCGTTGCGTACCCGCTGCGCGCGACCAGCACGGCGCCGCAGGAGGGACAGTGCGTGTCGCTGGTGCCGCGTCCGTTCGCGATATTGCCGCAATAGACATGGTGGAGCTTCTTTCGCGCGGCCTCATGCACGCGCAGCATGAAGTCGACGTCGGTCGCGGGCGCGTCGTATTTGTAGCTCGGATGATAGCGCGATATGTGCCAGGGGATCCCCGGGTCCAGCGCGGCGATCCAGTCGATGATCGCGCGCATCTCCTCCATGGTGTCGTTCATGCCGGTCACCACGAGCGTGGTGATCTCGACATGCGCCGCGGCATGCGCCGCGACGATCGTATCGAGGACGGGTTGCAGGCGCCCGTGCGGGATGCGCCGGTAGGTGTCGTCGTTGAAGGTCTTGAGGTCGATGTTCATCGCGTCGATGAGTTCCAGCAATTCGGCGCGCGGGGCCGGATTCACGAAGCCGTTGGTCACCATGACGTTCTTCAGTCCCGCCTCGCGGGCGAGCCGGGCGCACTCGAGCACATACTCGAACCAGATGATCGGCTCGGAATAGGTGTAGGCGATTCCGATCGAGTTGTTCGTTCGGGCCGCCTGAACGATATCCTCGGGGCGGTATGCGGCGGTGCGCGCGTTCAGATCCTGCGAGATGCTCCAGTTCTGGCAGAATGCGCAGCGGAAATTGCACCCCTTGGTGCCGATGGAGAGAATCTGAGAGCCCGGATGGAAATGATAGAGCGGCTTTTTCTCGATGGGGTCCATCGCGACGGAGGTCACCTCGCCGTAGATGGCGCTGAAGAGTTTCCCGTCGCGGTTTATGCGAACGCCGCAGGTGCCGGCCGCTCCCGCCGCGATGCGGCACTCGTGCGGGCAAAGATGGCACCGGACCGCCGAGCCGGACTCGGCGGAATAATGGCGCGCTTCACGCTCCATCGCTACGAGGCCGATTCGGCGCGTTCAGCCTCCCCCTTCTCCTGCTTCTCGTGCTTTTTGATCATCTCGCAATTTCCCTGGAAGACCACGTTGTCCGCGATCTTCAGCTTCGCGGTGCGGATATTTCCGTAGAGCTTGCCTCCGGGATTGATCTCCAGCCGGTCGCGCGCCTCGATGTTGCCGTGTACGGTCCCCTTGATGATCACCGTATTGGCCTTGACGTTGGCCTTGACGACGGCCCCCTCGCCCACGACGAGGTACCCCTCCGAGGCGATCTCCCCCTCGAAGGTGCCGTTGATCTGCAGCGATTTCCTGAAATGCAGGTCCCCGCAGAACTGCGTGTCCTTCCCGAACACCGTGGATATCATCCCGAATTCGTATACGGGGTTCTTGTTTATTTGAATGATCCTTTTTGCCATGTTCCAGTCCTTGCCCGCGGTCTGCCCGCTATTTCGTTTTCATCACATACACGCCGTCCCAGTCTTCGGGCGGCGGCGACTGCCGGAATTCGTTCGACCGCTCGAGGTAGGTCCGCGACGGCCCGTCGTTCGGATCGACCTTCAACGCCCCCTCGAAGGCGCGGATCGCCTCGTCCCACTTTCGCTGCTTGTACGCGGCCAGTCCATCATTGTAGAGCCGCAGCAGTTCCTCTTTTTCCTTCGTCAGCATATGTCCTCCCCCGCCGGTAATATCCGGCTCCACACTGCCATACTCAATACGCGCGCTCAAGCAGAAAATCGGAAAGTCGAAGTATGATCCGCTTGCATTCGCTGTCCGGGAAACCGTCGATCTCGCCCACCGCGCGCCGCGCATACTCCCGCGCGATATCCAGACAGCGCGCAAGGGCGCCGGACACGCGGATCGCCTCGCGCACGGCCGGCCAATGCTCCGGGGCCGGCTGCGCGCACATGCGTACAAGCTCGTCACGCCCCGGTCCGGACGCCGCCTCCAGCGCATTGATGAGCGGCAGCGTGGCCTTTGCGTCGAGATAATCGTTCCCGCTGTCCTTGCCGGTCGAGCGTTCGTCGCCGATACAATCGAGCGTATCGTCTACAATCTGGAAGGCGAACCCCAGGTGAACGCCGAACCGCTTGAGGGCATCCGCCTCAGCGGCGGGCAACCCGGCCTTGATGGCGCCCAGTTTCGCGCACGCCCCGAGGAAGCGCGCGGTCTTGAGCTCGATAATCTCGAAATACCGCTCGGCGGTGATGCGCTCCATGTTCGAGTATTCGATCTGCAGCAACTCGCCCTTCACCATATCGGCGGTCGCGCGCACCAGCTCGGGAAAGAGGTCGTAATTGTCGTCGCGCACGGCGACCTCGAGCGCGCGCGTGTACATGTGATCGCCCACCAGCACGGCCACCTTGTTGCCCCAGCGCCGGGAGACCGCGACGTCGCCCCGGCGCATCTCGGCATTGTCGATGATATCGTCGTGTATGAGCGTGGCCGCATGCACGATCTCGGCCGCGGCCGCGATGTCGATGATCCCCTCCGGTATCCGGCCGCGCATGCCGCTGGCCAGGATGATCAGCGAGGCGCGGATCATCTTGCCCTTGTTGGTGAACAGGTGTATCGAGCTCTCGTCGATGAGCGGCACGCCCGTACGCAGCTGCTCGCCGATCGCCGCGTCGACCCGCTCCAGGTGCGCCGCGATGGGACGCAGGATGTCGTCGAGGCCCGATTTTAGTGTCGTGTACATGCCGCAGTATGTATGGCGCCCCGTCCCAGGCCGGATGCGGCCTAGTCGATAAATGCCGTAAGGCATTCCCGCTGAGTTTCAAAAATCTCGAAGACCTTGTCAAGCATAGTTGTTTGAAAAAGCTTGAGGAGGTTGTCGTTGACGATGACGAGCTTGATGTCGCCGTCGTTGGTTTCGATCTTGCGCTTGATCGCCACCATCACGCCCAGCGCCGAGCTGCAGATATGCTTCACGTTGATCATGTCGATGCAGATATTGAACTTCTTCTTGCCCAGAAGGCCCTCGAGGATCCCCTCGAGCTCCTCCGAGGCCTCCTGATCGATCCGCCCGTCGAGCTGGACGATCTCGACGCTGTCATCGGAAATTACTTTAATCATGGCACCCTCGTTCAAATGGTTGTCTGCGCACTCATGCGTCTCGTTCCGCGTCTCCGTGTGCGGCGGCCCGCGCCAGCGCGCACCCGTACACCGCGCGCGCGCCCGCACCCTTGAGCACCCGGGCGCACTCGTTGATCGTCGCCCCGGTGGTAAAAATGTCGTCAACGACGAGCACCCGCGCGCCCTCCGGCATCCGGCGCGGGGAAACCGAAAAACGCCCGAGGATATTCAGAAAGCGCTCGCGGTATCCGAGCGTCTTCTGCACCAGCGCGCCGCGGTTCTCCCGCAGCAGGCGGCGATACGGCACCCCAAGACGGCGCGCGACGAGCCGCGCCACCTCCTCGGACTGATTGTATCCGCGCCGCCAGCGCTTCGTGCGCCCCATGGGCACGGCGGTTACGATATCGCACGTCGTCGCGCCCTCAGCGTCAGTTATCCGCTGGGCGGCAAGCTCCGCGAACGGACGGGCGAGCCGGCGCGCCCCGGAAAATTTATACTTGCGAACCGCGGTCCGCATCGCGCCCCGGTAGTTCGCGACGACGATGTTTTCATCGACATACCACGCCCGCGTCCCGCACACGGAGCAGGCGCCGGAGTCGAGATATCCCGAGCACCGCGGACAGCGGTCGCCCGCACGCGGGATCGTGTCGTGGCACGCCGCGCACAGCGAATGCCGCCCCCACGACACCGACGCGCCGCACACCGCGCACCGCGAGGGAAACACCGTGTCGATCGCGCCGCAGAGCAGCGCGTACGCGGCCCGGCGAATCACACCGCGGCCGGCCGTCATGATGCGCTCCGATAGCGTGTGGGATCGGCCAGATGGGCGTCGGAAAAACCCGCGCGGCGGATCCGGCAACTATCGCAGGTCCCGCAGGAGCGCCCCTCCCGGTCGGGATCATAACAGCTGTGCGTGAGGGAATAGTCGACCCCCAGCGCATGCCCGTGCGCAATGATCTCCGCCTTGGTCATGTCGACGAGCGGGGCGTGTATGACGAACCCACGCCCCTCCGCCCCGCTGCGGGTCCCGAGATCCGCCATGCGGGCGAATGCCTCGATAAACTCCGGGCGGCAATCCGGATAGCCGCTGTAATCGATCGCGTTCACACCGATGAAGATATCATGGGCCCCGACCGTTTCCCCATACGCCAGGGCGTACGAGAGAAACAGGATATTGCGCGCCGGGACGTAGGTGCTCGGGATATCCGCGCTATGCGCGTAATCGCGCCCGTGCGGTACCGGTATCCCCGATTCAGCGACAAGCGACGAGGACGCGAAGACGGCATGGTTCAGGTCAATCACGATATGCCCGGCGATGCCGATCTGCGCGGCCACCCGGCGTGCGCAATCGATCTCGATGGCGTGCCGCTGTCCGTATGAAAACGTGATCGCATGGACCGAAAACCCCTGACGGACGGCCATCATCGCGACCGTTGCGGAATCGATACCGCCGCTCAAGAGGACCACCGCCGTTTTTGATATGATATACCACCTCGCAGCTTCCCGCAGAATTTCCCCGGCGACCAGCGTTCCGGCTCACAGGTTTATTTTTGATCGCTGAATTTGAAATACTCGTACGGCTTCACCCCATATACCTTCTCGAAATCCTTGCAACTTGGGCACATGGTGCACATACCCCGGTTCATGCCCTCCACAAGGCCCTCGAATGTCATTTTCGCCTCGTCGTACAAAATACTGTGTCTGTCCAACTTCACCGCTCTAATTTTCATAAACGCACAATTCATGCATTTATCGGAATTCTTTTTTACATGCTCGCTTATGAACGCCATGGCATCCTCCTGTTCTCTGTGCTCCATCGGCTGCGGGTACACACCCGCACGCCGTGATGATTGCACGTGTATCATCTTTCACGAAAAAATCCAGTAAAAATTGGGATTTACAGGCGATTGTAGAGAAAAAGATTGATGAGCCGCGCGACAAAATAGGCCCCACATATAAGAAAAAACGGGATGGTGATCATGAACACCATCACCTCGATCGGCTTGACCACCGTCGCGTGGAGCACCTTTTTCCCGAAAAAATTGAAATGGTAGTGCTCGGGCATCTGGCTGCGCCGATAGATCGTCCGGAAGATCATGACCTTCACGCCCAGCAGGATGAGCATCACGCCCCCGGAGAGGAGCCAGAGCAGGAACATGACGTCGATGTCCCGCACCAGCGAGGGATTGAACAGCACCAACACCGTCATGGCCCCGGCGATGGTGATATTGCTCACGGCCGTGTTGACGAAGCGCTTGAGCGCGCGATTGTCCCGCGTCATCACATACTGCCCGAGAAACAGTATGTGCAGGGCGAAGGAGAGCAGCATCAACACCAGAAAGATGGATATTAGCATCGCGCGGCGCGTCCTCCCGTCATATCTTCAACGCCCAGTTCACGATCCGGGCGACGAAATACGCCCCGGCCAGCAGGAAAAACGGCATGGTGAGCATGAACACCATCACCTCGCCGGGCTTCACCACGCCCGGATCCAGTATTTTTTTGCCGAAATAGTTATAATGGAAAAACGCCGGGTCCTTCGCGCGCTGCATGATGTTCCGGACGATGGTCACCTTGATCGTCACCATCATCACCATGATGGCGCCGGTGATCATCCACAACAGCATGTCCACGTCGATGCTGCGGATGAGGTCGGGCCGGAAGAGCACCAGGATGGTCACCCCGCCCGCAATGACGATATTGCTGATGGCCGTGTTGACGAAGCGCCTGAGCTGCCGCGTGTCCTTGGTGACCACGTACTGCATGAGAAAAAACAGGTGGAAGCCGAAGGAGAGCAGCAATACAACAATACAAATCGCTATTATCATCGCGTGCGCGGTTCGTTACCCAGTATAGTCGCGAAAAATGACATTTTTTAATATGGTATACGACTTGACGAAAAATTGCAAGTAAAGTTTTTTTACGGTTCAGCGGGGAGGCGTATCGATGGACGAGATGCGGGACGGGGCGCTCTGCGAGCGATGCGGCACGCGATCGGTGCGACACCTCCGGGACGATCCTCCCGGATTCGCGCTGCACCGATGCGTCGAATGCGGCGAGATCCTGCGGGCCTGCCCGTGGTGCGGCGGCCAGGGATGGCTGCGGCACTACGTGGTGGACGACGATCCGCGCAGCCGCTACCAGTGCGACGAGTGCCGCTGCGTGTGGGATTCCACCTTTCGGATGCTCACGCCGATCGGTCGCCCCCACAATGCGGCGAGCACCCTCGGGACGAACCCGGTGCTCGTTCGCGACTATGAACACCCCGACGACGATCACCGGCCATAGCCGGTCAATACACGAACTTGCGCATGCGGATGTTGATGAGGATGCCGATGCACATCATCGACACGATGAGGTTCGATCCGCCATAGGAGACGAAGGTGAGCGGGAGGCCGGTCACCGGCATGATGCCGATCCCCATGCCGATGTTGATGAGCATGTGAAAAAAGAAGAAGGTGGTGATGCCGCTGGCCAGAAGCGCGCCGAATTTGTCCTTCGACTCGAGCGCGATGTAGATCCCCTTGTAGATGATCACGCCTAAAAGACCGACCAGCACGATCGACCCGATAAAGCCCCATTCCTCGGCCACCACGGAGAAGATGAAGTCGGACGATTTCTCCGGAAGAAACCCGAGCTGCGCCTGGCTGCCCTTAAGGAAGCCCTTGCCCAGGAAGCCGCCGGAGCCCACGGCGATTTTCGACTGGATCACGTTGTACCCCGATCCGTGCGGGTCGAGGTCCGGGTTGAGGAACACCAGGAGGCGCTTCTTCTGGTACTCCTTGAGGTATTTCATGATGATGACCGAGAAGAAGAGCCCCATCGACATCACCGACGCGGGAACATAGATCCGGCGATAGAACTTTTTCACGAAAAAGAAATGAAGGATAAATGCCGCAAGGGCGATGAGGATGAGCACCCCGGAAATCACGAAGATCAGGTCGGTGTTCTTGAACAGGTCCAGCAGCATGTTCGCGCTCTCCTCTCCCACCCACTCGCGATAAGTGATGACCATGGGGACCACCGTCGCGATGGTCGCGATGAGGATGATCGACACCAGGTGCGTGATGTCGGCACCCCCCACGAAGAGCATCGTGAACAGGATCGGTATGAAAACCAGCGCCGTGCCGAAGTCCGGCTGCAGGAGAATGATGATGATGGGAACGAAGGTGAGCAGCGCCGGGATCACGAGCTCGCGGAAATGCCCGATCTCCATCTCGCGCAGCTCAAGGTACTTCGCCAGGATGATGATCAGGGAGAGCTTCATGAACTCCGAGGGCTGTATGGACAACACCCCGAGCGTGATCCACGCCTTGGAGTTGCGCACCGGGCGGCCGAAGATCACCGTGAACAGCAGCATCAGGAGGATCACGATGAAGATGTGCAGGGAATAATCGCCCAGCCAGTTGTAGTTGACGAATGTCAGGGCGATCATCAACACGAACCCGATAATGAACCAGAGCAGCTGTTTCTTGAACAGTCCGCTGTTCACCTTCTCGATGGGATCGAAGCCGGCGCTGTAGATCATGAGGATGCCGATGAGCACGATGAGCGCCATCGCGACAACCAGGAGATAATCTATTTTGTAGATCTCATTTCTTTTCAGCATTGAAATAGCCCTGGGACAGGAGTTTCCCGAAAATTCGTTCCGCCACGGGGACGGCCGTCGCGGCGCCGGCAACGCCGTATTCGACCATAACCACCACCACGATCGCCTGTTCGGGGGGCGCGTCGAAGGGCGCATAGCCCACGAACCAGGCGTGCTGGGAGGCGTCCTCCATCCGCTTGGAACGCGTCTGCGCCGTTCCCGTCTTCCCCGCCACGGGGACCTTGAGGCCCGAGAGCCGCGACGCCGTTCCGGAGGCGACCACCATGCGCATGCCGTTTTTCACCACGGCGAGCGTGCGCTGCGAGAGGGGGATCTCCCGCATCTTGACGGGCCGGAAGGTCTGCACCACCCTGCGGTTGTCCTGGGAGCGCACCTCCCGGACCAGGTTCGGCTTGAAGATGATTCCATTGTTCACGATTCCCGAGACGAAAGCGGCCATGCCGATGGGCGTCGCCGAAATGAAGCCCTGCCCGATGGAGAGGTTCACCGTATCGCCGTCGTACCAGGTCTGGCCGAAGGTCTTCTGTTTCCACTTGCCCGAGGGAATGAAGCCCGGGATCTCCCCGGGGAGGTTGATGCCGGTCTTCTCGCCCAGCCCGAAATAGCCGGCGTACTCGAGGATGCGCGTTGGCGTTGTGCGCAACCCAACCTGGTAGAAATAGACGCTGCACGACTTGCAGATGGCCCACTCCATGTTGTTGGTGCCATGGACGTCGTAACAGAAGAAGTCCTTGTCCACGTACCCCTTCAGGGTGTATTTCCCGGGGCAATACAGCTGCGTCGCCGGGTCCCAGCGCTCGGATTCGAGCGCGGCGATCGCCGTCATGAGCTTGAAGGTCGACGCCGGGGGGTACTTGGACATGATGGCCCGGTTGAGGAACGGCCGCTCCTTGTCCTCCATGAGGTCCTTGATGGTGGTGACATTGTCCTTGGAGATGATAAGGTTCGGGTCGTAATCGGGCTTGGAGAGCAGGGAGAGGACCTCGCCGCTGGCCGCCTTCATCACGATAACGGAACCCTTGGGGTGCGCTTCCATCGCCTCGTGCGCGATCCGCTGGATCTCGTAATCGATGGTGAGGACCATGTTGCTCCCGGACACCGGATGCAGTCCCACCTCCTCCACGTCGGTGCGCTTGCGAACGTCCACGATGCGGCGAATGTAGCCGTCGGACCCGCGCAGGAGGATGTCGTGTTCGCTCTCCAGGCCGGCCTTGCCGACCTTCTGGTAGTGCCGGTACCCGAAATTCCTGAGTTTTTTAAATTCCTCGCGGCTGATGCTGCCGGTATACCCCACTGCGTGCGCGAACATATTCCCGAAGTTATAGACCCGCACCGTGGAGGCCTCCCAATCGATGAAGGGAAACTTGTCCTGGTGGGTGGCGAGCGTCACGATGGAGTTGAAATCGACGTCCTCCTTGATGGTCACGCGCTCCCAGGGATTGAGTTTGGCGATGCCCTCGACGGTCTCATCGTACGGCAGGGCGAGGAGTTTGCAGAGCCGCCGCATGACCGTGCGGTACTCGTCCTTCTTCTTGAAGTTGGAGGGCACCATGGTGACATTGAACGACGGGCGGTTCGAGACGATCACCACGCTCTTTGCGTTCGGGTTGAAGTTGCGATCGTAGATCTCGCCGCGCGCCGCCGGAATGGGGACGTAGTTCTCCATGTTCATCCGCGACTTCTCCCGATACTCGTCGCCGCGGATGAGCTGCAGGTTGATGATCTGGACCACGATCACGAAGATGACCAGCGTGACGACGCCCAAGAAAAAGAACATGCGCATCCGGAATGCTTCCAACATTCTGGTCCTGAGCGACTGCTGAGGCATGGATCAGTACCCCTCTCGGGACAGTTCGTGCTCGAAAAGGCGGTCGAGCAGGAAGAAGAGCGGCGGGGCGAGGATGGCGTTGTAGAACGCCTCGGGGATGATGATGCTTAAGATGTCGGACACGGCCGCCTGGTGAAAAACGAACGCCAAAAACAGCGAAAGAACGCCCTTCGCCAGCGATGCGATGAACAGCAGGAGCAGCACCGTGAGGATGTTCTCCTTAAAGACGGCACGCCCGAACATGCCGACCACGAACCCGAGCGCCATCTTCGAGAAGGCCAGGAACCCGATGGGCGAATTGGAGATCGCGTCGTGCAAAAGGCCGCCCACGAAACCCGTGACCTCGCCGTAAAACGATCCGAACGAGTAGCCGAAATAGATGACGATGATAAACAGGAGGTCCGGCTTCACGCCGGCGATCCGCAGCACGTCGAACGAGGGATGCCCCTGAATGACCAGCGAAGCGATGATGAGGCCGGCTGTGATGAGATAAGTAAAGATCATATCACTCCCCCAGCAGCTCCAGCATGGCCTTGTCGGGCTCCTTCTTGATCACGTACACCTCTTCGATCCGGTCGAAGTCGATGATGGGCTGCACCAGAACGCGCTGGAAGGAATTCGAGTCCATGAGATTGGTCTTGGCCACCTTCCCCACCATGAGCCCCGCCGGGAAGATGCCGCCCTGCCCCGAGGTGACCACCAGGTCGCCGAACTTCACGACGGTGGACTTGCTGATATAGTCGATGAGGCACAGGCTCGAATTCGCCGTGAAGCCGGACAAGAGCCCCGGGTAGCGGCTCTCCTGGAAGACCACGCCGAGCTTCATGGTGCCGGAGATGATGGGCTGGATGCGCGAAACGAACCGGCGGACCTCGATCACCTTGCCCACCACGGCCTTGTTCTCGCCGTTGAAACCGATGACCGGCATGTTCACGGCGATGCCGTCGCCGGTTCCGCGGTCGATGACGATGGTGCGGAACCAATTGTCGGGGTCCTTGGAGATTATCCGCGCGGGGATCGACTCGAACTGCACCTGGGGCCGCATGGACAGCATCGCGCGCAGTCGGTCGTTCTCGCGCCGGATCTCCGAGAGCTCCTCGGAGGCCGTCTCGAACTGATTCAGCTTCTTTCGCGTTCGTTCAAGCTCGTCGCGCACCGAACGGAGCTCGGTGAACCCGGCCCAAAGCAGGTGGACGCCCCCCTGGACCTTGTGGTAGCCGAACTGGAATGGCAGGATAAACATGTTGCCGACCCCCTCGATGCTCATGGTGAAGGTGGTCGACTGGAGCGACAAGGCGATGATGCAGAACAGGGTGAAGAAGATAAAGCAAACGATGGTTCTGTTTCGTATAAGGAATTCGAGCATTGCATCATACGTCCACAATCATAAGTACCATGCGCGCATGCGCATGGCGTTGCTTCGCGAGACGCCGGGGACGGCGATTTCGCATGGCGCGGACGCAAACCGACAGGCGTCCGCGCGGCCCCCTTACTTGAGGTTCGCCCGGTACAGGTTCTTGATTTCCTCGAGGAACTTGCCCGCTCCGAGCACAACGCAGGTGAGCGGGTTCTCGGCCCGGATCACCGGGACGCCGGTCTCCTTGCTTATGTATTTGTCCAGGCCCTTGAGGAGCGATCCGCCGCCGGTCATGACGATGCCGCGCTCGACGATGTCCGCGGCGAGCTCGGGGGGCGTCTTTTCAAGCGCATGCTTGATGGCCTCGAGGATCTGGTCGGCCGGCTCCTTGAGCGCCTTCCGGATCTCGGCGGAATCGATTTCCAGGGTGCGCGGGAGGCCGGATATGGCGTCCCGGCCCTTGATTTCCATCGTTTCGATCTTCTTTTCGGGAAACACGTTTCCAATGCGGAACTTCACGTCCTCGGACATGCGCTCGCCGAGCACCAGGTTGTACTGCGTGCGCATGTATTTCACGATCGCCTCGTCGAACTCGTCGCCGGCGATGCGGATTGAGTCGGCGATCACCATGCCGCCCAGGGAAATGACCGCGATCTCGGTGGTCCCGCCGCCGATATCGACGACCATGTGGCCGGCCGGCTCATGGATCGGGATATTCGCGCCGATCGCTGCCGCCAGCGCCTCCTCTATAAGGAAGATTTCACGGGCGCCGGCCTGTTCGGCGGACTCTCGCACGGCGCGCTTCTCCACCTCGGTGATGCCCGACGGCACGCCTATGACCACGCGCGGCCGCACGAGGGCCTTGCGCTTGTGCACCTTGGTGATAAAATACCGGATCATCTTTTCGGTCGTTTCGAAATCGGCGATCACCCCGTCCTTCATGGGGCGGATGGCGACGATGTCGCCGGGCGTCCGGCCGAGCATCCGCTTCGCTTCATGGCCCACCGCCAGGACCTTTCCCGTGCTCGTTTGACAGGCGACGACCGACGGCTCGCTGAGCACGATCCCCTGCCCCTTCACATGAACGAGCGTGTTCGCCGTGCCCAAATCGATTCCCATGTCGTTCGAAAACATGCTGTAAAACTTGTCGAAAATCATTTATCGTCTCCTGTGGATTGTCCCGCGCGATGGTTTTGCCCGGTAGTAAATTTTACCGCCGTTTTTTGTCAAGCCATTATCCGACAAATACCGGCCTCAGCGCGCGCCGAGAAGTTTTTTTACCTCTTCATTCGCCGCGTCTGCGGCGAGCGCCTCGGTCCAGAGGGCCGTCGCACGCGCCTTGTTTCCCAGCGCGGCGTGCGCCTTGCCCGCCTGCACCTTGACCGCGGCGTCGTTTTTATCGAGCATGAGCGCGTGCTCGAAGTGGTCGGCCGATTCGCGATACAGCGCCTGGATGTAATAGATCCGTCCGAGGTTGGCGTGCGCATTCTTGAGCGCCGCGGCGTCCTGGCTCGACTGCAACACCTTCTTGTACTCGCCGATCGCGCTGGTGTAGCGCTTTCCCGTCCGCTCGAGCGCGGCGAGAAACAGCAGGCCCTCGACGCCCTCCGGCGCGCCATACCCCCGCATGATCGCAAGCCCGGGCTCGACAGCGCCCGCCATCACCGCGAGGGTGGCCAGCACCCGCGCCTGTTCGGGCATTCCTTTAAGGCGGTCGGTGTCGTACCGCTGCACCAGTGCGTACAATTCGTTCGGCGATGCGAAATTGAGGTAGAGCATCGCCCGCGCGAGGTAGAGATGGTTCTCCGTGACGTCGTCCTTCTTGAGCAGCGCGAACCCTTTGCGGATGTCCTTGATCGCCTGCATGAACTCCCGTCGCGCCGCGGCGTCATGGACGGTCAGCGCATCGTCTATCACCATGCGGGTGAAGGAACGGTTCACCAGCTCCTCCCCGAGCTGGTAGTGTGCGCGCCCGGCGAGAAAAAAGGTGTCCGGATCGATCTCATTGTCGGTTTTTGCGCCATCGCATTGCTTCGTAAGCTCGACAAGCTGGGTCCGCCGCAGCGCGGGGTCCTTGACCGCCTGAATGCGACTGATTTTCGCATAGAGCTTATTGTAGGAATACTTCCAAAACATCAGATGGCTTCGATAGGTATAGCCCAGGAAGATTATTACGCACAGGCAAACGGCGATAAACAGGAACTTGACCAGCTTGTTGTCCCGTTTCTTTGATTTATAGCGGTAATACATAATTACACTTGACCCTTCTTGTACTCGTTATAGCGGATGATGATCTCAGAGGCGATGGCGCCCCCCCGTTCAAAAATGAACAGACGGACCGTATCGCTGTCCTTGAGCGAAAGCGCAAGATACCCGCTTCCCGCGCGGAGGTCGGCGATCCGATAGAAATCGTATCGATAGAACTTCTTCCCAATGTAAAAATTGACGCCGTCGCGCGCCTGTTCAAGCGCGCCCCGGCCCACCCGCCTGATTTTCGAATACGCCGCCAGCGATGGATCGATGGCGGTGTCGCCGGCGTAATAGTCGATCACGTTCGAGGCGTCCTCGTAGAGCACCGCATAGGCGGCGCCATCCGCGGCGTCCGTCGATGACGCCGGATCATCCGCACCCGCGCGCGACGCCGGCGCATCGGTCGAACCGGCGGCGTCAGTCGCTCCGGCATCGGACCCGTGCGCGAGACCGGCTTCATTGGCCGGCTGATCACGCGGCGCATCCTGTCGCGCATCGGCGCCGGACGTCCATTCATGCGAACAGCGCATGTCGTCGAGCGGATGGCGCTCGCGCACATCGTGGGGCGCGTCGATCCGCTCGGACGCGGGGACCGGGCGCGGCGGCAGAACGTCGCGCAGCGCATCGGCATCGCTGTCCCGCGGGCCCGTCTCCAACGGTTCGCGACCCGCACGGGCCGTCGGGGCATGTTTCGAACTCATCAAGGAATACAGGATAAACAGCACCCCCGCCGCTATTAATGCGATGGACAGATACAGCATAGCACCACTTCCCATTCCGGTTTCGTTGTGATTGCGTGTGGGATCAGTTCGCTCGCGGGGAACCCGAGGGCCATCAATCCTCCTCTGACCATTCGCGGCGACGAGCGCGCTGTCAAGGATTTTTCATCGCGTGTGCCAGAGGCCCGCCTTGAGATAGGGCGCCCCGTCCAACCGAAAGTCCGGCGGTTCGTGCCGGACGAACAGGCATTTCCACCCGGGCGGGTGGAATGCGCGATACTCATCCTCGCATACCGTCTGGGAGTTAACCGCGGTGAGCGCGTATCGCCCCGCGATCATATCGAGCGCGGCGAGCGCCTGACGATAGTTCCGTTTCACCGAAAAGGTCTTGCGCTTGTTGCGCGAGAATGTGGGCGGATCGAACACGACGAGGTCGAACCGCCGCTCCTGCCGCGAGAAGCGCCGCGACCACTCGAACGAATCGCCGCAGATGAAATCGCGATCGTCGACCGGGAGGCCGTTGAGGGCATAATTGCGTCGGGCGCGTCGCAGAAACGGCCGGGAGAGGTCCACGTTCACGGCGCGCGACACGCCATGCGCCAGCGCATGCACGGAAAACAACCCCGTATAGCAGAAGAGGTTGATGAGATCGTGCGTCTCGGCGTACACCTGCGCTAGCGCATCGCGCACCTCGCGCATATCGAGAAAGACGCCGGTATTCTGGCCATGCAGAAGGTCCACGGCTGCGCGCAGCCCGTTCTGGAGCACCACATAGTCCTCGGGCGGGCGCTCCCCGAGGAGGAGCACGCTGCGGCGGCGCTCGGCGATCTCGACGGTCTCGCGCACCAGGGTCCGGTCCTTCGCGAGGACCCCGGCGACCGGGAAGGGCGTGCGCGCGGCGATTGTTTCCAGCGAAGCGCGGATGACGTCGATCGCATCGTACAAAGAGGGCTCGTAGAGCTGGACCAACAGGTATTCACCGTAACGGTCCACGCACAGGCCGTCAATCCCATCGCCCCCGCCGTTGAAAATTCGATAGCAGGTGGTGCGGGAATTCGCGTGAAGATCGGCACGACGGTCGAGGGCGCGCCCGAGGAGATCGGTTGCCGCTCGTTCGTCACGCATGAATACGTCGATCGCGGTCCCCGTCGATCGCCCGCCGCACGCGCATGATGCGCCGCTCGAGCTCGTCGAAATCGCGCCGCGCGACGAGCGCGGGATCGGCGCAAAAGGTCGCCCCGACGGCCACGACCTCGGGTATCGCAAGATAGTCGGCGATCGCCTCCTCGGAGACGCCGCCGGTGGGGACCACCCGCGGCGTCCGCGTCGCAAACGGGGCGCAGAGCGCGCGCACGAAACCGGGGCCCCCCAGCGGCGCGGCCGGAAACACCTTGACCAGCGCGCACCCGAGCGCGAGCGCGCGCCCGAGCTCGGTGGGCGTGGCAACGCCCGGCGCGAACGGAAGCCCGCGACGCGCCGCATGCGCGAGGACCGCCTCGTCGAGGCAGGGCGCGAAGGCGAAGCGCGCTCCGGCGTCCATGGCGGCATCGAGATCGTCCGGGGAAAGCACGCTCCCGCAGCCGACGCAGATTTCGGGAACGCGCGCGGCGATCGCCTCGATGCAGTCGCGCGATGCGCTCGTGCGCAGGGTCACTTCGATGAGCGGCAAGGAATGGCGGACGAGGAGGGCGGCAAGATCGACCGCGGCGGCGGCGTCATCAAGCACCGCCACGGGGATCACGCGCGCGCGCCGAAAGGCGTCCTCGGGTGTCACGGGTTCATGCGGGGATAGCACAGCTCGATCCGATTTCCATCGGGATCGAGAAAGACGACCGACTGGCCCTTCCGGAGGTTCTCGGGGCCAAAGACGATGGGCACCTCGCGCTCGCCGAGCTCGTCGACGGCGTCATCGAAGTCCTCCTCGTCGATGTAGAAGCTGATATGGTTTTTCGTTTCCTCCGGGCAGCGGTAGCCGCTAACCTCGTTCAGGCACAGAATGATGTCGCCCACCCGAATGAACGCCTGATTGGCGTTGGTGATGCGCTCGACGATCTCGAAATCGAAGAGCTCTTTAAAGAACTGGATGGACTTATCGAGGCTGGAAACGGTGAGCCCCACATGATCGATGTTTTCTATAATTATCATACTATTCCCTCATACTCAGATATGATGCGGCATCGCGCACCGCCGCCCGTGAATGATTGGTCATGCCCCGGTCGTGTACGGTTAAACTGTAATCGCGACGGGGCGGCTGTCAATACTAATCGCGCCCCGGTTCGCAAAAAGTTGCAAAAACGCTACTCCACCGTCACGCTCTTGGCCAGGTTTCGGGGTTGGTCCACGTTGCACCCCCTGAGCACGGCGACGTAATATGAGAGCAGCTGCAGCGGAATGACCGACAACAGCGGCGAGAGCATCTTCCCGATGTTGGGTATGCGCAGAACGTGATCGGCGTGCTTCAGGATTTCCTGGTCGCCCTCGGTCGCGATGCAGATGATCTTCCCGCTGCGCGCCTTGACCTCCTGCATGTTGTGCACCACCTTCGCGTACACCTCGTCCCAGAACGGCGCGGCGAACACCGCGGGCATGTTCTCGTCGATGAGGGCGATGGGCCCGTGCTTCATCTCGGCGGCGGGATATCCCTCGGCGTGAACGTAGGATATCTCCTTGAGCTTGAGGGCGCCCTCGAGCGCGACGGGAAAATTGATCCCTCGCCCGAGATACAGGCAATTGGCCGTATCCTTATACAGCTCGGCGACCTCCTTCACCGCATCGGCGCGGTCCAGTATCCACTGGACCTTGTCGGGGATCTTGGTGAGCTCGCGCAGAAGCGCGCCGGCCTCGTCCGCGGTCATGCCCTTGCGCCGCGCGAGGAAGATCCCCAGGAGATAGAGAACCACGATCTGCGAGGTGAAGGCCTTGGTGGAGGCCACGCCGATCTCCGGCCCCGCGTGAAGATACACGCCGCCGGCGTTGCACTCGCGCGCGATGGTGCTCCCCACCACGTTGGTGATGCCGACCACGTTCGCGCCCCGGTCACGCGCCTCACGGAGCGCCGCGAGCGTATCGGCCGTCTCCCCCGACTGGCTGATGACGACGATGAGATCGCCCCGCAGGAGGATGGGCCGCCGGTAGCGGAACTCCGATGCGTACTCGACCTCCACCGGAATGCGCGCGAACTCCTCGATGAGGTACTCGCCCACCAGGGCCGCATGGAACGAGGTCCCGCAGGCGATGAGGATCACGCGCCGCACGTCGTTGATGTCCTGGCGGCTCAGGGTGATGCCGTCCAGGCGCACCAGCCCCTCGTCGATCACGATCCGCCCGCGATAGGCGTTCTGGATGGTCTCGGGCTGCTCGAAGATCTCCTTGAGCATGAAATGCTCGAAGCCCTGCTTCTCGATGTCGCTGATGTCCCAGGTGATGTCCTCGACCTTTTTATCGATGCGGCGTCGCTCGAGGTCGAAGGTCTTCATCTTGTCCTTCTTCACCTCGATGATCTCACCGTCCTCCAGGTAGACCACCTTTCGCGTGTACTCGATGATGGCGCTGGCGTCGGAGGCCAGGATCATCGCGTCGTCGGCGATCCCGAGCAGCAGGGGGCTCCCCTTGCGCGCGGCGATGATGGTGTCGGGCTCGCTCTCGGAGATGGCCAGGATGCCGTAGGTCCCCTCGAGCTTCGCGAGCGCCTTGAGGACCGCGTCGAGGAACGAGTTGTTTTCGATGTAGTATTCGATCAGGTGGGCGATGACCTCGCTGTCGGTCTCGCTGGAGAAGATATGGCCCTTGTCGATGAGCATCTTCTTGATCGCGGCGTAGTTTTCGATGATGCCGTTGTGCACGATGGCGATGCGTTCGTGGCAACCGGTGTGCGGGTGGGCGTTGATGTCCGACGGCACCCCGTGCGTGGCCCAACGCGTGTGGCCGATCCCGACGTGAAAGCCGCCGAGGTTTTTCCCGGCCAGGTGATCCTCGAGATTGGAGATCTTTCCCACCCGTTTCTCGATGAACATGTTCCCGTTCACCAACGCCACGCCCGATGAATCGTACCCCCGGTACTCGAGTCGCTTGAGCCCGCTCAAGATGACGTCTAACGCGCTCTCATTACCCACGTAGCCGACTATGCCGCACATATTCCCTCCCGGCCCCCGCCAATAAAAAAGCTCCCGCGCGGGGAGCGTCCCTTGGCAAGGCCATCGATACCCTGATTTCGCATCCATGGAAATAATGCAATCATTTTTCGCCCAACCGCCTTCTACTCCCGGACATGCACGGTCTCGAGGTACAGCACGATCTCCTTGCGCGTTTCCGTCTCGTCGATCCTGAACCTGCGCACCTTGCCGTACACGGCGATCATCTTCCGGGAGCGCCACCAGCCCTTGAGCAAGCCGATATCGTCCCCGATGATCTTTTTTATATCGGCGATCGAAAACTTCCCGACGATGTGCAGCCATCGTCCGCTGCGCACCTGACACTGCACCTCCTGACGGTAGATCGATTCGGGCGAGACCAGCATGAAGGTATGGTCGGTGTGGATCTCTTTCCCGATGAGGTCCACCAGGTAGTCGTACATCACCTGCCGGTAGTAGCCGCCCTTGCGAAACCAGGGCTCGTTCCAGTGCATGTAGATTTTTTCGAGTTTGAGGTAGTTGCGGGAGGCCTCGGCCAGCCGCTGCGCGTCGTTCCCGCCGGCCGGCGGTGCGGAGATGCCAAGCGTGACGGCAATGATTAAAACGAGGGTGCGCACCTGCGTTTCTTAGTGGCGCGCGCGGGGGCGCGCGACGACGCCACGAAGGTCACGACGGGCCGTCGAAGCGCGCATCGTGAACCCCGTAGCGCTCGTGACGACTACGCCTCGACGATGGCGTCGGCGGGACAGGCGTCCACGCAGGAGCCGCAGTCGGTGCACTCGTCCTGGTTTATGACATACTTGTTCTTGCCTTCCTTGATGGCCTCGACCGGACACTCGCTCGCGCAGGCGCCGCAGCTGGTGCAGTCATCGGTGATCTTGTATGGCATGGGTACCTCCAGATTTTCGTTATTGATCGCTGGTAACGCAAAAACGAACACTACCGAAAGCGCCGCCCAGCGCGCAAGCAAAAAAATTGCGCGTCGCGTCACTGCACGGAATCGGGCCCCCCGGGGAACTGCGCGATGCGGATCTCCCCGAAGTGCTCCTCGTAGTTGCGAATGTTCTCGCTGAGCGCGCCCAGGATGCGCTTGGCGTGGCCCGGCGTCATCACCAGGCGCGCCATGAGCTTGCCGAAGCCGGGCGGCGGCACGGGATTGACGAAGAGGAAATCGACGATGAACTCCTCCGGGGTATGGGTGATGTTCGCGAAATTCGTGAATTTGCCGACTGCGTCGTGCTCGTCCACCTTGATCTCTATGTTCATATTGCTGACGGGTTTTTCCATTGGGCCCCCTGTTGTTTCGGCCGATGCGGGTCACGCCGCCGATGGCGCATTTCCCGCATCGCGGGAGAAAAAAGCAATTGAAAAACCGCGAGTGCGCTGGAATGATCCAGACGATGATCCAGTTCCGCTCCATGCCCTGATCCGAAACGCAGCGCCGGTGCGGCCGGTCGACCGCATCGCCGTAAGGGGGATCACGCCGCGAGGGCGGGCCGCAACGGCGCGCATCAGGAGTTCACGATGTTCCGCGGCGCGCCGTCCCGGTAGGCCCGGATGTTCGCCGCGATCTCGGCGATGAGCCGCCGGCGCGCCTCCACGCTCGCCCACGCGACATGCGGGGTGGCGATGAGGTTGGGCGCGCCGAGGAGCGGATCGTCCGCGGGCGGCGGCTCGACGTCACGCACGTCGACGGCGGCGCCGGCGATGCGTCCCGCCCTCAGCGCCTCCGCGAGCGCATGCGCGTCCACGATGGGACCGCGCGCCAGGTTCACGAGATACGCCGTCGGCTTCATCATCCCGAGAAAACGCGCGTCCGCCAGGCGGCGCGAATAGTCCGTGAGCGGCATGTGGATAGACACGTACTCCGAGCGCGCCGCGAGCTCGTCGAGCCCGACGCGCTCCACGGTCCCGTTGTACGATACGCCTTCGCGCCCCAGCGCAACGATGCGCATCCCGAAGGCGCGGCAGAGTTCCGCGACGCGCGCGCCGATGGCCCCCAGCCCCATGATGCCGACCGTCGCGCCGGCAAGCTCGCGCCACGGCCAGTCGCCCATGGTGTACATGGGCGAGCGTTCCCACGCGCCCCCGCGCGCGGCGCGATCGTGCTCCATGAGCCGCGTCGAGAGGGCGAGGATGAACGCCATGGCGAGCTGCGCCACCGATTCGGTCGAGTAGCCGGGGACATTGGCCACGCCGATCCCGCGCTCGCGCGCGGCATCGACATCCACGACATTGTACCCGGTCGCGGCGACGGCGACAAACCGCAGGGCGGGACAGGCGTCCAGCACCGCGCGGTCGACGACGACCTTGTTGGTGATCGCGACCTCGGCGCCCGCGAGACGGGCGGCGGTCTCATGCGCCGCGGTGAGGCAGTGCTCGCGATAGTCCCCGCAGGCGGCGATGGGCCCCATGTCCATGTCGCCGAAGTTCAGCGTCGCTGCGTCGAGGAAAACAATATTCATGCTGGTTACCCCCTCTACGAATCGAGCGTACGGCCGGAGTCCCCGACGCACGATCGTGCGCGAGCATCATCGTGATCGTCTTCACGAAATGGGTCTTCACATGGCCCACCGTACGCGCTCAATCGACAGTGAAGCGGGCGGATCATGCCAATCACTCGACGTCGATCACCATGAGCGTCACGTCGTCATTGAACTGGTTCGTGCCGGTCCAGCGTTCGAGCTCGGCGAGCAGATGATCGGCGAACTCCCCGGCGGGGCGCTCGGCGCCGGACCGTATCGCCGCCGTGAAGGCCTCGGTACCGAACATGTGCGCCTCGACGTCCTTCAGTTTTTTGTCGCTCCCGGCCTCGAGCGCCTCGGTGATGCCGTCGGTGTACAGGACCAGCCGGTCGCCCGTCCGCAGCGGTATCTCTTCCGACGAGCAGGCGATATCATCGACCACCCCCAGGAGCTTGCCACGGGGCTTAAAGGAAAGCAGCTCGCCCGTTTCCCGACGATGGATCAGAAGGGGCGGATGCGCCGCATTGGAATAATGGAGCCGCCGCTCGGCCGGCTCGATGTATAAATAGCAGGCCGTGAGGAATTGCGGACGGATATTGGGCATGAGGATGCGATTAAGTTCCTGCAGATAGCAGTCGTGCCGCGCCGCGAGCGGCTTCTGGACCTCGAATGCGATCTTGACCATGCTGGCGATGAGGGCCGAGGGCACGCCGTGGCCGGACACGTCGGTGAACAGGACCGCGAAGGCGCCGTCGTCGGTCACGTCGACGCAGTAGAGATCGCCCCCGACGCCGGCCATGGGCAGATAGCGCGCGGCGCAGCAGAGCCCCGGTACCGCGGGGAGCGACTCGGGCACGATGGACATCTGTATCTCGCGCGCGATCTTCATCTCGCGGTCGATGCCGTAGAGGCGACGCGCCTCCTGCGAGGCCTTCTTGAGGGAGATATGCGTGCGCACCCGCGCGATGAGCTCGCGCTTGTTGAACGGCTTGCCGAGGTAGTCGTTGGCGCCGGTGTCCAGGCCCTTGATGAGGTCCACCAGAAGGTTCTTGGCCGTGAGCATGATCACCGGGAGCTCGCTTGCGGCGTGTCGCTCGCGGATGCGCTGGCACACCTCGTAACCCGAGAGGCGCGGCATCATCACGTCCAGAAGCACCAGGTCGAAGCCGCCCTCGCCGTCGACGAGCTCGAGCGCTTGGAAGCCGTCGGAGGCCAGGCGCACCTCGTAGCCGTGCAGCAGCAGGTGGTTGGCCAGCACCTTCTGGTTCACCGCATCGTCGTCGACGACCAGGATCTTTCCTTTCGCCTCGGCGTCCGTCGCGCGTTGCGGCGTTGCGTCCAACGCGTCCGGATCCTCGACAAGCGCGTCGCGCACGGCGGCCACGCGGGCCATGATGCCCTGCGTTTCGGAGGCGACGATCTCCCCGTCCGCGACCCCCGTGGCGACCGGCAGGGAGAAGGAGAACGCGGCCCCCTTCCCGTGCTCGGATTCCACGCCGATGGTCCCGCCGTGGAGTTCGACCAGCGTGCGCGTGATCGCGAGCCCCAGCCCTGTGCCGCCGTAGAGGCGCGCGGTTGAGCCGTCGGCCTGCCGGAAGGACTCGAAGATGGCGTCGTGCTCATCGGGCGGGACGCCGATCCCCGTGTCCGAGACGGTCACGACGACCATGTCGGCGCCGGGCGCGCCCGCCTCGACGCGCGCCGACACCGCGATCTCGCCGGCATGGGTGAACTTGATGGCGTTGCCCACCAGATTGTAGAGGACCTGCTGGAGCCGGTTCTCGTCGGCGAAGACGAGCGGGATGTCGGCGGGGATGCGATTGAACATCTGCACGGGCTTGGACTTCAGGAGACTGCGCGAGGTGAGCAGCACCAGGTCCACGATGGCGCGCAGGTCGGTCGGTCGGCGATTGAGGACGATCTCATCGTGCCGCATCTTCGAGAAATCGAGGATGTCGTTGATGAGCATGCCAAGCCGACGCCCGCTGGAGACGATGAGATTGAGATTGCGCACCGTGTTTTCCGGCAGCGGCCCCGTCGCCCCGTCGATGAGCGACTCGGTGATGCCGATGATGCCGTTCAGGGGCGTGCGCAGCTCATGCGAGGTGTTGGCGAGAAACTCGTCCTTGAGCGAGTCCACCGCCTGCAGCCGGTCCGAGAGCCTGCGGATGGTGGCGTACTCCTGCGAGAAGCGGATGCCCAGCATGACCGACTCGATGATGATGAATCCCGTGAAGCCCAGCGAAAGGTAGTAGCCGGTGTCGACGAGCTGCTGATAGAACAGCATGTCGTTGTAGGCCCCCACGAAGAGGACGCCGCAGGCGACCAGAAACATGTACGAGAGGCGATTGCCGGCGATGATCGAGCGCACCACCCAGTAGAGGATCACCAGCATGCAAAGCGTGACTGCGTGCAGATAATGCTGGAAGGCGTATGAATACCAGTAGGTCGGCGTCGTCCAGATCATGACCAGATAGAGCCCATGCACCCCTGCGATCGCGTATACGACGGCCCGGCGTGCGAGCGCCGGAAACAGCGCCCCGGCGAAGAAGATGAAGGTGATGGCCATGAGCGGGATTGATGAGGTCGAGAGACGCGACGCGATCGCGAAGGGGAAGTCGGGCAGCAGCGTCATCACGAAGGTCTCGCCGGTGAGGAGCGTGCGCATGGCGATCGCGACGCAGAAGAGCCCGAAGAACAACAGCTCGCGCGCCGCGCGTCGAAACGAGAAGAGCACCAGGTGATGGCACCCCAGGAAGAAGCAGATCGCCGAGAGCGCCACCTCGAGGATGAGCACGGAGTAGCGCTTGGCGAACAGGTCCGCGGCCGTCCCAATGACGAAGTTCTGGCCGATCCCGGCATTGCCGTGCGCCTCGTTTTTGATCTGCAGAACGATGTCGATCGCGCTGCCGGCGACATTGAGCGCGAAGACGTTCGGCTTGAGGAAACGGATCCCGGTGCCCGCGACAGTACCGTGCTCGTCCACGATGGCGCCGTTCACCCAGAGGCGGTACTCTGTGTACAGCTCCGGCGTCTTGATCGCGATCTCGCCGATGGCGCCCTTTGCGAGCACCGTCAGCCGGTAGGTCGCCATGCCGCGGCCGGGCAGCCCCAGGCCCTCGTACTTGGTCCAGTATAACGGCACCGGATAGTAGCCGGTGGGCCCGATGGTCCCGCGGGCGAAATCGGCCGGCGCGAGGAGCCGGTCCCAGTAGAAGGCCCACTTCCCGTTCAGGCGCACGGGCCCGTCCCGGTCGAAGTCCCAATCACGCAGGTCGAGAACGCCCGATTCGATCGCCGGATAGGCGCGGACCTCGCCCTGCCGTGCGCAGCCGGCAACAAGCGCCGCGCCCATCAGCACCGCGAGGAGGATGTGCAGGCATTGTACAACCGTTCGCACGCATGCCGATCCGGCACGGCCTTGTTGCCGAGCGCGCCGGTACGGTTCGGATTGTCGATTTCGTGTATGACGTGAGAACATCATGCCGCATCACATATCATACTAAAAACATAAACAGTTTACCAACGATGACAAGTGTTTTTTTGCTCCAATGCGAATAATAAAACCGGATGGCCAGATTTATTATTGAATTTTTTTGGTCTCTTTCGTATATTTGTCATGGTGTAGTAACACACCCCCAAGAGGTTTCAATGAACGCACAATGTACAGAAATAGAAAAAAGCACTGAGATCGCACAATGCGCCGCATGCGGCAAGGAGCTCGATCTGCTGCTGGCCACTTGCTCCTTCGACCCGGAGAACGAGATTTACCTGTGCTTCGGGGCCTTGAAGCAGAAAAAGTTCATTTACGGAAAATACACGCACAAACGCTTCGGCGCGCACGTCTACGAAAACCGCTACACCAAGCAGGAATGCGCAGACAAGGCCTGCGAGCGCGATATCGCCTCGTTTCTATCGGAGCGGGGACTCACCGAGTACTCGCGGCTCATCACCTGCGAGCGGGGCGTTATGCGGGCCATCCTGCTCTCGAAGGAGATCGTGAGCTCGCGCAAAGAGGCGCTCGCGGACAGGAGCATGGCCGCGGTGTTCCCCGCGTACCAGGACGGCCAGAAATACTTCTGCCATCACGACGCCAAGCGGCGCAACTTCATCTGCGATTGCGGCGAGGAGCTGCTGTCGCTTCAATCCGAGAAGTACCGCCATCTCGTGGGAATGGACGACCAGAAGTTCCTGGAATCGCACCTGCCGGGAATGCTCTAGTCTCCCGCCAGCATTCCCCGACATTCGACATCTTCGCGCACGCGTCGCCGGGCCGCGCCACATGCGCTATCCGACGACACACGGCGAAAAAAAGCTTGAAAGCGAGCGCACAACCCGCAAGGGTCTTACGCAGCCGCAACGCACGCGGGACGATCGCGCCGCGCTATCAACCATCACGCGAGGAAGCCATGACAACACGCATCGCACGCATCATCATCGCCGCCGGTCTCGGCCTCGGGCTGTATGCCTGCAGCGCGCCGCAGGTGAAGATCGACATACGCAATATCGCGCCCGCCGCGCCCGCCCCCTCCGACGGGCTCGTCGCCGGGGCGGCGCGGGTCGACATCACCCCGCCCCCGGGCATGCCGCTGGCGGGCTATTCGAAGCAGTCGGGCGCCGCCGAGGGCTTCCGGACGCGCTTGTACGCGCGGGCCATCTACATCAAACCGAAAACCGGGAAGCCCATCGCGCTGGTGCAGTGCGACCTCCTCTCCGGCTCGCTCATCCTGCACCATCGCGTCGCCGAGCTCGTGGCGAAGGAAACCGGCGTGGGCGCCGACGCCCTCATGATCGCGGGGACCCACACGCACTCCGGTCCCGGCGGCTACTTTGAGAGCAACTTCTACAACCGGTTCGCCGCCGCCGCGCCCGGATTCGACCGGGACTACTTCGACTTCCTCGCCGGGCGCATCGCCGCGGCCATTATGGAAGCGCACACAACGAGCGCGCCGGCGAAGGTCGCCGCCGGGACGATGGACTTCACCGGCTTCAGCCGCAACCGCAGCATCGAGGCCTATCGGCACAACGCGACGGTCCCCGAAGCGAAGAAGAACGACATCTTCGCGGCGGTGAACCCGTCGCTCCACGTGGTCCGCGTGGACTGCCGCGACGAGTTGGGCCGCTTCGTGCCGCGCGCCGCCTTTTCCAGCTATTCGATCCACGCGACGGTGATCCCGAACTCGAACCGCCTGTACAACGCCGACGTCTTCGCCGCCGTGACGCGCGAGTTCGAGCGACTGGCGCGCGAGCGGCTCGGCGCGGGCGAGGACTTCGTCCACGCGGCCGCGAACGGAACTCACGGCGACAACTCGCCGAACTACCGCGATGCGCGCGATTTCCCCGAGGCGCGCCGCCTGGGGAGCGCGCTCGCCGCCCGTCAGTTCGAGCTCTTTAGCGCGCTCGGCGCGAAGCTTTCCGACGAAGCCGCCTGCCGCGCCATCGCGCGCGAGATCGACCTGGCCACAAACCGCTCGATCGGCGGCGTGTCGCTCGCGAGCGAGCCCAAAGTGGGCAACGCCCTCCTCGCGGGGGCCCCGGACGGCCGCACGCCCGTGGTGGGCTGCCTGCCCTTTTTCGCCCCGGGGTGGCCGCGCTGGTTCTTCACCGGCGGCGAGCAGGGACACAAGCGCATCGCGGCGGGTCCGCTGCAGCCGATCATCCTCCCCAAAGAGGACTTCCCGCATCTTCTCTACCTGCAATTGATCCAGGTCGGAAACACCGTGCTCGCCCCCCTTCCCTTCGAGATAACAACGGAATCGGGGCGGCGGATCGCGGCGCAGTGCGCCTCGGCCTTCACGGGCGCCGCGCCGGTCGTCGTCGCGCCCATCAGCGTATCGAACGGCTACTTCGGCTATGTGACCACGCCCGAGGAATACGCCCGCCAATACTACGAGGGCGGGCACACGCTCTACGGCCCGAACACGCAACCGTTCCTCGCGGCGCATGCCGCGGACCTCGCGCGAGCGCTTATTAACGGTGCGCCGTCGTCACTCCCAACCTCGTGGTCCTTCACGCTCGAGGGCGAACCCTTCGTTCCGAAATCGGGCGATGCGATCGTTCGCCGCTCGCCGCAGGGAGCGCCGGAGTTCGAGCAGGGCGCACGCGGCATCGAGGCGTCGTGGCGCTTTCGCTGGATCGACGCGCCCCCGCGCGCGATGGCGTTCGACCGGCCCCTGGTGCGCATCGAGTCGAGCCCCGATGGAAAAACATGGACGCCGCTGGCCGTCGCCGGGACGCCGATGGACGACGGCGGGTACGATCTCTCGGTCCGGCTGGTTACGAAATACGCTGAGGGACATCTCTACGAGGCGCGGTGGCACAATCCGGCCCGAAACGGCGGCCAGTACCGATTCGTGATCCTCCCGCGCACGCCGGGCGGCGAGGCGCTTCGTTCGGCGGCGTTCAAATAACGCACGGGCGGTACGGATCGACACAACGTATTTGTGTTGATATTTTCATCGCCCCCGCGCACCCTTGGAATCGGAAGGAACACGGGATGATACAGAACCAGAAAGAATCCCGGCTGCATCGCGTTTCCACGGGCATCGTTCTCTGCGCGCCGATTGCACTCGCGCTCGCCTCGGCGCTCTACTATGCGGCCGATATCGCCACCGATCCCGACCGCTCGGGGACGCTCTTTGTCGCCTATAGCGGCGCATCGCTCGGCATCGCCATCATCGCCATCGCATATCTTTTCATTCGGCACCGGCTGATCCGCTCCGCGGAACGGCGCATGTCCGGGCGCTTGCGCGCGATCGCCGCAGGGAATCCCGCGGACCCGGCGGCTCATTCGGGCGAACTCCGCGAGCTCGCCGCCGCGCTGGACGAGACCGCCGGCGCGTTCAGCGGCCGCACCGCGCTCCTCGCCGAGACGGCGGACCGGCTCTCGGAGCGTGCGGCGATGATCACCGGGGACACGGCCGCCTCCCTCGACCAGGTGAAGGAACAGGCGCTCGCGATCATCCAGGTGGGGGCGTCCATCGAGTCGATCGCGGCAGGCGTGAACGGCGTGGCCGAGCTCTCGGCGCGCCAGTCCGAGGAGCTGCAGCTCCTGGTGCGCCTCATCGAGAGCCTGATAGAGACGGCGGAGACCGTTGCGCGCAATATCGAGGCGGAGGTCGATTCCACCGGGCGGGTGGCCGAGAGCGCGGGAAAAGGCCAGGCGGAGCTCGACGCGACCGCGCGGGAGATGCTGGGCGTGATCGACGACACGAAGTCGATCGGCGAGGTGCTGGGCGTCATCAACGACATCTCCGACAAGATCAACCTGCTGTCGCTGAACGCCTCCATCGAGGCGGCGCGGGCCGGGGAGTCGGGGCGCAGCTTCGCCGTGGTGGCCGGAGAGATCGCCAAGCTCGCCGACCAGACCGCCGCGAGCGTCAAGGACATCGGCGCGATCCTCGACGAGAAGAACGCAGTCCTGGCGCGCAACACGCAGGCCATCCAGCAGGCGGTTGCCGCGTCGGGCGAGGTGATGCGCCGGATCCAGGACATCAGCCGCGACGTGCACCGCATGGCCGCGACCGTCCGCGACCAGTCCCAGCTCAACACCATCGTCGCCGGGAAGGCGCAGACGATCAAGGCCACGTCGGAGGAAATCGACGATCTCACGGTGGACCAGAAGGTGGCCGTGTACGACGTGCTGGACAACGTGAACGCCATCAACGCCGTCTTCAAGGAAAACCTGAAGACCATGAACGCCATCCTCGCGCGGGCGAACGAGCTCACCGCCGCGGTGCAGGACTTCCTCGCCATCATCGCGAACCGCGCCAACTGAGATCACCGGCGCCGGACCGCGAAGGACGCTCCGCGGAGGCATATAAGTCGCATAACGCACACGGCATCCGGGGAAACCGCCGGATGCCGTGTATCGTCGCATGCGAACGCCGTATGGCTATTTTATCACGGCAGTGAGCGACCGAAGGTTTATCTTCCGGGCCATGTCCTGGACCGTCGAGGCCGACTGTCCGAACACGACGATCTCGATGGCCTGCGGCGAGGTGTTCGCGGCGTTCTTCTGGCTGTCCGCGAGGGCGATACTTCCGCCGCTCGAGGTCCACCGCCCGAGATAGATGGCGACGGTCGTCTGATTCGCGCTCTCGCACATGAACGCGTATTTCGCCCCCGGGATCGACACCGGCTTACACTCGGAGCCCAGGGTGACCGACGATGAGCCGTTGCACCGATACCGGACCGTCACGCTCACGCCCTCCGCGGGGGTGGCGCCCTTCTGAAGCGCCTCCATCTCCTTCTGGAGCTCCTCGGCGCGCTTGGTGTCGCCCCGCTGCATGGCGGCGGCGATCTCCATCGCGATCTGCGTCATGCGCTGGCTGCCCATCTTGCTCCCCATCTCCATGGCGTTCTTCATGCTGTAGAAGGCGCTTTCGAACTCGTAAAACACCGGGCAGCCCGGCGCGCCGGCGATCCAGGCGGGAAGCTTCGCGGCGTCCGGGGCCTGTTGCAGCTTCCAGCCCTTCGGCGCGGCGGGAAGCGAACCCTTCAGCACTGCAAAAACGCCGTTGACGGCGGCTTTCTCCGCTCCGTTCAGAGCCCGCTTGGAATCGCACTCGCGCCCGCCATCGGCGCCGCCGCGCGTCGCGGAAAATACCAGCACCAGGCCGGCACTAATGAGGGTTGAAACTACACATCGAGTTGTTTTTTTCATACCACGCTCCTTTTTTTGTGGCCGATTGTCATCGGCAATTTGCTACAAGCGCGAAACCATACCCCGACGCCGGCATTGTCAATCCGAAATGCATCGGCCGGCGGTCGATTGTGCTCAGCGGGGACATGGTTCGGCTCTGTCGCATTCGGAGCGTGACGGAGCGCGCTGCCAAGGCGCGACACGCAAAAAATGGTTTACGGCGGTATTGTTTCCGGAAAGGAGTATCCGGTGCGGCGATCATCTGTCCACAGGAACACGATGATACGAACAAAACGGGAAACCAGCCATGAACGGAACGGTGCTTATCGTCGAGGATGAGGGCATAATCGCGGACGATATTGCCGAGATTCTCACGCGGGAAAACTATGCGGTATGCGGCATCGTGGCGTGCGGCGACGAAGCCGTCACGGCCGCTCGAACGCTGCGCCCGGACATCGTGCTTATGGACATCATGCTGCCGGGCGAGCTGGACGGCGTCGATGCCGCGGCGCTGATCACGCGGATCGGCATCCCGGTCGTGTTCGTCACGGCGCACTCGAACGAGCTCCTGATGAAACGCGCGATGGACGTTCTGCCGTACGGCTATCTGGTCAAGCCCATCAACCGGCGGGAACTGCTCGCGGTCGTCGGCCTGTCGATCAAGCGGCACATCTCGGAGCGCGGAGCGCGCGCGAGCGAACGGGCGGGCCCCGCGGGTCGCGATCCCAGTGGAGCGGCGTTCGCGGGGACGAGCGCGGGGATCGCCATCGACGACGGCGATCGATCTCGAACCGCGCTCCTTGCGGACATCATCGACGGACTGCCCCACCTGGTGTGCCGGTTTACCGACGACCTCCTGCTCACCTATGCGAACAAAGCGTATTGCGCGTTTTTCGGGAAACCGATCGATGCCGCTGCGGGCGCGCGCTTCCTCGACGTTCTACCCGCCGCCGAGCGAGCGATGCTGCAAAACCACATCGACCTCATTCGTCAGACGATGACCGAACGGGAATACTTCGCTGAAATCTCCGCGGAGGACGGATCGTCGAAATGGATAAAATGGACCACCCGGCCGATCATCGCCGCCGACGGCCGAACGACCGGGTTTCAATCCGTCGGCGAGGACATCACGCCGCTCAAATCGGCGCTCGAGCGGCTGAAGGCGGCCGAAGAGAAGTTCGCGCGCGCGTTTCATCACAGCCCGGTCATGGGCAGCATCACGCGGATGAGCGACGGGACCTTCCTTGAAATCAACGACAGCTACGAAGGCATAACCGGTTATTCCAGAGGCGAACTCATCGGCCGCACGGCGGTCGAGATCGGCATATGGAGCTCGGAGGCCAGGGAAAAGGCCCTGGCGCTGGTACGAAGCAACGGGCATCTCAGGAACCACGAAGTCGAGATAACCTGCAAATCGGGCGAGGCGAGGACCGTGCTGCTGTCCATTGAGCCGATACTGATCGACCGGGAGCCGGTCAGCATCGGCATGGCCGTCGACATCACCGAGCGGAAGCGCGTTGAGGCCGAGCTGCGGCATCGCGAAGACATGCTCACGCGATTGATTGAAAACGCCTCGGGGGTCGTTGCGCTCCAGGACCTTCGCGGGAACATCCTCTTCGCCGCGGGATCGGTGCGCTGCGCCCGTTCGCCGCACCCGGCGGCGGCGCATCCGGGAAGCCCCGCCTTCGACCGGCTGATGGAGGCGATACGGCCGCTCGACAGCGCGGTCCTGGACGAGAGGACCGAGATCGTCGAAGAGCGCCCGATCGTCCACGATTCGGGCACGTGCTACTTTCTGGTGCAGAAATACCCCATCCGGGACGAACACGCCGCCATAACCGCGATCGGGACGATCGCCCGGGACATCACCGATGTGCGCACTCTGGAGAAGGAAGCGCTCATGGCGGCCGCCGCGGAGCGGCAGCGGATCAGCCACAGGCTCCACGACGACCTCGGGCAGCGTCTTTCGTATCTCGGGTTCGCCATGGAATCGGTGCGAAAATCCATCACCCAGCCGACGCCGGCGCAACGGAAGGACCTGCGCGAGATCTCGAGGATCATCACCGAAGCGATCGAGTACGCGAAGGACACGGCCAGGGAAATGCACCCGGTAACGGCCGACACCGAGCGATTTATACATTCGCTCAGGGACTTTATCACTCAGAACGAGCGAATATACAAAAAGGCGGTGCGCGTCGACATCGCCTGCAGACTCGAGGGGCTGGGCGATTTCATCTGCGACACGCTGTATTCGATACTGACGGAAGGCATCCATAACGCCCTCAAGCACGGCGACGGGGACGTGACGCTGCGGATCCGCCGCGCGAACGACGCGCTCGAGGTCCTGCTGGAGAATCCAATCGCGCCCGCAACGGGAGGCGCGGCGGCGGGCGGCGGGATGGGCCTCGGGATACTGCGGCATCGAGCGGTCCTGATCGGCGCGTCGCTGGCGACGGGTGTCGCGGATGGCCGGTTTGCGCTTTCAATCGCGCTTCCGCTGGCGGGCCGGCGCGCGGAATAGCCGGATCCTGTTATTGACACGCGAAATGCGTTTCGATAACTATTCCGCACAGACTTCGATGCCTGCGGCATCACCGAAAAAATCGGCACGAGACCCCGGAAGGAAGCGCTGCCATGAACAACGAAACGGGCGTATCGATCGTCATCGTCGAGGACCATCCCCTGATGCGGAAGGGCATCAAGAAGGTGATCGAGGACGAAGCCGCCATGCGCGTGGTGGGCGAAGCGGTGTCCGCGAACGACGCGATCGCGATCATCGCGCGCGAGGAACCGGACATCGTCATCGTGGACATTTCCCTCGACGCGGAGGCCTCGGGAATCGACCTCATCACCACCATGCGCTCGCGGGGCATCGCGTCGAAATCGATCGTCCTGTCCATGCACACCGAGGCCTATTATGTCGAGCGGGCCATTCGGGCCGGCGCCATGGGATACCTGTCCAAGAGCGACGCGCCCGCGTCGATCATTGACGCGATCATGGCCGTCATGAGCGGGAAGCTGTACGTGAGCGGCCGCATATCGGGCGATCTCATCAGGGGCCTTCTCGACGGCGCCGAAAAGGCCGATGGGGCGCCGGTGGACCTCCTTTCGAACCGCGAGCTCATGGTTTTTGAGATGATCGGCGCGGGTTACAAATCCCTCGAAATTGCCGGCAAGCTCAACATCAGCGTGAACACGGTCGAGGCGCACCGGAAAAAAATCCGGGCGAAGCTCGGCTGCGCCAGCTCCGGCGAGCTGACCCGCCACGCGATCGCCTGGCTCCACGCGAACAATCGCCCCGCGCCGCTTCCGTAAAATAACCATTTCCGGTGATTGCGCTCCCGGGCGTTTGCGTGTACTCTCGCCGGGAATACGCGCCGGCGCGCGCGCACGGCAGGGACACCCCATGAGCGAACAGGCAACGATAGACCTCGCCCGCTTCCAGGAGCTCAAGCTCTCGTTTTTCACGAAGCTAAGCGGCGAAAAGGTCCTCACCTTCGACATCATCGACCAGAGCGGCGCGGTCGTCTTCGAGGCCGGGATCGCGATCGACCAGAACGAGGTGGTCGCGAAGTCCCAGCAGGGGTGCCGGTTTTTCATGCCCAAGGTGGTCGAATCCTACGGCCATGAGATCGTGTCCCGGCCGGCGATTCAAAAGCTCGCCGACGAAACGCGCGAGATTTACTCCTCGGTGCGCGCCACGGGCGCCATGTCCTACGAGCAGTTCCTGCAGTCGAACGCGCATCTGCATTCGATCATCGACGGGCTGCGCCAGGAGGACCGTCTCGGCGGCTGCCTGGGGCTTCTCCGCGATATGGAGGATTTCGACTACTACACCTACGCCCATTCGGCCAATCTGGGCGTCCTGGCGATGGTGCTCGCCTACAAGCTCGGATACGACAAGACCCGCATGCGGAACATGGCCCTGGCCGGCTATTTGCACGACATCGGGAAGCTGGGCGTGCAGCGGGAGGTGCTGTCGAAAGCGGGGAGGCTGACCAGCGACGAATACAACCAGCTCGTCGAGCACACCCGGATGGGCTATCGCATTCTCGACAATATCACCGGGCCCGGGGGACAGAAGATGGTGAGCGACGTCATCAAGGGCACCGCGATATTTCATCATCGCAAGTACAAGAACATGGGGTATCCCTTCCGTCCCGCGCGCGAGCGCAACAGCGAAACATTCTACCGGGCCCTCCCCGAGGAGATCCGCATGATCGCGATCTGCGACGTGTACGACGCGATCACGACCTCCACGCCCTATCGCACCGCCGAGGAGCCCCGCACCGGCCTGCGGAAGATCCTGAACCTGTCAAACCATTACTTCATTCTGGACGACGTCCTCTCCTTCATTAAAACGCTCGCCTGCACACTGAACAAAGGGAAGGGGGTGCTGGACCGCGGCGATTTCATCGTGCTGGAATCCGTGCGATCTTCACGAGACAATCCGAACCAGAAAGAACCGCTCTACGAGTTCGCCCGGATCATGAGCACAAACAGCGGGCGGCCGATCGAGCCGAACGTGCACATTTTTTTCAACGCGAGCGACAACAAGAAGATCCGCTCCATCGAGGTGGACATGCGCCACGACTACACGAGAAAAATCGTGCGGGTCATCACCAACGAGCGCCTGACAGAACGCCTTCGACGGCACGCCCTGAGCGCATAACGGAGGCGAACACCATGGCGCGAGTGCTCCTGATCTACGACAACGAGGCGGTGGCCGGGTTCCTGAAAAGCATACTGGAGGCCGCGGCGTTCGACGTTACGCACGTGTCCACGCCCTTTGACGCCTTTCGCGAGGCCCTCCAGCGGGCGCCCGACGCGATTCTGATCGACTTCTACTACAAAAACGTCGACGGGCTGTATCTCATCGAAAAGCTTCGTTCGACCGCCGGCCTGACCGACGTCCCCTTCGCGGTCGTATCGGAGGAGCGGGACTTTTTGCTTTCGCTCGACGCGCTCGAGAGCGGCGCAAATGACGTTATCCGCTACCCGATAAACGAGGACGATTTCATCGACCGGATGAAAAAAATATGCCCCGCGCAGCGCACAGGAGGCGCAAATGAACCTTGAATTCGGTCACGGGACCAGCGACCTCCCGGACGCCGCCCGCGCGGGAGCCGCGGCCGCCCGGGCGGCGCTGGGGGCCATACGGCGCCACCCGCTCTCGTGCGTGTTCGTGTTCGCGTCGGTCGCGTACGACCTGACGGAACTGCTGGGCGCGATTGTCGATGCCGCGGGCGACGGCGTCCCGGTCATCGGGGCCTCCACGGCGGGGGAGATCTGCGACGGCTGCCGGGAGCGCAGCGTGGTCGTGGCCGCCCTCGCATCGCCGCACCTGTCCGTATGCGCCGCCGTGGGGGAGTCGGTATCGAAAAACTGGCGCCGGGCGTTCGACGACTGCGCCCGCTCGCCGTCCATTTCGCGTTTTCTGCACGATACAGAAACGCTTTCCCAATCCCTGCGCGCGACCGGGGAAAAGGCCTTCGCGATCATGTTTTCGCCCGGCAACACCAGGTACGCCGATTCGCACGCCTGCGAGCTCGTCAACGAATTCAACAATCGCTCCGGCGGGGCCTATCCGCTCATCGGCGGGGGGTGCGCGGACGACTGGCACATGGAGGAGAACTACGTGTTTCTCGGCCGCCGGGCGTACCGCGACTCCATGCTGATGGCGTTTTGCACGACGGGGCTCGCCTTCGGCATGGGCAGCGCTCACGGGTTTGTCCCGACGGCGAAGCCGCTCATCGTGAGCCGCTGCTCCGGCCATGAGATATTCGAATTTGACGGCACGCCGGCCATCGGGGCCCTTTCCGCCGCGACCGGCTTTCCGATATCCGAACTACAAGGGAAGCACTTCGCGCAAACCACCTGCATCCCCTTCGGGTACGCGACCGCGTACGATGAATTCGGCCTCAGCGTGGGCAGCTACTTCACTCCCGCCGGGGGCATCCGCACGACGCACTGCTTCAGCGAAGGCGCGCCGATAACCCTCATGGAATCACGGCCCGATCTGCTGGCGAGCGCCGGAAAGAACGCCGTGATCCGCGCCCTGTGGAGCGGAGGCATCAGAACGCCCGCGGCCGCGCTCATGTTCTCATGCGCCCTCAGGTCGAGAATCGCGGGCCATACAATCGAATCAGAAATTGCGCGGGTCAAATCCGTTGTGCCCGACGTCCCCGTCGCCGGATTCATCAGCTTTGGCGAACTGGCCCCGGGCGCCGACGGCCGCATTCACTCCAATAACGACACCGTGGCCGCCCTCGTCTTCGGCGACGAGGTGACGGAACTGTTTCGCCTCGCCGGCGAGCGGACGGCGTATGAAAAGATGCTCCGCATCCAGCACGCCACCGCCGTGCGCCTTTCGACCGCCGTTACGGTCGATGACGCCTTCTCGGCATTGATGGAGGGGATTTGCGACACGGGCGAGTTCGATTCGGGCGGGGCCTACCTGTTCCGCGAGGATGAGCGAAGTCTCGAACTGGTGTATCACTCCGGGCTGGGCGATGCGTTCATCGCCGCCGCCAATCGCTACGAAGGAGAAAGCCTCAACGTGCGGAAGGTCGTCGCGGGGGAACCGATTTACCATGATTTCGTTTCCCTCGAAACCCTCGTCTATCACCGGGCCCCGATCTATCGAACGGAGGGCGTCACCTCGGTTGCCGCGATACCGCTCAGGCACGAGGGCGCGATCGTGGGCTCCCTGAACGTCGCGTCGCACCGCTCGCGCAGCACGAGCGACATCGTGAAGGGCGTGCTCGAAACGATGGCGACGACGGCCGCGGGCGTCCTGTTTCGCATCCTCGCGCATGAGCGGCTCCGCGTATCGAACGACAACCTCGACATGCTGTATAATACGATCGCGGATTTCATCTTCATCGTTGGCGCGGACGGATTCGTCGTCGATACGAACGCGGTCGTCGAACGGCGGCTCGGCTACGGCGCGGACGAGATCGCCCGGATGCGCGCCGTCGATTTCCATCCCGCCGAGCGACGGGACGAAGCGGCGGCCATCATCGGCGATATGCTCGCGGGCCTGCGGGAAACCTGCGAGATCCCGCTCAAGGCGAAAGACGGCGGACTCATTCCGGTCGAGACGCGGGTCACGCGGGGAACCTGGAACGGCCGGGAGGCGATCTTTGGCGTGTCGCGGGACATATCGGAGCGCGTGCGGATCGAGAACGAACTGCGCATCCGCAACGATGAATACGACAGGCTCGTCTCCACGATCCCCATCGGGATCTTTACAATCGCAGCAACGAACGACAGCGACCCCCGATTCGTGTATGTCAGCCCCCGGTGGTGCGAGATCAACCAACTCACCCGGGAGGAAGCGCTTGCCAATCCGTCCGCCGCTTTTTCCCTGATTCACCCGGACGAGATGGAAAACTTCTACACGCACAACGTGGAATCCTATGAAAACGGAAGTTTTTTCACATGGGAAGGGCGATTTGTCATTAACGGCCAGGTGCGGCACATGCATATTGAGTCTCAACCGTCCAGGGTGCGAGATGGCACGCTCATTTGGAACGGGATCATCTACGACATCACCGAACGGGTCGCCGCCCAGGAGGCGCTTCGCGTGAGCGAGGAGAAATACCGATTCATCACCGAAAACATGAACGACATCGTGTGGACGATGGACCTCTCGCTTCACACGACCTCTGTGAGCCCGTCCATCGAGCGGGTGCTCGGGTTCACTCCCGAGGAGCGCCTCTCGCAACAGATCGAGGAACAGGTAACGCCGGATTCGCTCAGTAGGATACGGGAACTGTTTGCCGAAGAGATGCGCCGCGAGGAGATGGGGGTCGACCCCAACCGATCGGTAACGATAGAAACCGAATTCCGCCGGAAGGATGGAACCGCGCTCTGGATGGTCAACAATATCCTGGCCATTCGCGACCAATCGGGCGCGATAGCGGGCATCTACGGCGTGTCGCGGGACATTTCGGAGCGCAAGGCCGCGGAGCAACGGCTCACGGCCTCCCTTGCGGAGAAGGAGGCGCTCCTCCACGAGGTACACCACCGGGTGAAGAACAACCTGCAGATCATCGCCAGCCTCGTCAGCCTTCAGCAAAACAGGGCCCCGGACGCAACTGCCGTTTCGATTCTCGCGGACCTGCACGGCCGCATCATGACGATATCAGCGGTCCATGAGCTTCTCTACCGAACGGGGAATTTCGCGGGCGTGAACATCACGGAGTACGTCAGGACGCTTTCGTCCATGCTGCTGCGGAGCTTTGCGTCCCCCGAGCTTCGCGTCGATATCCGCTACGATGCGCCGGAGGAGATCGAGTTCGCCATGGATCGCGCGATCCCGCTGGGACTCATCGTGAACGAGCTCGTGACCAATTCCCTGAAATACGCCTTCCGGGGGTCCGCACAGGGGACGATAACGATCGGCCTGCGGCGGGTCAACGGCTGCATTCAGCTGCGGTATCACGATACGGGTCCCGGCCTGCCTGCGGACGTGACCGTGGGCGATGCGAAAACCCTCGGTATGCTGATGATCGCCACTCTCGCCCGCCAGCTTCGCGCGGCCATCAAAGTCCCCCGGGGAGACGGTTTTTCATTTATATTGACCTGCGAACGGTGACGGACGAACGCATTGGTATTGACCGTCGAAGACGAAGGAATCATTCAGCAGCACCTTGTCGGCATGCTGCGGGCCTTCGGGCATACGGTCGTCGGTGCGGCGAGGGGCGGCGGCGGGGGGCTCTCCGATGTGCGGGAGCGCCCGCCGGACTTTTTTTACTGGACGTCGTCCTGTACGGAATGATTGACGCGACGGACCGCGCGGTGTATCGAGGCACGTCGAAAAAAAATACGGCGGGAGCGCATGAAAGGAAGCGTACTGATCGTCGAGGACGAAAGCGTCATCGCGGAAGACATCGCCGCGATCCTGCGCGCTGATGGTTTTTCGGTGGCGGATATCGTCTCGTGCGGGACGGACGCGGTCGAGCGGGCCCTGGCGCTCACGCCCGACATCGTCCTCATGGACATCGTCCTCTCGGGCGAGACAGATGGCATCGAGGCCGCCGCCCTCCTCCTGGGGAAAGGATTTCCGGTCATTTTCACAACCGCCCATTCGAGCGAGCAGATGATGGCGCAGGCCCTCGAAACCCTTCCCTACGGCTATCTCGTCAAACCGATCGACGTGCGCGAAATGCTTGTGACCGTCTCGCTTTCGATCAAGCGGCACCGGCTGGAACGGGAGCTGAAGGAAAAGGAAGCGGAACTGTCGCGCAGCAGGGAAAAATACCGCCAGCTGGTCAACTCGGCGAGCGACACGATCTGGATAACGGACCGCGACGGCTTCCTGACGTTCGCCAATCCCGCCACCGCGCGGGTGACGGAATATGATCGAGACGAGCTCGTCGGCATGAATATATTCCAGCTCGTCGAGCCCTCACAGCGGGAATCTCTCCAGCGGATCCATATTGACCAGTTCAAAAAACGCATACCGGAGATATTCACGGAGGTGCGCATCCAGACAAAAACCGGCAGGCACATCTGGCTGGGACAGTACGTCCAGATCGTTTGGCTGGATGGCAGGATCGCCGGGTTCCAGGCGATCGGGCGGGACATCACCGAGACGAAATCCAAGGAACGGGAGATGGAGATCGCCCGCGCGGTCAACGACGCCATTATGCGGCGCTCCCCGGGGACGGAGCATATTTCGTCGCTCTACCATCCGATGCGGATGATCGGCGGGGACATCATCGATTTCCTGCGATTCAGAGACCCCGACACGATCGGCGTGTTCATTGGCGACGTCTCGGGCCACGGGGTCCCGGCCGCGCTGGTGGCCGCCATGCTGAAAGGGGTCATCAATCAGTCGGGGGACTCCCGTTCGGATCCCTCCCGATTTCTGCTCTACCTCAACGACTGCATGTTCGACACGACCGGCGGGTATTTCATCACCGCGCTCTACGGGATATTCACGGTATCGACGGGACGGTTCGCGTTCTCAGCGGCGGGGCATCCCCCTCCGGTCCTGGTTCGCGGCGATGACGCGTCGTTCTACGACATGCCGGGCAGCGTACCGCTGGGGATCATGACCACGGCCGACCTGCTCGACTTCGACAAGGGCTATGCCGCGCACGCGATCGACATCCGCGCGGGGGAGACGCTCCTGCTGTACACCGACGGGCTCTACGAGGCCTGTCCCGCGAACGGCGACGGGTCGCCCCAGTTCGGGGAGCGCGCGCTTCTCGACACGTTGCGCGCCGCTCGGGGGCTGCCCGGGACCGAGCTCATTCGCGCAGTGCTCGACACGGCCGTCGCGCATCGCGGCTCGGACCAGTTCGATGACGACGTGAGCATGATCTGCATCGAGGGATGACGCCGGCGCATCACCATACGGACAACCATCGACATCCGTTTTTCACATCATGTTGCGCGAGGACGGGTACAAGTATCTCACACAATCCCCGCCCGATGCACCTCGATGATCAGCTCGAGGTTCGTCTTCTCGAACTCCCGTGCGTTCATGGCCGCGAGGTACTGCTCCTGGAACCCGGAAACGAGCGCCTCCTCGCTTCGCCTCATCTCGATGATCTCCTCGAGCGGAGTTTTATCCAGCTCATCCCGGCGCTTTTCCTCGATCACCGCTTCGAGGTCCGAGCCCTGCAGCTCTTCGCTTCGACGCGCACTGATAAGATCCTGTACTGCGTCTCGGTCCGTTTCCAGCGCGCGCCGTTGCGCAATGAGTTCCTCGAGCGGCGATTCCGGCGGCGCGCCGGCACTCCGGGCGGCGATTTCATCTACGATTCCCGATTCGCGCCAGGACCCGCGCTTCCACTCCTCAACGAGGGCCTCGAGCTCGGTCTCGCTCCTGCTCATCGATGCGCCTTTTTCCTTCAATCCGTCTCCGAATGTATCAGTTGGCGTCACCATGGCGTCCTCCTTTCTCTCCACTGAAAAGATACGGAAGCACGCGGATAGATTCAAGTAATTCCAACGGGCATAGTAGACATGCCGCCGTGCATGGAAATCTAATTGACTTTCTTCAAGTGCGCACGATCATTCCAACTCGGGCAAGCGAAGTTTGATACCGGGAGGCGCCCATGGATGTCCCGAAGCAATTCACCAAGGTTTCCGAATCGCCCACGCTGCCGGGGAAGCGCGGCGCGCGCAAGACCTTCGACGTGGCCGACCTCTACCGCGACCCCTCCGGCGAGCCGGCCCCTGACGCCGGGCTGGGGCTGGACGAGAAGCTGCGCAAGGCGTACTTCTGGATCACCAACTCCGCCATCATCACGCCCTTCTACGACATCGAGTTCAACGACGGCCCTGCGCCCGAGTACACCGTGGGCGACAGCAAATCGATCGTGCGCCTGCCCTCCGCGCAGAGCTACTCGAGCTTCGTGCTGCTGCCGCTGCTCACCCTCGCGGTTCGCGGCAAGTGCCTCTTCGTGGGCGGGCCCGGGCGCGGGAAGACGGCGAGCGCGATCATCATGGGCGTGCTCGCGGGTTATCCGCTCATCGACATCAAGCGCGCCATCCAGCACGGCCAGCCGCAGATGACCATCGCCGACCTGCTGGGCAACCCCCTGCCCGCCGACCTCATGAAGGCCGAGAGCATGGACGCCATCCGCATCGCCTGGCGCAAGTGGCTCGCGATGCGCGTGAAGATCATCGACGAGTACAACCGCATCCCCACGCGCACGCAGTCGGCGCTGCTCACGGTGATGGCCGACAACTACGCCGAGATCATGGACCAGGTCTACGAGTGCCCCGACGCGGCGTGGTACCTCACCGCGAACGACGACGCGGGCGGCGGGACCTATCAGGTGATCGAGGCGCTGCGCGACCGGATCGACGTGGTGGTGCACGCGCTCCACTTCAACAGCCGCTTCATCGGCGAGCTTCTCGCGCGGGTCGATTCCGGGGTGAAGCCGGAGACGCTCGTGCCGGGGGAGATCATTTTCACCGGGGAGGAGATCGACCGCATGCACGCCGACATCCTCGCCGTGGAGATGCCGCGCGCGCTCTTGCGGCGCCTGGAGCACTTCGCGTCGCAGTTCGAGTTCTGCGAACCGGCCGGCGAGCAGATCGAGTACAAGACGAAGGACGTGGTGAAGCTCGCCGGCGAGAATCCCGCGACGCTCGCCGAGCGCGAGACCGGCAAGAGCAAGGCGAAGGACCTGGGCCTCCAGACCGCAAACGGCCTCTCGGTGCGTGCCATCATGACGATACTCGTCTTCACCAAGGCGCTCGCCTACTTCCGCGGGGCGCGCGAGGTCTCGCCCGACGACCTGCGCGCGATGGTCCCGTTCGTGCTCCACGACAAGCTGGTGCAAAACCCCGACGCGAGCTTCCTCGAGGAGCAGGGGAACGCCGTGTACCGCGTGGACCGCGTGAGCTGGATCCGCCGCCTCTTCGACCTCTCCTGCGCCGAGTACGACCAGGTGGGGCTCGACAAAAACGATCCCGTGGGCGCGCTCATGGACGCCTTCGCGCGCGGGCTGGAAGGCGTTACGCGAAAGCAGGCCGAGGAGGCGCTCGTCGCGATCGAGCGGCGGATGGACGCGCACCAAAAGGAACGCAAGCTCCACGGCCCCATCTTCGACGACATCCTCGCGCTCAAGTACCTGCACCAGCGCTATCGCAACTATCTCCGGTGGCTCGAGTGGCAGGGCTGATCCCGCCGGAACTCGCGGCCTGCGTCGAGCGCCATCGGGTCGCGCTCAACGCCGCGTTCGCCGCCCATCGTGCGGGCCATCCGCGCATCGACGCCGACGGCGTCCTGCGTGCATTCGCGTCCCTCGCGGAGACGGCCCGCGCGGCGCTCGCAGACCGGCCGGACGCGATCGACGCGCTCATCGAACCGCTCTTCGCCATCTCGCTCGAGCTCGCCGGACCCCGCGGCCGGCTCCCCGGCCTCGAGGCGCACTTGGGCCGCTTCATCGCGCTCTTTCCCCATGCTGTCTCTCACGAGCCGGACCGCTTGTTGCGCGACGCGGCGAACGCCTATCGCACGCTCTTCGCCAGGTGCGTGTCCGCGCCGGAGCGATGGACCGCGCTCATGGCCGGGACATCGCGCCTCGCCCCGACGCCCGACGAGCTGCGCCGATATGGCGCGATCGCGGCATGGCGCGCCGGCCTCGCCGAGTTCCGGCAGGCGGCCGTCGCATCAATCGGCGCAAGCGGGTCCGACGCCGTGCGGGCGCTCCTCGGCATTTCGGACAACGTCGCCATGCCCGATCCCGCCGCGTTCGCGGCGGCGCTGGCCGACAATCCCTGGGCGGACCCCGCGGCGCTCGCCGCCGGATCGGCGCAGCCGCGCGCCTGCTTCGCCGCGATCGGCGGTTTCTCCGCATTCGGCGGGGTGTTCGCCGCGCCGCCGGTCGTGTTCGCGCAGGACGGAATCGCTCTGGCCCACGACGGGACGCGATGCTTCGAGATCATCGCCGACCGGTTCGGCGCGCACTTCGCACCGGCGGGCGCGGCGCCCGGCGACCGGATCGCGCCGGACCCGTCCGTCGTCGTCGGCCCGTCGGCCATCGTCGCGCACGGCATCTCCATCGCCCTGCGCGACATCGCGCCGATCGATGCCAATCATCCCCTCCCCGACCTGCCCGTAGTGCCGGTGCGCGGTTCCGCATACGACGGACACGCCGTCTATCTCACCACGCCGCTCTCGTACCGCGTATTTGTCGTCGGCATCGCCGGGGCGGGCGCATGAAGACGAAGGCGCCCGAACACACGCGCAGCGACCGCGTACTCCTCGCGGAACGCTGGCGCGAGCGCTGGCCCGAGGCGCTCGGCCTCTGGGGCAGCTTCGTGCGCCTTCCCGAACCGATCTTCTGCCAGGACACCGCGCAGGCGCGCGCCGAGGGGCTCACGGAATCCTTCGCGATGATACGCCTGACGGACCATCGCATCGTGCTCTCGCCCATGACGATCCTCTCCCTGGGCATCGGCGAGTACGCGCTGGAGATCATGGGACACGAGATCGGCCATCATGTCTACTGCCCTGCCGACATGAGCGACACCGGCCGCATGATCGCGCGCATCCGCCGCGCCCTGCCGACGATGGAGCAGTACGCCCCGATGGTGGGCAACCTCTACACCGATCTCCTGATCAACGACCGCCTGTTCCGCCAGCACGGCCTTCGCATGGACGCGGTCTACCGCGCCATGAAGGCGCCCCACGCCGACGCGCTGTGGACCTTCTACCTGCGCATCTACGAGATCCTCTGGGGCCTGCAGAAGGGGACGCTCGTCGAGGGGGAGACCTCCACCGAGCTGGAGGCCGACGCGCGCCTCGGGAACCGCGTGGTCCGCAGCTACGCGAACGATTGGGTGCGCGGCGCCGGGCGCTTCGCCGCGCTCTGCCTCACCTACCTCCTCGCGGAGAAGGCGGGGACATCGGAGGCGCTGCGCGCGATCCTCGACGCGCAGGTCACCGCGTGCGGCGACGAGATCCCCGACGGCCTGGCCGAGATGGACGACGGCGAGGAGGGCGATTCCATCCATCCCGCGCTAGAGGACGACGAGGCCGAGGAGAAGCGTCCAACGCAGCCCGGCGGTCCCCAGGCGGTGCGGGGCAACTATCGCGAGCCCTTCGAGTACGGGCAGATCCTCCGCGCGATGGGCATCACCGTAAGCGACGAGGACATCGCCGTTCGCTACTACCGCGAGCGCGCGCGTCCGCACCTGGTCCCCTTTCCCGTCCGGGTGGAGCCGCGCGCGTCCGACCCCATGCCGGAGGGCCTGGACCAGTGGGACATCGGCGAGCCGATCGACGGCATCAACTGGATCGAGACGGCGATGCGCGCCCCCGTCGTGGTGCCGGGCGTGACCACCGTCCAGACGCGCTACGGCGAGGAGCGCGGCTTCGAGAAGGCCGTCACGCCGATCGACCTCGACCTCTACGTCGACTGCTCGGGCTCCATGCCCGACCCGCGCCAGGCGACCTCCTACCTCGCGCTCGCGGGAACCATCATCGCGCTCTCGGCGCTGCGAGCGGGATCGCGCGTGCAGGCGACGCTCTGGAGCGACACGGGCGGTTTTCAAACCACCAACGGCTTCGTCTCCGACGAGCGGCTCATCATGACGGTGATCACCGGCTACATCGGCGGCGGGACCGCCTTCCCCATCCACATCCTGCGCGACACCTATGCGAACCGGAAGCCGACGGACCGCACGGTCCACATCCTGTGCATCTCCGACGACGGCATCACCACCATGTACGACAACGACGAGCGCGGGAACTCCGGCCGCCCGATTGCGGCCAACGCCCTGGCGCGCGCCGCCGGCGGCGGCTCCCTTGTGCTCAACCTCTACGGCGACTGGCGCAACAACAAGGAGCTTCTCTTCGCCAGCGAGCAGGGCTGGGCCATCTATCCCGTCTCGACATGGGAGGACCTCGTCGCCTTCAGCAGGGAGTTCGTGCGGCGGAATTATCTCGCGCACAAAACGTCACGGGGGGTGATGCAGCCATGACCGCGACCGGACCGTCCATCGCGCACCTCACCCACCGGCTCGCGAACGCGCCGGCGGCCGTGACGAATGAGCCGGCCTCCGCGCCCGACATGCCGGAGGTCCTCACCACCGCCGCGATGATCTCCGACATGATCGATGGGCTGGGCGGCGGCCTTCTCACGATGCGCGAAGCCACGGCGGTCACCGCGCTACGAACGAAGGCGGGCGACCGGATCATGCTGATGCTGCAGGCCGCGGCCTTCCTCGCGGCCGATCCCTGGTTTGCCGATTACGCGCGCGCGCATCCCGACGCGGACCTTGCCGCGAAGACGAAATCCTTTCTCATGAACGGGCTTACCGAGCTCTCTAAGTATGTAAAACCGGATTATCTCGTAGGCGATCCCGAGGGCCGCGAGGAGCTCGCGCGCCGATACCTGGCGGCGCTCGATCTTGTTCCCGAGGGAGAGACGGCGGCGCAGGCCGCCGACCGCCTCACGGCCCTCGATTCGGTGGAACGCGCGCGCCTCATCGGGGCCACCCGCGAATCGCAGAAGCGCGCCCGCGAGCTCCGGGAGGCGATGGCCCGCCGCGAGGCCGAGGAGGCGGCGTCGAAGATGACGCGGGAGTAGCGCTCCCGGATCAGCCCCGGCAAAACTCCGCGAACGAGCGGCCGAAGCGCACGGCGTCATCGCGGCTCTTCTCGTCGGGGTTCCACAGCGCCTTGAATCCGTCGGGCATCACATCGAACCCGGCCTTCCCCAGCCGCTCGTTGATGTCCGTGACGGACTCCCCGCTCCAGCCGTAGCAGCCGAAGCCCGCGGCCTTCTTGCCCTTGAACTGCAGGCCGTGAATCTGATCGAGGATAGCCGCCACAGACGACAGCACGCTGCGGTTGATCGTCGGCGAGCCGACCATGATCCCCTTCGATTTAAAGACCTCGGTGATCACGTCGTTCTTGTCGGTCGTCGCCACGTTAAAGAGCTCCACCGTGACGGACGGGTCCGCCTCGACGACGCCCTTCGCCATCTGCTCTGCGAGGACGCGCGTGCCGTTCCACATCGTGTCGTACAGGATCGCGATCCGGTTCTCCCGATAGGCGTCGGCCCAGGCGAGATACCTCTCGACGATCTGCATGGGATTGTCGCGCCAGATGACCCCGTGGCTCGTGCAGATGATGTCGAGCGGAAGCGACAGCGACACGAACTCCGCGATCTTCTTCAAGACGAGCGGGCTGAAGGGGGTGAGAATGTTCGCGTAATACTTGACGCATTCCGCGAAAAGCTCCGCCGGGTCCGCCAGGTCGTTGAACAGGCCGCTCGTGGCATAGTGTTGCCCGAAGGCGTCGTTGCTGAAGAGGATATTGTCGCCGGTGAGATAGCAGAACATGCTGTCCGGCCAGTGCAGCATCGGCGCCTCGATGAAGATGAGCTCCTTCGAACCCAGCGAGATCCGGTCCCCGGTCTTCACCGGCACGAAGTTCCAGTCGCGATGATAATGCCCCTTCAGCGACTTCACGCCATTGGCCGTGCAGTAGACGGGCGCCTCCGGTATTCGCTCCATGAGCTCGGGCAGCGCGCCGCTGTGGTCGATCTCGGCGTGGTTGGCGACGACGAAATCGATCTTCGAAAGATCGATCGTCTTCGCGAGGTTGTCGACGTATTCGTCGGCGAACGGCCGCCACACCGTGTCGATGAGCGCCGTCTTCTCCTCGCGCACCAGGTAGGAATTGTACGAGGTCCCCCGGTGCGTGGAATACTCGCTGCCGTGGAATTTCCGGAGCTCCCAGTCGGTCTTGCCGACCCACCACACATTGTTCTTCACCTGAATCGCCATGTCCGTCCTCCTGTATGTTGATCGCGCTGCGCGCCGTCACGTCCTGGTTCCGGGCGGCCGCCCGTCGAGATAGACGCCGCGTAACTCATGCAACAGCGCATGATAGCGCTCGTGCGCCCCCGCTCCGGTCTCGTCGCGCTCGATGCGTTCAAATTCGCGCACGAGCCGCTCCTGTTCGTCAGGCGACAAGTACCGATCGGCCAGGACGAACAGGACCTCGTCTTCCTTGTGAATATGCTTTACGAGCAGTTCCATATACCCGCGGGCGTTCACGATAAAATCGCGCGCGGCCGCGGCATCACCGGCCCGTATCCCGTCGAGGGTTGCGTCCATCGCCGTCACGAACCGCCTGCCCGCGTCATGCTCGGCCAGCATCACGCCCACGGGTCCGTTCTCGCGGGGAATCCCCGCCGCCTCGAGGGCCGGGAACAGGGCCCGCTCCTCCTTCGCGTGGTGGCACCCGTCCGCGAACGTGCGGATAAAATCGATGACCGCGGCGAGATGCCCCGGATCGGCCGTCCCGTCCCGCTCGAGCCGGTTACAGAGCTCGCCGATGATCTCGATCATCGCCAGTATGAACCGGTGCTCTTTTTGCAACTCGTCTGTCGCGTTCATTGCCATGCACCTCCTTCTCTCCTCAACGCTCCGCCGACAGCATGGCGCGCACGGTCTCCCAGAGCTTCGCCCCCTCCCGTACAAGATTGAAGGAGCGCCCCGAGAGCCGCCAGCGCGTCACCAACAGCCGGAACGAGCCCATCACGATGAGCGCAAGCTGTTCGTCGGGCAGATCGCCCCTGACGCACCCCCGCTCCTGGCCGAGCCTGATGGTCGTGCGCAAGGCGCGTTGCGTGCGATCCATGATACGCCGCACCGTCGCGGACAGGCGGGAGCTGTTCTGAAAGATCTCCTCGGCGAACACCGCCGCCGTGACGGACGGGTTCTCCGCGAAATACCCGATCGTGTTCGCGTACATCGCGCCGATCCGGTCGAGTGGGTCCATGTCGCCGTCCAGGATGGCGCGGTTTCGATCGTTGACGACCGACCGGAAGCGCTCGAGAATGGCGGCGAGGATGTCCTCCTTGCTCGCGAAGTGCCGGTAGATCCCCGGCTCGGTGAAACCCACCTCGCGGGCGATGTTTTTGGTCGTCAGGTTCTGGATGCCCTTCCGCTCGATGAGCCGCAGCGAGGCGTCCATGATCTCATCCCTCCGCCCGGGCTTTGCGTTCATCCCCGACCCCCAAATGTTAGTAAATACTAATATACCATCGGCGCGCCGGTTCGTCCACTTTTTTCATGAAATATCCGGCGGGATTTTTTCGACGGGAGCGGCGGGGGACAGATTTTCTGCATGACACGAAGCGCGGCGGTTTCGCATACTCGCCCAACATCGATCGCAATCAGGACCGGAGGCCCAGAATGAAAAAAAGCAGAAAGCTCATTGTCGACAAGAAATACCAGTTCGGCTTCGCCGCCCCGCTGACGGCGGCCTCCGGGGCCGTCATCACGCTCGTCATCGTCGCCATCGCCGCGGTCTCCTTGGTGAACAACGGCAAGCTCCACGAGCTGGCGAGCAATCAGATGCGTCTGGTCGCCAACCAGAACGACATCTATCAGACGCTGCTCGCCGTATCGCAGGCGAAGGATCTGTCCAACCCCTCGGTCGTCGAGGAGTTCGTGAACCGTGACGTGGCGCGCAACAAGGTCAGGCTCGACGACAACACCGCGATCATCATCGGCATCGGCAGGAACAACCTCATCCTGATCTCCGGCCTGATCGTCTTCGCCCTGCTGCAGTCGGGGATTTTGTTCTATCTTCTTATTAAGAGATCGCACCGGATCTCGGGGCCGGTTCTTGTCCTCAACCGCTACATCGACGACATCAAGAACGGGACCTTCCCCGACGTGCGCCCGCTGCGCGAGAAAGACGACCTGAAGGAACTCTTCGAAAACTTCCGCCAGATGGTCGAGGCCCTGAAACGGAAGGGCGGCGGCTGACGACGCCTGAACGATCGGAGATGACGCGGAAGCGACCGCAATCCTGTAACAAAATGCGCACGCGGATCCTCATATACACAAGCCTATCCAGTAGGGACATCCACCTGCTGAAACAGGCCCCAATACGCAACGTGCGTTCGAACGATCCCACAGGAAACCGGAGGCTGCATGCAGACATTACACAAGGCCGTTTCCACGTTTTCCCGTTTCGCTAAACTGGCCGCGCTGGCGATCGCCGCATCCACGCTGGTGTTCGGACTCATCCACCTGGCGAGCCTTTCCCTCCTGGCCGAAACCGGCCGGATCGTCATTGAACACGACGCGCTGCTCCACCTGTTGTCCGTGAACATGCTCCCGATGGTCATGGCCTACCTCTTCCTTGTGGCGGTCCTGTATTATCTGTACCGCATGGCGCGCGCGGCGATCGCACAGTCCGCGAAGGAAGAGATCGAATCGGCCCGCCGGGAGGCGACGGTCGCCACGCTCCAGAAGGTGACCGGCGTCATCGCCGAGGAGCTCGTGGCCCCCAACACGGAGCTCAGGCGCTATATCGAGCTCAAGAAACGGAAGGGCCAGGCGCCGCCCGCGCTGGAGACGGCCAGCGGCAGCATATCGACCACCCTGCGGCGGCTCACCTGGCTGAGCTATGTCCTGCCCCATCTCGAAACCGACGCGACCGGCGACGATGCGCTCACTATCATCGCGAACGCCCCCGCGCACACGACGGGCAACCCGCTCCTCCTGCCTGGACCCGTCGCGAAACGGCGCCAATGAATCTCGCATAACGCCATTTTCGGCGAAACCGCGACAATCCGCATTACAGCGTTTTTCCCTGATCAGCGCCGGCAGGCTACCCCGCGCGCCAGCGGAGCGCCATTCGCATGTGACGGCTTTTCCCATCGTCCGGAAAACGGCGCGGACTTGGATTGACATTTCACACGACGCGTATCACCCTTCCCCCGATGAACGACACATCGACACATGAAACCGCGCCCAACATTCGCGTGGCGGTGATTGAGCCGGGCGGCCCGGTGAACGTCGGCTCGATCGCGCGCGCGATGGCGAACTTCGCCTTCGACGATCTCGTCCTCGTGGGCAACGACGTGGACGATCCCGACGGGCGCGGCGCGCGCGTCGCCATGGGCGGCGCTGGCGTCTTCGCCGGACGCCGTATCGCCGGCACGCTCGATGCGGCGCTGGAGGGCTGCGGCCTGGTGATTGGCGCGACCCGACGCGCGCGCAGCGACGAATCATGCATCGACTTTCGCGAGGCCGCGCGCATCGCCGCACGCCGCCCCCGCGCCGCGACCGTCGCGCTTCTTTTCGGTCGGGAGCGCGACGGGTTCATGCGCCAGGAGCGCGAACGCTGCCACATCCTCGCGGAGATACCCAGCGTCGAGGGGACCGCCGGCTCGCTCAACATCTCCCACGCGGCGGCGCTCTTCCTGTGCGCCATCTATTGCGAACTCGGCGGACCCGAACCGGTGGCGCACGCCGATCCCGAGGCGCTTCTCGCGGCATTCGACGATCTCTTCAAGCGAAGCGGCACGTGGGAGGCAAACGGGAGGGCGCAGAGGATCTTTCACGGCCTCCTCGCCCGCGCGGGCCTCACCCCGGAGGAGGCGGAGCTTCTGGAGCGGTCATTTCGCCTCTTTGGGGCGCGGATACAACCGGAGTGAGCGCGGTCATGAGGAAGCAAATTTCCACGATTCGATTGACAGGACGATCCCGATTCGGCGACAATCGCAGAAGCATGGAACACAACACCCGCACGCCCCTGATGAAACCGGAGTGGCTCGCCACGATCCACCGCATGCGCAAGCATCCCGACGCGCCGCGCTGGAACATCGAGATCGGCGACCGGCTCACCGCGGAAGACCTCGCCTATGCGAAATCGTTCGGGGAAACCCTCGCGGCCGACCGCGCCCGTCCCGCCTCCTCGCCGACCGACGATATCGTCGCGTGGATCGAGGAGCGCCGGGAGCGCGTCCCGTACTTCGCCCGCGTCCTCGACGGCATTGACGCGAGGCGCGATTTCGGCGCGATACCGCGCATGACGCGGCGCGACCTTCAGCGCAATCTTGATTCGATCGTCCCGCCGGACGAGCCCCTCGACCGGCTCATCGTGAACCCCACCGCCGGCACCACCGGCGAGCCCATCCTCGCGCCCAACCATCCGCGCGCCATCGGTTGCTACGACCCGCTCATTCAGTTCTGCCTGCGGCGGCACGGCGTGCGCGCGCGCTACGACCACACGGTGATCGCCGCGATCCAGGCATGTTTCCAGAAGAGCACCATCGTCTATACCGCCGTGCACTCCTTCCTCGACGGGGCGGGCTTCGCGAAGATAAATCTCGATCCGTCCGCGTGGCCGCGCCCCGACAGCGCCGCGCGGTATGTGCGCGACATGGCGCCGGTCTTTATCTCCGGCGACCCCATCGCCTTCATGGAGATGCTCAGACTCGGCGTCGAGTATCGGCCGCAGGCGCTCCTTTCCTGCGCGCTCGCGCTGACCGGCGATCTCCGCGCGCGCCTCGAGTCGGCCTACGGATGCCCCGTGGTGGATTTCTACTCGCTCAACGAGACCGGCCCCCTGGCCTATTCGTCGCCGGAGCGGCCGGGGTGTTTTCACGTCCTCCCCCACGACATCCATCTCGAGATATGCGATGATGCGGGCCTCCCGGTCCCCGACGGAGCCGTCGGCGAGATCTGCATGACCGGCGGGCGGAACCCCTTCCTGCCGCTGTTGCGCTATCGGACCGGCGACACCGGGCGCTTCGTGTCGCGTAACGGCACCGCGGGCGACCCGTCGCCGCTCATCGAGCTTTGCGACTGCCGCATGCCGGTGCTGTTTTCGACGCCGGACGGACGGTCGATCAACCCCATCGACATCGCGCGCATTATCCGTTCGCACCCCGTGGAATCGTTCCAGTGCGTGCAAGCATCGGACCTCGCCGTCACGGTGCGGCTCCCACGCGCGTCGGGCGCGCACTTCGGCGAAGAGATCTCCCGCCGCATTGCCGATTTATTCGGCGGCACGGTCGCGGTTCGCCATACCGCGCTCGTCGTCCATTCTGAGGAAAAAATCATCCCCTTCATAAAAGAGTGATTGTCTTTTCGCGCCTTCGCGATATGAGCGGTCAGGCACGCATCGCGTGCATCGACAATCGACCAGGGACAGCGACACATGACGTCTTGGAGACAACAGGCGACCGAGGGGATCGCCCCAGGCATGACGGTCCGCTTTTCACGTACATTCACGCAGGAGGAGACGAACACCTTCGGCGACATCACGCGCGACTACAATCCCGTGCACTACGATGAACGCTTCGCGAAGCAGAAGGGATTTACGGACCTCATCTGCCACGGGCTGCTCGTGGGCGGCATGGTGTGCGAGCTGGGCGGACAGGTGGGCTGGCTGGCCACCGGCATGAAGTTCCTCTTTAAACGACCGGTATACTTCGGGGATACCGTCACCTGCGAAATAACCGTGCGCACCGTGGACGAGAACGGCTTCGCCGTGGCCGACGCGCGCTTCACGAACCAATCGGGCGACGAGGTGCTCGAGGCGAAGATCTCCGGGCTCGTGCCCGCCGCCCAGGACCGCGCACTCCTCGCGACCATGATCTCCGAGGGCGATCCGACAAACAAGATCGCCGGCGAGCGCTAGGCGGGATGCAGGCCCTCTTCGACATCACTCACACGCTCTTCACCGCCTGGGGCTACAAGGTTTCTCCGCTCGAGCTCCTAGGGACGTCCACCGGCCTGGCCTGCGTGTGGCTCACGGCGCGGGAAAAGGTCCTCTGCTGGCCGGTGGGGATCGCCAATATCGTTTTTTTCTTTGTTCTCTTCTACCAGCACCGCCTGTACTCGGACATGTTTCTCCAGGTGTACTTTCTCGCGACGAGCCTGTACGGCTGGTGGAAGTGGACGCACCCCGCTCCGGCCGAGGAGAACCGCCGCCACGAGCTTCGCATAACGCGACTGCGCGCCGGGCGCCTCGCGCTCATCGCCGCCGGGTGCGCGATCGCGGTGGCCGCCCTCGGGACGCTGGTGGGACGGCTTCACGCGATCGTCCCTGCGGTTTTTCCGGAACCGGCCGCCTTCCCCTACGCCGACACGGCCGTGGCCGTCGCGAGCGTCGCGGCGCAGTTCATCATGGCGCGCAAGAAGATCGAGTGCTGGCTGTTCTGGATCGGCGTGGACATACTCGCCACCGCGATCTACTTCCTCAAGGGCATCAACCTGCTCGCGATCGAGTACGCGGTCTTCGGCTGTATCGCGCTCTACGGCTTCCTGGGTTGGCGGCGTGAGATGCGATCGTACGAAACCGAGGGAGCGCCGGCGTGATCGAACATATCGGGATCGTCATCGGCAAGTTCATGCCGCTCCATGCGGGGCACATCGCGCTGATCCGTTTCGCGGCGGAGCGCTGTACGCGGGTACTCATCTCAGTGGACGGACAGCCCGACCACCCCATCCCCGTCGACACCCGCGCGGAGTGGATCCGAAAGACCTTTGCGGACGACCCGCGCATCGAGGTCCATGCCACCGACGAGCCCCTCCCGGACGATCCGGTCCCCTCGCGCGCGGTGTCATCGATCTGGGCGGAGTATTTGAAACGAAGGTTCCCGCAGGCAACGGCCATCGTCTCATCAGAAACATACGGCGACTACGTGGCCGAATACATGGGGATCTCGCATATTCCGTTCGATCCGGACCGCGCCGCGAATCCCGTATCCGGCACCGCCGTCCGCGAGCACCCCTTCCGCCATTGGCACCTGATCGCACCCGCGGCGCGATCATACTTCGCACAACGGGTGTGCATCTACGGGCCCGAGAGCACCGGAAAGAGCGTGATGACGGAATACCTCGCGCGCCGTTTCAAGACGACATTCGTGCCGGAGATGGCGCGCGAGCTCCTCGCCGAGCGCGGCGTCGCCGGCCTCGTGCGCGAGGACTTCGCGGCCATCGGCGAGCTCCACGCGCGCGATATCCTCCGCCGGACGCCCGAGGCGAACCGGATCCTCTTCGTGGACACCGACCACATCACCACGAAAATCTACGCGCGGCACTACTTCGATTTCACGCCGGACTTCCCCGCATGGATCGAGGAGGCGAACCGGTACGGACTCTACCTGTTCCTCGACATCGACGTTCCGTGGATTGAGGACCCGCAGCGGGACTCCTGGCACTGCCGCGAGGAACATCGCGCGCTCTTTCTCGGCGAGCTCGAGCGCGCGCATCTTCCGCATGTCGTCATCAGCGGATCCTGGGAGGAGCGCAACCGGAAGGCGGTCGCGGCCGTGCTTGAGCGATGGCCGGATATGGAATTCAACGGGAGCTAGCTTTCCTTTGCGAGTGATGCGGTTATTCGCGCTGTTTCCGGGTTTTTTCGGGGGAATGTTTTGTTGGGTTCCAGGTTATAATCCATCGAAACATCATTCCCTGGTTTAAAAATGAAAGATCGTGTGAACAGAAGCAATAGTTATCACCCTCTTCCCCATCATCAAGAAAACCCATCGCCGCATACGCCAGAAGCAATGACACCGACATCTTATACACCTTCCGCAAATCCGTAAAAAACTCATACTCCGCCCGAGCGAACCGCACATGGACGACATGCCACTCGCCGCGACCAACGCTTTTCTGGTAGCGCACGGCGGTCCCGGTCTTCATGAGCACAGCGCCCGCCTGCATGGCCCGCCTGAGAAGCCTGACGATCGCATCATTCCGGGACATCCCCCGTTTTGCCCGAATTTCATTGATTCGCTCCAGGGTATCGCCGAACATGCACACCGTAGTGGAAATCGCCACGCCCGCCTCCTCGCGTCATATATGTATATACGCGCCGCACAGACGAGTGTTTGATGTTTTTCCTGCATGGACCCGTTTTCTTATGGAAAAAATTCCGATCGTCATTACACAGGAGCAAATACGCTCGAAACATCAGCAGCCACAGGAAGGAGAATACCGCCATGATGCACGCACACATCGCCGTCGGGATGGCCGCAAAGCGAATCGCGCCGCGCGTATCGCTGGGGACGCTCATCTTCGCCGGGATTTTCGCCGATCTCCTCCTCAGCGTTCTCCTGCTTGCCGGTGTCGAGCATCTGCGGATCGCCCCGGGATTCACCGCCGTCGTCCCGATGGACCTGTACGACTACCCCTACTCCCACGGCCTTCTTCACTCGATGGTCTGGTCGATTCTGCTTGGCGTCGGCTATTTCGCCTGGAAGCGAGACGTGCGCGGATCGATCGTCGTCGCCCTCGTCGCGGCAAGCCACTGGGTCTTCGACTTCATCAGCCACATTCCCGATTTGCCGCTCGCGCCGGGCTATGGCGCACGTTACGGGCTGGGGCTCTGGGAGCATTACGCCGCCACGCACATCGTGGAAGGCGCGCTTTTCATTGGCGGATTCGCGCTGTATTTGAAGACGACGCGGCCATTGGACCGGATCGGCCGGTATGCGCTTGCGGGATTGTTCACGGCGCTGTGCGTGATGATGATGGGAAGCCTCGCAGGAAGCGTGCCGCCCAGCGCGACGGTAATGGCGTTCACGACGCTATTGCAGCTTCTCCTGGTCGCGCTCGCCGCGTGGGGGGACCGGCATCGGGAGATGAGGGTCCCGGCGTGAGACGAGTGACATGGATGGTGCGTTCCGCTCGACTCAACAGTTCGCGAGAACGCACACCGCCGTCACAAATGGCAGAGTCGCCGCACAAGCCGCTGGATTGAGAACATAGAGAAAGTGCTATCGCAACAAGAAGATAATACCGCTATCGCGAACGGCCCACGAACTGCGCTGCGGTGACCGCGAGGCCGGGAAATCGCGAAACCAGTGCACGGTCTCCAGTAAAGCACATAACGCCCCGGCGCATCCTGCAGCCACGCACGCGTCACAATCACTCGCAACTCTGGTCCACGCGTTCGAGCCGCGACACGTCGAATCCCTGGGACCTCGCGAGCGCAACGAGCGAATCATACAGCGTTGCGTCCATCGTTTTACTTCGCGAAAGGATCCAGAGGTAGTCCGGCGACGGGCCCGCGACGACGGCATAGCGATAGCCGGCTCCATCCAACCCGATGATCCAGTAGTTGCCGCGGAAGGGCCAGAAGAACTGCACCAGGATCTTGCCGGGCTCGGCCGGATCGGGCACCCAGGCCTTCGCGCGCGCCTCCTTGCGCTGCGACCGGTCGCGTTCCAGACGCCCGGCGTTCACCACCGCGATGGCGCCGTCGGGATTGATCGTGTAGGTCGCGGTGACGCATACGAGGCCCTTCTCGAACGAGTGCGGGAAGCGCGCGATCTCGTACCAGGTCCCGGCGTAGCGCGCGAGATCCACGTTTTTCACGACCGTGGGGCTGAGGCGCTTCCCGGAACAGGCCGCAGCCGAGATGCACACGAAAAACATCAACACAAGAAAACGTCCACAACATCGCATATCCCCCCCTCAGCACCCAGCAGTTGTTGCGGAGCATCGACCGCACCCGTTACCCCGCCGGCACTATTGATAGCGCAACCGTCTGCATTTCGCAACACGATTTTTACCCGTCGCCGACGATATTGGCTTGATTTCCGACCAGCTGGATTAATACTATGACAGAGCGCGAGCGCAATGAACCTGGACCATGCAATAATCTCGAACAAATACCGCATCACCGGGATGATCGGCGAGGGCGGCATCAGCGAGGTCTATCGGGCGGTCGATATCATCAGCGGCAATGACCGCATCGCCCTGAAAGTCCTCAAGAAGAACCGGACCACAAGCCGCATCGAGGACGTGATCCGCTTCCAGGGTGAGGCCGCGATCGCCTCGCACCTCACGCACCCCCATATCGTTTCGGTGTTCGATGTGGGCTCGCTCAGCGGGCTCCATTACCTGTGCATGGAATTCATCGACGGCATGAGCCTGGCGGAGTTGCTGCGAAACGGCTCGACGTTTACACCCGCCGAGGCCGTGGACATCGTCGCGCAGGTCGCACGCGCGCTGGAGCACATCCACCGCAGCAAGATCATTCATCGAGACCTCAAGCCGGGCAACATCATGATCTCGCGCGACGGGCCGGACGGCGCGCCGATTGCCAGAATCATCGACTTTGGCCTGGCGCAGATCAAGGAATTCGGCGCCATCACCGATCCGGACGAGATCGCTGGGACCTTCAGCTACATGTCCCCCGAACAAAGCGGCGTCATCAAGCGCCCGGTCGACGAGCGCAGCGACCTGTACTCGCTGGGGATCATCTTTTACCAGCTGCTGACCCGCGCGCTCCCCTACGAGGGCGACAGCATCACCGCCCTGCTGCATCAGCACGTGGCCGCCGTCCCCCGTCCCCCCGTGTCGCTCAATCCCGATCTCCCCCGCGTATTGGACCGGATCGTCCTCAAGCTCATCGAGAAGGAGCCCGCGAACCGCTACCAGGGCGCGGAGGGGCTGCTGCGCGACCTGGAGGCCTACCGGCGCGGCGAGACCGACTTCACGGTGGGACAGCAGGACGCGCACGTAAAGCTCGATTTCCGCACCGCGCTGGTCGGCCGCGAGCGGGAGATGGCCCGCCTCTCCGCGCGGCTGGACAGCATGCTCCAGGGAAACGGCGGCGTCTGCCTCATCGGCGGCGGCGCCGGATCGGGAAAGACCCGAATCGCGGAGGAGGTCATGGACCGTTTCGCGCAACGGCAGGGGATCGTCATCGGCGGCAAGTGCTTCTCCGGGGACGCCAAGACCCCGTACGGCCCGCTCCGCGACGCGCTGGGGGCGCTCGTGAAACAGTACGGAAAGCTTTCGCCCCATCGCCAGGCCGCGTTGCGGGAACAGCTGCGCGGGTCGACCGGCGAGCTGGGCGCCGTCATCGAATCCCTCAACCCCCTCGTCCGGGAGATCCTCGGCGAGAGCCAGCCGCTGATCGCGCTGGAGCCCGAGCGCGAGAACCGCCGCTTCCTCACGGTGGCCGCGCGGTTCTTCCTAGCCCTGGGCGCGATCGACGGCGGCCTCATCCTGTTTCTCGACGACCTCCAGTGGGCCGACACGGGGACCTTCGCCGTGCTCTCCGAGATCGCCCAGGAGATCGCATCGCGGCCCGTGCTGGTGCTGGGCACCTATCGCGACAACGAGATTTCCGCGTCCCATCCGCTGCGCGCGCTCACGAAAAGCGCCCAGGACAATCACCAGCCGCTCGACCATGTCCCCCTGGGGAATTTCGACAGCGAGACCCTCAACCGCTTTGTTGCCAGCCTCCTGCACATGCCGCCCGACGACACGCGGGAGATTCACGCCCACGTGCAGCGTCAGAGCGGGGGCAATCCGTTTTTCGCTATCGAGATCATCAAGCGGATGATCGACGATGGGAGCATCGCATTTCGCGAGATGCGATGGGTGCTGGTCCCGGAGCAGATCGCGCACACCCGCATCGCGGCGTCCATCATCGAGATCATCTTGCAGCGGATAACGCAGCTCACCTCGCGCGACATGACCATCCTCTCGTATGCGGCGCTCATCGGGCACACCTTCGACATGGACCTGCTCTTCCGGCTGCTGCCCGCCGATGGCACCGCCGAAATCGTCAGCGCCATCGACCGGGCGATCGAGCTGCGGCTGCTCGAGGAGGACAGCATCGTCAAGGGCGTCGTGCATTTCGTCCATGACCGGATTCGGGAGGCGTGCACCGAGCGTATTGCCTCGGACGAACGGCGGCGGATCCACCTGGAAATCGCCCGCATACTCGAAGGCGACCGTGCGGACGAGCGCGATGAGCGCATCTTCGAGCTGGCCCATCACGTCATCGAGGGGGGCGACGACGAAAAAACGCTCGCCTACGCCGTCCCGGCCGGCGAGATGGCGAAAGACGAATACGCAAATGCTGAGGCGATCCGCTATTTCACGATCGCGCGGGACATCCTAGAGCGGCGCGGCCGGACGGGCGACGAGCGCTGGCGATTGTGCGTGACGCGCATCGGCGAGCTGCTGATCCTCACCGGGCAGCACGACGCGGCGATCGAGCAGCTCACGGGGCTACTGGAGCATCAGCACGCCATCCCGGAAAAGGCCCTCACCAACCGGCTGCTCGCTGATGCGTTTTTCAAAAAAGGCGACCTGGCCCGGTGCGAGATCTATGCGCACGATGGCCTCGCGCTCCTGGGCGAGCGCCTCCCTTTAGGCGTTACCGCCGTGGTGGCGGGCATCATCAAGGAGCTCGGCATCCGGGCGCTGCACCGCGCATTACCGCTTATATTTGTTCGTAAAAGCGAAAACCCACGCGGGAACTCGTATCGACAGATGCTCCCGTTCTTTAAAACGCTCGGCTGGAACTACTCGCTCAGCGATACGAAGAAGTATGCGCGACTCATCATGCGGGTGCTCAATCTGTGCGAGCGCCGGCTGGGCCCCTCCAAAGAGCTCGGCACGGCGCTGATGGGCTATGCGGGCATATTCATGTTCGCCGCGTGGTTCGACACCGCGCTCGCCCTGCACCGAAAGGCGGTCGCACTGGCGCGTCGATCGAACGACCTGTGGGGAACGGCGCAAACGCTCCAACTGACCGCCTATTGCCACAAGTGGAAGGGCGAATACCCGGCGGCGCTCACACTCTTCGGGGAGAGCCTGCGCATATTCCGCGAAATTGGAGACATACGCGAGGTGGGCATTACCAACGCGGGCATCGGCGAGACTCACCTCTACCTCGGCGATTACGCGGCGGCGAAACAGGCCAATGACGATTTCATGAAAATCTCGCGCAAGACCCGCGACCACTACGGCGTGAGCGCGGCGCTCATGTGCAGCATGCCGTATCATATCCAACGGGGCGAATTGCACCGCGCCTATGAGAACGGCAGCGAGAGCTACGCCATCGCCCAGGAGCGGGACCTGCCGTTCGTCCTGTGCGAGACGTCGATGTACCTCGGCGTCCTCGCCCTGGAGCAGTCCGACACCGACCAGGCGATCAAATATCTCGAACAGGCGCGAACCCTGTATGAAAAAAACAGCTTCCTCAAACACTACACCGTCTTCCTCTATCCATACCTGGTCGAGGCCCGGCTGGCGGAGTTTACCCGGCAGCGCGACACCCTGGCGCCTTCCCAGCGGAACGCGGCGCTTCGGCGGATACGAACGTTATGTGACCAGTCACTGCGGATAACGAAATCCTGGGCGACCCATCACGGGCTGGCCCTGAGGGCGGCGGGGCGTTTTTGGGATACCGCGGGCAAACCGGCGCGGGCCGAGCGATTCCTCTTGATGAGCATCGAGCACCACAAACGGCTCGGACGCACCTATGAACTCGGCCGCAGCCTCTACGAATACGCGCTCCACCTCAATCGGCACGGCGCGGCAGCGGCCTCGCGCTCGCAGATGGAGTCGGCGCATCGCATCTTCAGGGAGATCGCTGCGGACGACTACCGCAAACGCGCGGCGGGTTTTCTGGGGATTTCGCAGGACGACACGGGGGCCGACCAGCGGCTGATGGACCGCCAGCGCATCGACGCAATCATCAAGCTCAGCCAGGACGTGAGCTCCATCCTCAACCTCGATTCGCTGCTCGAGATCATCATGGCGAAGGCCGTCGAGGTGACCGGCGCGCAGCGCGGGTACCTGTTCATTCACGATCCCGACACGCATGCGTTGACGCTCAAGGCCTCCCGCGGGCTGGGGGATGCGGGGGCGATCGAATACTCCCACACCGTCGTGGACACGGTGTTCCACAATGCCCGCGCGCTGATCACCGCGAACGCACGCGCCGACAACAGGCTCAACACATACCACAGCGTCGTCACGCGCGGTCTCAAGTCGATCCTCTGCGTACCGTTGCTCCACCACACAAACGTCATCGGCGTCTGCTACCTCGACAACCCGCTCCTCTCGGGCGTGTTCACGGAAGAGGACGCCGATATGCTGGACGTATTCATGGGCCAGGCCGCCATCGCCATCGAAAACGCGAGCCTGTACAACAATCTTGAGCGCGAGGTGGAGTTGCGGACCCGGGAGCTGCGGCAACGGACGCGGGAGGTGGAATCCAAGTCGGACGAACTCGAGCTCGCGTACGTAAAGCTGAACAGCGCATACTCGCGAATGAAGGAAGACCTCATTCTCGCCAAAAACATTCAGGACAACATGCTCCCGCCGCGCGTCAGCCGCTCCGGCTCCCTGAACATCTTCGTCGAGTACCTGCCCCTCATCGAGGTGGGCGGCGATCTGTACGATGTATTCGAACGTGCGGACGGATCGGTCCGGATCCTGATCGCCGACGCGACCGGTCACGGCATCGTCGCGGCTCTGTTCACCATGCTCATCAAGAGCGAATACGAGAAACTCAAGGACGTGATTGACGATCCGAGCGAGCTCTTCGAGCGGCTGAACACGATCTTCTTCGTATCGTACAAGCCGCTCAAGATGTTCTTCACCGGCTTCCTGGCCGACATCAACCCGATGAAGAGCACGATCCGCTATTCATCATCTGGACATCCGTCACAGTACCTCATCCGCGACGGGGAGCTCATCGAGCTTCCCAACACCGGTCGTCCCGTGGCGATTTGGGACGAGGCGCTATGCGAGACGAGGCACGAAGAATTCCGTCCCGGCGACCGCCTGCTGTTGTTCACGGACGGGCTCTTCGAGGAATTCAACCGGGCCAAGGAGCAGTTCGGCGAGAGCCGGCTCCGGGACCTCATCAAACAAAACGCGCATCGCGACGCACGTGAGCTCGTCACCTCGCTGGTCCGGGACCTGATGCGTTACATCGACTCAGCGGAACTCAACGACGACATCACCATCATTGGCATTGAGTGACGGGACGGCGTCCGCTCTTACTAAATCGTTGCCGGTGAGCGCATTGAAACAACGTGCGATGGGCCTCGTCAACGACGGCGCGTTGTCGTTGCCGTCTTTCTCCCGGAACGCCGCGTTGCCGCCGTTTTCTTCTTCACGCCAGACCCGGCCGATCGCGTCCGCTTCGCTCCCGAGAGCGCGCTCGCGAGGACCACGGCGGACGCCGCGATGGCGATCGGTATCGCGGCGTCGATCACGTCGCCCCACGCCGTCCGGTCCTTTTTCTTGATCATGGGGAAGAACGGGTGGATCATCCGGTTTATCTCCCTCGCAAATTCGCGCGGCCCCAGCTCGTCAAAACGCTGTGCGAATCCCGTACGCAGGTCCGCGGCGTCCGCGGTGAAGCGGTCGGGGTGCCGGTTCACGAGCTGCCGGGCGTACTTCTCGAACGCCAGGTGCGTGTCGAAGTGGTCGGTGTATCGAGAAAAGAAGAGCGCGTAGTTGCCGGCATGGTGCGGGGCCGTCATGTCCTGCAGGTAGTGGAGGGCGATCCCGAGCGTCGCGGCATCCGCCGGACCGGCGCTGCATGATTCGTAATGCGCCTGGAAGTTCGTGAGCGCGTTCTCGTAAATGTCGTGCACCGCCTCTATCTTGTCGAGGACCTCCGGCAGGTACACCCGCTGCATGTAATTGCCGTACGCGCTCCCGGCCGCGTCGATGGGCCCGTAGAAATGCCCCTCGGCCGCGATCGCCAGAAGATCGAGCTCGCGGTCGGGATCCATCGAGTGCCGGATAACGTCGTCGCGAAACGCGCCGTCGATCACGCCGACCAGGTCGAAGGCGCGCGCCGTGATGAACTCGTGGGTCTCCACCTCGCCCGTTTTTCTGCCCGCCTCCTTGGCGTTCCGGTAATGCTCGAGGAAGCCCGCCGCGAGCGCGATTTTGGAATCGACCGTGGGGTTGCCCGCCATTCGGTCCTTGAGCGTCCCCAGCGCTTCATGCGCATTTTTCAGTATTTTCTTTTCCGTCGAACTCAACAGGAAGCATTCAAACATGTCACAATCTCCGGTGTGTTTTTTATTGAATAACAAATTTGATGCGAACGGCGTCAAGTTCGATTTTGACCCGCACGGTCCAGCGTCGCACAGGAGCGATCGGCATCGCAAATGTGATTGACAAAAAACCCGAATACTATATATTTGTATAGTCCGATTGGGCAAATGAAACACATGAACACGCATCCCCGCACCATTCTTCACGTCGACATGGACGCCTTCTTCGCGGCCGTCGAGCAGCTCGACCATCCGGAGTATCGCGGCAAGCCCGTCGTTGTGGGCGCCGATCCGATGGGCGGACACGGGCGCGGCGTGGTGTCGACCGCGAGCTACGAGGCGCGACGGTTCGGCATCCGCTCCGCCATGCCCATCTCAACGGCATACCGCGCCTGCCCCGGCGCGATCTTCGTGCAGCCGCGCGGAAAGCGCTACGGCGAGGTGTCGCGGCAGATCATGGAAATCTTCGAGAGCTTCTCGCCGCTCGTCGAGCCCATCAGCATCGACGAGGCGTTTCTGGACTGCACCGGCGCCGAGGGGATCTTCGGCGGCCCGAAGGACCTCGGAAGAAAAATCAAGGAGCGCATCAGGAACCAGACCGGCCTCACCGCCAGCATCGGGATCGCCTCGAACAAGTCCATTGCGAAGATCGCATCGGACCTCAAGAAACCGGACGGGCTGGTCATCTGCCCGCCGGGCGCCGAGCGGGACTTCATCGCACCGCTGCCCATCTCCCGCCTCTGGGGCGCGGGCCCCAAGACGGTGAAGCACCTCGAATCGATCGGCTTCCGCACGATCGGCGACATCGCGAACGCACCGTGCGACACCATGGAGAAGATCCACGGGGCCTGGGGGGTCCACCTGTGGCAGCTTGCGAACGGGCTGGACGACCGCCCCGTGGACCCGACCTGGGAGCGCAAGTCCATCAGCGAGGAGCGCACCTTCATGACCGACACCGATGATCGCGCGGAGATCGACCGCGCCTTCCTCGAGATCGCCGACGAGCTGTCGCGGCGGATGCGGCGCGAACGGCTCCGCGGACGCACCCTGACGCTCAAGATACGCCTGGAGGGCTTCATCACGCATACGCGAAGCGCGACCCTGACGCTGGGCGTGAACGACATGGCGAGCCTCCGCGATACGGCCTACGCGCTGTACGGCCGCTTCGACCGCCGGGGAAAAAAGGTGCGCCTGCTGGGGATCGGCCTGTCGAACCTCGAACCCGACGAGCCGCGGGAAGTTCAGCTCGAGCTTTTTCCCACACCCGACGACGGCGGCTCGGCGACGGAAAAGGTCCGCACCATCGAGCGCCTCATGGACAGCCTCCGCGATGATCTCGGCGCGCGCGTCTCCCGTGCCTCCCTGATCAAAGGGCGAAAGCAGCATGGACAATAAGGCAGGATGGCGAAATGTGTTGACAGAAGCATGCTTCAATACTACCGTATTGTCAGATTGTACGACGGGGTAATGATAATGAACTACAAGGAACGGGTAACAGCGAGTCCCGACATCATGCTCGGCAAGCCGGTTATCAAGGGTACGCGGATAACCGTCGAAATCATTCTGAGAAAATTATCCGAGGGCATGGCGGTCGATGAACTTATCACGGCCTATCCGCATATCCAAAAAGAGGACATCATGGCTTGCCTTTCGTATTCCGCCGAGGTGATCAGTCGGGAGGAAATACTTGCATCCTGATATTGCCATTATCGCCGATGAGAACATCGATTGTGAAATTATTTCATTACTAAAGCAGAACTCCATTGAGGTATTGTCAATTTACGAAACCCACCGCGGCTTAAGCGATCTAAAATCATTGAGCTCGCCATTAAAAACAATGCCATCGTGCTTACCGAGGACAAGGATTTCGGAGAATGAGTGTTTGCCCACAAAACGGAACATTTAAGCGTAATATTATTGCGATACAATCACATGGAAGAAAACGCCATAGGGGAAGTATTGTTAAACCTAATACGGCGTCACAAAGATACATTACGCGGAAAGTTTGTCGTTATAACTACAAAAAAAATTCGAATTCGCGACTTGTAAATTCGCCATTCTTTTCTTTCGTGAAACGCTCGAGATCCATCTCAAGGATTCTCGACCTTCACGCATAACGTAACGTCCGACAGCACAGCAAGCGATATGACGTGCTCCGTGACGCCTCTGCTCTATACCGGAACTTCGACCGCCTCACAGATACCCTGCGTAATGACTTCGGCCGGCGCCATACGCGCGTGCCGCCAATTTCCTTGGCAAACCGATGGCGTATGCGCTATACTGTTCCAATCGAAAGCGAGGGAGGCGGCAATGAAGATCTTCATCACCGGCGGTTCGGGGTTCTTTGGGCGCACGCTCACGTCGCGCCTGCGGGCGGACAGGCACGACATCACCATCGTGGACCGGCGGATCACCGATCCGTCCGCATTTCCCGCGGGCCTCACCGGGATCGAGGCCGACACGACGAAGCCGGGCGACTGGCAGGCGGCCGCGGCGGCGAGCGAGATCGTCGTCAACCTCGCGGGGACGCCCATCTTCAACCGCTGGTCGAAGGCGATCAAGCGCTCGATCCTCGAAAGCCGCGTCCTCACCACGCGCAACATCGTGGAGGCGCTCGCGTCGCGGAAGAAAAAGACGAAGCGGCTCATCAACGCCTCGGCCGTGGGGTACTACGGCTTCCTGAACGACGAGATCGTCGATGAGACCTTCCCTCCCGGCGCGGACTTCCTCGCGACGGTGGCGCGCGCCTGGGAGGACGAGGCCGTTCGCGCGCGCGAGCACGCCGTTGACGTCACGGCGTGCCGCTTCGGCATCATCCTGGGGAAGGGCGGCGGAGCCCTCGCGCTCCTTAAAAAGATCTACCGGCTGCGCGCCGGGAGCCGGCTGGGAGGCGGCCGCCAGTGGTTCCCCTGGGTGCACGAGGACGACCTCGCGGAGATGGTCGCGTTCATCATCAAGCATCGCATAACGGGCGCGGTCAACTGCACGGCGCCCGTCCCGGTGCGCAATGCGGAGATGACGCGACAGCTCAACCGCGCGCTCGGCGTCTTCCCGCTCGTCCCGCCGGCCCCCGCCTTCGCGGTGAAGCTGGCCCTGGGCGAGTTCGGCGAGACGCTCCTGCGCGGCCAGCGGGCGTTCCCCCGCGTCCTCACCGAGCGCGGGTTCGAGTTCCGCTATCCGGAATTCGAGCGGGCGATACGGAGTCTGGCGTGAGACGGCACACCTCATCCCCCGACCCCTTCTCCCGCAGGAGTTAGTCTTTTACATCGAAACCCTCTCCAATGGGAGAGGGCGCGCCGAAGGCGGGGTGAGGTAAACAAACCTAAAGGACACCACCATGAAGAACATATACAGCTTGTGCATCATACTGACGTTCGCCGCCATCCTCGCACAGTGCGGCGCGAGTTCGAACATCGACAAAAGGGGGGACAAACCCATGAACTATACCGTAACAAAATCTGACATCGAGTGGAAAACGATACTCACGCCGGAACAATACCGCGTTATGCGAGAGGGCGGAACCGAACGTCCCTTTAGCGGGCCGCTCAACGACAACTATCGCGACGGGACCTATTTTTGCCCCGGCTGCGGCACCGCGCTGTTCAGCTCCGCGACCAAGTACGACCACCGGACCGGATGGCCCAGCTTCACCGCGCCCATCGACCGGAAGAACATCGAATACCGGCAGGACACCTCGCACGGCATGGTCCGCACCGAGGTGCGCTGCGCCGCCTGCGGCGCCCACCTGGGACACGTATTCGACGACGGCCCGGCGCCCGCGCGCGAGCACTACTGCATCAACTCGGCGTCGTTGAAATTTGAGCCGGCCGCTTCGGATACAAACGCCGTCCCCGCACGGTACGAGAAGGCGACCTTCGCCGCCGGGTGCTTCTGGGGCGTCGAGCATACGCTTGGCACGATGAAGGGCGTGAAGGCGACGAGCGTCGGCTACATCGGCGGCCGGACCGCAAACCCCACCTACGAGCAGGTGTGCTCGGGCGCGACGGGACATGCGGAGGCGGTGGAGGTCACGTTCGATCCGTCGGTGGTGAGCTACAACGAGCTCCTCGCGGCCTTCTTCGCGCTGCACAACCCGACCACGCTCAACCGGCAGGGCCCGGACGTGGGCGAGCAGTATCGCTCGGCCATCTTCTATCACACCGACGAACAGAAGAAGGCCGCCGAGGCGATGATACGAACGCTCACCACGGAGAAGCGATTCAAGCAGCCCATCGTCACGCAGGTTGTTCCCGCCGGGACGTTTTTTCGCGCGGAGGAGTATCATCAGAAATATCACGAGAAACGCGGCGGGGGCAGTTGCGCGTTTTGACGCTCCGACCCCCTCCGCCCTTTGGGCACCTCCCCCTTCGTTAGGGGGAGGCAGAAGCAGGAGCTCGCTGCCACATCATCCCCGTTTTTTTACTTGCAAATAATGCGCTCGCTGATCTGCTACTATCACAACAGCGTGCGACCGACCGTGCGGCGGTTTCGCCAGCGACACACATTCGCCGGCCACACGGCGGTCCCGGCATAGCGCACCGATCGCGGATCTTGCGGGACGGCCGCGCGAGCGTCATCACCCAGGAGCGTTACCATGAACAAAAAGGCCCTCATCGGAATGATCGCCTTCATCGTCGTCTATTTCATTGTCCAGATCGTCTCCGGCTTTTACGTGGACTGGGAGTGGTTTCGCATCAACGGGCATCTCAACGTTTTCTGGACGCTGCTGCTGACGAAGTTCAACGTGCACGGAATTTTCTCCGCGGCCTTCATCGCGCTTTTCTTTCTCAACTTCCTTCTCATTCGGCTGATGGCGGGCTCGGGCCGGATCTTCACCAGCGCCATCCTCAATCGGCTGCAGCTGCCGTTCCTGGGAACGCCGCGGAGGGCGCTGTTCATCGTCATCGCGGCGGGAGTGGTGGTCACGGGATTTTTCCTGGGGCTGGCGGCGTCGGTCTACTGGCGCGAATTTCTCATCTACCTGAACGCGGTCCCCTTCGAGGGCTTTCCGAAGGACCCGATCTTCTCCCTCGACATGGGCTTCTACGTCTTCCGGCTCCCGTTCTATCAGTTCCTCTACGGGTGGCTCATGTTCTGCCTGGCCATCATCACCGTCTTCTCGCTGGTGTTCCACCTGGCCAACGGCGGGATCGGCTACCGCGAGGGCGCGTTCAACTTCTCGCTCTTCGCGCGGGCGCATCTCTCGACGCTGGCCGCGCTCATCGTGATCCTTTACGGCGTCGGCTACCGCCTGTCGGCCTACCAGCTCCTGTTCGCGGACAAGGGGCGCTTCTTCGGCGCGGGCTACACTGAGGCGAACGCGCAGCTCCTAGCGTACAACGTGTGCATGGTCATCTCCTTTGTCGCTGCGGGGCTGCTGCTGTTCAACATTGTCAAGCGGAGCTTCAAGCTCCCGGTGCTCGTGCTCCTCACGCTCATCCCGGTCAATTTCGTGCTCGGGACGGTCTACCCGGGCCTCATGCAGCGCTTCGTCGTGGTCCCCAACGAGCTCGACAAGGAGACGAAGTACATCGAGCACAACATCGCCTTCACCCGGCGCGCCTACGGCCTCGAGGGCATGGCCGAGCGCCCCTTCGCCAACAAGCCCACGCTCACCCCGGCCGATATCGCGCGCAACCGCTCCACGCTGGAGAGCATCCGCCTGTGGGACTGGCGCCCGCTCAAGCAGACCTACAAGCAGCTCCAGGAGCTGCGGCCCTATTACCAGTTCAACGACGTCGACGTCGACCGCTACAGCATCAACAACACCCTGCTCGCGGTGAACCTCGCGGCGCGCGAGCTGGCCGTCGCGAACATCGCCAAGAGCAGCCAGACCTGGGTGAACAAGCACCTGGTGTACACGCACGGGTACGGGATCGTCTTCAACCGCGTGGACCGCGTGACCGCCGACGGCCAGCCGGAGATGCTCATCTACGACATCCCGCCCAAGACGAAGATCCCGCTCGAGGTGAAACGGCCCGAGATCTACTACGGGGAGCACGACAACCCGTACGTGATCACCAACACGACCATCCAGCCGGGCGAGTTCGACTACCCCTACGGCGACCAGAACCGCTACACGCGCTACGCCGGGGCGGGCGGATCGTCACTCTCGTCGTTCGCGAAGCGGCTGCTGTTCGCGATATCGTTCCGCGACATCAACCTTCTCATTTCGTCCAACGTGACAGCCGAGAGCCGCGTCCTCTTCCGCCGCAACATCGGGGAGATGGTGCGCACGCTCACGCCGTTCCTGGAGTTCGAGACCGACCCCTACGTGGTGCTCTCCGAGGGGCGCCTCTTCTGGATCATCGACGCCTACACCACCTCGAACCGCTTCCCGTACGCGACGCCCGTGCGCACCGACTCCGGGCGCATCAACTACATCCGCAACTCCGTGAAGGTGGTCATCGACGCCTACAACGGCTCCATGAGCTACTACCTGAGCGATCCGGCCGACCCCATCGTGCGCACCTATGCGAACATATTCCCGGGCCTCTTTAAGAAGCTCGACGAGATGCCGGCCGGGTTGCGCGCCCACATACGCTACCCGGAGGCGATCTTCAACATCCAGTGCCGCATCCTCCTGCGCTATCACATGACCCGCGCGGACATCTTCTACAACAACGACGACGCCTGGGACATCCCCCGGCAGATCTACGACGACTCCGAGGAGCCCGTCCACAGCTACTACATCGTGACCACGCTCCCGGGCGAGAAGAAGAGCGAGTTCATCCTCGTGATGCCCTTCACGCCCGTCAAGAAGGACAACATGATCGGCTTCCTCATCGCGCGCTGCGACGTGCCCAACTACGGCGCGCTCACGCTCTACATGCTTCCCAAGGACAAGCTCTCCTACGGCCCCATGATGATCGAGCGGCGCATCAAGCAGGACGCCGACATCTCCAAGCAGCTTGCGTTGTGGAGCGGCAAGGGCTCGCGGGTGATCCGCGGCAACATGCTCTTCGTTCCCATCGAGGAATCGCTCATCTTCGTGGAGCCGCTCTACCTCAAGGCCGAATCGAACGAGTCGCGCGAGATGCCCGAGCTCAAGCGCGTGATCGTCTCCTTCGCCGACCGCATCACCATGGGCGAGAACCTCAACTCGGCGATGGAGCAGCTCTTCACGGGCGGCGGCTTCTCGATCGGCGAGGGCGCCTCGTCCGGCACCGCCCGCGAGCGCCTGCGGGATCTTGCCGACAAGGCGCAGTTCCATCTCAACGAGGCGGAGCGGTATCAGCGGGAGGGCGATTGGGCGCGCTACGGCGAGGAGCTCAAAAAAATGAAGGCCGTGCTCAACAACATGAAGGGGGTTCGGGAGTGATCCCCGGCGGCGCGCCATGCCCCGCTCACCCGTAACAGTCGCCACGCGCTACCGCATCACGGAGGCCATCGGCGAGGGCGGCATCAGCACGGTCTACCGCGCCGTTGACGAGGCGGAGAATGGCGCGGTCGTCGCGATCAAGCTTCTCAAGGAGGCGATCGCCTCCAAGCGCATCGAGGACATCATCCGCTTCCAGGCGGAGGCCGTCACGGTGTCGCGCCTCGAGCACCCGTCCGTAATCAGGATCCACGACACCGGCGAGCACGAGGGCCGGCACTACCTGGTCATGGACCTCGTGGACGGCCGGAGCCTCGCGGCCATCATGGCGGCGGACGACCCGCCCACCGTGGGCGAGGCCGTGTTCATCGTGCGGACCATCGCGCAGGCGCTGGACTACATCCACTCGAGCGGCGTGATCCACCGCGACATCAAGCCCGGCAACATCCTCGTCCCGCGCGGCGAGAACGGTCACGACTTCGCCCGGCTCGTCATCATCGATTTCGGCCTCGCGCAGATGAAGGACCTGAGCGCCCTGTACCGCAGCGACGAGGTCGCGGGCACCTTCGGCTACATGGCGCCCGAGCAGTGCGGCGTGATCAAGCGCGCGGTGGACGAACGCAGCGACCTGTACTCGCTGGGGATCCTCTTCTACCACCTGGTCACGCGGCGGATGCCCTTCACCGGGGACACGGTGAGCGCGCTCATCCACCAGCACATCGCCCGGCTCCCGGAGCCGCCGCGCGCCATCGACGACACCATCCCGCCCGTGCTGGAACAGGTCATCTGCAAGCTCATCGCGAAGGAGCCGGAGCGGCGCTATCAGAGCGCGCGGGGGCTGCTGGCCGACCTCGACCGCTTCCTCGGCGGGCGCGACGATTTCGTTCTGGGCACCAACGACCGCATCTCGCGGCTCAACTACCGCACCGTCCTGGTGGGCCGCGAGAAGGAATACGATGCGCTCGTCGCCCGCTACACCGGCGTTATGCGCGGCACGGGCTCCGTGTGCCTCGTCGGGGGCGAGGCGGGGCGGGGCAAGTCCCGCCTCATCGAGGAGCTGTGCACCTACGTGCGCGGCATGAACGGGCTCTACATCGACGGCAAGTGTTTCTCGGGCGCCAACAAGCCGCCCTTCGGTCCGCTCAAGGAGGCCGCGAACGTGTACCTGCGCTTTTTCGGCAAGTACAGCGCCCTGCGCCAGGAAAGCATCCGCACCCGCCTGCGGGCCGCGCTCGACCCGCTCTCGGAGATCGTGACGCAGTTCAATCCTCCCTGCGCCGCGCTCATCGGCGCGGGAGAGACGCCGGTGCCGCTGGACCCGGAGAAGGAGGCGGCGCGCTTTCTCTCCGTGGTGGCGCGGTTTTTCAGGACCCTGGGCGAGATCGAACGCGGCCTGGTGATCGTCCTGGACGACCTGCAGTGGTGCGACGAGGGAACGATTGCGGTGCTGCTGGAGATCATACAGGGAATCGACCAAGCGCCGCTCCTGGTGGTGGGGACCTACCGCGACAACGAGATCGCGCCGGAGGGACCGCTCGCGCGCTTCATCCGGCAGGCGGGCGAGCGCTCGCTGCCGGTGCACGACATTCGTCTCGAGCTCTTCGACCGCGCACGCATGCGGCAGTTCGTCGAGGGGCTGCTCTTCGACACGGGCCCGGCGATCGGCGGGATCGCCGATCTGGTGCTTTCCAAAAGCGGCGGGAATCCCTTCTTCGCCATCGAGATCCTCAAGCAGCTGGTGGACGAAAAGGCCCTTGTCCCGGGCGCGCACGGCTGGTCCGTGGACCGCGCCGTTTTGGAGGACGCGCAGATCGCGCCCACCATCCTGGACATCCTGCTGAAGCGGATCGCCACGCTCCCGCCCGACGACATCGCGCTTCTCTCCTACGCCTCGGTGATTGGCCGCAAGTTCGAGATCGAGATCCTGTTCCGCCTCATGCCGGCCTATTCCATTCCCGCGATCGTGTCCATCGTGGACCGCGCGGTGCGCCTGCAGCTCCTCGAGGAGGACCGTAACGACCGCGGGAAGATCATCTTCGTGCACGACCGCATCCGCGAGGCGTTTTACCAGAACATCGCCGCCGCGGAGCTCTCCGCCCTGCACGGGAAGATCGCGGCCACGCTCGAGGAGCTCCACCCCGAGCCCGGCGATGACGCGTTGTTCGAGATCGCCCATCACTGGATCGCCGCGGGCGACCGGGAGCACTCCCTCCGCTTCGCCCATCCCGCCGGGCTGCGCGCGATGCGGCGGTACGCGAACGACGAGGCGCTCAAGTATTTCACCACCGTGACCGCGCTCCTCTCCGAGTCGGGCGACACGGACTCGCCTCTCATGCTGGAGTGCCTGCGCCATACCGCCGACATCCTTCTCATGACCGGCCGGCACGACGAGGCCATCGCGCTCTACACGACGTTGCGCGCGCGCATGGGCGCGAAGTACGAACAGGCCGCCGTCATCCGCCAGATCAGCGACGCCTACTGGAAGAAGGGCGACTTCCCCTCCTGCGAGCGCACCGCGGCCGAGGGGCTGTCCCTGCTGGGCGAACGCCTCCCCCTGGGGAAGATCGCGGTGGCGGCGGGCACCGCCGTCGAGCTCTGTACGCACGCCCTGCACGTACTCGCGCCGCGCCTCTTCGTCCGGCGGCGCGACAGCCGGAGCGAGCGGCACAAGCTCATGATCGCCTACTACCACTCGCTCAACTGGTCGTATATCTACAGCGACCTCCTGAAATTCATCCGCTCCATTCTCCGCATGCTGAACATCAGCCAGCGCCGCATCGGCCCCTCGCGGGAGCTGGGCCTGAGCCTGGGGGGATACGCCAGCCTGTGCATGGCGATCCCGCGCTTCGGGCGCGCGCTCACGTATCACCGCCGCTCGCTGGCGATGCGCGACGAACTGCGCGACGAGCCGGGACTGGTCGAGTCGCACCAGTTCATCGGCTACTGCTACCAGTGGATGGGAGAATACCGGAAGAGCATCGAGCACTTCGAGGAGAGCCTGTCGCGCGCGCGCACCATCGGCGACATGCTGCTCTTGAACCAGTCGGTGAACGGACTCCTGCAAAGCTACTACTACCTGTCCGACTACGAAAACGGGATGACCTATCTCGACGAGTTCTTCGCGGTGCTCGAGCGGCGCAAGGACCTCTTCTCGGTGCTCTGGGGGGCGCTCTACCGGACGCAGTACGCCGTCGAGCGCGGCGATTATGCCGGCGCCGAATCGACCGCGACGGCCGCGCTCCCCCTCTGCACGGCGCACGGAATGTGGATACAGTACTGCATCCTGAACACGGAGCTTGCGGGCGTGTATCTCGAACAGGGCGACACCGCCCGGGCGCGGGAGCACATCGAGACCGCCCGCCGGCTCTTCGAGAAAAACAACTTCATGCGCCACTACACGGTGCACCTCTACACCCGGTACGCCGAGGTGTTGATCGCCGAGCACCTCGCGCGCGCCGGAACCGGGCGCGGGAGCCGAGGCGCGTTGCGCGCTATACGGCGCGCCTGCCGGACCGCCCTCCGGAAAACGAAATCATGGCCGGCGCACCACGCGGGGGCGCTCCGGGAAAGCGCCCGCGCGCAGGCCCTCTCGGGCAACCACCGCGCCGCGGGGCGGCTCTTCCAGCGCAGCATCGACCACGCCGAGCGGATCGGCCGCCGCCATGAACTCGCGCGCGCCATGTACGACTACGGCCGCTTCCTGGCCGATACGGGTCACGCCGAGTCCGCGCGCAAGCGGCTGGAAACGGCCTACCGCATCTTCAGCGAGATCGGCGCGGCCGGTTTCCTCAAGAAGACCGAGGAGCGCCTGGGGATGGGCGGCGGCGAGGCGCCGAGCGCCGCCCAGCGCCTCATGGACCGGCAACGGCTCTCGTCGATCATCACGGTGAGCCAGGACATCAGCTCCATCCTGGACATCGACGAGCTCATCGACACCATCCTCGCCAAGGCGATCGAGGTGACCGGCGCGCAGAACGGCGCCCTCTTCCTTGTCGACGAGACCGGCGCCGAGCTCGTCGTGCGGGCCGCGACCGGTCCCGACGCCGACGAAGCCGCGCACTCGCGCCACATCGTCGCGGACGTGTTCCGCCACGCGAAAACCGTGATTTCGCTCAACGCCGAAGCCGACCGCGCGCTGGGGGAGTACCACAGCGTGGTCGAGCAGGGGCTCAAGTCGGTCCTGTGCGTCCCCATCCGGCAGCACGAGCGCGTCCTGGGCGTGTGCTATCTGGACAACCGGCTCTCCAGCGGCGTGTTCACCGACGAGGACGCGCGGGTCCTGGAGGCGCTGATGGCCCAGGCGGCCATCGCCATCGAAAACTCGGCGCTCTACAACAACCTGGAGCGGAAGGTGGACGAGCGGACCTCGGAGCTCACCACGGCCTACCAGAAGCTCAACGAGGCCTACCAGAAAGTGGAGGAGCAGAGCCTGGAGCTCAAGGACGCCTACGACAAGCTGGACCTGGCCTACCACAGCATCAAGAAGGACCTCACGCTCGCGCGGCACATTCAGCAGAACATCCTGCCCGCCGCCGCGGACCGTATCGGCGACCTCGGCCTCGCGATACAGTACATCCCCATGGGCGAGATCGGCGGCGACCTGTACGACATCGCCGTGCGGGACGGCGGCGCGCTCCGCGTCTTCATCGCCGACGCGACCGGCCACGGCGTGCAGGCGGCCCTGGTGACCATGATCATCAAGAGCGAATACGAGATGCTCAAGAACGCGATCGCCAGCCCCGCCGAACTCCTGGAAACGCTGAACAGCGAATTCATGGCCAAGTACGCCTCGCTCGTGGTGTTCTTCACCGGCGTGGTGGCCGATATCGACACGGCGCGCGGAAGCATCACCTATGCCAGCGCCGGCCATCCCGACCAGTTTCTCATCCGCGGCGGCGCCGTGAAGCCGCTTCAGCGGACCGGGCGCGCGGTGGGACTGCACGACAGCATCAACATCTCCACCCGGACCGTTGCCTTCGGGCCGGGCGACCGGCTCATCCTGTTCACCGACGGCCTCTTCGAGGAGTTCAACGCGACCAAGGAACTCTTCGGCGAGGAGCGGCTCGGCCGGCTGGCCCTCACGAACGCGGGGGAACCGGCGGAGCGGATCATCGAGCGCATGCTCGCGGCAATGCGGGATTTTATCGGCGACGAGGAGCTGAACGACGATATTACGATAATTGGCGTGGAGCGCGAATAGGCGGGACCGGACGAAAAAGGGCCGGGCATGGCGCCCGACCCTCCGATTTCTAGTGGTCCTCCATGCTGGCCGCCGGAGGATAGACGCCCTTTCTTCGCCGCCATGCCGCGATGCAGAAGCGGATAAAACCGGTGATGCAGATCCAGGCGAGGATGAGCCCGCCGATGCCGAAGATGTTCTTGAACAGGACGTGATATTCACGAATCAGATCGCTGATAAATCTATCCATAAAGCCCTCCGTGCGTAATCGGCTGCAAACGGGAAGCGAATCCGCAGCCCGGATACCGTACGAGGCCGTCGTGCGGACTGTCAATTGCAAAATATAAATTTTTATTGAAAAAATACCCGCCGTGATTGATACCGTGAATATGGAGCAAATACCCGGCATCCTCATCGTCGAAGATGAGCCCATCACCGCGCTCGACATCAAGGGAATCCTCGAACAATCCGGCTACCGCGTCGCCGGCATCGCCGAGACCGGCGAGCGGGCCCTGGAGATCGTCCGCACGGAGCCGCCCGACCTCATCCTCATGGACATCATTCTCGGCGGCACGATGAACGGCATCGAGCTGGCGACAGCCATCAAGGAGCGGCACCGGATCCCCATCATCTACATCACCTCGCTCTCGGACGCATCGACCTTCGCCCGCACGCTCTCCACGGACCCCTACGGCTACATCACCAAGCCGCTGGACACCACGATGCTCACGCACATGATCGACCTGGCGCTGTACAAGCAGCGCATCGCCGCGACGCTGCACGAAAGCGAAGCGCGCTTCCGCGCCATCATCGACCAGCTGCCGTTGGCCGTGTCGCTGTACACCCCCGACGGGGTTCTCACCGACGTGAACACGGCCTGGGAGACCATCTGGGGGCTTGATCCCCAAGAGCAAATCGGGCGATTCAACATCCGCAACCACGAGCCCGTGATCTCCCGCGGACTGCAGAACTACATCGACGAGGCGTTCCGGGGCGAGAGCGTCATCATCCCCGAGATGACCGTCGAGCGCCCGCCGGACCGCCCGGGCGGCGCGCCACGGCCCATGATCCTGCGCTGCCGCGCCTTCCCCATCCTCGAGAAGGGCGGCGCGATACAGAGCATCGTCTTTCTGCACGAGGACATCACCGAGCGCAAGCAGGCCGAGGAGCAGGCGCTGTACTACTCGATGTTCGACAACCTCACGGGCCTGCCCAACCGCGAGGTCTTCGCCACGCGCCTGCACACCGAGATCATGAAATCGAAGCGCCGCGGCAACGAGTACATATTCGGCGTCATGTGCCTCGGGACCGACCGATTCAAGAACATCAACGAAATGCACGGGCCCGTCACCGGCGACAAGCTCCTCAAGGAGATCGCGAAGCGGCTCAAGACGACCTTTCGCGCGGACGACCTGGTGGCCCGCCTGGAGGGCGACAAGTTCATCGTGCTGCTGTCGGACATCAAGACCGCCGACGACATCTCGTCGATCGTGCGCAAAACCGAGGACGCGTTTCGCGCGCCGCTCACGGCGGCCGGCATTGAGCTCACGGTGTCCATGACCATCGGCGTGTGCCTGTATCCCAACGACGGCGACAAGGCGGAGGCGCTGATCAAGAACAGCGAGGCGGCGCTGTACATGGCCAAGCAGCGCGGGACCGGCACCTATCACCTCTACGACCACACCATGCACGAGCAGACCATCCACAACCTCCGTCTCGAGAAGGACTTGGTGGTCGCCATCGACAACCAGGAGTTCCGCGCCTTCTACCAGCCCAAGGTGAACCGCGAGGGCGCCATCGTGGGAATGGAATCGCTCATCCGCTGGCAGTCGCCGGCGCGGGGGCTCGTGCCGCCGCTTCATTTTATCCCGCTCGCGGAGAAGAACGGCCTCATCAAGGACATCGGCTACATCATCATGTATGAGTCGTGCCGCCAGACCAAGGAGTGGCAGACGATGGGGCTGCCGCCGCTCAAGGTTGCCGTGAACCTCTCGTCCTTCCAGTTCCGGCAGCCCTGCCTCATCGACAAGATCAAGGAGATCCTCTCGGTCACGGGGCTCGACCCGCAGTGGCTCGAGTTCGAGATCACCGAGAGCGGCATCATGGAGAACGAGAAGGAGTCGATCGGCAAGCTCAACGAGATCAATGCGCTGGGCGTCAGCATCTCGATCGACGACTTCGGCACGGGCTACTCGTCGCTGAGCAAGCTCAAGTCGCTTCCCATCGACACCATAAAGATCGACAAGTCGTTCGTGGACGACCTCCCGCACGACGCGACCTCGGTGAACATCGCCACGACCATCATCGACCTCGCGCACAACCTCGGGTTCAAGGTGGTGGCCGAGGGCGTCGAGACCAAGGAACAGATCGACTTCCTGCTCTACCTGGGCTGCGACCAGTTCCAGGGCTACTACTACAGCAAGCCGCTCCCCTCGGACGAGTTCCGGAAAAAGCTGAGCACCGCCTAGCGGACCCATCAGCCGCGATAGGCCCCCTGCCGGTGCCGGCTCTCCAGCACGTAGAGCACCTCCTCCTTCGCGACGAGCGTCACGCGGTACACGCCGACGCGCAGGCGGCGCGTCGAAACGCTCCCGCTGCGCAGGGGCTTCACGTCATGGCGCCCCTGCGGATCGGCCGCGTACCGGCGGATCTTGTTTCGGATCCTGATCGCGAGCGCGCGATTGCTCTTCTCGATCTTGCACAGCTGCTTTGCGGCCTTCCCCTTCACCACGATTCGCATTGCGCATCCCCCCGTATCTCACTGCGCACCGTCCGGTCCGATCCCGCCTCGCGGCGTCGGCCCCGCGCGGCGCGCGCCGACGCGATCGCATCGCGAAGCCAGGCGACGGGACCGCGGCGCTTCCCCCAGCCGAGCTCGCGGGCGAATCGCGCCGGGCTTCCGTCGGCGTTGGCGCGATGGATCACGTACAGCCGGTCCCGCGCGCGCGTGAGCGCGACATACAGGAGCCGGCGCTCCTCCTCGATGTCCGCGGCCGGGTCCGGGATGATGCCGTCCGCGACGCCGATCACGATCACCGCGTCGAACTCGAGCCCCTTGGACGCGTGCATGGTCATGAGCGAAACGCCGGCCGCATCGGCGACGCGGCACTCGCGGCGGACCGCCTCCCCCTGCCAGTTGTTGCGGTACAGCACGGCGATCGTCGCGCCGGCGGCGCGCTCGCGCTCCACGATCTGCGAAAGACGCGCGCACTCCTCGCGGATCGACCCGGCCGGGACCGGGACCACCGCGCCCCCGGCGCCGCGCACCGCCGTGAGGTGCTTTCGGACCCCGCCCCGGTTTCGCGCGATGAAGCGGTCCGAACGGCGGACGATCTCGGCGCGCGAGCGGTAATTGCGCTCCAGCGTCACGACCGCCGCCTCCGGGAAATGGCGCCGCATCTCGACCAGGTAGCCCGGCCGCGCCCCGCGAAAGCCATAGATGCTCTGCGCGTCGTCGCCGACCGCGAAAAGATTTCGCCCAACGTCGGGGCACAGCAGCTCGATCACCTCGAAATTCCCCGGGGCGGTGTCCTGGAACTCGTCCACGAGGATGTAGCGGTAGCGGTCAATCATCCGACGGCGCACCGCCGGGCGCTCGCGCAGGAGGCGCGAAAAATGGCCGATCATGTCCTCGAAATCGAGAAGGCCCGCCGCCAGCTTGCGTTCATCGAACTCCGCGCGCAGCCGCTCGAGCTCGGCGGAGACGCCCAGCGCATCAAGCCGCGCTGCGATGCGCGGATCGACCCGCCGCGTCCCCTCCATGAGCGAGAGCACCACGTCGTCGGGGATGCCCAGGAAGCGCTCCCGCCGCCCGGCGACCAGTTCCCCGAGAAGCCCGGCGCGCGCCGCATCGTCCATCACCGCCGGAAAGCGATCGCGGCCCGACCAGCCGAGGTAATCGTCCGCGGCCTCCCGCAGGGCCCCCAGGCAAAACGAATGGAAGGTGCCCATCGGTATCGCGTCCGCGGACGCGCCAAGGGCCGCGCGCACCCGCTCGCGCAGCTCCTCGGCCGCCTTTCGGCTGAAGGTAAGCACGAGGATATTCTCCGGGGCCGCGGTACCCTGACGGACGATCGCGCCCACCTTTTCGACCAGCGTGCGCGTCTTCCCGGTCCCCGCCCCGGCGACCACCAGCATCACCCCGCCCTCCCCGCCGGCCGCGCGCAGCTGCTGCTCGTTCAACGCCCCGTTCACATTCGACATCATGCACCCCCTGCAATGTATACGGGGCCGGTGCGAAATATTTGAATTGTATTTGAATTTTTTTCCGCACGGCGCCCATTGAGTATCGAGGCGCCGCTACCATCGAAGCGCGCTGGCGAATCATAATGGACAAGCGGAGGGACGGGGTATGATTCCGAAGGGTGCCCCCCGATGAGCCTGGTCGAGCTGCCATTTGGGCTTCCCGGCGCGATCTACCGGAGCGCCATGCCCCTCGGCTCGTTCGATCCGGGCGGCGGCCTGATTGCGGCCTACCGCGCGGCGGGTATCGCCACGATCGTCATGCTCCTGCCCGACGAGGAGTGCCTGCGCCGCGACAATGTGGACTTGCGCGCACGCTATGCCCGGGAGGGGTTCGCGGTGCTCTATTTCCCAATCGTCAACTACTCCGTGCCGTATTCCATCGAAGCGACGCGGGAGCTCATCGGGGAGATCGTCGGTCGCGCCGGTCGCGGCGAGCGGATCTCCGTCCATTGCTACGGCGGTTGGGGGCGCACCGGCATCGTCCTCGCGCTCCTTGCGCGCGCCGTCTGCGGATATTCGGGCGATCAGGCGATCGAGTGGGTGCGCCGCTCCGTCCCCGGGGCCGTGGAGACGGACGAGCAGGAGTCCTTCGTGCGCGAGTTTACTTTTACGGAATGACGGCGCGCGATCGGACCGGGTGATGCGGCATCAACCGGCGGAAGCCGGCGGGCCGCTCAGGCGGCAGGCTCCGCGTAGCGCTCCCGGACGGCTAGGACCGCGTCCAGGTTCGCGACGAAATGCTCCACCAGCCGCGGGTCGAAGTGGGCGCCCGACTCGCGCGCAAGATAGGCCAGCGAATCATCGATCGTCCACGGCTCCTTGTAGTGACGCCGCGCGGTGAGCGCGTCGAACACGTCGGAGACCGCGACGATGCGGCCGTAGAGATGGATCGCCTCGCCCGCGAGCCCGTCGGGATATCCCGAGCCGTCGAACTTCTCGTGATGGGTGAGCGATACGAGCGCGCCGGCTTGCAGGTAGGGGCTATGGGAGTCCTTGAGGATCCCGTGCCCGATGCGCGGGTGGCTCCGCATCACGGCGACCTCCTCGGCGCTCAGGCCGGAGTCCTTCTGGAGGATGGCGTCGGGGATTCCGATCTTCCCGATATCGTGCAACGGCGCCGCGTTGAAGATGACGTCCTGCACCTCGTCCGGTTCGCCGAGGGAGGCGGCGATGATCCGCGCGTACTCCCCGACGCGGATGATGTGCGCCGCGGTCTCCCGGTCCTTGTACTCGGCGACGCGCGCCAGCACGATGAGGCTCTCGTATTCGCGGTCGCGGATGGCGGCGGTGGCCGCGCGCACCTCGCGCTCCAGGAGCGCCGCGCGGTCGCGCAGCACCAGCTGCGCCGTGCGCAGCTCGACGAGATTGCGCACGCGCGCCCGGAACTCCGCGCTCCCCAGCGGTTTGGTGAGGAACTCGGTGGCGCCGGCCTCGATCGCGCGCACCTTGAGGCGGTTGTCGTCCTCGACCGAGGTGATCATCACCACCGGCACGTCGGCGTGATGCGCGCGTATCCGCGTGATGAGCTCCACTCCGTCCATCTCCGGCATGAGGTAATCGACGAAGGCGAGGTCGATGTCGTTTCCGGCCACGAAGTCGAGCGCCGCACGGGGGTCCCGAAAGGAGCGCACGGCGATCCCCAGGTCGCGCGCCATCGCCTCCACCACCATGAGGTTCGTCCGCTCGTCGTCCACCGAGACCGCCTGCAGCATGCGCGCGCTCATTCCGCCATGCCCCCGGCCGCGGGCCCCATCTCCGCGTCGCCGAACGAGAGGAAGAGGTCGGCCCGCTCCTCGAAATCCGAGGCGGCGACGATGACGCCGTAGTGCCGACCGGCGACGATGCTCACGCGGATATCGCCGAAGAGCCGCACGATGACGCCCAGCGCGTTCACGTCGGCGGCGTCGAACTCCGTGAGCGGCCGCAGGTCGATGATGCACCGCTTGCCCCGGATCGACTTGAAGAAGAAGGCGCTGAACACGGAGCGCGCCTCGGCCAGGAACTCCTTCGTCTTCGGGCTGGCCCGAAACGAAAGGATCACCGTGTCGCTGTCCCGCGAGATGTAGATGGAGTCGCTCTCCTCGAGCCGGTATTCGTTGCGCTTCATCGCGGCGTAGTGCAGCGCCGACTCGATCTTCCCCACGAGCCGCCCGCGGTCCCACGGCTTCACGATATAGTCGATCACGCCCTGCCGCATGGCGTCCTGCACGACGGACCGCTGCGTCACGGAGGTGAGCATGATCACCGGGACGCTCCGGGTGATCTCGTCGCGCCGCAGCTCCTTGAGCACCCCGAAGCCGTTGAGCTCGGGCATGTTGACGTCGAGGAGGACGACGTCCGGGTTGAGCGTCGCCGCCGTCCCGATCGCCTTGAGGGGGGAGCGCTCCGTGAACACGCGAAACGGCAATCCGGCCATCTGCGTGGTGATGAGGCCCAGCGTCGTCGCATCGTCGTCGATCGCGAGCACGATGGGCCCCACGCCGCCCAGGTCACTTGCTGATGTCATTGCGCACGCTCCCGAATTCATTGATGACGCCGTCGACGAGGGCGCGATAGCGACCCGCGTCGCCCGCGCGCGCCGCCGCCTCGAGCGCGCGCAGCGCATCGGCCAGACGGCGAAAGCGCAGGTTGGCGGCGGCCCCCTTGAGGCGGTGGGCCGCCTGATAGACGGCCTCATGGCTCCCGTCCGCAATGCCCCGCTCGATCGCCGCCATCGTCTCGTCCGCGTCGGCCATGAACTCTCGCACGATCTCCCGGAGCGCGTCAACCCCAATACCGAGTTCGGCGGCGGAATCGTCGAAGGAATACGCGCCCGCGGCGTCCGCGACGGGAGCGGCCTCGGCGGCCTCGGCGCCGTCCCGGGAGGCGCAGAATTTCACCAACACCGCCTCGAGCGCCGCGAGGGACACCGGCTTGGGCAGGTATTCGTCCATTCCCATTGCGAGGAGCTCGTCCGCGCCGCCCCTCATCATCTTCGCCGTGAGGGCCACGATGGGAACGTGTTGGAGCCGATAGACCTTTTCGTAGTCCAAAATCATCCGCGCCGCCTCGACGCCGTCCGTCACCGGCATGTGCATGTCCATGAACACGACGTCGTAGCGCCCCTTCCGGTAGCGGTCGAAGGCGTCGAGGCCGTTGGACGCGATATCGGCGGTCGCGCCGAACTGCTTGAGCATGAGCAGCATGAGCTTCTGGTTCACGGCATTGTCCTCGGCGACGAGCGCATGGACGCGCAGCGCGGGCAGCGCGCGCGCGGAGGCCGCGCGTCCGATCGCCCCCGCACCGGCGCCGATCCCCACGGCGTCTGCCAGCGCATTGTACAGCTTCGAGGCGCCCAGCGGCAGGCTCACCACCCGGTCGCGCGCATGCAGGCGCGGCAGCGTGTCGATCTCGCCCATCGAGCCGACCACCGCGACGGCCGGGACCTCCGGGCGCTCGCCGCGGACCCGCGCGACGAATCCGTCGAGTTCCTGCTCCCCGAACACGACGAACACGTCCGGTTCGCGTTCGTGCTCCGGGTCCGTCGGGGTGATGCGCCGCCAGGTAAACCGAAGCGACGTGAGATATCGCGCAACCAACGATTCGCGCGGCCCCGGCGGCCCGTCCGGACCCAGGACGACCGCCGAAATCGACGGGGGTATCTCCGGCAGCGACTCGCTCTCCTCGGCCGCGGCGTGCGGCAGCGCGAGCTCGAAAAAAAACGAGCTCCCTTTGCCGGGCTCGCTCTCGAGGGCGAGCTCGCCGCCCATCATCCGGACGAGATTGGAGCTGATCGACAGCCCCAGGCCCGTTCCGCCGAAGCGGCGGGTCACGGAGCTGTCCACCTGCGAGAAGGCGCTGAAGATGATGTCGCGCTTGCGCTCCGGAATGCCGATCCCGGTGTCCGCGACCGTGAAGCGGATGCGCGCGGCGCCATCGGCATCGCCCACACGGAGCACCTCGACCGAGATGGTCTTCCCGGCCGGCGTGAACTTCACGGCGTTGGACAGGAGGTTCGCGAGCACCTGCTTGATGCGCAGCGGGTCGCCCGCGACCGACGGCGGCAGCGCCGGATCGACGAAGGAAAGGAACTCGATGCGCTTCTCCTGCGCCTTCACCGTGAACAGGTCGATCACCGACTCGAACTCGCGGCGCGGGTTGAAGGGGACCGCCTCGATCTCGAAGCGCCCGCTCTCGATCTTGGAGAAGTCCAGGATGTCGTTGATGATGCCCAGCAGGCTCGCCGCGCTCTCGCTCACGATGCCGAGGTACTCGGCCTGCGTGCCGGTGATGTTCTCGAGCTTGAGCAGCTCGATGAAGCCCAGGATGCTGTTTAAGGGCGTGCGGATCTCGTGGCTCATGTTGGCCAAAAACTCGCCCTTGGCGCGGTTTGCGGCCTCGGCGTCGTCGCGCGCCTTTTTCAACTGCTCCTCCGCCGCCACCCGGTCGCTGATGTTCCGGATGATGGCGATCACCTCGTCGTCGCCGGCGGCGATGAAGCGCGCCTCGTAGTACTGCAGCTTTTTATTGAAGTACACGGGGTACTCGAAGATCTTCACGTCGAAATCCTCGAGCGCGCGCGCGATCACGGGCCGCGCCGTCTCGGCGATCGCATCGGGGAAGATCTCCTGCACCTTCGCGGCCACCTCCGTGTCGAGGAGCCGACCATCCGTATCCACGCGGAACATGAGGTCCGGCACGGCGTTCAGTATGGCGCTCGTCCGCGAATCAGACGCACGCAACCCCTCCTCGATCTCCTTGAGGTAGGTGATGTTCTCCTTCACGGCGATGAAGTGCGATATCTCGCCCGCGATCCCGATCACCGGGCCAATCGAAGCGATCTCCCAGAACAGGCTCCCGTCCTTTCGCACATTGCAGAACTCGCCGTACCACGACCGGCCGGCGAGGATGGTCTCCCACATCTCGCGGTAGTAGTCCGCGTGCTGGCGGCCCGACTTCAGGATGCGCGGGTTTTGCCCCACCGCCTCGTTCATGGCGTAACCGGTCACCTCGGTGAACTTCCGGTTCACGTACTCGATGGTGCCGTTGCGGTCGGTGATCACGATGGAGGCCGGGCTGTTCTCCACGGCGTAGTTGAACATGCGGATCTGCTCGCGCTCCCACTTCTGCTTGGTGATGTCGGTGAAGCGGCACAGGATCGTCCGGTTTCCGTCGCCGTCCGAAATGAATGCCCGGCGATAGGAAACGGCGCGCGGCGCGTGGCCGGCGAGCGTCACCTCCATCTCCCCCGCATCCGGCGCATACGATGCGACAATCGCGTCCACAAGATTGTCCGGAAGGAAATCGACAAGGCCCCGCCCCGGCACCGACGCCCGGTCCGCCCCGACGAACAGCGCAAAGGCGGCGTTGCACGCCTCGATCACGCCGGTCTCGTCGCAGGAGACGAGCGGGTCGGCGACGATCTCTCCGATGCTATCGAACGGGAGCGCCTGAGACGGGTTCCAGGGCATCATTCCTCCGCTGCCAATCCATACCATACCGCACCGGCCCGCGCGAGGCAAACAAAAAATAAGGCTTGCATCGCGCGCGAACGAGAGGATACCGTTGCAGGCGTGAACCAGCCCACGGACACCATCCCGGCCGCGCCCGGCCTGCGGCATTCCCGCGACATGCGCGGGAGGACCGCCATCGCGGCCGTCATGGCGGCATCAATCGGCCTCGGGGCGATATCGCTCGCGCCGGCGGAACTCGTTCATGCGGTGTTTTTACATCCCGCCGCGCGCATCGCCGCGCTCTACCTGGGCCTGCCCTGCGTCGAGGATCCGGGCGCGGGATACATCATCCCCCACCCCGCACTGCGCCTCGCCGTCGTTCCCGAGTGCAGCGGGTTCACCTTTTATACGATCCTCTGCTCATTTCTCCTATTCCAGGCGTTTCGGCGGTTTGATGCGCGCCGGGCCGTCCCGGCCGCGATCGGGATCGTCCTGGCCGCGTTGCCCGCCGCACTGCTCGCGAATGCGCTCCGGCTCGTCGCGTGCCTCTACGCATTCATCATCATGCCCCCCGGGACGCCGCGCGCGATCGCGAACACGGCGCACCTGTGGATCGGCGTGCTCGTCTTCGTCCCGGCGCTCGTCCTGGCCTACTACCTGTTCGAACGGAGGTTCGTCCATGATCGCTAACACCGCCGCGCGCATCGAGGCCCTCATCGCCGTTGTCAGACGGCCCATCAACTGGATCATCTTCGGGACCGTCCCGCAGGCGCTCCTGCTGGTCGCCAACCTGCGATCGTACTCGCTGGTAGCCGGGGAGCTCGATCCGCACCAAAACCGAATCGCGCTCTCCCTGTTGATCGCCGAGATCGCCCTTCTGGCGTTGGTCGCCGTCCTTGGCGCCCTGTTCGGCGCGCGACGACGCGAAATCCCCTGGGCGGCGGGCCTCCCGGCGCTTTTCGCCGCGGCGGCCTACCTGTACCTCTTCACGGAGACGCTCCCGGCGGCGTTTCCGCGCAACGTGCCCGAATGGATCCTTTCCTACGACGGCGTCGTCTACGCGCAGTTCATCGCCGTCATGCCCGCGGCCTTTCTCGCGCTGGCCACGGCCGCTCTGTTTCGCACAACGCTTCGCTTTCCCCAGGAGGTCGCCGTCTGGTCCGTCTCGCTGGCGGGCCCGCCCGTGTTCTGGTACCTCTTCGTCCTGCTGATGCAATCGAGCCTCAGCAGGAATTGGAGCGGCGCCGCCGTCGCCGCCGTCCTCCTCCCGTTCTTCATCGCAACGACGGCGCTCATGTTCCTCGCGATCATCCGCCTGTTCGCGCTGTTTTATGCGCGCTTCTATCGCGAGAACCGCTGGCTCAGCCTCGCGGCGCATGCGGCCTTCGGCATCGCCGGCCCCATCGGGGGCCTGCTCCTCAATCGCGCCATCCCGTTCCCGACGGACTTCCAGAGCCCCGCGGTGTATGCGCTCGCCGTCGCGAACGGCATTGTCCTGATGCTGCCGCCCGCCCGTTCCGTGCGCCTCAATCGCGCCATCTTCCTGACGCGCGCGGCGATGTTTCCCTTCACGCTCTATTTCTTTGCGGTGTTCCTGCCGTTTCTCCCGCTCGGCATCCCCGCGATACTGGCGGCCGGGGTGGGTTTCCTCATCCTCACGCCCACGGTCCTCTTTCTCCTGCACGGAAGCAGGCTTGTCGACGACTACCGCGCCGATATCGCGCGCGGCGCGCCGCGCGCGACGCGGATCATGCTCGCGGGGGCGCTTCTCGTCCTGCCGATCGCGTACACGGCGCGCGCCCTGGTCGACCGCGTCAATATCCACGCCGCGCTCGATTATGTCTACGAACCCGACTACGAGAAGGACCGCGTTTTCTCCGGCAGCCGCTTCCTCCTGGAACACAGCCTCGCGAACCTGCAGGAAACGAAGAAGGGCGTCCAGATGCCGTTTCTCACCGGCTACTACAACTGGATCGTCTTCGACAACTTGGTGCTTCCGGACGAGAAGATGGACCGCCTGCACCGCTTCTTCTTCGGCGGGCCGATGGCCCCGTACGGTAAGGGAAATGTCCTGGGCGATATCTTCGGCAGGCGCACCTCGGTGGCCCGCGAGGGCGGCCGCGTCCCGCTGCCGCTTCCCGGCAGGGTTGAGCTCGTTTCGGTCGCGATGCGGCATGCGCCGGCGGGGGACGCGGTGAAGCGCACCGTCGTCATCACCATGAAAAACCGGACGAAGCTCCAGGGTGAATACGCGACGACGGTCACGCTGCCCGTCGGGACGCTTGTGACGGGCTACTGGTTGCACATCGGGAAGGAGCGCGTTCCCGGCCGCATCTTCGAGAAGAAGACCGCCCTCTGGGTGTACCGCATGATCAAGTCCGTCCGGCGCGATCCCGGCATCCTGTACTTCACCGGGGAACAGGAGCTCGCCCTCCGGGTGTTCCCCTTCGGGCCGCACGAGGAGCGCGTGACCGAGATCGAGCTTACGGTCCCGCCGGGAGGCGGCGGCGCGGCGACGATCGGCGGGCGGCGGATCGACCTGGGTGCGGCGTTATCCGATACCGCAAACATCGTCCCCGCGACGGGCGCGACGGGCGTCCTCCTTCCGCCGGCGGCGAAGCGGGCGATGCTCCCCGTGACGCGCGCGCCCTACCTGCACCTCGTGCTGGACCGCTCGGACGCGACCGGGCTCGACGCCGCACGCGCGCTCGCGGCCGCGCGCGCCGTCCTCGAGCGGTTCCCGCGGATTGCGCGCTGCGCGCTCAGCGCCGCGAACTTCGAGAGCGTGGACATCCTCCCGCCGACATCGAGCCGCGATCGTATCGCGTCGATTACGGCGGGCGCCATCGATTCGGCGCTCACGCGGCGCGGCGGATTCTCCGCGCAACGCGAGGTGAAGCGCATCCTGACGTCGCACCGCGACCCGGAATCGGCGCCGATCATCGTCGTCATCGGTCGCACGGAGGCCGCACCCGACGCGACTAGGACCCCCACGCGCGAGGAGGAGGACAATCTCTCATTCTTCGGTGGGCTCGCGCCCGACATCGACGGCTACTTTATGACGGAAAACGGCTCGGCGCTCGCTCCCGTTCCCTTCGATAGAAAACGCGCGCGCGCCGTCTCCCCGCTTCCGCGCCCCGTGCATCTCGTCAGATGCGGAGCGCGCACCGTGCCGATATCGACCGACGGCGCGTCCGAACTCATCCGCTGCGACGGCGCCGCGGCGATGGACTCGATCGCGTATCTCGACGCATCGACGCGCGCCTATCGGCCCCTGCGGACCGGGCCGAGTGAAGCCGCTGTCGGCCTGGCCGGGATCGTCGATTACCGGACCCTGAAGCTCATCCCCGCCCGGACGCGGGCGCTCTATCCGGCGCTCGTCGCGACAGCCAAGCGGACCGGCATCTTAAACGGCGCGGCATCGTACATCGTGGTGGAGAGCCCGTCGCAGTGGCGCATCCTCGAGGAGAAGGAGAAGCAGAAATTGCGGAACCGGGAAACGCTCGAAATCACCGAGCGCGCGGACGAACCGCACCCGGCGCTCGTCGTTGCGTGTGCGCTCGCGCTCATCATCATCCTTGAACGCTTTCGAAAGCGGCGGCGGAACGCCGCATTATACAGTTGACAGATATACAATCCTCGACAGAATTCATAAACCTCATCCCCCCGACCCCCTTCTCCCATAGGAGAAGGGGGGGGAGCGGCAAGGGACACCCTGATTTGAAGCCCTCTCCTGTGGGAGTTGGCGGCCCGGCGATCCCCGAGCTAAGTCGAGGGGAGTGCGGGTGAGGTGAAATCAACACCACGGAGGAACCATGGAACTCACGCAAGCGATACTGAAGCGGCGCAGCATTCGAAAATTCACCGATTACGTCGTGACCGATGCCGAGATCGCGGAACTCCTCGAAGCGGCGCGCTGGGCGCCCTCGTGGGCGAACACGCAGTGCTGCGAGTTCATCGTGGTTCGCGACCGCGGCCTCATCGAGAAGATCACCGCGGCGTACTCGGAATTCAACCCGGCGCGGAAATGCTCGCTCGCGGCCTCGGCGCTCATCATCGGCTGTGCGCATTCGAAGAAGGCGGGCGTCAAGGAGGGCGGCTGGGCCACGAAGTTTTCGAGCTGGTACATGTTCGACCTGGGACTCGCGGTGCAAACCATCTGCCTGCGCGCCCACGAGCTGGGGCTGGGCACCGTCATCGTGGGGCTCATGAACCACGACATCTGCAAAAACCTCCTCGACCTCCCCGAGGACTACGAGGTCGTCGTGTCGATCCCTATCGGCAAGCCGGCCGTCGAGGCGAAGGAGGGACCGGCGCGCCGGGCGGTCGCCGAGTTCACGCACCTCGACCGGTTCGGAAACCCCTTCATGTCCTAACGCGCCGGGACCAACACCCGGCACGCCATGCCCCTCCCTCCCCCATCGAAGGGGGAGGCGTCCGAGGGACGGGGGGAATTCTATTTCCAGCCGATGACAAGCGAGGCGTCGAACGGAGTGTCGCGCGCCTCGGTCCGGGCACATCCCGCCTCGCGCATCCACGACTCGATCTCGGCGGCGGTATAGGTGTCGCCGGCGGAGGTCCCCACGAGCATGTTGAGCGCGAAGAGCGCGCCCACGGCGGGCCCGGTGCGGTCGTCGTTCATCACGAAATCCTGCACCACCAGCCGGCCGCCGGGATTGAGGCAGGCGGCGATCTTCGCGAAGAGCCGGCGGTTCCCGTCGGGTGAATTCATGTGGATGATGGCCGAGAGGAGCGCCATGTCGTACCCGACGCCGAAATCGTCCGCGTTGAAATCGCCGGCGACGAAATCGATGCGCTCGAGCATGCCCGCGCGGCCGACATAGCCGCGCGCGAGCTCGATCACGTTGGGAAGGTCGAAGACCGTGCAGCGCAGCCCCTCCCGCGCGCGGGCCAGCGCGATGGCATAGGCCCCCGATCCGCCGCCGATGTCGATAGCGCGCATAACGCCGTCGAGGTCCATGCATTCGATCATGCGCGGCGCCTGCGCCGAGGCGCGCTGATGCATGGCGGCGATGAAGCCCTCGAACCAGTTCGGGTCGCGGCAGGCCGGATCGCCGTTCACCACCGTATGGCCTGCGCGCACGGCGTCGGTGAGCGTATGCCAGGTGTCCCAGAGGTTCACCGAGTGGCGGATCCCCTCGAGGTAGCGCGGCGCCCCCCTGACCAGGCGCTCGGCCCCGAAGGGCGTATTGAAGAACCGGCCGCCGCGCTTTTCGAGGAGCCCGATCGCGCAGAGGGCGTTCATGAGCCGGTCCGTTCCCCGCTCGTCGGCGCCCACGGCGCGCGCGACCCGCGCAGCGTCCGCATCACCCGTCCCCACGGCGGTGAACACCCCGAGCTCGAAGGCCGTGAGTATGATGCGCGACGTGCGGTACGCGTTGATGAGCTCCTGCAGCCGCTCCGGCGTTGTGATGGCGGTGTCCATGGCGCCTCCTGGTATCATCTGCACTTCATTAATGCAGACCGTATCGCATCGCGCGGAACCCGCAACAAATAAATTCTTTGACAGCGCCCCGCGCGTGTGCTATATGAAGCCCCATCGCGGCATTCCGCCAATCGCATCATACCATACGACGCACCGGAGAGAACCATGGCATCACGCGAAGAACGCAAGCAAAAAGTCGTCACCGTACTCAACACCGCACGCTCGATGGAGCTGCAGGCCATCCATCAGTACATGAACCAGCATTATAACCTGGACAACCTGGACTACGGCGAGCTCGCGCGCAACATCAAGCTCATCGCCATCGACGAGATGCGCCACGCCGAGATGTTCGCCGAGCGCATCAAGGAGCTCGGCGGCGAGCCCACCAGCGACCTCGCCGGCGGCGTCGAGAAGGCGCAGAGCGTGGACGCGATCTTCCCCTTCGACGCGAAGGCGGAGGACGACGCCATCGACGCCTACAACCGGTTCCTGGCGGTCTGCCTGGAAAACGGCGACAGCATCACCGCAAAGCTTTTCGAAACGATCATCGACGAAGAGCAGAAGCACCTGAACTACTTCGATAACGTGAACGAGCACCTCGGGAAGCTGGGCGCGGCCTACCTGGCGCGCATCGCCGGCACCTCGGCGTCCACCGGACCGGCATCGAAGGGATTCGTGCTGGGCGGCGGGGAGTAAGCCGCGATCGCCCGCGTGCGGCGCGCGTCCGCACGCGGGTTTTTTAATCGACGCGAGTCCCGCTCGATGCGGCCGCCGTGGGCGGATCATCGCATGAGCAATTGCACGCCGCGCCGAATCGGAAAAATTTCTATTGACACCGGCGTTCGCACGCCGGCATCATACCGCACGACGAACCAAATCGCATATGATTGTGTAGCCATTTCATCATCGCGCACCCCGAACCGCCACCGCGCTGGCCGCGGATCGGCATGGTCGGGCATTTTTTTGATGAGAGGCTACCACAATGTCACATGACAATCTCGCTCGCCTGGGCTGGGGCCCGGATTTCGAGCGGTTCTATTCCGAACATAAAACTGAAGACTCGCACCCGGCGCGGGTGATCTCCGTCTCCCGGGGGACCTGGCTGCTCGCGGGCGTGCAGGGCGAGCGCTTCGGCGTTCCCGCGGGAAAATTCCACTACCACGACATCGAGATGCCCGTCGTGGGCGACTGGGTCGTCGCCCGCGGAACGGGCGACGATTCCTGGCTCGTGATACAGGACGTGCTCCCGCGCAGAAACCATCTTTCGCGGAAGGCGCCGGGGAAAACATCGGCGCGGCAGGTCATGGCCGCGAACATCGACATCATGTTCGTCGTCCAGGACGCGCTCGCGCTCAACTGCGCCCTCGCCGAACGCTACCTCGTCCTGGCGAAGGGTTCGGACATAACGCCGGTGCTCGTCCTCAACAAGTGCGACACGGAGGCGCATGCCGCGGAGGCGCTGGGCGCGATCGCCGAGCGGATCCCCGGCGTCACGGCGGTTGCGGCCAGCGCGCTCACGGGCCTGGGCATCGGGGACATTCGCGCGCATGTCGCGCAGGGCGTCACCGCCTGCCTGCTGGGACCGTCGGGCGCGGGCAAGTCGAGCATCATCAACGGCATGCTGGGGACGCAGCGGCAGCGCATCGGCGAAATCCGCGAGGGGGACCGCAAGGGCCGCCATACCACCACCGTGCGAGAGTTGTTCTTTCTTTCCGGCGGGGGCATGGTGATAGACACGCCGGGCATGCGCGAACTCATGCCGTGGGACGCCTCGGGGCTGGACGACTCCTTTCGCGACATCGAGGAGCTCGCCGCGCAGTGCCGGTTCGACGATTGCGCGCACGAAACGGAACCGGGATGCGCAGTCCGGCAGGCCGTCGAGAGCGGAACGCTTGATCCGGGTCGGCTGGAGAATTTCCATCGGCTTACGCGGGAGCTCGCCTATCTCGAGTCGCAGATCGACGAGAATGCGCGCCGCGAGAAAAAGCGAAAGGAGAAGGAGCTCCACCGCCTCATCAAGGACTACAATCGCAATCGGAGAAAACCGTAGCCCGTCGGGCGCTAGCCGCGCACGCGCGTGCGGCTAGCGCAGCCGCACGCGGTATTTTCGCAAGAGCTGGTCCGGCACGTAGGAGGTCTTCGCCTGGCGCAGCGCCTCCCGGCCGAGGTCCTGTTCGAAGTTGAGGCAGCAGTACTGCGCGGGCATGATCCGCGCGAAGCTGTTGTACATGAACTGATAGACGCCCTTGAACCGCCGGAGCCCCTTGGCGAAATGGAGCGCGAAGGTCTTCGCGTCGAGCTCCTCGCCGAGGATGAAGCCCGCCGGCTGCCCCGCCGCGTAGTAGATCCCGCCGCAGAGCGCGAGATCCTCGTAGCGCTCCAGCGCCTCCACGCACGAGCGATAGTCGGTCTCGCGCGGCGGAACGCCCATGTCGGTTTGCCACTCCTCCAGCACCGCGCGCGCGTCGGCGATCCGGTCGTCGGTGAGCGGGAACTCCTCGTGCTCGTAGAGCTCCTCGTACTGCTTCATGAGATTGCGCTTCTTGTGGAGCTTCTTGCCCGGATAGGTGCTCATCTTTTCGATGGTGTAGACGTAATCGGTGTCGCCGTCGCTGTAGGCGTGCGCGAAACGCGGGGCCGGGAAGAGCGGCAGCCACGGCTCCGGCACGGGAAAGATGATGTCGAAATCCGCGAGCAGCGCGGCGAGGCGCTCGACGCAGGCGGGATCGACGTTGCGGGCGGGCATGATGAAGCGCGCCCCGTCGTAGGTGAGCCCGGCGACGAACACGTCGTCCCCATCGAAGAGCACCTCGTAGCGGTGATTGTCGCGGAAGAGGTACAGGTTCGCGAAGCTGTACTCGGAGAGCGCGGTGTCGACGGCGCGCAGGCGGCCGGCGAGGAGTTCCCGGTGCGAAAGGTCGAGCGGTTCGCGTTTCATAGATGGAGCCATTTCCTCTTGAAATATCGGCGCGTAAGCAATATGCAATACACGAAAATCGACGCGTTCATGGACCACCAGACGGCCGCCTCGCCGAGTCCCAGCACGATCCCCAACACGAACGCGAGCGGCAGGCGCACCAGCCACTGGCTCCCCACGATGATCATCATCACCCCCCGCGTGTCGCCCGCGCCGCCGAGCGCGCCGGCGAGGATCACGCCCCAGGCCATAAAGGGCTCGCTGAGCATGCTGATGTACAGGTAGGTGGCGCACCGGTCTATCACCATTGCATTGGCCGACAAAAATCCCGCAAACGGTTTCGCGTGCACGACCACCACGATCGTGAGCGCCGCCACCACCGCGACCCCGATCCCCGCCGTGACGAGCCCTCCGCGAAAGGCGTCCCGTTGCCGGTGCGCGCCGAGGAAGTTTCCCACGATCACGGCATTGGCCATATTGAAGGCGAAGGCGGACAGGAAGATGGCCGCCTCGATGCGCAGCCCGTTCGTGTACGCGGCGATCACCTCGACATTGTGGTTCGGCAGCGCGCCCAGTATGAGAAAGAGCGCCGCCGCGCCGACATGCCACATCACCTGCTGCACGCCCGACGGCCAGCCCACCAGCAGGATCCTGCCGAGCAGCCCGCGAGAGAATACGCGCGGCGCGCGCAGGATCTGCGCCATGAAACCCGCGTTGATGAGCGAACCGACCACGGTCGCGCCGACGGTGGAGACCATGATCCCGAGAAAGCCGAGCGGCGTATGAAATACGAGCAAAAAATTGAGGCCGATATTGATGACGCAGGTCGCCATAACCGTCGCGAGCGCACGTTTCACGCGGTCTGTCGCGCGCATGATCCCGCTCGCGTTGATGTTGAAGTAGTGGAACGGGAGCCCGAGCGCGAGGACCTGGACCAGCGGCGCCGCGTAGCGCTTCACCTCGGCCGGGAGATTGACCATGCCGATGACGACCGGCGAGAGGGCGTATCCGAGAACGCCGAGCGCCGCGCCCGCGCCGAGGCATGTCGCGATCACGCTCCAGGCGGCCGCGCGCACGCCCTCCCCGTCGCCGGCGGCGTGGATCCTCGACACGACCGACACCGTCCCCACGGTGATGGCGTTGGCGGCGACGATGAAGATGAAATAGAGCTGCATGGCGAACCCGACCGCCGCCTGCACCTCCTTCCCGAGCCGGCCCGCGATGAAGACGTCCGTGAGGTTGATGAGGAACTCCAGCGCCATGATGAACACCATGGGCCAGCCCACTGCCCAGCTGCGCGCGAGGTGCGCGGTGAAGGCCGGGCCGCGGAGCATGTCTGCGTAGTAGCGTAGTCGTTCCATCGAAGTTGCGTCGCGCGCCATCGGGGTATGGCCGTCAGCCGGGGGAGCGGCCGCGTCAGTCCCAGCTCTTCGCGCTGTCGCCGGTGATGGGAATGGGCGTACCGAGAAAGCGCGGCCGCTTGTCGATCAGCAGCCACACGAACGCCTTACCCACGGCGACGAACTCCCGGACGCGGTACCACAGGATCGCGCGATAGGTGCGCCGGTCGGCCGCCAGGCCATAGGCATCGATGCCGTTTGTGCGCGCGATGTAAACGGCGCGGGGAAGATGATACCGCTGCGTGACGACGACCATGTCGCGGACCTGGAACACCCGCTTCGCGCGGACGATCGAGTCGTAGGTGATGAAGCCCGCATGGTCGGTGAAGATGTCCGCGCCCGGCACGCCGCGCTTCATGAGGTGGCTCTTCATGATGTTCACCTCGTTGTACGTCTTCCGGCCGTGGTCGCCGGAGAGCAGGAAGCGCTTCACCGTCCCGGCGCGGTACAGGTCCTGCGCGCGCTGGACGCGGTCGTACAGGACATGCGACAGCCTGCCGTCGCGATAGGCGAAGGCGCCCGGCACGAGCACGGCATAGGCGCGCGGCACGTCCTTCGCCTCGTCAAAGATGAACGGCGCGGTCGCGGCCAGCACATAGATGTTGATCCCGACAAGCGCGGCGACCGACACCAACACAAGCGACAGGGCAATCCGCAGGGCGCGTTTCATGAAACCGTCCACCTCTCGATGATCGTACGTATCGACACGAAAGCGTGCCACAGAGCACCGCATGGACAAGCAAAATATTGCGCCGCGGAAAAAATTATTGCGCATTTTCGCGATCGTGATAGTGCGTGATGACATGACGGCACCGCAATGAAACTGACGAAACCCGAACGGGACATCCTCGCCGGCGCGCACGGAAGCGCCCTCCAGAAGGCGCTCGCGTCGGTGGTTCGATTCGGCGACGTCTTCGGCGCGGTCCGGCAGGGACAGCGCGTGGACATCGCGGAGAACGGAACCGTCACGCTTCGAGGATAAATGAAACACGCAATCGCCGCGCGCCTGCCCCTCCTCGCCGCCCTGCTCGTTTTCGGAGCGCTCTATGCGATTGCGGATACCGGCGCGCGTCCCGCGCCGGCCCCCCGCGCGCACGGGCGCATCGTGTCGCTCTCGCCCTCGATCACGCGGCAGATCATGGAGCTTGGGGCCGCGGACGCGATCGTCGGGGTCACCACGTACCATCCCGCCCTCGGACGCCCCGTGGCCCCGGTGGGCGACCTCAGCCGCCCGTCGATCGAGCGGATCGTCGCCCTCGCGCCCGACGTCGTCATGTATTCGCGGGAGGACGCCGACACGCAGTTCACCGAGCTCCTGGCCGCGACGGGCCTGCCCGTGTTCGTGACCGGCGCGAACCGCTCCTTCGAGGAGCTGTGCGACAACTTCCGATCGCTGGGGCGCCTCCTCGGGCGCGGCGCGATCGCCGAGGAGCGCATCGCCGCGGTGCGCGCGCGGATCGCCGCGATCAAGCGCCCCGCGCGGCGCCTCCGGATCGCGGTCCTCCTGTCGCACGTTCCGCTCGTCGCGGCGTCCGGCCAGTCCTTCATCAACGGGATCATCGAATCGGCGGGCGGGGAAAATGTCTTTCGCGCCAGTTCCATCCCCTACCCGGTCATCACCCTGGAGCACCTCGTCGCGGCCCGCCCCGACGTGCTCATCTCCTTCACCGACAACCCGGAACCGCTGTTCCCGGACGCGCACGGCGCCCTCACGGCAATTCCGGCGGTCCGACGGGGCGCGATGGTCACCCTGGACCACTCGCACATAACGCAGTACACCCCGGACGGCTACGCCGACGCGGCGAGCGCGCTCGCGTCGATCCTGACGAGCCTGGAGCGCCGCATCGATGAAACGTAGCCTCGCCGTCATCGGCATCATCGCGGCCCTCGCGGCGGTGTTCGCGCTGTGCATCTCGCTGGGCGCGACCTTCATCCCGCCGCACACGGCGCTGGCCGCGCTCATCGGCGGGGGCGATTCGACCGAGCGGCTCATCATCGCCACGCTGCGCGTCCCGCGCATGCTGATGGCGTTCGCGGTGGGCGCCGCGCTATCGGTGAGCGGCCTGCTCTATCAGGCGCTCTTCCGCAACCCGCTCGCCGACCCCTACACCATCGGGACCGCGGGCGGCGCGGCGCTCGGCGCGACCGTGGCCATCTGCCTCTCCCTCGGCGCGGGGGCCGTCACCGCGGCGGCCTTCGCGGGGAGCCTCGCGGCGGTGATCGCGGTGAACGCCCTCGCCGCGCGCCGCGGCTTCTCCAGCGTGTCGCTCATCGTCGCCGGGATCGCGCTCAGCTTCATCCTGTCCTCAGCCGTCATGCTGGTCTTTTCCGTCGCCCGGCCGCAGCTGGTGCACAAGGCGCTCATGTGGCTCATGGGGGACCTCTCCATCGCCCGCTACGCGCTCCTCCCGCCGCTGGGCGCGCTCGTCGCGCTGCTGATCGCCGGCGCGATGGTTTTCCATCGACGTCTCGACATCCTCTCGTTCGGGCCCGCCTTCGCGCGCGCCCTCGGCGTCTCGCCGGCCGCCGTGAAGAACATCTTCTGGCTCTCGGCCCTCCTCGCCGCCCTCGCGGTCACGCTGGCGGGGGTCATCGGGTTCGTGGGCCTCATCGTCCCGCACATCATGCGTCGATCGCTCGGCCCCGCGCACCGGTTGCTCATCCCCGCCAGCGCGCTCGGCGGCGGGTGCCTGCTCGCGTTGTGCGACGCGCTGGGACGCTCGATCCTGCCGCTCTCCGAGGTCCCGGCCGGAGTGATGACCGGGTTTTTCGGCGGGATGTTTTTCCTGGTCCTGTTCGCGACGCGGGGCGATGCGCGATGATCGCCTACGAGATCGGCGCGGTCGAGGCGGGGTATCGCGGGACGAACGTGCTCGAGGGGATTTCCGTGCGCATTCATGCGGACGATTTCCTCGGCGTCATCGGCCCCAATGGCGCGGGCAAGAGCACGCTGCTCAAGCTCCTCACGGGGAACCTGCGACCGTCGGCGGGAACGATCGCGTTTCGCGGGCGCGCCCTCGCCGCCTACACCGAGCGCGAGCTCGCGCGCGAGCTCGCGGTGGTCCATCAGCACATCGAGAACGTGTTGCCCTTCACGGTGGAGGAATTCGTGACGATGGGGCGCTTCCCCCACCGGCGCCCGTGGGAGATCGCGCGCGAGGACGATCACGCCGCCGTCGCCGCGGCGATCGAGTCGGTCGGAATCGCCGGGCTCGCCCGGCGGCCGCTCACGGAGCTCTCGGGCGGGGAGCTGCAGCTTGCGCGCATCGCGCTCGCCCTGGCCCAGGACTGCGGGGTGATCCTCCTGGACGAGCCGACCTCGTTTCTGGACATCGCCCACGCCGTGCGCATCATGGACGCGCTCCACGGCATGCACCGCCGGGGGAAGACGATTATCACGGTGCTCCACGACATCAACACGGCGGCCGATTACTGCACGCGCATCGTCGGGATCGGCGGCGGGCGCATCGCCTTCGACGGGCCGCCCGCGGCGGTGCTCACCTACGAGAACCTCGAGGCGTTATACGGAACAACCTGCATCGTATACGACAACGCCGTGACGAAAAAACCGCACGTGTTCACCGTGCCCGAATACGCACGACGGGGATAGGGGCGTTCGCGGATCAGCGTTTTCCGAGGACGTCGCGGACCTGCCGGATGAGTTCCGGCGCGGTGAAGGGCTTCTGGATAAACCCGGTCCCCGCGGAGTCGATGTCCCTGCCCGCCAGGACGTCCCGGTGATGTCCCGACATGAAGACGACCGGGAGCCCGGCATGCAGCCGACCGAGCGATTCATAGAGCCGTTTCCCGTCCATCCCCGGCATGATCACATCGGTGAGGAGCAGGTCGATGGGGCCCGCGTGCCGCTCGGCCGCAGCCAACGCATCCGGGCCATTGGACGCGGTGAGCACGCGATAGCCGACCGATCCCAGGATCCGCTCCGCCAATCGCAGGACCGCTTCTTCGTCCTCGACCACCAGGATCGTGATTCCGGCCGCCGGAGAGTCCATCGAGGGGCGCTGCGCCCGCATCTCCTCCTCGCGTCCTTCAACGGCGGGAAAGGTAATGACAACCGCCGTCCCCGCGCCGGGTGCGCTCCGGATATCGATCGCGGCGTCGTGCTGCCGGACGATGCCATACACCGTTGCGAGACCAAGACCGGTGCCGTTCGATCGGGTGGTATAGAAGGGCTCGAAGGCGTGCTCCAACGTTTCGGCATCCATCCCGCGACCGGTGTCGCCGACGGTGAGCGCCACGCCGAGTCCCGCGACGCCATTCGACACCGCGGGCTTCGAAGGGCGATTGACCGGTTCGAGGGATATGGTGAACACTCCGCCATCGGGCATCGCCTCCTCGGCGTTTACGGCGAGATTGATGAGGATCTGTTCGATCTGCGACACGTCCGCCATCACCAGAAGCCCTTCCGCGCCGATCCCGAGCTCGATGCGGATGTCCTCCCGGATCGTGCGCCGCAGGATGGGCTCGAAATCGCGCACAACGCGCCCCAGCGACACCGCCTTGAGGTCGATCGTCCGCTTCCGACTGAAGGTGAGCAGCTGCATCGTGAGGTTCTTCGCGCGCTCGGCGGCCTTCTCGATCTGCATGAGGCACTCGTGCTCCTCGGTGCCGGGCGTCACGTTATGAACGAGCATGCTCGAGTAGCCGAGGACGGGCGTGAGCATGTTGTTCAGATCGTGGGCGATGCCCCCGGCGAGGCGGCCGATGGAATCGAGCCGGCGCGCTTGGACGAGCTCGCGCTCCATGGCTTTCTTCTCGGTCACGTTGTGGATGAGGACCATGACCGAGGGACGGTCTTTGAACATGATCGGGACCCCGGTCACCTCGACGTCGATGATCCGCCCGTCGGCGGTGAGGAATTTTTCCTCCATCGGTTCGGCGCTGCCGCCCTCCTTGAGAATGCGCACCACCCGTTCGACCACGCCGGCCCGATAGTCCGGATGGACGAAATCGAGCGCCGGCCGACCGATGAGCTCGTCGGCGCTCGCCGCGCCGAAACTCTTCACGGTAAAATCATTCACATAGACGATCCGCCCCTCCGTGTGCACGACGATGCCGGTGGGGTTCTTTTCGGCCAGCAGGCGGAACCGCTCCTCGCTCTCCCGCAGCGCCTGCTCGGCGAGCCGCCGTTCGGTCACGTCGCGCGAGACGCCCATGATGGCCCTTGGCGCCCCGGCTGCGTCGCGCAGGAAGCGGAGATGGATATCCACCCAGCGGATGGAGCCGTCGCGATGGATCTGCTCGAATAGATGGGTGAGCACCCGGTCGGGGTCGACGCCCGGCCGGCCGTCCCGGGCGAGCTCGTCCTGAAGCAACTGCATCGCGTCGGCGAGCGACCGCGGCGTGATGATCCGCTCGAGCGTGAGCGCGTCCACCTCGTCGGGGCCATAGCCGAGGATGTTTACGCTGGACGGGGTCGTGTACGAGAAGCGCAGCGTCGCGAGGTCCAGGATCCAGATATTGTCGCTCACGTTCTCCGTAATCATGCGCAGCCCGTCGAGCTCCCCGTTCAGGGCGTCGAGGGCCTGCCGCTGTTCACGAACGAGGCGAACGAGCTCGTCGCGCGTACACTTCTCCGGATCGTTATCGCGACCCGGGGACGGGGTCTTGGTATCGGTGTGCATCTGACGCTATTCCGCTTGGAATTCTCTGTGTCGATAATCATGCCCGATTTTTAGGATTAATGGCAAGCACATTTTCCCTGCTCGCCGCGCCGCTTTTTTCTTGACTGATGATCGCGCCGGCCATAGGCACTCAGTTGACGAACGCCATATCGCCATGCTCTACGAACTGAAAAACATCGCCCAGAAGGAAACCGGGGTGTTCCGCCGATGGTTCGAGGACAATTACTTCGAGCTCATCGTCTGGTATTATCACGACCGCAGCGTCAAGGGCTTCCAGCTCTGCTACGACCGGTTCCGCGACGAGCACGCCATCACCTGGTTCGACGGCAAAGACGTGGAGCACAACCGCGTGGACGACGAGCGCAAGCAGGGCTCCTACGCGCCCACGGCGATCCTGGTGGCCGACGGCGTGTTCCCGGCCGCCGCCGTCATCAGCCGGTTTCGCGAGGCGAGCGCCCAGATCGACCCCGAGATCGCCGGACTCGTCCTGCGCGTGCTTGCCGACCATGCCCGGGGCTCCCGGCCGAAGCGGCGCGAGCGCGCTCGATGAGCACCCGCTATGGCACGCCCTTTCGGATCGGGACCACCTCCTACATCTATCCCGACGACATCCTCCCCAATGCGCGCCGGCTCTGCGGGCGCGTGGACGACATCGAGCTCGTGCTCTTCGAGGTCCCCGATGCGGGCAACATCCCCGGGAGCGCGCTCGTGCGCGAGCTCGCTTCGCTCGCACGCGATCACGCCCTCACCTACACGCCGCACCTTCCGCTGGACATCAACCTGGGCAGCGTCGATGCCGTTGTGCGCGATTCGTCGATCGACATCGCGGCGCGCCTCATCGAGCGTCTCGCGCCGCTCGATCCGCCGGCCTTCGTGCTCCACATCCCGGGGCCCGGCAACTCCTGCGCGGGCATCCTGGACTGGCAGCTTCGCGCGGGCGATTCGGTCGGCCGCCTCCTGCGCCGCGTCGGGATCGCGCCCAATCGCATCGCCGTGGAGAACCTGGATTTTCCCTTTCATCTCCTGGGCGGCATCATCGCCGATCACGCGCTCTCGGCGTGCATCGACGTGGGGCACCTCTTCATTGGCGGGCTCGATGTGAGTGCGCATCTTGACAGCTACCTGGGCGTGGCGCGGGTGATGCACCTGCACGGGGTTCGGGACGGGCGCGACCACATCTCCCTGCGCCATCTGGACCCCGCGTTCACCGCCTGGCTCATGAAACGGCTCTGCGATGCGGGATACGGCGGCGTGCTCACGCTTGAGGTGTTCGGGGAGACGGACTTCGAGGAATCGCTCGCGGCGCTGCGGGAGGCGCTCCCCGGCTAGCCGCACGCCCGCGTGCGCGTTGCGAGCGCCGCCCGTGGTGCGCCGCGGACGTTACGGCGCCCCGTCCGGCTTCAATGTTTCGTCCAACGTTTCGTGCAGATTTCCCACGTGCCCGGCGAGGTCTCCGGAGAGCTGCCGCAGGGTGTTCGCCATGCGCGTGAGCTCCGCGTAAAAGCCCTCGATGCGCTCGAGCGCCTCCTGCGAGCTCGCCACCGCCTCGGTGTTGCGGGCCGTGAGGCCGGTGATGGACTCCGTGTAGCGCAATGAATTCTCCAGGTGGCCGATGACCGTCTGGAAGTCGCCGTCCTGCGCGCGGACCAGCTCCTGGAAGCGCAGCAGGAACCCGCGGTTCGCCTCCAAAAACCCGATGATGTCCGCAAGCGCCCGCGAGGCGTCGTCGATCTGGACCGCGGCGCTGAGGATCCGCTCCACCGAGCGGCCGATGATGCCGCTGATCTCCTTGGCCGACGACTGGCTCTTGTCGGCCAGCTTCGAGATCTCGTCGGCCACGACGGCGAAGCCGCGCCCGTGCTCGCCGGCGCGCGCCGACTCGATGGAGGCGTTGAGCGACAGCAGGTTCGTCTGGTCGGATATCTCGTTGATGGTCTGCGAGATCTCCTCGATCATCTTCGACTCGTCGCGCAGGCGCTCGATGGTTCCGCGCGCGTCCTGCAGTTTCCGCGTGCAGTCGTCCGAGAGCGCCTCGATTTTTTGCGCGTCGGCGCTGGCGTCGCGCCCGGCCTCCGCCGTCGTTTGCAGGTCGCCGCGCAGGCGCTTCGTGAGGTCGCCGATGACGCGGCTGCTCTCGATCTCGCGCCCCGTCTCCTCCGTGAGCACGCGGAACGACTCGATGAGCCGGGCGCCGATCTCGCGGCTGCGCGAGAAGAGCGCCGACTGGGTGTCGATGATGCCGGTTACCTCGGAGGAGAAATCGCCCAGGATGGCGGCGGCGCGCCGCACGTGCGCCGCGACGTTCCGGGACTCCGCGACGACGCTCTCCACGCGCTCCTTGTCGAACTGGATCCGCGCGCGCTGCTGTTCGATCTGCATCGACTTGCGCCAGCTCGCTTTTCGCAGGCGGTCCAGGATATAGATGAACACCAGCGAAAACACGAAGGTGACGATGAGATCGTTGAGCTTGTACTGGTCGCGGAGCGTGGAAAACTCCATCCCGCGCGAAAGGCCCACGGTAAAGAAAAGCGCCAGCGAGAGCGCAATCATCCCCCAGAGAAGCACGCGACCCACCGGGGCGACCAGCGGGATCATCAACACGAAGAGGTAGCCGCCCAGGTACACCGGATCGGCCTTCGAAAGCCCGGTGATCACGCCGGTCGCCGCCTCGAGGTAGAAGCCCAACGCGGCGAGCAGGAGCATGCTGTGCCGCTTGCAGAACGGGATAAACTGGAGGAGGAACACCGCAAGCGAGACGGCCGTGAGCCCGTAGCGCAGCCATACGATGAGCGGCTCCTGCGGGAAGAGCTGCCGGTCCACATCGACATAGCTCAGCCAGGCGACGATGCAGATGAGGGAGGCGGGCATGATGATACGGCCGCACTGGTAATTCAGTTCGCCGGCATACGTGTCCGGGAACGCGTCCCGCTCCCAGAGAAGGAAGCGCTGCATCCGTTTGAAGAACTGCGCGATGTGCATGATGATAGGCTTCGCCGCCATACCGTTTTGTCAAACACTAATAGCGATATCCGGCTTGACAGGCGCGGAAATCGATGATGATACTGGGCGCATACGAGCGCCCAGCAGATATCACAATGAAATCATCGGAAACACCGCGCCATCATGCATCCGTTCCCCCCGCCGGGGGTGCGGCGGTCGATCGGCGCCACGCGCTGCGTCGGGTGGGGCGCGCCATCCTCGCGATCGCGCTCGCGATCGCCATCACCACACCGCTTGCCGCAAAAGAGCCGCCGCACCGCAGCTGGGACGATCTGGACGACGATGCGGAAAAAATCTTCGGCAGCGAGAAGGAACGGAAATACCCCATCCACGCCTTCATCGTCGAGAAGGAGCAGTGGGAGGGGCATTCCTCCTGCATGATCGGCTGGCTCTACAAGCACACCGACTATCCGAAGTACCGCTCGCGGCGCGTCCTGCCCTTTTACTATCGCCTGGAAAGCAAGATCGACAACCGGACGCGGACGGTGCTTCCGCTCCTGCTGTACTACAACCGCGTGGACGGCCCCACCGAGCGCACCGTCACGCCGCTGTTCTACTCCGACCTGAGCGACATCGACGCCGACCGCTCGCTCCTGTATCTTTTCTGGTGGGGCTGGGAGCGCGTCCCCGAGAAAACGCGCGACTCCTCGTACTCGGCGCTCATCCCGCTGTATCATTATCGGACATACGAAACGCCGGGCACGCCGAACCACGGCTGGCGGCTCATCACCCCGCTGCTGTACCTGCGCCATGCCGCCTCCCAGACCGGCGCCGAAACCCGCACCGCCGGCTTCCAGGTGTCGCCCCTGCACTGGTACGAGTACCGCGCGAACAAGACGACGGGAACGGAGACTACGACCTGGTGGGCGCCGCTGATCCCGCTGACCTACCATCACGTCTCGCCGACGCGCGGTCATCGCAACATTTTGTGGCTGCTCGATTACTCCTGGCGCGTGAAGGACGGGGAATCGTCGCTCACGCGCTTCTGGATCATGCCGTTGTGGTTCTACGAACCGGGGGAGCACGGCTACAATGCGGTCCTGCCGCCCATCTACGTGGAGAACCGCCACGGCGGGCGCGGGCTGTACCGTCATTTCCTGCCCTTCTTCATATACAACCGGGAGAAGACCACGCAGCGGAATGCGAAGGAGAAACGCGTCGTGGAGACGCACGACACCTATCTGGTCACGCCGCTTTATGCGGAATTCGACCTGTACCGGACGGAACCCGATGGAGTGAAAACGCCGCTCGCGTCGACCGTCTGGTTTCCCATCATACCGCTGTACTACTCGAGCTTCGATCACACGGAGGGAACGCACCGCAACGTGCTGTGGCTCTACGACACGCACACGACCGTCGCGGGTGAGACCGACCGGCGCTGGCTCGCGCCGCTTTTCTTCTGGAAGAAGGACTCGTATTTCCACGTGCTGCCGCCGCTGTACATGAGCTGGGAGGAGAAGAACGAGAAGACGTGGTTTATCGTCAACACCTATTACTCCAGCGAACGCGTGCGCAGCGACGTTCGCGCGAAAACCACGCTCGCGAAGAAAGACGCACACCCGGAAGCGGCGCAGAGCTTCGAACGGCACACGGGCACACTCCTGGTCCTGCCGCTCTTTTACCGCGGCTGGTCCGAGTACAATGCCGCCGGCGAGGCGACGGACGTTCCCTCGCATTCCTCCGAGACGAACTTTTTCATTCCGCTCTGGTACTATCGCTCGTTCGACTCCACGCAAGGCGGCGCGCAACGCGGCTGGGCGCGCATGGAGGAGCGGACACTCGTCACGCCGCTCTGGTACTACTCCCGTGAATTCAAGAAGAGCGACGCGCCGGATCATCCCGACGAAAACGAGAGCCGCCTGTGGGTGCCGCTCCTGCCGATCCTGTACTCGCACCGCACCGACCGCGAAGGATCAAACCGCACCGTGCTGGTGCTCTGGGACTGGAAGACCGACCCGAAGGGAGAGCTCACGCGCTTCTGGTTCATCCCCTTCTACTTCCACGAGTACAAGGACGTCGGCGGCTACCTGTATGTCCCGCCCTTCTACTTCCGCCCCGACGGCTGGACCGAACAGCGGGGGTACGACTTCGGGACGTTCTTCTATCGGAGCCGGTCGCCGGAGGAGGAGCTCAAGTGGACCTGGCTGATCCACTACTACCGCTCCAATCCGGGCGCGAAGGACTACGTGAACGTCTGGTTCCCCTTCTACCTAAACTGGGAATACGCCGACTGGAAGGCGATGTCGGTCCTCGGCCCCATCTACATGGACTACGAAGGGACGGAGCACGCGTGGACGCTTTTCCTGCCCGTGTATTTTAACTACGCGGCGAAGGACGGAAAACGGAAGATCCACATCAACATCGCGGGGCTTTCCAAGAGCGTGACCTCGGGGGCGAACCCGAACGTCTCGCTGGGCTTCGGCAAACACACGCGCAAGGCCGGATGGTACATCGACACCGAGTGGTCGTGGCTTTACGACGTGGTGAGTTTCTCCACGCGCGTTACCGTGGGCGCGGGCGAGAAGGACGCCGCCGGCGCGAAGCAATCCGAACCGCCGGCCGCCGGAAAGGACGCGCGCCAAAAACCGAGCGACGCGCCCGACGATGCGACACACGCGCATCCCAAGCCGCCCGCGCCCGTGCACAAGGATATCGTCATCGAGAACAAGGACCGCAGCAAGCCCGTCGACAAGCCGAAGGAGGGCGCGGTCGCGCTCGAGCGAAAAAAAAGCATCGACCGCGAGGACTCGGAGTTCTTCTTCGGCTGGCGGATGCTCTTCGGCATGGTGGCCTATCAGCGCGCCGACACGCGACGGCACTTCCGCCTGCTGCCGCTCTCGTGGATCACCTGGGACGAGAAATCCAAGGACGAGATCACCTGGATCCTCCTGTACCTGTCGTATCAATCGGAGGAAAGCTCGTATCGCGTCGTCTTCCCCTTCTACGGAAGCCAGCACGAGGGAAAATCGTACAAGCAGGGCTTCTTGCTCAATCTCTTCTGGCGCGAATACGACGCCGGGGAGGACCTGAAGGAATACACGGTCCTGTGGCCCTTCATCAACTGGTATGCGTCGCCGAAGAAACGCGGCTGGCGGTTTGCGCCGTTCATCTGGCACACGAGCGCGGAAGACGGCGGGGAGCGCATAACGCGCACCGTGAGCCCGCTCTACTACGGCATGGACCGCGTGCGCCTCGCGGACGGCCGCACGGTGGAGGATTTCTCCGTGAGCCCGCTCCACTACTACAATCGCGACGACGACGGGACGCGCACGGAGCGCCAGATGTTCTTCCCCATCGTGCCGCTCTTCTACCACGCGACCTCGACGAGCGCGCCACAGAACTCGGAGACGACCGCATGGATCTTCCCGTTCTTCTACTACAACCGGGAGGAGCGCCCCACGGACGCGGGAACGGCGCGCGCCATCATGCACTGCTCGCCCCTGCACTTCCGCTCCTACGAGGAATCGCCCGGCTCGCATGAATCCACCTGGTGGTTCCCGATCATCCCGCTCGTCTATCGCTCGGCGTCGCCCGGATTCATCCATTACAACGTGCTGGGCATCGTCGACTACGAGCGCGACGAGAAGAACGAGTACAGCCGCACCTGGCTGTTGCCGCTGTACTACAACAGCCGCTCGGGCGACGAGAAAACGTCGTTCATTCTGGGGTACTACAGCCATTCGAAGGGCACCACCTACAGCAAAAACTTCCTCTACGCCTTCGGGTATTACGACTACCCGGAGCGCGACGCCTGGGGCTGGCACGCGCTCTTCACTACCGTCTCGTACGACGTGGCGCCCGAGGTGAAGGAGTTCCGCCTCTTCTGGGGGGCGCTGGCGAGCTACACCGCCCACCAGAACGGCGACTACGCCTTCGATTTCCTCTGGGTGCTCGCCTCGCTCAAACGCGAGGGCGACCGCTTCCAGTCGAGCCTCATGCCCTTCTGGTACTACTCGGGGAATCCGCAGGGCTACACCTTCGTCTCGCCGGCGCTGCTCACCTACTGGAGCGACCACGGCGACGAGAAGTTCCAGCTGGTGGCGCTCGGGGCGCTCTGGTACCGCAACGCGCACCTCGACCGGGGGACCGACCGGCAGATGCTCCTCCTGGGCGCGCCGTACTATTTCATCCAACGGCAGGAGCGCGGCTACGAGGAGCGCGGGAGCCTCTGGGGCATCCTGTGGCAGCACGAGCACGAGCGCGAGACGGGCTACTCGAAATTCTCGCTCCTCAAATTCCTTTTTAAGCGGGTCGATATGAACGGCGACATCCGCTACCGGGTGTTCGGCATCGAGCTCTCGGGCGGAAAGGGCCAATCGCGCGCAACGGAGCCCGCGCCCGTCCCGACGCCCCCGCCCGCGCCGATCGGCGTGGACGTCGAGCAGGCCGATCCCGCGCCGGTTGTCCTGTAGCGGCAGGGCGCCCGGATCATACCGACGAAAAAATCATTGTCAAAAAAAGGCGCGCCCGCCAACATCACCGCACCCTGATACGCGAGGAACCATCCATGGCGCGGATACTTTCCGGCATACAACCCTCGGGCACGCTGCACATCGGCAACTACTTCGCGATGATGCGTCCCATGATACGCTTCCAGGCCGAGCACGAGCTGTTCTGCTTCATCGTGAATTATCACGCCCTCACCACCGTGGACGACGGCGGCGCGCTGCGCGCGAACACCCTGGAGGCGGCCATGGACTTCCTGGCCCTGGGCCTCGATCCCGAGCGCGCGCATTTCTGGGTGCAGGGCGACGTCCCCGAAGTGGCGGAGCTCACCTGGATCCTGGCCTGCCAGACCTCGCTCGGGCTCCTGGAGCGGAGCCACAGCTATAAGGACAAGATCGCCAAGGGCATCACGCCCAGTTGCGGGTTGTTCACCTACCCGGTGCTCATGGCCGCCGACATCCTCCTCTATCAGGCGAATATCATCCCGGTGGGGCGCGACCAGAAGCAGCACGTGGAGATCACGCGCGACATCGCCGAGCGCTTCAACAACGTCTACGGCGAGACCTTCACGCTCCCCGAGCCGCTGATCAACGACGACATCGCCGTGATCCCGGGCATCGACGGGCAGAAGATGTCCAAGAGCTACGACAACACCATCAACATCTTCGAGGACGAGAAGGCGCTCAAAAAGAAGGTGATGAAGATCGTCACCGACTCGACGCCCGTCGAATCGCCGAAGAACCCCGAGACCTGCAACGTCTTCAACCTCTACCGCCTTTTCGCCCCGGCGGACCGCGTGGAGAACCTGCGCGACCGTTATGCGAAAGGGGGGACCGGCTACGGCGAGGTCAAGAAGGAGCTCGTGGAGCTCATCTGGGAGTTTTTCCGCCCCTACCGGGAGCGCCGCGCCGAACTGGCGAAAGACCCCGGCGCGGTGCGCGGCATACTCGCCGCGGGCGCCGAGAAGACGCGCGCCGTGGCGTCCGTCACGCTGCGCGAGGCCAGGAAAAAGGTCGGATTGAACTACTGACGCGGCGCGGGTGCGGCCTGGATATGCCTACGGCGCCGTCACGTCGAACACGATCATCGTGATATCGTCCGAAAACCGTTCCGTAGCCGTGAACGCGCGCAGGCGCGCCATGAGCTCCCGCGAGAAGCCCTCCGGTCCCCGGTCCGCGCAGTCGCGCAGGCACGCCGCCAGCCGCTCCTGACCGAACATGTCGCACTCCGGGTCGCGGCAGTCGCACACCGTATCGGCGCGCCAGGCCTCGGTGATGCCGTCGGTGTACAGCACCACCCGGTCCCCCGGCTCGAGCCGCTCACGACGCTCCTCGTACGCCTCGCCGGCGAACCACCCCATCGGCTTCCCCTGGGCGTTCAGCTCCGCGCACCCGTCCCGCCCGCGCCGGAACAGGAGGGCGGGGGCGTGCCCCGCCGAACAGTAGCGCATAACGCCATCGGCGCGGTCAACCACCCCGTAGAACGCGGTGATGAAGTTCGCCTGCACCGTCGCGCGGCAAATCGCCTCGTTGAGGTCGGCCAGGACGCGCCCGGGCGACGAGCGGTCGGGCATGGCGTCCAGCGTGATCTTCGCGATCATCGCCAGGAAGGCGCTCGAGAGACCGTGCCCCGACACGTCGGCGATGAACAGCTCGATCCGCCCGTCGCGCGCCGCGATGTCGTAAAAGTCGCCGCCCACCGTGTCCGCCGGCAGATAGGTCGCGTGGAAGCGGAACCCCGCCGTCCCCGGCACGCCCCGCGGCAGGATGCGGTCGATAATCAGCCGCGCGACCGCAAGGTCGTTCTCGATGATCCGGTTGCGCTCCGCCAGCATGCGCTGGAAGCGCGAGCTCTTCAGGAGCGCCGCAACGCGCGTGAGCAGCTCCTTGGAATTGAACGGCTTGGTGAGATAATCGTCCGCGCCGAACTCCAGCCCCTCGATCTTGTTGGCCAGCTCCGCGCGCGCGGTGAGCATGATGACCGGGAGGGCGCGCAGATCGTCGCGCGCCTTGAGCCGCCGCGTGAGCTCGTAGCCGTTCATCACCGGCATCATCACGTCGGTGACGATCAGGTCCGGGCGCAATTCGTCGGCGCGCGCGAGCCCGTCGGCCCCGTGTACGGCCAGGTGCACCTCGTAGTCGCGCGCCAGGAGCGCGGCGATAAACTCGCGCATGTCGGCGTTGTCGTCGACAACCAGGACGCGCGGCCGGTCGGACGGGACCGGCGAGTGCGTCGATGCGGTCACGGGCGGCGCCGGCGCCGCGAGGTCGGTCATCTCGCGCATCCCCGCGAAGCGGTGGTCCGCCACGGCGTCCTCGACCTCGGAGCCCGTGACGATCTCCACCCCGGGCCGCCCCGCCCAGCGCTCGCGGTCCATCGGGAGGGTGATGATGAAGACGCTCCCGTGGTCGTCCGGGTGCGCATCGACGTGCCGGCTCACCACCGAGATGGTCCCGTCGTGCATCTCCACGAACTCCTTTGCCAGCGCCAGCCCGATCCCGGTCCCCTCGTAGCGCCGGGTGGTTCCGGTGTCGGCCTGTCCGAAGCGGTCAAAGATGATCCGCGTCTTGTCGGCGGGGATCCCCTCGCCGTCGTCCTCCATCTCGATCACGCAGGCGCCCGCGTCGACGCGCACGCGCACCGTGATGCGCCCGCCGCCCGCGGTGAATTTGAGGGCGTTCGAGAACAGGTTCATGAAGACCTTGTCCATCTTCTCGGTGTCCGCCAGCAGCGTGAGCGCATCCGGCGCCGCGGCGAGGTCCAGGGCGATGTTCCGCGCTTCCGCCGCAGACTCGATGCTGCCCAGATAGCGCCGCAGGAAGGCGACGATATCCGTTTCGCGCAACCGCATCGTCATGCGCCCCGCCTCGATCTTCGAGAAATCGAGGATATTGTTGATGAGCTTGAGCAGCCGGATGGCGTTGCGCTGTATGCCGAGAAGAAAATCGCGGTCCGCGCGGTCGCCGAAATCGCCCTGCAACGCCGACTCGACCGGCGAGAGGATCAGCGTGAGCGGCGTCCGGATCTCGTGGGACACGTTCGCGAAAAAATTCGACTTCTGCCGGTCGAGCTCGATGAGCGCCGCCTCCGCCTGCTTTTTCGCGGTGATGTCGCGCGCGACGATGTGGAACTCAAGCGCCCCGTCGGCGTCCGCGACCATGCTCACGGTTTGCCCCACCCAGAAGAGCTCTCCGTCACGCGTCGCCGCCTCGAACTCGAGGTAGGTCTGGCGGATCTGTTTGCGCAGCTGATCGCGGTAGAACGTAAGCACGCGCTCACGGTGCGCCGTCGGGATCAGCTCCCGGTAGCGGATTCCCATGAGACCCTCGGCGGTGTACCCGAACCGCGCCAGGCCCGCGGGGTTCATGAACAGGAAGCGCCCGGACCGGTCGCACATGCAAATGATGTCGCTCGCGTGCTCGATGATGAGTCGGTACTTTTCCTCGCTGCGCCGAAGCTCGTCCTCGGCGTTCTTCCGCTCCGTGATGTCGCGCAGAATGCCCCGAAAGCCGGCCTTCCTCCCCGCCTCGTCGAACACGAGCGACGCCGTCGTCTCGGCGATGCAGACCGACCCGTCCTTGCGGCGGAACTTGTACGCGAACACCTCCGAGGGAACGCCGGTCTGATACACCTCGTTGAAGATCGAATAGACGATATTGATCTCCGACTCGTCCATGAAATGCCCGTAGCCCATGGAGACGAGCTCCTCCGGCGGATAGCCCAGCGTGCGCGCCATCGCCTCGTTGCAGAAGGTGATCGCGCCGGCGAGGTCCACCTCGTAGTAGCCGTCGTTGATGCTGCCGAGGATGTTCCGATAGCGCTCCTCGCTCCGGCGCAGCGCCTCCACCGCCTTCTTCTTTTCGGTGATGTCGCGCGCGATGCAATAGAACTCCGTACCGCCGCCCTCCGTGGGCACCAGCTTCACGCTCTGCTCCACCCAGATGACGCTCCCGTCCTTTTTTATAATGGGAAGCTCGTAAAACGTCTTCGAAACGTTGCGCGAAAGCTGATCGCGATAGAACGCCACCGCCGCCGCGCGGTGCTCCTCCTGGATGAATTCGAAAAAGGGACGCGCGGCGAGATCCTCCTCCGAGTGGCCGATCCGGCGCAGCCCCGAGGGCGAGATGTAGCGGATGCGGCCCGCCGGATTCACGATGTAGATGACGTCCTCGATGTTCTCGACGAGCTGGCGGAATTTCTCCTCGCTGGCCCGCAGCTCCAGCTCGGCCCGCAGGCGTCCGGTGATGTCGCGCGCCACGCCCCGGAAGCCGGCCACGGCCCCCGAATCATCGCGCACAACGTCAATCGAGTGCTCCGTCTGGACCGTTGAACCGTCGATGCGGCGCAGCGGGATGCGCACCAGGTCGCGGCGCCGCTCGGAGACGCGCACCGACTCCAGGACCGCGTCGACGCCGCCGGCGATGTCGGCCGGCAGGTGGTCCCGATAGCGCGTCCCCAGCACGTCGGCGCGGGACCTGCCCAGGAAGCCGCACACGGCGTCGTTCACGAAGGTGAAGGTGCCGTCGAGGGCCACCTCGTAGTAGCCCTCGCGCAGCGATTCGATGATGCGTCGGTATTTTTCCTCGGCGTGTCCCATGCGCACCCGGCGGGGGCTACTCCTCCGGCCCCCGATTGATCACCACGAACTTGTTCATGCCCTGGCGCTTCACGAGGAGGAGCACCTTCGTGCGCGTCTTGAGCGTCGCCAGCACGGACCGATACGCCGCCGCGGTTCCCACCGGCCGCTGGTCCACCTCCTTGATGAGGTCGCCCTCGATGAGTCCCGCCTTGCCGGCGGGGGAGCCCGCCTTCACGGCGACGATCACCACCCCGCGGCCGTCGGCGACCTTGTACTTGTAGGCCAGCGCCTCATCGACGTCGCGCACCGCCATGCCGAGCTCGTCGTCGGCCTCGGTCTTTCGCGTGTCGGCACGCTGGGGCTCGTCGGGCATGGCGCCGATCTTGATCTTCACCTCGCTCGTCTTCCCGCCGCGAAACACGCCCAGCGTAATCACCGAATCGGGCTTGAGCGCGGCGATGAGCTTCCGAAGCTGATCGACGTCCCGGATCTCGCCGCCGTTGACCGACACGATGATGTCGCCCACCGCGACGCCGCTCCCCTCGGCGGGCGATCCCTTCATGATGTCCGACACCATCGCGCCGCCCTTGCGGGCGAACCCGATGGAATCGGCGATGTCCTTCGTGACGTCCTGGATGTACACCCCGAGCCAGCCGCGCACAACGCGCCCGGACGAGATGAGCTCGCTCATCACCTGCTTGACCATCTTGGCCGGGATCGCGAAGCCGATGCCGATGGAGCCGCCGCTGCGCGAGAAGATCGCGGTGTTGATCCCCACCAGCACTCCGTCCACGTTCACCAGCGCACCGCCGGAGTTTCCGGGGTTGATGGCGGCGTCGGTCTGGATGAAGTTCTCGTAGCTGGCCAGCCCGATGTTCTGCCGCCCGGTGGCGCTCACGATGCCCATGGTCACGGTCTGCGCGAAGCCGAAGGGATTGCCGATCGCGATCACGATCTCGCCCACGCGGATGGCGTCGGAGTCGCCGATGACGGCGACGGGCAGGTCCTTCGGCGCCGGGTCCGCGATGCGGATCACCGCGATGTCGGTCGCGGGATCGGCCCCGACGACCGTGCACTTGAACACGCGCTTGTCGGAAAGGGTCACCTCGATGCCCTTCGTGTTCTTGATCACGTGGTTGTTGGTGATGATGTAGCCGCGCGCGTCGATGATGACGCCGGACCCGATCGACGAGCGCTTGCGGGGCGCATCGGGCTGCTTCTGGTCGGGAATGCGAAACCGCATCATCGGCGCGTCGGCGGCAATGTTCTTGACCGCCGAGATGTTCACGACCGACGGAAGCGTCCGCCGCGTGAGCTCGATGAGGTCCCGGTTGAGCTCGACGAGGGTGCGCGGCCGCGCGCGCTTCTCCTTTTTTTTCTCCGCGGCGCACGACGCGCTCACGGACGCGGCGAGGATGACGACGCAGGCGGTGGCGAGGCTGATGAATCGCGTTGACTGTTTCATGACGGTGCTTGACTCCGAGTTGGCGCAGGATGATGAATGCTGCCTGCAGCCTGCGGCGAAAATTTTCATCCGTCAAGTACAATTATTCCCGCCCCCGCCATCATCCCGCGCCGCGAGGGTGCGCCCAATAAAGTGGTTGATTTATTCCCCGCCCCGGGGCAGCGTGATGCATGCGGAGGAACCCGACATGAGCGCCGGAACGTCCCTGTCCTCCCTGCAGAGGATATTCATCTCGACGACGATCGACCACCTGATCGCCGTGCCCGACGAACATGCCGATAGCGTCGTGGTGAGCGACCGCATCATCGACGAGATCACGAAGATCCTGGCATCGAAGAAGGGCGGGACGCTGTTCGCGGTCATCTTCATCGACATCGACGACTACGAACAGGCCTACGCGCTCCTCAAGAGCTTCAAGCCCAGCGACCTCGCCTACCGCATCGTGGCGATGGACCCGGAGAACCGCCACACGCTGTCCAACATGGGCCGGCTCAAGTATATCCACGAGCTGCGCACCACGCCCATCATGGACCGCGAATTCATCTTCCTGGTACGGAAGTCCTTCGACGCGATGGTCGACGAGATCGCCGCCGCGGCCGAGCGCCAGAGCTACCAGATCCGCCTGATGGACGCCAAGCACGACCAGGAGGACCTCATCAGCATCGGGAAGTCGCTGTCGCTGGAGAAGGACCCGGACAAGCTGTTGCGCTCGATCCTGTTTTTAAGCAAGCGGATCACCGGCGCCGACGCGGGCAGCATCTACCTCGTCGAGGACGCGACCGGCGGCGGCACGCAGCTGCGCTTCAAGTATTCGCACACCTTCTCGAAGGAGATCCCCATGGAGGAATTCGTGATACCCTACGACACGAATTCCATCGCCGGCTACGTCGCCATCACCGGGACGGTGCTCAACATCCCCGACGTGTACGAGCTCTCGACCGAGGACCCCATCACCTTCAATTCGAACTTCGACCGCACGCAGAGCTACCGCTCCAAGTCCATGCTGGTCGTGCCCATGCGCAACCACATCGACGAGATCATCGGAGTCATCCAGCTCATCAACAGCAAGGAGAACCTGGACAGCGCGTCGGTCACCGGCAACGAGGCCTTCGAGGTGCGGCTGACGACGCTCGAGGACTTCGAGACCAAGGTGGTGCCCTTCGATCACCGCTACGAGAGCCTCATGGAGGCGGTCGCGAGCCAGGCGGCCATCGCCATCGAGAACAACCGCATGATCCGCCAGATCGAGAACCAGTTCGAGGAGTTCGTGCGCGCGTCGGTGACGGCGATCGAATCGCGCGACGTGGCCACCTCCGGCCACTCGTTCCGCGTGGCGGAGATCTGCACCCGGCTCGCGCACGCCGTGAATCAGGCGACCGACGGGCCGTTCAAGCACGTGAACTTCAACGAGAACGCCGTCAAGGAGCTCGAGTACGCGGCGCTCCTGCACGATTTCGGCAAGGTCTACATCGACATCGCCATCTTCATGAAGGGGAAAAAGCTCTTCCCCAAGGAGTTCGAGAACCTCATCCTCAAGATGAACTACCTGTACCGCTCCATCGAGCTCAACTACTCGCTGGAGGAGGCGCAGATCGCCGTCAGGGGGGCGGACCCGGCCCTCATCGAGGAGGCGCGCACACGGAAGGAGGAGCGCGAACGCACGCTCGCGGCGATCAAGGTCATCATCGAGGAGGTGCGCCGGCTCAACGAACCCGCGGTCACCGTCACGGACATCGAGCGCCGGATATGCGAGATCGACGAGACGGTGCGCGGCTTTCGCTGCTACGACATCGACGGCAATATCGTGCGCGTGCTCACCGACGACGAGAAGACGAACCTGGGAATTCCCCGCGGCAGCCTCAACGAATCCGAACGCCGCGAGATCGAGAGCCATGTGGTCCACACCTACAACTTCGTCAGCAAGATCCCGTGGCCGCCGGAGTTCAAACGCATTCCGGAGATCGCGCTCAAGCACCACGAGAAGCTGGACGGCTCCGGCTATCCCAACCGACTCACCGCCGGCGACATCCCCATCCAGGCCAAGATGATGGCGATCGCCGATATCTACGACGCGCTCACCGCCTCCGACCGCCCCTACAAGAAGGCGCTCCCGGCCGAGCGGGCCCTTTCGATCCTCGATGACGAGGCGAAGCACAACAAGATCGACCCGGAGCTCTTCCGGCTCTTCGTCGAGAAGAGGATCTACGAGCAGGTGGGGACGGGATCGGTTGCCGCACCGTGATCCGCAGGGACCGACCCGCTGCACCTTTTTTTAATTCCCCTGCTGAAAAAAATGTCCGTCCGCACGCCCTCGATTGTACTACTACTGAGCACTGAAGACAGAGTCTTCGACAACGATGAACCCACACAAGGAGGAGTCACATGAAGAAATTGTTACTGATGGCGATTGCGATGGTTATTGGGGTCACGCTGGCTGCCTATGGCCAGGACACCGGGACCACCCCGGGCGCCGGGGAGCGGAAAGAAGTCCGTGAGGAACGACGGGAAGTAAAGGAAGAGCGCAAGGAGGTCAGGGCCGCCGAGGAGAGCCTGAAGGCAAAGCAAGAGCAGCTAAAGACCGACCAAGCCAAGCTCAAGGCCGATCTGAAGCTCCTTGGACAGACCAAGGACCCCGAGAAGAAGCGCCAGCTAAAAGAGACCATCAGGCAGGACAAGGCTGCCATCACTAAGGACAAGAAGGAAATCCGAGAGGCCAGACGTGAACTCCGCCGCGAACGGAAGGAACTCCGCAAGGAGCGTAAAGAGCTGCGCAAGGAGCGCAAAGAGCTGCGCAAGGAGCAGCGTGAAAAACCAGGCAAGTAAGCATCACATTATTCTCCGTGATTCGCTGCCCATGGAGCGGGAGTGCACCTTCCGCCCCATGGGCTTGTTTATTGGATTGACGAGCGGGATGCTGACGAGAAAAAGTTTACCCGATGCGCCGTTCGGACCGAAAGCCGGATCATGTATTCAGCGAAGGACAAGGAACCCTCAATGGAGATACCGATAAAGAAAGTGTTCGCCGCTCTGCTGGGATGCCTGCTGGCGTTTGCGTCGATGGGGACCGCCCTGATGGCGCAAGACCGAAACGGCGGCAGGACCGACACCACGAAGAACATAACCGACGATGATGACGATGCCGCCGATGATGAAGAAGCCGACGGCGAGGCGGACAACGGCACCGACGCCGGAAAGAAAAAGGACGACCTGTTCCACCTGACCCTCGGAGGCAAGGGATACCATAATTCAGGCGGCGCGCCCACCTATACCTACTGGAAGCCCTTTACCGAGCTTGAGCTCACCACGACGTATTTCTTTCTCAAGGCCGGCTACTACCGCTACATCGGGTACCAGATCACCGATGGGAGCGGAAACTATGAATATATCGGCTTCAACCAGTACGCAGGGGAATTGGGGCTCACCCCTTTCAAATGGCTCGAGGTGAGCGGCGGATACCATTTCTCAGAGGGTGAATTCCGCTACAAGGCCCACGAGTATTCAGGCGAGCTGGTGCTCGATTTCGACATCATCACCCTCACCGGAAGCTATGATCGCAAGCTCGAGGAATACTTCTTCAGCACCAAAGTCGGCTATACGAACACCAACACCGACACTTACAATGGCGCGCTGGCGGTCAATCCCGGCGAGCATGTGAGCATCGAGGGAAGCTACCAGTACAGCAACGCGTTCTATGTCCAATTCGACGACAATTACACCAAACACCTGGGGCGGCTGGGGGCGACAATCCTGCCCATGAAAGAGCTGGGCCTCACACTGGGCGGGGAGTACGGACAGGATTCGGCACGGTATGTCCTGTACGGCGGCGACGTCGGCTTCACTCTCAAACTCTTCGGCCGGCTGAAATTTTTGGCATCCTACACCTACCTGTGGTATCAAGCGCCCTTGACAACGACGGCGGAGAAATCTAATGCGAAGTCGAGCCGCCCAAAGCCCAACCAGGCGGCACTGCCCGCCTCCGCCATAACGACAAACGCGGGATTGAGTTCGGCGACCAACGCTCCGCAAACCGGAACGAATCCGTACGTGCGGACCTCGTTGATCAACGAATCGTACGCGAACCACGCGGTCGTCTTCGGCGTAACGCTGCGGATATGATTGACCGGGGGTCCGAGGGGCGATAATCATGCTGATCGCGGAAGAAACAGTCATGGAGCTCTATGACGCCTATCGTGACGAGCTCTACACCTACGCGCTCCGATTTGTCCGAACGCGCGAGATGTCCGAGGACATCCTCCACGACAGCTTCGTGAGGCTCATCGAGTATTCCGAACACCACGAGATTCGCATGGGAACCATCAAACCGTTCCTGTATCGGATAACGCACAACCTGTGCGTGAACGCCCTAAAAAAGAACCGACCGCTATCGGCGGGAGGCAATGGCCCTGAGATCGCCGACCGCTCCGACGTATCGAAGAACCATGAACTCGACGAACTGAATGATACGATCGACGAGCTCGTCGACACGCTGGACGATGAATCACGGTCGATCTTCATCATGAGGAAGGACCTCGGCATGTCCTTCGAGGAAATTGCCGCGAACCTGGGCATTTCGGAACGGACCGTCAGAAGAAAGATCGCCGGTGCGCTCTCGTTCCTGGCCGAACAGCTGAAAAAAACCGGGTACATCGATTCTTATCTTATACTTTTGTCAATTTTGCTGGGGTGATTTGTACTGTTAATGGGAACGTCATGAAAGGGCATGTAGACAACGGCACCATCATCAGGATGCACTCCGGTCTCATCACCGGCAGGCGGCATGCGGAGTTGCAGCGGCACATCGACGACTGCGACCGGTGCCGAAAGCGCGCCGCCGCCATCGCCGCCCTTCTGCAGCAGCCCCCCGCCGGTCTCCGCACCCCACCGGAACGGGTGCGCAACCGAATCCTGCAGTCGTATTACGAGATAAAAAACGCACCTGCGGGGGCATCGCCCATAAACCGGATGTTGCATTCATGGAAGGCGCCCGCGCTGGCGCTCGCCGCAACGATCGCCATCGTTGTCGGCGCGGCGGTGTTCTTCGACCGCTGGCCATTCGACCGATCAGGCCCCGCAACGGTGGCGATTGATATCGCCGGATTGTCGGGCGAGGTCCTCGTAAACGGCACGATGCCGGAGGGAACGATCCGCATCAAACCGCACGATACCATCACCGTGGGGAAGGACGGCGCCGTCCGGCTCGCATACGCGGGAATCTTCACTATCACCCTGGATGCGGAAAGCGAATTCATCGTCGAAAAGGCTTCATCGCCACACACGGGCGCATACGAGTTCGCCTTCAGGCTGAACCATGGGAGCCTGCTTTCACAGTTCGCCCACGGAGACTTCTCCTGCGCGTACTCCTATCACACCCCGCGCGGAACGGTGAGCTCCACCGGGACCGAATTCGTGCTCGTCGCCGGACCGTCAGAGACGATCGTCCTGCTGAACGAGGGCGCGGTGCGGCTAACCCCATCCGGGAGGAATGAATGGATCCGCGTCGTGGAGCGGAAACGGTACGCGATCGCGCGCTCGATCACCACCTCGGAGCTCGGGCCCGGGGACCTCCGTGCCATCGACGACATGGGCGCGAAACGCGATAGCCTGGCCCCGGCGAACCGGGAATCCGGCGACCGCAACGGGCGCACACGGGACACGGACATGCGGAAGCGCGGCGCCCTCCCCTCTGATTCCGGACATCGTTCCGTCGACGGAGGCGATAATGGTTTTGCCGATGGAAGCGAGCCGGTAAAACCGGGCAGCGGCAAAAAAGCCGAGGGGGACGCACGGGAGCCGGGAGCGGGCGACGCGCTTCGGGAAAAGCACGAAGCGGATCGAGACGCCGACCGCCGGAAAGACCTAAAGGAGCAGGGCAGGGATCGTCGCGACTCCCTGCGTGAAAAGCGCCGTGACAAGCGAGAGCAGCGTGGAGAGCGTGAACGGAGAAACCGGTGATCCGGGAAACCGGCCGAATCCCGCAAATATCTTGACGTTTCCTGAAACAAACCCGTACCATACCCCTGCGTAACATCCGATTCCGCCTCCCTGGAGGACCGCCATGAACCTGCTCGCCTACCTGCTCCTTTCTCTGATGGCGTTCCTGTTCAACAACCGCAAGCGGCTCAAGGCCGCCCTCAGCCACATTGACGGATATTTCAACATCACCGTCGGCTTCCGGTCGGACGACGGGATCGTCGACCGCGCCATTTCGTTCGCACACGGACGCGCCCGGGCGCTCCCGCGCGTTCCCGAGACCGCCGACGTGGTGCTTCGCTTCCGCGACAGCCGCACGGCGCTGGAGATGCTGCGCATAACGCCCAACGAGACGCTCATGCTCATTTTACGAAACATGATGGTGCTCGACGGCGACATCGCCGCGCTGCAGATCTTCAACTACTACGTGTCGCTGCTCATGGGACGCCGCCACGCGCGCATGCTCGCCCGGAACCGCCGGCGCGACGAGCGCGATCGTCGCCGAACCTATGCGCGCACGACGGCCCCGCTCCCCGAGCGCGACCGGGGCGCGGAGCTCATGCGCGTCCCGAATTCTGGGGCGGGCGTTCGCTTCCTCGACGATCCCTGGCTTGGAACCTTCACCCTCGAGGACTTCCCACGCCTCCGCGGCATGCTGGACCGGCACTTCTCCCAAATGCCGTCGATCTGCGTGGAGCGCCCGCTCATCATCACGCGCTGGTTCCGCGAGAACGGTTTCGAGACCGACGCGTCTGGCCGGCCGTGGAATCCCGAACTCCGCCAGGCGATGGCGCTGCGGCACCTCCTCGCGAGCCGCCGGCCCATCATCGCGCGCGACGACCTCATCGCCGGCACCACCACGGCCCAGGAGCCCACGGGCGTCCTCATCTATCCCGAGACGCACGGCGGGCTCCTCTGGGGCGAGCTCACCTCGGTGTCCAGCCGTCCGCTCAATCCATATCGCATAACGCCCGAGGACCGCGAGCTGCTCCACCGCGAGATCTTCCCCTTCTGGATGCACCGGAACATCAAGAGCCACGTCCGTACGAAGTACGGTCATCCGCTCTGCATGCGCATCGACGAGCGCTGGGTGTACTATTTCGCCTGGAAATCCGTGGGGATCTCGCACACCGTTCCCGATTATCCGCGCCTGCTCGCGCGGGGAACGCAGGGGATCATGGACGATATCGACCGCCGCCTGGAGCTGATTCCCGCATCGGAATCCTCCGCACGCGACAGCCTCGCCGCCATGCGGATCGCGCTTGAGGGCGTGAACGCCTACGCCGACAACCTCTCGGCCGAGGCCGCGCGCCTGGCCGCCGTCGAGCCCGATCCGACGCGTCGCGCAGAGCTCGAGCACATCTCGTCGATCTGCTCTCGCGTTCCGCGCCGTCCCGCCGAAACCCTCGACGAGGCGGTGAACGCCGTCTGGATCGCGTGGGTCGCATTGCACCTCGAAAACATCAACACCGGCCTCTCGATGGGACGGCTCGACCAGTGGCTCCAACCGTACTTCGAAAGCGACATGGAGCGCATCCCGGACGAGGCCGGGCGCGCGGCCTATCTGCGCCACGCGATCGAGCTCATCGGCTGCCTGATGATGCGCGGGACCGATCACCTGCCGCTGGTCCCCGATATCGGGAACTACCTCTTCGGCGGAAGCTCGTCCGACCAGGCGATCACGCTCGGGGGCGTGACCCCAGCCGGCGGCGACGGCGTGAACGACATGACCTACATCTTCCTCAAGGCGACGGAGCTCCTGGCGATCCGCGATCCCAACGTGAACGCGCGCGTCCACCCCGGGATCACCGGCGACGACTACCTGCGGCGTCTCTGCCACGTGAACTACCTCACCGCCGCGACCCCCTCGCTGCACAACGACGCGGCGGTCATCTCGTCGCTATCGTCCAACGGCTACGCCGAGGCCCACCGGCGCGACTGGTCCGCGACGGGCTGCGTGGAGCCCACCATCTCCGGGCGGCACATGGGGCACACCGGCTCGGTGCTCATGAACATGGTCGCCGCGCTCGAGATGGCGCTCAACGACGGCGGGCACCCGCACATGACCGAGCGGCTGGGCCCCGAAACGGGCGATCCCGCGCGCGGCGCCTTCCCCGCCTTCGAGGATTTCTTCCGCGCCTATGGGACTCAGCAGCGCTTTCTGATAGACCAGGCGGTGGAGCTCAACAACAGCTACGCCGAGGCGCACGCGGCGCTGCGCCCCATCCCGCTCCTGAGCGCACTTCTGGACGGCCCCATCGAGAAGGCGCTCGACGCGACGCGCGGCGGCACGCGCTACAACACCTCGGGCAGCGCGAACATCGGACTGGCCGACGTGGTGGACTCCCTGATGGCGATCAAGACCCTCGTATACGACGAGCGGCGCATCTCGTTTGCCGGTCTCATCGAGGCGCTCGCCACCGATTTCGCGAGCGCCCCCGAACTGCCGGCGCTCATCCGCTCGCGCGTACCCCTGTTCGGCTCCGGGAATCCGCACGCGCTCGAGATGGCGCGGCGCGTGATGCGGCTGGTCGCCGACGCCTGGCACGGGCACGCGAACTTCAGGGGCGGCCACTACACCGCGGGCTTCTGGTCCATGTCCCAGCACGTTGCCTACGGCGGCCTGTCCGGCACGCTGCCCTCGGGCCGCCTGCGCGGGACCTCGTTCACGCCGGGCCTCACGCCGCATCCCGGGGCGTCGAAAAGCTTCCTGGACAACATCCGCGACGTAGCGGGGCTCGACGCCTCGTGCATGGACAACAACATCGCATTCAACGTGAAGCTCGTGCCGCGCCCGGGCGAGCCGGTGCGCGACATCGTGGAGGCGATGTACGCCTATGCGAAAAGCTATTTCGATCTCGGCGGGATGCAGATGCAGTTCAACGTGGTTTCATCGGAGACGTTGCGCGACGCGATGGCGCACCCGGAGAACTACCGGAACCTGCTGGTCCGCATATCGGGCTACAATGCGTATTTCGTGACGCTCAACCGCGAGATGCAGATCGAGCTCATCGAGCGGGCGGAATACGGGATCTAGCGGGCCACCTGGACGTACCGGCGGCCAAACCACCCCGAGCCGTCAATACAATCCAGGATAATTATACAATCGATTTCTGTCCTTTATCCAGCCGACGCCGTTGCATACGGGACACGCCTTGTAGCGCACACCGCGTCCGCTGTCGCCGTATTTCGTGCTGTCGGCATCGAGCTTCTCGATGTATTTTCTGTTGATATCGGTTGTGCCCGAGCCGGTACCAGACAGGCAGCAGTTCGAGGTATCGCCGGTAAATGCCGGGCTGTGCGGATCCGGGGATGAAACGATCGCATCCGGATGATCTCGGTTGTCAAAATATTCGATGCTCCCCCGCGAATGGCAGCGGGGACACTTGACCCATCCGCGACCGTCCGGTTTTGGCCTGTTAGATCCGCAGGACAGGAAGACCATCAACACAAAGACCGTGCAGGTTCTTATTGCGAGACGGGGCATATACCGCATCATCGAAGAAGAGGACCGTACAATGGTCTCGCCCCCTACTTGAACACGTTCCCCTCGGCGGGAAACGCGCCGGACTTCACCTCGTCGCAATAGCCCTGGATGGCACTCTTCGCGACCTCGGCGAGGTTCGCGTATTTCTTCAGGAACTTCGGGGTGAAGCGCTCGTCCATGCCCAGGAGGTCGTTGATCACCAGCACCTGCCCGTCGCAGTACCGCCCGGCGCCGATGCCGATCGTGGGAATGGACAGCATCCGCGAGATCTCGTGCGCGAGCTCCTCGGGCACCATCTCCAGCACCAGCGAGAAGGCGCCGGCCTCCTCGAGGATCTTCGCGTCCTCGATCATGATGCGCCGCTTGTCCTCCTCGCGGCCCTGCACGGTGTAGCCGCCCAGCTTGTGCACCGACTGCGGCGTGAGGCCCAGGTGCCCCATCACCGGGATGGAGGCGCGCACCAGCGCCTCCACGGTCGCGCGGAAATCGCGCCCGCCCTCGAGCTTGACGGCGTTCGAGCCGGTCACCTTCATCACGCGCCCGGAATTGCGCAGCGCGTCCTCCACCGACACGTGATAGCTCATGAACGGCAGGTCGCACACGATAAACGCGTTCGGCGCGCCGCGGCGTACGATCTCGGCGTGGTAGATCATCTGGTCCAGCGTGACCGGGATGGTGCTTGTGTGGCCCGCCACCACCATGCCCAGCGAGTCGCCCACGAGGATCACGTCGATGCCGGTCTGCTCGATGATGCGCGCGAAGGCGAACTCGTAGCAGGTGATCATCGCAATGGGCTCTTTGTTTTCCTTCGCCTTCTTAAAGTCGTTGATGGTCGCGATTGCCGCCATGCGCGTATACCTCCCGGTACAGTTTCCCCGTGCGGGGATCGACGAGATCGGGCGCGATCTCGATGAGCTGCTTCATCACGAACGGCCGGCGCGTGATCTCCGGATGCGGGATCGTCAGCCGTTCGGTGTCCATCACTCGGTCGTCGTACAGCAGAATGTCAATGTCGATGGTGCGCGGACCGCGCCGGATTGCGTAGTCGCGCCCCAGCGCGGCCTCGATCCGCTTCGCCTCGTCCAGAAGTTCGATCGGTGCGCGGTCGGTCATCAGCAGCACTGTCTGGTTCAGGAAGCGCGGCTGGTCGAGGTAATCCACCGGTTCCGTCTCCTCGACGACGCTCTCCCGGACCAGCCCGCCCGCGCAGCCGGAGATTATCATCACCCTGGCCGCACGGAGATTCGCCTCCCGGTCGCCCAGATTGGACCCCAGCCCCAGATACGCCAGCGCCATCCTACAGCTTGTCGCGGAAGTCGGCCCCCGCGAGCTCGATGATGCGGCACATCTCCTTGATGCGCGAGAGCACTCGCCCGTCGGAGAACTCCTTGAGCGCCGAGAACGGGTTGTTGTTCGAGGTGAAGATGGTGAAGCGCTCCGCCTCGTAGCGCGCGTCCACCAGATTATACAGCGTCTCCTGCTCCCAGGGGGTGTCGCGCTGCACACCGAAATCGTCGATCACCAGGACATCGGCCTCGGCGAGCTCCTGCTGGATGCGCTCGGCCTCGCCGTAGCTCTCGGAGCCCTCGCGGAAGGTGGCGCGCAGGCGCTCGAAGAAGGTGCGCGACACCTTGATGAAACGCCCCTCGATCGCGGAGCGCGCGATGAGCTCGGTGAGGATGATCGCCGAGAGCAGCGTTTTCCCGGTGCCGGGATTGCCCCATAGGAACAGCCCCTTGCGCACGTCGGGAAATTTCATGATGATGTCGTAGGCGGCGGCCTTGGCCGCCTCGGCCGCCTTGCTCACCGGCTGGAAGTCGTTGATGAAGCGCCAGCGGTATTTCCGGTCGATCCCGGATTGCGCATAGCGCACGGCGATCCGGTCGATCTTGAGGCGGATGGACCGGCAGTGGCACTCGCGAATAACGCCATTATCGTTGAAGTAATAGGGGTCCACGCCGCCGCAGGCGCACGTGTTCTGGATGCACTTCGGGCAGGGCAAGAGCGCGTTCTCCCCCATCTCGCGGTACAGGGGGTTGATGATGATGCCGCGATGATCGCAATACGAGCAGAATTGTTTCGCGGCGGTATCGGCTGTCGCGGATTTCCTGGTCATCGAATGCCCGGATTTGGAACATTTTCTTTACGTTTTCCCGATGCGTGGGTATATTTCCCCCGCAGGGCCCGTGAAGGGGTATCAGAGGAGCGCCTGCGGCGCGTGTCAACAAAATAAAAAAAGAATCAATTTTGGCCCCTCTCGGGCCGATACATACAAGGAGCAATCCTGTTGCACATGATATTAACCAACGAGGTATCGTACATGAAACCCGGAACCGCCATCACCAGCGTCGTGACCGCCATCATCATCGCCGTTTTCTCGGTCGTGTGCCTGGCGCCCATCGACGCCCACGCACAGCAGAAGAAGGACGACAAGGACAAGACCGCCGAGGTCAAGGACGACAAGATGGGCTGGAAGACCCGGGACTATCGCCCCTACATCAAGGCCTTCGACGACCTCCAGAAGCTGAGCATGGAATTCGCCGAGAAAAACCTCCAGCTTGCCATCAACGAATACGACAAGGGCATGGACGCGCTGGACGACATGGAGAACGAGGTCGCCAAGATCGAGAGTAAAGAAGGAAAGAAGAAGAACCTCAACGAGCGCTGGCACTGGCAGGAGATCGACCGCAAGAACCAGACCAAGCGGTACATCGGCCGCATCAAGTACAGCGCGAAGGTCAAGTCGGTGACCAACTTCACCCGCGCCATCAACCTCATCGACACGATCGAGAACAGCAACAAGAAGTTCATCACCGAGAACAAGAACTACAAGATATTCAAGATAAAGCTCTTCCAGGTGTACGTCTCGACGCAGTACGACCTGCAGAACTTCAAGCCCTGCATCCCGGTGCTGGAGCGCTACCTCTCCATCGACGAGAACACCAAGACCGACATCTGGGCGTACCGCTACCTCGCCAGCTGCTACGGTTTCATGGAGAACGTGCTGGCCAAGTACAAGAAGGCCACCGAGGACGAGATCATCGACTACAAGCAGAAGAAGAACACCTCGCTCCTGAAAGCCGCCGAGCTCAAGTACACGGTCGAGTCGCCGCAGTACAAGCACCTGAAGGACATCGTGGAGCGCGACGAGATGAAGAGCGAGTCGCTCAACGACTTCCGCTAGATCGTACGATTACATCGCGAAACCAAACGCCTCCCCGACGGGGAGGCGTTTTTGTGCCGGCAGGCGCGCCTGTAGAAAAAAACCTGCCGATAAAACATTCAGTGGAAAAACCGGCGCTATATCTCCGGCGACGAAGGGGCGAAGAACCCGACGGCGCCCGCCGCCTACTCCTCGACCGCGCCCACCAGGTATTCGAATCGCGCGCCGTCCGACGAGATCTCGAGGACCGTGATCCTTTTCTCGGGTACGGTGATCCGCTGCGGCGCCGGCTGCTGCACGTTGTTGGCGCGCAGATATTTCTTCTTGCCCGCGTCGAGCACCCAGCGCTCGGCGACGACCACCAGCTCCTCGTTCGTCCGCACGGAGGTCTTGAACGATTTCACGGCGGCCGGAAGGGCCGTGTCGGTCCGGCCCGCCTCGATGCCGTTGATGAAGATTTTATAGAACTCCATCCCCGTCCGATCGGGGCGTCCCCCGCGCACGGCGGCGCGCACCACGAGATTGTATTCGCCGGGCGGCGCGTATCGCTTCGTCGACGAATAGAGATGCACGCTCCGCCAGGCGGCAAGATCGAAGACCTCGGCCTCGGCGCCGTTGCCCGCAACCACGAGCCGCTCGTCGATCACCTCGCGGATGCGCGCCGGGCTGGGGATCGCGACGGGAAGCTCGCGCCCCCGGAAGCGCAGCACGGCCGACGCGCCCGCCGGCGCGAGCACGCACACCTCGCCGCTCACGACGCACACGTCATGCGCCGCCCCGAGCGCCTCGACTCGCTTGTCCGCGAGGGAAAGCCGGTAGAGCGTTCCCGACGGCTCGGAGGCGGTCGCGGCGACGCACCACACGATATCGCCGGCCCCGGCGATCGACCGGACCGCCGCGCCTGCGGGCACGGCGGGAAGGCGCGCCTCGACGCTTTCGCCCGTGGCGATCGTCCGCCGCCCCGCATACCACGATGCGGCGTCGGACGGGCCCGGGGTGCCGGCGTAATACAGCGCGCCGCCGCTTTCGGCGATGCACGACACGCGGAGATTTATCTTTACCGGTTCCGGCGCGCCCGCAGTGCGGACATATACCGCGCCCCCATCAAAAAAAAACCTGCCGGCGGAAACGTCTCCGGACAGGCAGGGTAAAAAAAACAGACTCAGGAGAAGAAAAAATGGCATGCCCCGTCGGTTAAATCTTCTCAAGGCGGCTCTCGAAGTCCCTCTTGTAGATGCACACGCCGAGCTTGTGGTGCTCCTCAATAATTTCCTTGAGGATCTCCGGCGTGGTGAGGGGGTTGATGACGACCGCGCGCAGCACCACGACCCGCTGCGGGCGGTACCGCGTCGATTCCAGCATGGTGCGCGAGACGAAGCTGTTGTCCTCCTCGCGGATGGCTCGGTGCAATTCGATATTGAGCTCGTTGAGCAGGTTGTTGATCTCGATGACCTTTTTGCGCAGATACTTTTCCTTGCGCGATTCGCCGCTGTTGATCTTCGCCATGAGCTGGGCGAGGCGGCGCCGCACCTTCTTGGGGGCGAACCGGTAGTTCACGATAAAGAGCTCGGGATTGTTCATGAGCTCCATGTCGCAGTGCCGCTCGATGATGCCCCGCAGAAGCGAGGTGAGCGCGAAGGCGTTCTCGAAGAGGAGCTTGAATCCCACGGACCCCAGGATCTTGATGGTGGCCCAGGGCTTGAGACAGGCGAACGGGCGCGAGCCCTCCACCGTGAAGCGCCCCTGGTCCACGGAGTCGGCGCGGATGATATAGTCCGAGGTGTGCTTGATGTTCGCCAGCGCCTTCTCGTCCCGGAACAACACCATACCCATCGACAGCGGCGAGTACAGGAGCTTGTGCGAATCGAAGGTGACCGAGTCCGCGAGCTCGATCCCCTTGAATAGATGGCGGTACTCGTCCACCAGCATGACCCCGCCGCCCCACGCCGCGTCCACGTGGAACGACGTCTTGTTGATCTCTGCGACACGGGCGAGCTCGTGCAGATCGTCGATATTGCCGGTCTCGGTGGTCCCCGCGATCCCCACCAGGGAGATGATGCGGACCTTCTCGTCGGTGCGGGCGTTCTCCTCGGCGATCTCCTTGCAGATCCGCTTGAGCTCGCCGATGTCGATGCGGTTGTCGGAATCGACCGGCACCTGGACCACGCTGTCGTGTCCCAGGCCGATGATGCGCGCGACCTTCGTGATCGAATAGTGCCCGCGCCGGGACACCAGGATCACCGCGCGCCGGCAGCCGTAAAAGCGGAAGGCCTCGTACACGCCGGCGGCCCGGATGCCCGGGAAGCGGCCCTTCGCGGGGAAGGCGCGATTACGCGCCACCAGGAGCGCCGTGAGGTTCGCGACGGTCCCGTCCACCGTGACATTGCCCAGCGCAACCTTGGGATCCTGGATGAAGCGCCGGTAGAAGCGCGGGTCGCGGTCGAACACCACGCGATGGATCCAGGCGAGCAGTTCGCGCTCCACGTACGACGAGGCCTTGGCGGTCTCGATCTTCACCTGGTTCTGGTTGAGCGCGGCGATGATCATCTCCAGCAGGATCATGAAATACGGGATCGCGCTGGTCATGTGGCCGATGTAATAGGGGCTGCCCACCTTCACGGAGTGGGCGATCACATTGTCCTTGATCTCCAGGAGGACGTTCTTCAGCAAATGGGGCTCGCGCGGCACCTCGATGTCGGAGAAGATTCGCGCGAGGCGCGTGAGCGGGATCTCGCTGTGGATGCCGCCCTTCTCTTTAAAGAACTTGTGGATGAGACCGAGGAGCTCGTGGCCGAACTCGAGGAACTTGTCCGGCGAGTCGGGCATGATGAACAGGCGGCGCACCTGCTCCAGGTCGAAATTGTGGAGCGCGCCGTCGGGTCCGTCGTATTTCGGTACCAGTGTAACGCCCATAGAACGGGGACCCTCTGCGACAAGATTAGCGCGCACGCCGCCGTGGATGCGAACCGGACGTTCGCATAAAACAATGTGCCGGTGCGGCCGATTTTTTTCAAGTAAAAATGACATAAATCCTTGATATATTATTTACAGCAATGCGCATTGTGTCGATATTTTTCGCGAAAAAGACGCGCCGGATCGCGCGCGAACGCGCCATGCGACATAACCGCGCTCGCGTTATCCGAAACCATGCGCCGCCGCGACCGCGCGCCGGCGCTCACCCGAGGTGCGCATGACGCCGTCGCCCCGCACGCCGATCATCTATTGCGCCGCGATCGCGGCGCTGGCGCTCGCCGTCCGTCTGCTGGGCTACGACGAGCTCCTGTCGGTCGAGTCCCTCGTCCGTCACCGGGCGGCGCTCATGGACCTCGTTTTGCGGGACTATGCGCTCTCGGTCGCGCTGTTCGCGGTCGTCTTCATCGCGACGGTGTCGGCCGGGCTTCCGGGGGCCACGCCCCTGACCGTGTGCGGAGGGCTTCTCTTCGGGGCGATCGGCGCTCTGTACTCCGTCGCCGCCGCCACCTGCGGCGCCATCATCGCGTTTACCGTGTCGCGCCGCCTGGCGGGCCGGTGGCTCCAGGAACGCTTCGCCGAGCGGCTGGCGAACTTCAACCGCGATTTCGACGAGAACGGGGCGTGGTACGTGCTCGCCATCCGCATGACCCCGCTCTTTCCGTCGTTCCTGGTGAATCTGCTTGCCGGCCTGTCGACCCTTCCCGCGCGGAGCTTCCTGCTCATCACCGCGCTGGGCATCATCCCGAACTCGCTCGCCTACACCTATGCGGGGCGCCGGCTCGCGCTCGCGGAAACGCCGCGCGACCTCCTCTCGCCCGAAACGATGCTGGCGCTGGCGCTCATCGCGCTTGCGGCGCTTGTCCCGCCCGCGGTTCGGAAACTCGCCCACCGCCGCGGGACGCGGACATCATCCCAACCGGATTGAAAAAGTGTTGCTTTTTTCCCTTTGTGCCGCATCCTTTGCGGGAGAACGTTTGCGACGACACCGAGGAGGCTTATGGCACAGGCAACCGCGCTTATCAAGGCCTACATGGAGGGGACCATCCCGGACAACGGCGGTTTCGTCCTGAGCGCCGTGTTCGACCCGGGCTCGATCTACTCCATCTACGAATGCACCGCCTACCGCAACGTGAAGGACGTGACGCGCACGCCCGACGGCATCGTGTTCAAGTCCGACGGCAATCGCACTCATATGCTGGTCGAGCCGCCCATCTACCCGCTCAAGCACATCGAACCGGTAAACCGCGACGACGGGCACGCCATCCCATACCGTTTCAACGAGCTCACCATCCTCACCGGAAAGAAAAGCGAGAAGATCATGGTGCCCGAGGAGCCGCGCATGCTGTACACCTCCTTCACCATCGCCGACCGCCGCTCGGATTACTTCGCCTACGTGTTCTACCCGACGCCCGACGTGTATGTCGCCATCAAGAAATTCCTTGCGGACAGCCTGTACAACGACTGCAACATCTCCAAGCAGGACTCGATCGAGGCGGCGACGGCCATGCTCGCCACCATCAAAAAGTTCGTCATCTGGAAGGCCGATTAGGCGCGACGGCCGGACGCGCACACCGACACACACGGAGGACGCCATGAGCAACAAGAGAAAGCACGATCGCGCGAACGTCACCATCCGGTCGGAGGTGCGCTCGCCCGAGAGCATCACCCTGAGCAAGACCGTAAACGTGAGCCGCGGCGGATTGTTCATCTCCACCCCCGAGCCCCTGGGCGAGGGGTCCGAGCTGAATCTCACGATACAGGTCCCCGGCGGCGAGGTGCTCGAGATCCGCGGCAAGGTAAAATGGGTGCGCCAGAACGAGGTCGATGGCGAGCGCGCCGGGATGGGGATCGAGTTCGTTGACGCGAGCGACAAGGACGTCATCGAACTCAAGAAGATCATGGACTAACGCCGCTCGCTTCGCCGCAGTCCGCCCCCACCGTGGGACGAAAACCCATCGACGGATGGGTTTTTTCGCCGGCCGCTTCCAGATTATGTCGCATTATTGGCCCGCCCCGACAACAGACACCGCGCCATGCCGACAACCCTGGGTTTTGCCGGGACCATGCGGGCGCACCGCGGCCCATCGCCATCCTCCAGCCGACGGCGCGCAGGGGGCGGGAAAAAACACGAAAAAAATGTGCTAAACCTTTATGAAAAAAAGCACGACAATAGTATCATAAGGGATTGAACGAAATCAGGTCAAGGATGACCGCCATGAAAAACCACATGAACGAATGGACCTTCCCCGAGCGGATTGACTATAACGAAGTTCCCGAGTACCTGCGCCGATTCGAGGCGGAGGCGATAACCGGCACGCTCGTCTTCGACCTTCGGGACACGGAGGTGGCGCACTCATCGTTCATCGGCTTCCTCATCGTCGCCAAGTACGCCATCGAGAAGAGCGGACACGACCTCGTGTTGCGGCTGTCACCCGCGCTGGAGCGGCTACTTGCGATGCTGCATATTCTCGAGTACTTCAGCGTCCGCGCCCACCGCGCCCACCGCGCCGAACAGCGCCTGACCGCCTGATCCGCGCGGGCATGTTTCGAAAAAAAATTTGACAATTCATCTCGCGCGCGTATATGGTAGTATCGATACGCGCGAATCGCCATGAAACCGATGCCCATGCTCTTCAACGACGAACAAGTCGAATCCACGTGCGAGATCCTCAAGTCGATCGCGCACCCCATTCGACTCAAGATCCTCTGCTTCATCATGGAGGGCGAGAAGAACGTGACCGAGATCGAGGGCGAGTTCCACTCCACCATATCCAACATATCGCAGCACCTCACCATCCTTCGCAAGGCGAACATCCTCGCCCGTCGCAAGGAGGCGAATTACATGTTCTACTCCATCAAGGACCCCTGCATACAGGTGCTCATGAAAACGCTCAAGGACCTGTACTGCCAGGCGTGAGGGGCGCCGTCGCCCCAAACGGAGGACCGGCCATGAATGCGAAATCACACAAAACCGTCGTCGCCGTCGTTGTCACGGCGCTCGTGGCGCTTGGTTCTATCTTCGCCTGCCAGCAGGAGAACCTGTGGGATTTGGCGACGCTGGAAGAGTCGCACGGGATGTTTATTGCAGCGGGGGATAATGGGGTGATCCTGTCTTCGAGCGATGGGAAAAACTGGACGAAGAGTGGTTTTGCAGACCCAGACAATACGTATTATAGTATCGCGACAGACAAAAAGGGCACTTGGATGATCGTTGGCTACAACAATACTTATGGTATGGGTATCATTTTTTCTTCGACAGATAGCGGAAAATCCTGGAAAAACACGACAAGCACCAATACAAACGGGAACGTGCTCAGAGCCATCTCGACAAACCAATCCGGCGCCTGGGTTGTTGCCAGTGACTCCGGGTATTATGCCGTTTCTTCAAATAGTGGCGCTTCATGGAGTGATAGTTCATTCTCCAACTCCATCTATGGGATTGCGCACAATTCAAACAGATTCGTCACCGTGGGAAGCGGATTCGGAAGTTTTCACTACAGCACCGATGCCGGGACAAGCTGGCAAACAGCAGCAGCAACGACCCCCTCATTTTCATATTGTGCGGTGACCATAAATAATGCTTTTCTTTCTATCGGCACAGACGTGTGGGCTTCAAACGATGGATACACCTGGGACTACGTATCATCGCCATTCGGGTTTACGCGAGAGGGTGCGGCCTCGAATACTGATGGCAGAGTAATCGCCGTTGGAGAAACACCTGAAGGTTCGTTTTATTCTGATGACTCCGGAGTGTCTTGGACACTCGTCGATCCATCGGCGACATCGAATCTGATCGGAATAACATTCGGGAAAGGCATTTGGGTTACCGTTGGAGCAGACTCCACTACGATGATAGACGGCGTGATGCACTACTCCACAGACAACGGGTCATCATGGTCGTTCAATGTCGCGCCCGCATCGCCGGTTTTACGCTGCGTCGCCTACGGGTACCGCTAATCACAGAACACGCGTGGGGTATATGTTAAGGCGAACATCCACTAATCTGTTTGTTGGCATGACCGCGAAAACCCTGATCATTCTTGGCGTACTTTGTGCGCCGGCCTGCCAGCAGGAGAACCTATGGGAGCTTGCATCAAAGGACTCACGCCGAGAGGGGATTTTCGTGGCCGTGGGCGAATCGGGTGTCGTTATTACATCACGCGATGGCTTGCAATGGACGCCGCAACCGTCGATAGTCAATACCCACTTGATCGGGATATCGACGGACCGTAATGGACGATGGGTCGTGGTCGGTGAAAATACCTCGACCCTTCGTGGCGTGGTATACACTTCCGACGACGCAGGCGCAGCGTGGATGCTTCGTTTTACCGCTCCGACCTGTGCGGTCTTCAGGGACGTCGCGACAAGCAGATCCGGCGCCTGGATCGCCGTGGGGCAAAATTTTTACGCTCGCTCGACCGATAATGCTGCAACGTGGACCGAATACAGCAGCTTTGACATCTACAACATCACCTATGCCAATGGGATGTTCGCAACCGTTGGGTCGGGAGGAACCGCATATCGTTTTTCAACCAACGATGGCGCCTCCTTCACTCCCGCGTCCTCCGCTCCAGCAATCGCCTCGGACGGTTTGGTACGGGGCAACAGTCGCTTCGTTGCCTGCGGACCGACCGTCACCTATTTCTATTCGACGGACGCCGATACGTGGGTGCCACAAGCCGCAGGCATCATAACCTCAAACATCTACCACCTTTCACATGACGGGAAACAGCGCGTCATGGCCGCAGCCCATCCGAATCCAGTCATTTACTTCACCGACGACGACGGCGCGAACTGGACCCCGAAAACGCTGACAACTCCCACCCTGTGGGGAATAGCCTATGGCGAGGGAAAATGGGTAGCTGTGGGATTCAACGCCTGGGCGGCTGTTTGCCTTTCCACCGACGGCGGCAATACCTGGAACGAACAACAACTTTCGGGAACCGGAATCACCACGCCGCTTCGCGCGGTTGCTTTCGGATATCGATAATCACATCGGAACTCTTTCGCTGAATTTCGCCTACCATCCTCTCGTTTTTCTTGCGCACCTCCATCGGGGTGCTATTTTCAATTATCAAGAACTTACAAATGAGGCATTACCATGAAAATTCTCCATGTTGCAATAGCATTTGCATCAATAAGCCTTGCGGCATACTCCACCCCGGCCCTGGCGCAATACCACATCGACCTCGAGGGCGGTTACGTGGACACCGGCTACAATGATATCCGCATCCCGGCGAAGGGCGGGACGAGGTTCTCGCTCACGCAGGATCTCGAGGCGCAGCCCACGTACTTCTACCGCGGACGGGCCGGGTACACCTTTTCGGACCGCCACACGGTGTCGTTCCTCGCCGCGCCGCTCCGTGTGGTATCGCTCGGCACGCTTCGGAAGGACGTGCGCTTCGGCTACACGACCTTCCGCGAGGGCGAGTACGTGGAGACGACCTTCCGGTTCGATTCCTACCGGGTCACCTATCGCTACGACTTCTTCACGAACGAATCGTGGCGCATCGGCGCGGGCTTCACCGCGAAGATACGCGACGCATCCATCAAGATGGAATCGGCCGACCTCATCGCGGAGGAGAAGAACACGGGGTTCGTGCCCATCCTCAATTTCAACATCGAATGGAAATTCGCGGGGCCGTTCAGCCTGCTTGTGAACGGCGACGCCCTCGCCTCGCCCTACGGGCGCGCTGAGGACGTCTTCGCGGGGTTCCTGTATCAGGCGAGCAAGAACGTGATCGTGAAGCTCGGCTACCGCATCCTCGAGGGCGGCGCGGACAATAAGACCGTGTACACGTTCTCACAGTTCAATTATGCGGCGGCGGGGGTGGTGATTCTGTTGTAGGGCGGCTGCCGGTCACACGAACATCGAGAGAAACTTTTCCGTGTCCATGAAGCGGATGTTTGATGAACGGACAACCCTGTCGATGTTCTGCTCGACGACCTGAAACGCCATGTGGAGCTATCGTTCAGCCATATCGACTTTTTATCGCGTGGCTGATAAAAAGTCGATGCCGCCAAGCGCTTCCGGATCACGCAAATCATAGCCAAGCCGCAAACAAAAGTGATTATACCCCTATCCCCCGACCGCCGAGCGCTTTTCGGCGCCGTCGCCTTTTTGCACATCCTGTGCGGCACTGCAACCTCCTGTTGGGAGCCTTTCCCATTCATCAGGGGAAAGGGGAGCGAGGTAAAGTCACACACCAGTTGCGCGCCTCCCCCTAACGAAGGGGGAGGCCGGGAGGGGGTCGTTGCAATCAGTGCTGAAAAAAACCTGACGGCTAGAACTCGCCCAGCATCCGCACCTCGGTCTCCAGGCGCACCTGGAACTTCGCCTGCACCGTTTCGCGGACGTGCTCGATGAGATCGCGGATGTCGCGCGCGGTCGCATTGTCGTAATTGATGATGAAGTTGGTGTGGAGCTCGGAGACCATCGCCCCGCCGATCCGAGTGCCCTTGAGGCCGGCGTCGTTGATGAGCTTCCACGACGAGTGACCCTCGGGGTTCTTGAAGACCGATCCCGCCGAGGGATAGTCGAGCGGGTGCTTCCCCGCACGCTCGCGGAGGAGCCCGGCGATCGTCTCCCTGACCGATGCGGGATCCTCGGCGCGCGGCAGTCGGAAGGCGCCCGCGATAATAATCGAATCATCGTCGATCCGCAGGCGGCGGTAGGTCGACATTTCTTTCGTGACGGGTAGATCGCGCAGCGCGCCGGCGCCGTCGACAATCCGTATCCCGACGAGAATGTCGGCAAACCAGCCGAGCGTGGTCCCGGCATTCATGATGATGCCGCCGCCGAGGCAGCCGGGGATGCCCGCCATGAATTCGACACCGCCGAAGCCGTTCGCGATCGCGAAGTCGATGAAGCGCTCCTTGCTCACGGAGGCCTCCGCCGCGATGTCGCCATTGTCGGAAACGGCGATTGCGCCGGCGGCTTCGTCCCGCTCGCGGATCGCGAGGACCACGCCGCGGACCCCGCGGTCGCCCACGAGGAGGTTCGATCCGCCCCCGATTACCGTGAGCGGGAGCGCGCGCTCGCGCACGACGCGGACGATGCCTGGAACATCGGCGGCGGTATTCGGAACCACGAGCGCGTCGGCCGGTCCGCCCGCGCGGAAGGTGGTGTACTCGCGCAGGGGCGCGTATTCGCGAACGCGCCCGAACGGCGCAAGCTCCTTCAAAATGTCCGGATCTATCATCACTCTTTTCTAGTATTTACAACCAACCGGCACGATAGGTATCGCTTTTCGGCGTGTCAATCCCATATCAACGCCCATGCCGGGCAATTTTTGCTTGCCGCGGGATATATCTGCATATTAATGATGATTGTGCCGATAATTAGCTACAGTGAGTATACTGCCATGTCATGCGTGCGTGTGACAGACGACACTATCCATTCACCGTGCGTTCAATCTTTATGATGGAAGCTGGTATCGGCACCAGATGAGCCTGATGATAAAGCGCCCCAAGAAACCGACCATCGTCCCCGACTTCACGGAGTTCACCGACACCGAGGGGACCAAGTGGGTGCAGACCTCGGCCGACGACCTGTTCTCCATCAAGGAAATCAACAAGATCCTCGAGAGCATCGAGAAGGACAAGGACGAGGGCGATATCGTCATCGCGCGCATCGACTTCCAGAAGGTGAACAAGGAGTACTACGAGCGCGTGCGCGAGCTACAGACCAAGCTCAAGAAGAAAAACGAGCTCATCAAGCGGCTGCTCATGGGCTCGAAAGAGACCATCGACAAAAAGAACCGGAAGCTCAAGGAGCTCATCGAGTACATCAAGAAGCTGCACCTGCTGATCGCCGCCTATCGCCAGGACCCGGAGCGCATGCGGGACATCGATCTTCCCGCGCTGACCCCGGTTGAGCCGGAACCCGTGCCGGTCGTTGCGATCGAGCGCGTGGCGGAGATTCCCGCCGAGGAGTTCGTCGAGGTCGAGGAGGTCGTCCTCGGTGACAACGAGCCCGAAGCGTAGCGCCGCCCGCCTCGTGCGCATCGCGCGCCTCTGCTGCATCGCGCTCGCCTGCGCGGCCGCCTGCCGGGGCGAGCGCCCGACGGACCATTTCAACACCTACATCCAGTCCGATCCCGCCCGACTGGACCCCTTCTACAGCACCGACGTGGTGTCCGGGCGGGTGATGGCGCACCTGTTCAACGGGCTTTTCAAGATTTCGTCCAACGGCTCCCTGGAGCGCGACCTCGCTGCGACGCACCGGTTCGACGGGACGCGGCTCGAGGCCACGCTGCACGACGGGGTGCGCTTCCACGACGGGACCGCCCTCACCGCGGCCGACGTGGCCTACTCGCTGGACCGCGTCCGCCTCTCGGAGAACCCGACCTCGCCGCGGCGCTGGCTGTTCGCGAACATCGCGCGCATCGCGACGCCCGACGAGCGGCGGATCGTGATCACCCTCCGCGAGCCGTCGGCCTCGTTCCCGCACCTCTTGGCCACCCCGACGGCCTATATCATCTCGGCCGCGGCGCACCGCCGGGACGGGTCCGTCGTGGGGACCGGGCCCTTCGCGCTGCGCGAGTGGCGGCAGGACGAGCGCCTCGTGCTTGCGCGCCATGAGCGCTACTTCGAGGGACCGGCGAGGGTCTCCGGCATCGTCTACCGCATCATCCCCGAGGACCTCACGGCGCGCTTCGAGTTCCTGAACGGGACACTGGACTACTTCGAGGTTCCGTATCTCGCGCGCGTACGCCACGACGCGCAGGCGCGGACGATCGACGTGCCGGAATACAGCGTCCACTACATCGCCATCAACAATGCCCGGCCGCCGCTGGACAACCCGGCCCTGCGCGCCGCGCTCAACCGCGCCGTGGACCGGCGGCGGATCATGCGGGCGCTGTTCGACAACCGCTTCACGCTCGCCGCGGGCCCGGTGCCGAATACGCTGGCCGGCCACCGGAGCGCGGCGCGGCCGTACGACTACGATCCCGTCGCCGCGCGCGCCGCGATCGCTTCGCTCGGACTTTCCGGACACCGGATCACGCTCTTCATTAAATCGGACCACCAGGTGTCGCTGATCGCGCAGATGGTCCAGCGCGATCTCGCCGCCGCGGGGCTCGCGGTCTCCATCCGAGAGATGGAATGGTCGGCGCTCAAGGCGGCGACGCTCAACGGCGCCTACGACCTGTGCTACTTCACCTGGCACGCCGACTACCCCGACGCGGAGAATTTCCTGTACCCGCTCTTTTATTCGAAGAACATCGGCCAGGGCGGGAACCGCGCCTTCTATCGGAACGTTTCCGTGGACCGCCTGCTGGACGAGGCGCGGCGCACGATGGACGCGGGAAAAAGAATTGACATCCACCGCCGCGCGGAACAGTTGATCGTGAGCGACGCGCCGTGGATCTTCCTCTGGTACGGCGACAAGCGGGTCATGCTGGGCCGCCGCGTCCGCTCCTTCGTCCCCTACCCGCTCTACAACGGCATGAAGGGACACGAAATCGAACTCGAACCCGACGGCCGGACGACCCGCTGACCATCTTTTCACCAGCGAGGTTACCCGTGCCCATCATCGTACACAACACCATATCCGGACTTCCCGACGAGATCGTGCCCGGCGGCGCGCGAAAGGACCGCGTCGAGGACTACCCGCCCGTATCCATCTACTCCTGCGGCCCCACCGTGTACGGTTACGCGCACATCGGAAATTTCCGCACCTTCATGTTCAACGATTTCCTGCGGCGTTATCTGCGCTTCCGCGGCTACGCGGTGAACCACGCCATGAACATCACCGACGTGGACGACAAGACGATCGCGGGCGCGCAGAAGGACAGGATCACCCTGCGCGAGTACACGGAGAAATACACGAACATCTTCCTCGAGGACCTGCGCGCGCTCAACATCGAGCCGGTGGAGCACATGCCGCGCGCGACCGAGTCGATCGACGCGATGGCCGACATCATGGAGCGGCTGCGCGAGCGGGGTTTCGTGTACGAGAAGGACGGTTCCGTGTATTTCAGCATCGCCAAGTACGAGCGCTACGGACGGCTCTCGCGACTCGACACGCGCGAGATCAAGTCGGGCCTGCGCTACGACACCGACGAGTACGAGAAGGACGACGTGCGCGACTTCGCGCTCTGGAAGGCGACCGCGCCGAATGAACCGTCGTGGGACACGCCCTTCGGCCCGGGACGACCGGGTTGGCACATCGAGTGCTCCGCGATGGTGCGCAAGATCTTCGGCGGCACCATCGACATCCACACCGGCGGCGTTGACCTCATCTTCCCCCACCACGAGAACGAGATCGCCCAGAGCGAGTGCGCCTACGGCGAGCCGTTCGTGCGGCACTGGATCCACGTGGAGCACCTTCTGGTCGAGGGGAAAAAGATGTCCAAGTCGCTGGGGAACTTCTACACGCTGCGCGACCTGCTGGAGAAGGGCCACTCGCCCCGCTCGATCCGCTACCTGCTCATCTCAGCGCACTACCGCAAGCAGCTCAACTTCACCTTCGACGGTCTCCGGCAGGCCGACGCCGCGCTGGACCGCATCGACAACCTCATCGTGCGCCTCGGGGACGCGAAGGGCGACGGGCCGGTCGCCGCCGAGGTCTCGGGCGCGATCGATTCGTTCCTCGCGAAGTTCGCCGCGACGGTGGACGACGACCTCAACATCTCCGGCGGCATGGGGCACTTCTTCGACTTCCTGCACGAGGTGAACGCGCTCATCGACCGCGGGACGATGACGGCGGCCGGACGCGATGCGGTCATCACGGCGCTCCGCGCGCTCGACGCCGTTCTCGGCTTCATCTTCTTCCCCGCGCAGGCCGACGCCGGAGTCGACGCCGCACGGATCGAGTCGCGCATCGCCGAGCGCGCCGCAGCGAAGAAGGCGAAGGACTTCGCGCGCGCCGACCTGATCCGCGACGAGCTGCTGGCCGAAGGGATCATACTCGAGGACACCAAGGACGGGGTGCGCTGGAAGGTGAAGAAATAGGCCATGGAAATCCTCGGAAGAAAGCCCGTCCTCGAATACCTCCGATCGCTCGATACGGGCGCGGGGATCGAGCTCTTTGTCTCGAAGAGCGCCCACGGGAAGATCATCGACGAGATCGTCGCGGCGGCGAAACGCATCGGCGCGCGCGCGGAGCTCGTCGAGAAGGCGCATTTCGCGCGGCACCCGTCATCGACGCACCAGGGCGTGATGCTGGTCTCGCGGCGAAAGCGCGAGACCGTCACCGACGCGGAGTTCGTCGCCGAGGTGTCCGCGCGCGGCGGCGTGCTCGTGCTCCTGGACCACCTCACCGACCCGCATAACGTGGGCGCCATCATCCGCACCGTGGAGGCCCTCGGCGGCGACGGGGTCGCGCTTACCCGGCACGGAACGGCGGAGGTGAACGCGACGGTGGTCAAGGCCTCGGCCGGGGCGACGGCGCACCTGCGCGTCATCACCACGCCCAACGCGGCGCACTTCATCGAGCTTGCGCGCGAGCGCGGGTTCTCCATCGTCGGAACCGCCGCCGACGGAACGATCGGCCTCGACGAGCTCCCCGGACTGCGGCCCCTCGTGATCGTGATCGGCAGCGAGGGCGAGGGGATGCGGCGCCTCACCGAGGAGCGCTGCGACCACATCGTGGCCATCCCCCTGCGCGGAATGGTCGCCTCGCTCAATGCGTCGGTGGCCGCCGCGATCGTGCTGCACGAGGCGCTCAAGGAGTAACCGCGCGGCATCACCCCTGCCCCGCATCGCCCGTTATGGGCTTGACTTTTTTTCAAAACGGCGGCGTGTATGATCCGCGCACGCGCCGAGCACACCACCCGAGCCGCCGGAACGCGGCGGCGCCACGAGGACACTATGACCGCATTTCAAATCACCATACCGGCCGAGAACAAGCCCGGGACGCTTCTCCGGGTGACCTCCGTCCTTTCGAAGGAGAAGATCAACATCCGCGCGATCACCATCACCTCGTTCGGCGGGAGCGGGTTTTTCCACCTCGTCGTCGACGACCCGAAACTGGCGCACGCCGCGCTCGAGAAGGCCGGCATCGCAAACCAGCTCAAGGAGGTGATCGCGGTCCTCATCGACGACGCGCCGGGCAGCCTCGATCGGCTGATCCAGCGCTTGTTCGAAAAGAACGTGAACGTGGAGAACGCGTACGGGTTCGTGCTCGAGAGCCGGCAGAAGGCCGTGTTCGTGATCGACGTGCAGAAGATCGAGGAGGCGCTGAGGATGCTCGCCGCCGAGGGCTACAAGACGCTGGACGCCGACGCGCTCAATGCGGTGGAGCCCTTCCACTACATGAAGTACTAGGCGCGCGGCCCCGGGGCGCGGCTCCCGGGCGTCGATCGATTACTTCACGAACCCCGGCAAAAACAGCGCGATCTGCGGGAAGGGGATCAGGAGCAGGGTCGCGAGGATGAGCGCGACGAGCAGCGGCACCACGCCCTTGAAGATGACCTCGAGCGGGACGTCGCGCGCAACGCCGCTGACCACGTAGACGTTGATCCCCACCGGCGGCGTAATCACCCCGATCTGCGTGACCATGACGATGACCACCCCGAACCAGATGGGGTCATACCCCAGGTGCAGCACCACGGGATAGAAGATGGGGATGGTGAGCATGATGAGCGCGAGCGCGTCGATAAAGCACCCCCCGATCACATAGACCGCGATGATCATGAGCATGATGACGGCGCGGTGCATGTCGAAGCCCGATATCCACTGCGCGATGTCGAACGGAATGCGCGTAACGGCGAGGAAGTGGCCGAAGATCGTCGCGCCCGCGACGATGACCATGATCATGCAGGAGATGCGCGTGGTCTCGTTGAGCGCCGCCATGAACCCCTTCCAGTCCAGCTTCCGGCGCGCCAGGGAGATCGCCAGGGTGCCGAAGGCCCCCACGCCGCCGGCCTCGGTCGGGGTGAAGATGCCGGCGAAGAGCCCGCCCATGACCATCGAAAACAGCACCAGCGCCTCGCCGAGCCCCGCGAGCGACACCAGCTTCTCCTTGAGCGACGTGCGCGGGCCGGGCGGTCCCTGGTCGGGATAGAGCGTGGTCCAGATAAGCACGGCGGCGATAAAAAAGAGCGTAAGCAGAATTCCGGGGATGATCCCCGCGATGAACAGCTTGCCGATGGACTGCTCCGTGAGGATTCCGTAGACGATGAACACCACGCTGGGCGGGATGAGGATCCCCAGGCTCCCGCCGGCGGCCACGACCCCGGTCGCCAGTCCCGGCTTGTAGTTGTAGCGCTTCATCTCGGGCAACGTGGCGGCCGCCATGGTGGCCGCGGTGGCGTTGGTCGATCCGCAGATGGCCGAGAAGCCCGCGCAGGCGCCGATGGTCGCGATCGCGAGGCCGCCGGGAAGGCGCCCGGTGCACTTGTAGGCCGCGTCGAAGAGCCGCGTGCTGATGCCCGAATGAAACGCGAGCTGCCCCATGAAGACGAACAGCGGGATCACCGTGAGGTTGTACGAGGAGAAGACCGAGTAGACGTCGTTCGCGACGAGCTTGAGCGCCGCGTCGAACGAAACGATGGCCGCGAACCCCACGAATCCCACGACGGCCATGATGAAGCCCACCGGCATCCGCGTGAACAGGAGCGCGACCAGCGCGAACAGGCCCACGAGGCCCACGGTCGTTGGCGTCATCATTTCACCATCCTCCGGATCGCCTTGGCGAGATTGAGCAGCAGGTAGAGCGACAACAGCGCGCAGCTCGCCCCGATGCCCGCGACAAACGGATAGACGGGGAGCTTCACCGTCAGCGACACCTCGCCCGCGGCCCTGAGCGAGGCCGCGTACGCGAAGCACTGCCAGGCGAGGACGGCGAAGAAGCCGGCGCCCACCGACTCGTTGAACACGTCGAAACCGGCCTGCCAGCGCTCGGGAAGTTTCTGATAGAGGAAGTCGACCGCGATGTGCCCCTTCTGGATCGAGGTATAGGTGAGCGAGAAGGCGATCGCCACGGCGCCCAGCAGGCTGATGAGATCGTAGGCGCCGGGGACCGACACCCGCACGATGCGCAGGACGACATCGACGATGATGACGAGCATCATCAGCACCACGGCCGCCGCCGCGACCACGTTATAGGAGTCGGAGATCCGCGTCAGATAGTACTCGAGCTTGTTCATCGGCGCTCGCGCGATCGGCGTCCGAAAGCGGCGGGGGATTCCCGCCGCCGGCGGCCCTACTTGCCGGATTGCGCTATCAACCTCCGTAGCTCGGCGATCGCCTTGTCGCCGGGAAGGTTCTTCTTCTTCATTTCGGCGATATAGCCGTCGATGACCGGCTTGACCGCCGCGCTCCAGCGGGCGCCCTCCGCCGCGTCGAGCTCGATGATGCCGTTGCCGAGGTTCTTCGTGAAGGCGACCCCGTCGCCGTCGACGCGGTCCCAGGTCTCGCCGTGGACCTTCACCCAGCGATCGCTCACGTCGGTAAAGACCGCCTTGACCGCGTCGGGGAGCTTGTCCCACTTCGCCTTGTTCATGATCACGTACATGCCGGTGGTGTAGCCGATGGTCCGGCTGTTGGTGGTGTGCTTGATGACCTCGCCCTGCTTCCAGCCCTTCAGGGTCTCGATGGGCGCGAAGGTGCCGTCCACGACGCCCTTCTGGAGCGATTCATAGGTGGCGCCCTGCGGCATGGCGACGGGAACGCCGCCGAGCGCGGAAACGACCTTCGCGCTGAGGCCGGTGGAACGGATCTTCATCCCCTTGAGGTCTTCCAGCTTCTTCACGGGCTTTTTCGTATGGAGGAGTCCCGGACCGTGCGCGTGGAGATAGAGGACCTTGACGTCGTCGAGCTCCTTGGGTTTCATGGCCTTGAAGAACTCATTGGCGGCCGCGGTCGCGGTCTTCCCGTCGGGATAGCCGAGCGGAAGGTCGACGGCCTCCATGATCGGGAAGCGGCCGCGGGTGTAGGCGAAACACGACATCCCGATGTCGGCGATGCCGGCGCTCACGCCGTTATAGGTTTCGTCGGCCTTGGTGAGAGTGCCGCCGGGATAGACGTTGATTTTGACCTTCCCGTCGGTCTTTTTCTCGATTTCCTTGGCCCAGTTCATGCCGGCGATGCACTGCTCGTGCGTGGCGGGAAAGAAAATACTGTACGAGAGGGTGATCACCTCGCCGGGATCGGGCGACTTGGAGCACGCCGATACCGCCACCGCCAGTGAAAGGACCAGAACAGCAAATATGCGCATTCTCATTGATTTCTCCGTTTGTGCGTGGGATGGTTACAATTCCCGATCATCGCGCGGTTTTCCGCAATAAAAAAAGATAAAAAGGTGTGCCGATTGAAGGGCGCCGGGGAGGAGTCCTGCCGGCGGGACCGCGGCGGCTACTCCGCTCGGTGCACGCTGTCCCGCGGCACGGTGACGACGCCCCGCGCCGTTTGAATGCGAAACACCGCTCCGCGGGAGATGATCGCGCCCCGGATAACCCGGCCGTTTTTTAACCCACAACCCGCAGCCCCTCCGCGAACCCGCGCGCGAGCTCCGCATAGACGCGCCGGGCGTGCACGATGTAGGCGCGATGGCGCTCCGTGAGTGCGCCGATCTCCCGCGCGGGCGATCCGCCGACAATGGCCCCGCCGGGGACCGTCTGGCCCTTCACGACCAGCGACTGCTCGGCGACGATCGTCCAGCTCCCGACGACAGACTCATTGCAGAGCGTGGCCTGCATGCCGATGACCGTCGCATCGTCGATGCGCGCTCCGTGCACCATCGCCAGATGGCCCAGGATCACGCCGCTGCCGATGACGCACGACGTCGAGGTGTGGATCACCACGCCCTCCTCCACCGCCGTCTCGTCGCCGATGACGACCGTCCCGAAGTCGCCGCGGATGACCGCTCCGAACCCGACATACGAGTTCGCGCCAATGCTTACGTCCCCCACGACATGCGCGTTGGGCGCGATCCAGGTCCCCGCGCCGATCGTCGGGCGCTTTCCGTTATATTCGTATAATGGCATGATGAGCTCCGTTCAGTATTCCGATGCAATGTGCCGACGCCTTTTGGAACGCCGGCCGCCTCCCCGTTCACAAGGCGGATTGTCGAATATTCGCCGCCAGGAAAATCGATTTGACATTCCGGGATCGATACCGAAGTATCTTATCATCATGAAACGCGCAACCCGGAAATACCCGCTCATCCTCCTCGCCTTCACGCTCGCGGCCGCGACCCCGGGCGACATACTGAAGCGATACGACATGGACCCCCGGCAACTGCAAACGGTCTACCAGTGCATCAAGGCGGCGAACTTCCGGGAGGTGCGCGATTTCAGCGCGGTGACGACGGAGGGGGGGCGCTACCGATTCCAGTCGGAGAAGCGCGCGGCGATCGTGTATTTCAAATCGAAGCAACTCGACGAGCTTCGGACGGCGATCGGCGGCGATGAGGTTTTCATCGCGCTTCTGAGAAATGCGGCCTGCTACGGCGTGTTCATTGAAACAAAACCGATGAAGGACGCGGATGGCAAGGAGAACGCGTATTCGGTTTTCGATGCGCACGTCGTCGTCATCGAGCACGGGTCGGGAGCCGACGAGATAACCGTGGTGTGCATGGCGGACCGGACCTGACGTCCGGCGGAACGCACGCCTCGTTTAAAAAACGCCGCGATCGTTGAAGAACTTCCCGTACTGCCGGTCCGATTCGGCGATATGCCGGATGAGCCAGTCGCGGAGGAAGTTGAGCATCTCCATGCTCACCGCGCTCGATCCCGAGAGCGCCTTGCCGTACAGGTCCTTGATCCGCGCAATGAGCTCGATGTGCTCCTGGCGGTGCCGAAGAAGCTGCGGGTACTCATGCTTGAGCATGAGCTCCTCCTCGGCGGTGAAATGGACCTGGACATAATCGACCAGCCCCTTGAAGGTCTCCCCGAGCGCCTCGCGGCCCCGGCCGGCCTTGAAGGCCTCGTAGAGGGCATTGGCCATCTCCACCAGCTTGAAATGCTGGTCGTCGAAGAGCTTCACGCCAACGCTGTATTGCTTGTTCCAATTGATAAATGCCATATAACTCCTCCATGATACAGCATAGCGCGCGTCATGCCGGGTTCAACTTTTCCATGCGCGATGATGATACGCACCGATACCGGACAGTACAAGCAATTTTACTTGCGAAAAACGCGCCGACGACCTACCAACGGAACCGGGCGCGCCATCAACACGTTGCGGGAGGGTCGTCATGATACCGGACGTTCTTTTCTGGCTGTATTTCGCAAACGCGATTCTCATCATCACCCATGAAATCGACTCGGGTTACTGGAGGGAATGGGAGCTCTTCGGAATGCGCGGCGGGATCGACCTGTTTCTGCTGTTGCACATCCCCATGCTAGGCGCGATCCTCTACGGCCTCATCGAGGCGCACAGGGGAACAATGACCGGCGCGGTGTTTTCGCTCATCCTGGGCGGCGCGGGAATCTTCGCCTTCTGCATTCACACATACTTCATTAAAAAAGGGCGCCCCGAGTTCAGGGGGATGATGTCGCAAGCGATACTGCATGCAACATTGGTGATATCGCTCCTGCAGACCTGCCTGACGCTGTATCGGCTGCTCGCTTGATCGCCAGGCATCTTTCGGTTGCTCTCCATTGGCCTCACGAGAGCAACCCGACCGCTTACCTCGGATCCTGAATGCTCCCCCGGAAGAAGTGATAGGCGTCCTTCGCGGTCTTTTCGGGCAGCTCCTCCATGGGCATGTGCCCGGCCTCGGGATAGACGATCACGCGCGCGTCGGGGAGCTCGAGCTTGAATCGCCCGGCGTCCTCCACCGGGATCCACGGGTCCTTCGCGCCCCACATGATGAGCACCGGGATGTACAGCTTCGAAAGGCTGGTGGTTTCATTATGTCGTAAGGCGCGCGCCCAGTCGCCGTACCCGGCGCGGTTTCCCTCGCGCAGCGTGAGATCGAAGTACCGCTGGACGAGCGCGTCGCTCACCTTGCTCCTGTCGCCGTAGTTGCCCACGACGGCGTTTGAAACGATGCTTCGCGGGGTGATTTTCGTCATAACCGAACTAAGCACGGGAACGCGCGCCAGGCGCACCGGGGCCGGCAGCGAACGCTTGTACCGCGCCGCGTCGATGAGGATCATCTTTCGCACGCGCTCGGGGTGGCGCACGGCGTACTCCCACGCAAGGCGACCACCGAACGAGTTCCCGGCCACGAAGCACTTGTCGATCTTGAGCGCGTCGAGGAAGGCGGTGAGAAACTTGTCGTACCAGTCGATCGAGTAGTCACCGGTTTTATTGGGGCCGGTGACGCCGAAGGGCGGTATATCGAGCCTGACAACGCGATACCACTCGTTCAGGTCCTTGATCCATCCGTCCCAGGTGTGCAGCGACGATGACATACCGTGAAGAAGGACCACGGGGAGCCCCACCCCCTCGTCCTTGTAGTGGACCTCGATCCCCTCGACGGTGATGAATTTCGATTCCGCGTCGGTGTACTTCTTTTTAATGACGTCCGCGGGAATATCGGCATGATAATTCGCGACGCCGTATATGCCGATCGCCAGAACGACGAGCGCGCAGACGGCCTTTATTGCAAACGGACGGGAGATGGTCATTGCGCACCCCTCTTCGATCCGTAGCGCATTCGCTCGTAGGCGAACACCCCCGCGCCGAGGGCGGAAAGCAGGAAGAAGAATATCATCGTATTGCGCCCGAGAAGCGAGCCCATCCGCCGGCGCTCGAAGAGGACCTCCAGGTACATGCGGTCCTCCTTCACGAAGGGCTCGTTCGCGGCGAGCTTTTTGTCGTAGTCGGCGATGATGTTCTTGATGGGCGCGCCGATGAGGTCGAAGTTCTCGTAGCGGCCGAAGATCTGCGGATCGAGCAGCATCGCGTAGGCCTTCCGGAGGTTCTCGTTCACGTTCTCCTCGGCGTCGAGGTGCCTCTCGATCGCGGGCTCGACGCGCCAGATCGAGTAGTACGACACCGCGCCCAGCGCGAGCGCGATCACGAGGGTTATGATCGTAAAATACAGATAGAGGGTGCCGTCGTATACGGCGCGAAGCTTTGCCATGATTGTGTCCTGCGAGGTAGTGTGGCGCGATCGGCGCCCGTCGTCGAGGACATGCCGGGAGTCGCGCAAATACCAGGGGAGAATGTCAGAGCGCGCGCATTCGTCAAGAAAATTATTTTGTTGCGCATCCGCCGCGTCGAGCGCACGCCTGACGTCATGGAACGGTTTCACATGGCGCCGATGGCCGAGATCACCACGCCCGCGCTGCGACGGGCGATCCGCCGCTACTCGCACGGCGCGGTCCTGTATTCCGAGATGCTCTCGGCGGGCGCGATCGCGGCCGGCAGCAGCATGAACCGCGAGATGAGCGCGCGGCACGACTTCGACGATCCCTTCGTGTTCCAGATCGTGGGGGCGAAGCCGGCGGTGATGGCGGCGGCCGCGGCGCGCCTCGCGGAACAGGGCTGCCGCGCGATCGACATCAACATGGGGTGCTCCGCCCCCGACATCATGAAAACCGGCGGCGGCGCCGCGTTGCTGGCCGACCCGCCGCGCGCACGGGAGATCGTGCGCGCCTGCCGGAGTGCGGCGCCGTGCGGCCTCACCGTGAAGATGCGTTCCGGGTACGAGCGGACGGACCTGCCGGCGCTCCTCGACTTCGCGCGCATGCTCCAGGACGAGGGCGTGAACGCGATCACCCTGCACGGCCGGCACGCCAAGCTGGGCTTCCGGCGCACCGCCGACTGGTCCGCCGTGCGCGCCGTGAAGGAGCGCCTCTCCATCCCCGTCATCGGCAACGGCGATATCGACGCAGCGGAAACGGCCGTGCGCCGTTTGCGCGAATCGGGCTGCGACGGCGTGATGATCGGACGCGCGGCGGTGCAGGCCCCCTGGATATTCGCGCTCTGCGATGCGCTCGTCGGCGGCGGGCACGTTGTGCGCGATATCGACATCGAGGCCGTGTTCGTCGATGTCCTCGAGGGAATCCGCGACTTCCTCGAGGAGAAGTACCACCGGAGCCGGGGGCATCGCTTCTGCTTCTACTTCTGCCAGAACGTCCATTTCTCGCACGAGCTCTTCAGGACGATCCGGCGCGAGAGCGCGATCGACGCGATGATCGCGCTGGTGCGCGGCTACTTCGCGCGCAACCCGCACGAGCGCGTGAAGACCGTCCGCGCGGGGGCGTAGGTCTCGTTGGCGCCAACGGGACGCTGAAAACACGTTCGAGCGCAACCTCGCTATTTTTATTGACATATACCCATTCCCGTCAGTAACTTCGATCGATGCGGGAAGCCATGCCAACGAAACGTCAATCGCACACGACGGGACGCCATCGCCGGAACCATTCGTTCCTGCTCATCCTCCCGGTCGTGTTTCTCATTTCTACGATCACCGCCTTCGCCGCGGAGCCGATCACCCTTGATGCGGACGCCTTGCGCGGCACGCCGATCGGCCTGCATGTCGAATATCTCCGCGACCCGGGCGGCACACGCTCGCATGACGAAATCCTCCGAATGGACCGGCTGGGCGCCGCGCAATGGACCGCAGCAAAAAGCAAATCGCTCTCGTTCGGTTACATCACCGACGCGGTGTGGATCAAGTTCTCTGCGACAAATCCCGAACCGAAGGAAAAGGAATGGTACCTGGAGGTCGGCTACTCCCATCTCGATCACGTCGATCTTTACATCCCGACGGGAGACGGCGGCTACCGCGTGAAGCGGGAGGGCGACTCCAAGCCATTTTATGATCGGGAATACCGGTATCGGAATTTCATTTTTCCCGTACTCCAGCGGCCCGGAACACAAACATACTACCTGCGCGTCACCAGCACCGGGGCCATACGGATCCCGCTCACGATTTGGTCGCGGCAGGTCCTCGCGGAAAACAGCAACAATGAATCGCTCTTCTTTGGCCTGCTCTACGGCATCCTGCTGATCATGATCGCCTACAACTTTTTCGTATTTTTATCAATACGGGACCGGGATTTTCTTTGGTATCTCCTGTTCGTAACGGCGGGGCTGATCTTCTCCTCGACGCTCAACGGGACGGGGTTCCAATACCTCTGGCCGCAGCATCCCTGGATGAACAACAATTTCATCATCAGCGTCCACTGCTGTTCGATTTTCCTGTACCTGTTCTTCCGGTCCTTCCTGAACATCCGGGACCTGTCGCCGACGATAAACCGGTTCATCATTCTGATGACGGGCATCCATTGCGCCGCCATCCTGCTCTCGCTGCTTGTCCCGTATCGCTACAGCGTGCGCTTCACCGCCTTCAGCGGCATTCTCTGCGTGAGCATCGTGCTGCTCATCAGCCTGTACTGTCTGCTGCGACGGGTGCAATTCGCGCAATACTTCGCGATGGCCTTCCTTCCCCTGCTCGTCCTGCTGTTCCCGACCGGGCTCACCTATATCGGCGTGATCCCCGGCGCGTTCCTACTGGAATGGGGGGCGGACATCGGCTTGATTTCGATGATGGTGTTCTTCTCGTTCACGCTCGGCAAAAAGCTCAATACGCTCCAGCTCGAACGAATTTCGGCGCAGGCCGAGACCATCCGCATTCAACAGGACGCCACCGCCACGCTGGAGCGGAAGGTGGAGGAGCGCACGGGGGAACTGGCCGCGGCGATGGAGGAGGTCACGCGCGTCAACGAGCGCCTCATGAAATCCAACGCCTCGCTCGAGATGCGCAACCGGACGATCGAGAACGAAATCGCCCTCGCCAGAAAAATCCAGAACAGCCTGATCCCGCTGCGGACCCCGGCGCCATACATCTCGGCGTACTACAAACCGATGGAGACGGTGGGCGGCGACTTCTACGATTTCATCGCCGTCCCGGGCTCCGAACGGGTCGGCGTCTTCCTCAGCGACGTGTCCGGCCATGGCGTGCCGGCCGCGTTCATCACGTCCATGATCAAGACGATCCTGCTCCAGGCGGGCGATCGGCTCGCCGATCCCGCGGGCTTGCTCGGCTACATGAACGACGTGCTGCGGGGCCAAACCGCGGGTAATTTCGTCACCGCCTTCTACGGCATCTACGATCCCCGCGCACGCTCGCTCCTGTATTCGAACGCGGGGCACAATCGACCGTATCTCCTGTCTTCGGACCGCGTCATCCAGCTCCAGGGAAGTACGGGCATCGCGGTGGCGGTGTTTTCCAACGACAAGCTGATGCGCGCCAACAAGCGCTTTGAAAACCGCACCGAGACGCTCGAACCGGGAAGCAAGCTGCTTCTCTACACCGACGGCCTCATAGAATCGCGGCCGGTCGGCGGAGGCGCGTTCTTCATGTACGCCTCGCTGGAGCGGATCTTGCGCGACAATGCGCATGTGCCGTGCGATGGCTTTCTCGCCGAACTCATGACGGAACTGAGGGCATTCAGACAATCGGAGAGCTTCGAGGACGACATCTGCCTGATCTGCCTGGATGTCGTCTGATCGCCCACGGCCGATCCGCGGGCACCCACTGGCGTCCACGCATACAATTCCCGAGCAAAAGAATTGACATCGTGCGCCCGTATGGCATCGCTACACGCAGATGACGGCCGCCGTCGGATGCGCGCCGGCATCGCAATCAATCTCCATGGAGGGTCGGAAATGAAAAAAATGGCTATCGCTCTTTCGGTTGTCGTGATCGCCGGGGCCCTGACCGCCGTCGGCGCGCAAACCGTCGAGCAGAAGCAGGCGAAGATTCGCGAGCAGGGCATGCAGGAATGCTGGAAGATGGGCGCGCTCAAGAAGGGGTTTTATCAGCGCCCCTGCACAAAAATGACCAACGCCGCAGAAAAGAAGAAATGCGAAGCCGACGCCATTAAGAAGGCCGAGACCGAGCAGAAGGAATGCGAGAAGAAGTTCTCGAAATAATGCTTACGACTACCCCCACCCAGCCTCTCCCTTCGCTTGAGGAAAGGGGGTACCGTTGATCACTATTTGCACACCTCCCCCTACCGAAGGGGGAGGTGCCCGAAGGGCGGAGGGGGTAGCGGCCCCGGACAATTCCAAAAAATCTCACTACATGAAACCATGAAACCGATACGGCAATCCATCATCACCCTTTTCATCGCGGCGGCGATCGCCATCCCTTCGCATTCCGCGACGCGCCGGATGAACATCCTCGTGTATCCCTTCGAAAACCTTGGCGCCAAGGAGCTCGCGTGGATATCGGCCGGGATGACCGACACGGTCGTCTCGGACCTCCAGCGCGTGAAGAGCGTCAACGTGATCACCGAGGAGGGGCGGAAGAAGGCGGTGGAGGAGCTGGAGCTCGCGCAGGCGGGGCTCTTCGGCGACGCGCGCATCGCGAAGGTGGGCTCGCTCGCGGGGGCGGACGTCATCTTCACCGGGACCTACCAGCGCTCCGGAAGGCTGATCCGCGTGAACGCGCGCCTCGTCACGGTCGCGACCGGCGTGATCGAGAAGTCCATCAAGATCGACGGGACCATCGACGGCATCTTCGATCTGCAGGACAAGATCGTGCTGGGCCTGCTCGCGGAGACGAAAAACGCGCCGGCCGGCGTCGAGCCGCCGCGGCTGGATGATGCGGCGCGCGCCGACATCACCGGCAAGAAGCGCCCGGCCCTCACGGCGTATGAATACTACGCGAAGGGCCTCGCGGTCCGCGACGCGAACCCGAACGAGGCGCTTGCGCTCTTCGAAAAGGCCGTCGCGGCCGATCCGGCGTACGCGGAGGCGCTCGTGCGCGCGGGCTACACCGCCGGCGTGATCCTCAATCGGTTCGACCGCGCCATCTCATACCTGACACGCGCCGAGAAGACGCTCGCCGGCCGGGGCGAGTCGAACGCGCCGGCCTTCGCGTCCCTGCTGAACACCATGGGGACCGTGGCGGACAGCCGGGGCGACCTCGCGCGCGCCCTGGAGTATTTCAACCGCTCGAAGGCCCTGCGGGACCGCCTCGGCCTCGCGCGCACGTCGGGCTACGCCGCGCTCGTCGCGAACATCGGCAATATCTTCTACCGCCAGGAGCGCCACGCCGACGCGCTCGCGCAGTACAATGCCGCGCTCGCCCTCATGGACGCGCTCGGCCTCTCCGGCACCGCGGACTATGCGATGCTGCTGATGAACATCGGCAACTGCCTCAAGGACACCGGCCGGCTCGGCGAGGCGATCGCGCGATACTCGAAAGCGCTCGCGCACTTCGAATCGCGCGGCATCAGGAACGTGTCGTACGCGAACGTCCTGGCCAACATGGGGCTCGCGCTGCAGCAAAGCGGAACGGCCGATCCGGCGCTCGACGCCTTCCGGAAGGCGCGCGACATCCGCGACCGCCTCTCGCTGCGAAACACCGTCGAGTACGCGTATCTCCTGAACAATATCGGCATTACGCATCACGGCCGCGGCGACCTGAAGCAGGCGGGCGACAACTACCGCGCTGCGCAGGCCCTCTACGAAACGCTGGGGCAGATGAAGACGAAGGACTACGCCGATCTGCTGGTCAACATGGGGCATCTCGCCGGCGACAACAAGCAGCTCGACGCCGCGCTCGAGAACTACCTGAAGGCGAAGGCGATTCGCGAATCGCTGAACCTCACGCGAAATCCGATCTACGCAAACCTGCTGCTCAATATCGGCAGCGCCTACTACCAGAAGCGCAACTTCGCGGCCGCCATCGAGGCGATGGAGCGCTCACGGGCGACGCTCGAGTCGATCGGACGCACGACGGGCGAATCCTACGGCGGGGTCTTGTTCAATCTGGCGGTGATCTACGAGGCGGCGGGCCAGAAGGCGAAGGCGGGAGCGTTCTACCGGCAGAGCTATGACATCATGGCGAAGGCCGGCGTGAAGGGCGAAATCCTCGAGCGGGCCCGCACGGGGGCGAGGCGTCTGGGAAAGTGAGGCGGGGTCATGCATTTTTCATGATTATTTCACCCCCCCTCGGCACTGCTTCGCCCCCGCTTCCACACTCTGCTTGACAAAATCCAACCGTCAGTCGCATTCTGATGACCGCCGCACCGGAACCTTCACGAGCGAACGAGGAGCCACCGCCCATGCCACAGACGCTGCGTCCCGACAACTACGCGCGCCAGACGCTCGAGCGCTATACCGGCTGCGAGATCGGCGAGTTTGGCCCGTGGATCGTCCTGGTCAACTTCCCGCGCTACCTTGAGGACTTCGCGCGGATGCACGATGTCCCCGTGAAGTCGGCCTACTGGTCGGCCGCGCACGACCCGAAAAGCGGGGTCTCGGTGATCAACTTCGGCGTGGGCTCGCCGTCGGCGGGCATCATCACCAACTGCCTGTCGTATCTGGACCACATCAAGGCGGTGCTGATGCTGGGGATGTGCGGCGGGATCGCCGACACCCTCGAGGTCGGCGACATCGTGCTCCCCACCGCGAGCGTGCGCGACGAGGGCACCAGCAAGCACTATCTGCCCATCGACGTGCCGGCCATGCCGCACACGCGCATTCTGCGCCTCTCCAACGAGGTGATCCGCGGCGAGCCCGGCGCGCGCGTGGCCGCGGGCCTCATGCTCACCACCGACTACCGCATGTGGGAGTTCGACGACGAATTCATCGAGTACATCAACAAGCACCGCATCATCGCCATCGACATGGAGATCGCGACGATATTCTCCGTGGCGTATGCGCTTGACATGCCGGCCGGCGCCATCATGCTGGTCAGCGACATGCCGCTGCGGAAGGGCGGCATCAAGGGCAAGGAGCATATGCACGCGGTGTTCGAAAAGCACACGGAGCACCACCTGCACATGGGCCTCAAAACCATCGAGGAGCTCAAGCGGGTGGGGTTGTAGACCTCACCCCCTCTCCCAAAGGAGAGGGGGTGTAAGGCAAAAGTTACGTATGTCAAAGCCCTCTCCTGCGGGAGGCAGCATCTCCTACATCCATGTACGATGCTGCATACGCGACATCCTGTCGCTAAGGGCGCGCCGGAGGCGGGGTGAGGTCACGATAGTACCTGCCCGTGTTTAATATTTTTCCACTTTACGGGTATCCATTAATGAAACTGCTCCGATTCAGACGAACCGAAACATCGCGCCCCGAATGGGGGATCGTCGACGACGGGGCCGTGCGTCCCATCGTCGCGCGGCACACGGTCGCGGAAATCTTCACGGCAGTCAAAAGCGGTAAGATCCCTACGGCGCGCCCGCTGCGGCTCGATGCCGTCATCATGCTGCCGCCCACGGACGAGAACGTCCACCTGTACTGCGCGGGGCTCAACTACCGGGACCACGCGAAGGAGCTTCGCATGCCCGTCCCGAAGAGCCCGGTCTTTTTCACCAAGTCGGTCGGCGCGCTCTGCGGGGCGCGGGACGATATCGTCTATCCGTCGGGCACGCGGCTCCTGGACTACGAGGTGGAGCTCGCCCTGATCGTCGGGCGGCGGATCGGACTAAGCGACGTTCTCCGGCCCGACACCCTGAAGGACTTCGTGCTGGGCCTTGCCGTCATGAACGACGTCTCGGCGCGCGACGTGCAGCTTTCGGCCACCCAGTGGTTCCTGGGCAAGAGCTTTCGCTCCTTCGCGCCGCTGGGCCCCTGGGTGCAAACGCTGGACGAGGACGTCATGCAACGCCTCCGGGACCTGCGACTCGAGCTTCGCGTAACGGCGCCGGACGGGACGACGTATCCGAACAAATGCCAGTCGGGTTCCGCGGCGGACATGATCTTCCCGCCGCACGAGCTTCTCAACTGCCTGCGCGAGAAGTTCGACCTGCTCCCCGGCGATGTCATTGCCACGGGAACGCCGCGCGGCGTAGCGATGTCGCGGCCGGGACGTTTCAAGACTCGCATCGCGGAGATCCTCGGGATCGCGCCGGGGAAGCGCGTCGCAACGTACATCGCGGGCGAGATCAAGAACAACCGCAACTACCTCGAACGCGGCGATGTCGTGAGCGCGCGCATCGCCACCGACAACGGCTTCGTGGACCTCGGCGAGCAGCGCACCCGCGTGGTGTGAGGCGCGCGATGATCCGGCCGGCGCGTCTGCGAGCCGCATCGTTCCTCATTGCGGCATGGGCGCTCTCCTGCTCCTCCTTTCCCGAAACGCTGCCCCCGGATCGCTTCTCGATCGACGGAGCGAACCGGGCCGGGCTCTACACCGAAATCGAACGGGTCGCCGTTGGGCCCGACGGCGGGATCGCCCTCCTGGCCCGCATCGACCTTCGCGACGATACAACATCGAGCCCGCGCACGCACCTTGCCCCGGCGCGCCTCACGGCGGACGGCGGCATCGATGCGTCGTTCGCCGTCGACCCGTTCTTTGCCCGGACCCGGGCGTATCAACCCCACTTCCTGTTCGCGGGCGGGGACGGCGGCATCGTCTTTTCCGCGATCGTGCGCGCCTGCGATGCGACGGGGAAATTCACGGGCGATCGCCCCACCCTCTTCACGCTCTCGCCCGACGGATCGATTCGCGACATGCGCGTCATCGCCCCGGCCCGCTTCCACCTCGAGCATATCCACGACATTGTCCCCGTCGGCGCCGGAGGAACGCTGGGCGGATTATATGTCGTCGCGCGGCTGATCCCGAAGGCGCGCGGGACGCAGTCCGAACGCGCGACAGCCTGGACCGGCGTCATCCGGCTTCTCGCGAACGGCGACGAGGACGCCGCCTTCGAGCCCTGTCTTCGCGACGAGCGGACCATTCTCCGGACGGCGCCGACCGCCGTTATGCGCGATGGCGGAATCGCGCTCTGGGCGTACCGGGACGAATACAATAAATCCTTCGAGATCATTCGGCTCACGGCGCGCGGGCGAGCGGATCCGTCCTTCCGGAGAGGCGCGTATCGCATCGCGCTCGGCGGGACGGCGACGGATATCGGCGCCCTGGCGGTCGATACGCGCGGACGGTTGCTTCTGGCGGTGACGACGGCATCCGACGACGCGAGACGCGACCGGGCCAATCACATCCTGCGGCTGCGCCCGGACGGCGGGCCCGACACGTCATTCATACATCGGGTCGCCTCCGGTACGGCCGACGTGCTGCCGGACCTGGTGCCCCATGAAAACGGGTCGGTGTCATATCTGACGCGCGATTACGCACCGCAGACCGCCTATCGCATCCGGCTCCATCGAATCGACGGCTCCGGCGTTGCGGACGCCACGTTTTCCGATGCAACCGCGCCGCGGCGCTCCGAGCAACGCTCGCCATGGCGCAGAACGCTCATCGCGGGGTCGCGCGGGTCGGTCGTCATTGCGGACCGGCACATCGAGATGGTCCAACCGACGGGGAAAACGCGCTTTATCGCGAGGGTCTGCAGCGACTTTGATTTCACGCCCAACGCAACGGCGTATGAACGCGCGCGCGACGGCTGCTGGAACGCCATCGCATACGCCGGGTTTCGCTTCCTGGAATTGTTCGGCTGGAAAATGAAAACGATGCCGTAACGACACAATCGACGTGCGCGGTGCCGTGCGGATCACCTGACGCGGAAGGGGATCTCCCGGATTTTTTTCCCGTCGATAAACACCTCGACGATCCACTCGCCCGCGGCGCTGTGCGCCCCCGGGAGCTCAGCCGTGGCGTAGGTGTACCACCAGTCCTTGTGCGTGCGGAAATCGGAGACGATCGGCGGCGCGCCCGTCTTGCGCATAACGGTCTTAACGCGATACACGCCCGGCACGCCGAGGGGAAGCGCCACGAGGACCTTCGATCCCGCCGCGAACTCGTTGCCGCACTCACGGAACTCATTGTTCACGACCCGCCGGCACAGCTGCACGTCCGAGGGCTCCACGGGAACGCGCACCTTGTGCGCCCCATCGCCAGAAAACGAGTACCAGAGCGCCTCGCGCGGCTCCTCGGCATTCGCGTAGTCGGTGCGGAAAGCGAACGGCACCGTCGTCGAGCGCCGCTCGTCGAGCACGCGCGCGACATCAAAATGAAGATGGGGGGAGTCGCTGTACCCGCTGTTCCCCGACGTGGCGATACGATCGCCCGCTTTCACGTGCTGACCCACCTTCACGGATATACCGTCCTTCACCATGTGCACATAGCGCCCGATGGTGCCGTCGGGATGGAGAATGAACACGTAATTGTTCTTCTCTTTGTATGCGGGCGTGAGCTTTCCCTCGCCGTAGCGGCCCTCGACGGCGATCACCACGCCCTCGCGCGCCGCGTGGATGGGCGTCCCGATGGGCATGAGGAAATCCACGGAGTAGGCGAACTCACCGTGATGCGTGATCTTGCCATTGAAGGCCTGGCCAACGCGAAAGCGCTTCCCGCGCTCGAAGGGCAACTCGTAGGGCCGCGCCGCATCGTGCTTCGCCGCGATCGATCCGTACTGCCAGTAGTACGTCACGTTCGGGGCCCAGCGTTTCGTCGTGTCGATAATCGTGAACGTGAGCACCTTGACGGGCGCGGTTCCCGCAATCACGCGGGTGAACGGGAGCGTCGCGTCGGTGCGCAGGTTCTCCATCGGCGCCGTTTGCCGAAACGACATCGTCGTTACGATCTCGTCAGAGGGAAAAACGTTCCGCAGATACATGTCCACGGTCGATCCGTTTTGCTCCAGAAGCATGCAGGTGGCGCCGCCGTGGCAGTACTCCTGCCGCCAGTCGGCCGCGCGGGCGTCAGGGGCGCTCGCGGCGAACAGCAGCGCAATCAACAATGCGGCGACGGGCTGGGACAGGTTCATGGCTTCCTCCACGATATTCGTACTTGACGCGCAGCGCCCGAAGCGGTACACGAGTCCACAGTCGTCCCGCCTGCAACGCGCGACGGGACGCGGCGCCGGATCACCACACACTACCATGCACGCGATACCACGACAAGTATTTTTAGGGCCGATTGCGGCGCGCACGGCGCGCGCCGCTGTGGCGTCACTCGTAATCGTCGCATCGCTCTCATGCGCATCCGCGGAAAAGCGGGAGGGCTTCGCGGCGGGGGTCTATACCGGACGCGCGGAGGGCGGGAGCCTCATCTACCGCAACGACGTGAAGCGGGCGCGCGAAAACGCGATCGCCGCAGCGCTCGAGCGTCTCGTGGAAAAGGCGAAGGCCGCTACGCCGCCCCCCGCGGGGCCCGCGGCCGCCGACGCCTTCGTGCTCGGCCGCAACGCACGGATCGTCAAGAACATGAGGATCATCGACGAGGGCGTGAAGGGCGCGCATTTCGTCGCGACCGTTGAAGGCGAGGTCCATCCGGCGTCCGCCTACGGCGAGGTGCGTGCGCTCATACGGAACTACCGCATTCCGCGAGTGATGATCTTCGTCGGCGAAGAGATCGAGGGCGCCCGCAGCCGCCCCGGGCTCACGCTCACCGAGCTCGCGATCGGCGGAACGCTCGTCTCGCTCGGGTTCGACGTGCTCGACCTCGGCGCGGCGCAGGTCCGTGCGCCCGAACGCATCGGCGACGATCTCCAGGCCGCGCCCGGCGGATCGTCCGCAGCGAAGAAACTCCGCGCCATGGGCGTGGGGCTCGTCATCGTGGGCATGGCAAAAACGATCGACCAATCGAAGGCGATGTCCCAGTTCAAGGTCGCCATGCGATCGAAGCAGGCGATCATCGGCCTCAAGGCCATCGATCTCGCGACCGGAGCCGTCATGGCTTCGGTGAGCGTCAACGCGCCGGGCAATGGGCTCGATGACGCCGTCGCCTCCCGAAACGCCGTGGAAAACTGCGTCGCCCGCGCGCTGGGACGGTTCAATCTCCGCGAGGAGCGGTTCCAGCCCGGCGCCTTCATGCGGCAACTCATTCTCAGCTACGCGCGCATGAGCGAACGGACGCTCACGCAGCGCTGATTCATCGCGCTCCGGTGCGCTCTTCTTGACAAAATCCATACCGGTAGCCTGATGGGGTGATTCTCATTTGAGTTGAAGCAAAACCGTTTCCATGTCATTGCGAGGAGCGCTAGCGACGAAGCGATCTGTGTGCTCTCGAAAATGTTATAGTGCATACCGCAGGACAGCGATACGCTGGCGCACGTGTGAACGGAGTGCTTCGCTTCGCCCGCAATGACAGCGTGTTTGACAATACGCCAATTGGATATTTCGCATAGGATACCGGCCATGACCCATCAACACGATTTCGACAAAGCGCACTTCCGAGCGCTCCCCAACCGCGACAACCACAAATGCTTCGGCTGCAGCCCCGACAATCCGCACGGCCTGCGCATGACGTTTCACACCGACGAGAAATCGGTGGTCTCGTGGGTCACGATCCCCGAGCACCTGTGCGGGTGGAACGACCTGGCGCACGGCGGCGTGATCTCGACCGTCCTCGACGAGATCATGAGCTGGGCGGCGATCTACCTCCTCCGGCACCTCATCCTCACCAAGAGCATGACGGTCGAATTCAGGAAGCCGGTATTCGTCGGGAAGGAGGTCGTCGCGCAGGGGACGGTGGTGGAGCACCCGAACAGCCGCGAGGCGATCATGGCCGGCGCGCTGTATCAGGACGGACGCCTCTGCGCGAAATCGACGGGGTCCTTCGCGCTTTTCACGCCCGAGGCGATCCGGAAGCGCGGCCTCCTCGACGGCGACGTGATCGACGCGATGGAGGCGCTCTTCCGAAAAGACGCGGCGCGCTAGCCCGCCGCGTTCGCCAGCTCGGCCTTGAGCTCGCGCTTGAGGATCTTGCCCGAGGGGTTCTTGGGCAGCTTGTCGCGCACGACGATTTTCTTGGGGCACTTGAACCCCGCGAGCTTGTCCTTCGCGAATGCGATGATCTCTTTCTCCGTGACGTTCATGTCCTTCTTGGGCACCACCACCGCCGCGACGATCTCGATCCACTTCGGGTCGGGCAATCCGATCACCGCGACCTCCTCAACGGCGGGGTGTTGATAGAGCACCTCCTCCACCTCGCGCGAGGCCACGTTCTCGCCCCCGGTCTTGATCATGTCCTTCTTGCGGTCCACCACCGTGAGGTAGCCGTCGGGATCGAACACGCCCAGGTCGCCGCTGTGGAACCAGCCGAACTGGAAGCACTCGGCGGTCTTCTCGGGATCGTTGAGATAGCCCGTCATCACCTGGCCGGAGCGGTGCACGATCTCGCCCACCGTCCCTACCGGGACGAAGTTCCCGTCATCGTCCATGAGGCGCGTCTCCACGTTGAGGACGGGCTTCCCGGCCGAGCCGGGCTTCACGAGCTGGTCCTGGGGCTTCAGGATCGTCGCGACCGGGCCCATCTCGGTCTGGCCGTAGTAGTTCCACAGGCGCAGGCCGTGAAAGGTGATGGAGAGCTGCTTGATGATCTCCACCGGCATGATGCTCGCGCCGTAGGCTGCCTTCTTGAGGCTCGCGTGGTTGTACTTCTTGAACTCCGGGTGGTTGATGATGCCGATCCAGACCGTGGGCGGCGCGAACATGTGCGTTATCTGAAACTTCTCGATCGACTTGATCATCTCCACCGGGTCGGCGCGGTGCAGGATCACGTTGGTGGCCCCCACGTAGATGAACGGCAGCAGGAAGCAGTGCAGCTGCGCGCAGTGGAACAGCGGCAGCGCGTGAAGGCTCACGTCCTCGGTCTGGTACTCGCCGTCGAAGATGCAGCTGTAGTACTGCGACATGAGCGCGCGGTGCGAGAGCATCGCGCCCTTGGGCTTCGACTCCGTCCCGCTGGTGTAGGGGATCTGCACGATGTCCTCGGCCTCCACGTCAACCTGCGGCTCGTCGTACGGCATTGACTCAAGCTCGGCCATGAGATTGAAGAACCCCTCCGGAACCACGGTGTCGGCCAGCGGGAGGAAGCCCCATTTCCCGACCGTCGTGAACTTTCCCTGCGTTTGCGCCTGGGCGATCACCGGGTAGAGCGCGTCCTCGACGATGAACACCTTCGCGCCGGAGTGGTTCACGATGTAGGCGATCTCCTCGGCGTTGAGCATGTAGTTGATGGGCACCTGCACGGCGCCGATCTTCCCGAGACCGATGAGGCTGATGGGGTAATAGTGCGAATTGTACGCCAGGATCGCGACCCGGTCGCCCTTCTTCACGCCGTAGCTCGCCATGAGGTGCGCGAAGCGGCGCGACTCCCGCTCGAGATCATAAAACGAGAGCGTCGTGTCGCGGAAGATGATCGCGGTCTTGTCGCCGTACTTGGTTGCGGCGCGGCGCGCCATGTCGCCGATGGTGTCGCGGTTGATGATGTTTGCCATTGGATTCACCTCGTTGGTCAATGATGATGTACGATGCAGTGATGCAACCAGTTCACCGAACGAGCGCTCGGTTGGCAATGAAATATTTTTCATGGACAAAAAAATATTATTTGTCCACCGATTTATACAAAAAACCGATTTTATATTTAAATCCACACCTTCCCATTCATTACAACCTTTTTAGAGATTGACACTGTATGCGATTGTGGCACGAATCATAATTGTTACGTGCTGCACCTTTGCCTACACACGGATCCGTGACTTTCTTTTGAGAGGTCAAAAGAAAGTCACCAAAGAAAAACCTCTCGCTCCAAGGCCGCGAGGGGCCAAATAGACTTCGTATGATGATACCACATGCCTTTGTTAGAGAACGGCTTGCACTATCCCTCGGTCTCCGACTGCGCGAAAACCTGCGACCTCGGCCTTATCGTTTCAGACTGTTGAAAAACCCCATGCACTGGATTCACATATTCTGCAATGACTCAATCATGCGTAGACGTAAAATATTCATCAGCAATGAATTCTGAGCCAGCCTATCTCAAAAGCCACACAACTGGACGACTTAAGGATATCACCGATGAGCTGCGCGGGGTGATCCGCGCCTGCGCGCTCTGCCCGCATCGCTGCGGCGTGGACCGCACGATTGGAGAACGCGGAAAATGCCGCAGCGGCGCGCTGCCCATCGTCTCCTCGTTTCACGCGCACTTCGGAGAGGAGCGCCCGCTCGTGGGGCGCGGCGGATCGGGCGCCATCTTCTTCACCAACTGCAACCTCGCCTGCATCTTCTGCCAGAACTACGACATCTCGCACTACGGCCGCGGCGACGAGGTTTCGTTCGATGAGCTCGCCGCCATGATGCTCGCCCTGCAGGCGAAGGGCTGCCACAACATCAATTTCGTGTCGCCCTCGCACATGCTGTATTCGATCGTCGAGGCGCTTCTCATCGCGGTGCCGCGGGGACTCTCCCTGCCGCTCGTGTACAACACCGGCGGTTACGATTCCGCCAACATCATCCATTTGATCGACGGCGTCTTCGACATCTACATGCCGGACTTCAAATTCATGGACGCGTCCGTCGCGAACGAACTCTCCGACGCGCCAGACTACCCGGAGCGCGCGATGGAGGCTGTCGCCGAGATGCACCGCCAGGTAGGCGACCTCGAGCTCGACGATCGCGGCATCGCCCGCCGCGGCCTGCTCGTCCGCCATCTCGTGCTGCCCAACAACATCGCGCGGACCGACGCGGTCCTCGATTTTCTGGCGGGACTCTCGCGGGACACCTACGTGAATATCATGGACCAGTACCGCCCCGAGTACCGCGCACGGGAGTGCTTCGATCTGCGGCGGCGCGTCACCCTCCAGGAATTCGACGCGGCCGTGGCGTGGGCGCGGAAGGCGGGTCTGCGGCGGATCGATGGGGTGTGATGCATGACCATGCTTGACGCATTTCGTAAGAAAAACCCCATCAGACCGCCGCATCGCCTATATTTTGCTTGCCTCGACACCGCATGGTCCCATGCGCTTATTCCCGTGTGTCGAAATCCAACGAATGATCGCTTATAAACATACCGACAGATGCTGGCAAAACTGAGAGACAGGTTCACCGAAACGCACAGCCAGTATTACCCGCTGGTGTTCAGCGCCGTGCACACGAAGGTGGACAATGTGGACGACGCCCACGACATCTGCCAGGAGGTGTTTATCAAGCTGTATGAGAAATTCGATTCGGTGGAGAACCCGCGCAAATGGCTCTATGGGGCGCTGCGGCTCGCCGTGTTCGAATACTATCGACGCCGGGACCCGGGCACGGACATTGACGACGTCTTCAACGACGTGAGCCTCACCTTCGTGAACGGCTTCCGCGACGCGCGTATCGTGATCGCTGAAGCGATGGAGGACATGGTCCACTTCGACGGAGAAGAGGACAAGACCCTCTTTGACCTCATCGCCGTCCACAACTTCAGCTATAGCCAAACCGCCAAACAGCTCGGCCTCACCAAGCGGATGGTCGAGTACCGGTATCGTCGTATTGTTGAAAGCATCCTTGATGCGCTCAAGAAAAAGGGTGTCGGCCATATCGAGGACCTGCTATGAACAGCTCGATACGGTCATTCGAACGTATATTGGAACGCTTCCGGTTCCGGGAGCCGGTGCCCGACTCCGTTCAGGCGTACATTCTATCAACAAAACGACGGGCCGCCATCGAGGTTCTAAAAGAAGTTGAAAACTATTCCTTCGCATACGGCATGGCGCTTTTAGTCTATTATTCCTCACGCCGCATGGGCATACGTCCAACGATTGTGCAAAGTAAGATCATAGCTGCCGCGCTCATGCTCATAGCGCTGTTTTCAATAGCGTTCGTCGCATGGCTTTTTGTGCCTGAAACAGCGCCGGAACGCGGAGCACCGCCCCGATCCAGGATCACGTCAACAGCTACCGCGACTGCATCTTCGCCTAAAGTCCAAACGGACGAAAAAAGGCTTGATGAGAAAACGGCCCCCTCGGTACGATACCGACTGGGCGTTGAGACGTTTACGAGCGATGTAGTCACCAGTAGCGAAAGAAAAAGAATAGCGGATAAAATAACAAACGAACTTGTACGGCTGGCTGGCCCCGACCGGGTGGTACGGATCGGTGTTGTTGGCAGGAAAAATGTCAACCGGGTTCTTCTTGGCGCAATAGAGCAACTCGGGGACACGTACATCATTACCGCGAAAATCGTGGATGTTGAGAAATCGAGGGTGCTGTTTTCCACGTCCGAAAGCGCGGGAACAGAGCAGGAGATCGATTCGGCATGTGAGCGTATAGCCCGCAAGGCGGCCGGTCACGTCGAATGATTTCACTTCATCATCCATTGGAGATTCCGATGAAGCGCATACAACACAGCCGACTGTTAATCTTTCTTGAAATTTTCACAATTCTTCTTATTTCCGGCATCATTGCTCCCATTGTTGCTGCGGACAAACAACAGCACAAAAAACGGGTTGCCATTCTCGATTTTACCGCCGAAAACACCACGAAAACCTACGCAAATGCAGTGCGGAACCTGTTCGAGGTCGAAATACACAAGACGGCCGTTTTCGATATTGTCGAACGAAACCAGATGGAAACGATTTTAAACGAACAGGGAATGCAGATGACCGGCTGCATCGACACCGCATGCGCCGTGCAGATAGGAAAAATGCTTTCGGCGGAGCTGATCGTCACCGGCAGCGTAAGCAAAATGGACGGATACACAATTACGGTCAAGTTTGTCAATGTCGGTAAGGGTAAAATCGAATTTGCCGATTCCACGGCAGCGAGAACAGACCGAGAACTCCAACAGGCCGTCGCCACCCTCGCCGGCAAAATCGCAAAAGCGGAGAAAACGAGCACAGCCTCTCACGGCGAAGGAAGGGGGTTTTCCATTTCGCTCATCGGCGGCCCCTCACGCCACATGGGGGAGAAAGCGGAGTACCTGAAACCGACGATCGTATACGGCCTTCTTCTCGGATATGATTTTCTCTGTTCAAGTCATCTCAATCTCTCTGGCGTAATACATGGTTTTCACCTCGCCCACCGGGAATCATCGGAATTCCCGAAGAAAATGGAACTGGCTCTTTCGGGCGGACACGGAGGGATCGGTTTTGGCCTAACGCTCGCCGACACGTTACGATTTCAGATCAATGTGCTCGCCGGATACGCATCATCAGAACTAAAAAGCGGGGTGGATGGAAAAAAATACAGCTCCGGCGACATGAGCCTGATGGCTCTGTTCGAAACACGTCTTTACCTGTTTAAAGGGGTATACGTTCTGGGTTTCGCATCCTACCAAGCTGTTCTGTACTCGGGCTCTCCGCTACAGGAGATGCAGTACGGAGGGGGTTTGGGGTATGTGTTTTAGTATTTTTGTCAAATTCATTCGAATTGTCTCGCATGAAACAACAAAGAGGAAATCAGTAACGATGAAAACCTTAACCCATAAACGTTTGCAAATCCGTAATGCTCTACATAATATGCTTGGACACAAGACCTCCTACAACAGCGTGCTTCAATATGCACTAATGCTCTTAGCGACATCTCTATTTTTCACCTGTGCCGGGGACGACATATTGGGGAAATATGAAAATCCCGCATCAACTTCAACGAGGAATACCAACCTATCCTGGGTGTTAATGTTTCAAGATGATTTCGACGGCGACGGCATATGGCAAAACATCGGCAACAACTGGACAAATGTATATGAATACTACACCTGCAACACCTACGGCAATGCTGTTGCGGGAATTTTTGAAAACGTATATAGACCAGGGCATGCACATCAATCATGGAGTCCTGGCAATGTCGCAACAGCAAGAGTCGTCGGTCGCGCACACAGGAACCTTGAGAATTACACCGCAAGCAAATTTCCATATCTTGTAACCTTTCTATTCAAACCTTTTTTCTCCACAGCAATTAATAATTATGGGCAAGGAGGGTACTTCAAGGTTCTGGTATGCAATACCGACATGGAATCAACTGGAGCTATTAATGGGATCGGCTTTGGCTTCATGTTTGCCGATTTTAACAACGGCTATCCCGGGACGGGGGAAGGCGCAAATCAAATTGAGATATACAATTCCGGTGGATATGAAAAAACCGACACCTTCACATTTACAAGCGATACATGGTATAATGTTAGAGCCTACATCGACAGTACGTCTGTGAAAGTAAAAATTTGGACCGGGCCGGAACCCGACGAATGGACCGTTGAAAAAACAGACATAACTGGGTTTGCAGAAAGCGGTAACAATTTATACTTGGGTTTTCACGATAGTGTTGGCTCCACTAATAGTGGCGCAACAGTATGCACCTACATTAACAATTTAAAAATATACCAAGGAATGCCCCAATAATCATGAAATATCCGAGAATGACAATACTTTTTGCTTTCTGCACCAAATCGTTATTCTACATTTGTCTCGGATGTGCAGATAATGACATCCTGGAACACTTCACCCCCCCCCCCGGAATATTCAAGCAATGCGTCATCCAGTATAGTTTTCGTTGAAAACTTTAATCGGGATGACAGCATGGACATCGGCAACAACTGGAATAAAACGACCTATAGCGTGGGAGTAGCGGACATATTCAGCCAACAACTCCGCATGGGCAACCAGAGTGCTGGTTGCTCGGCATATTTGCGTGACACGGTCAGCAGAACTCTGGAAGATTATAACCCGACAAAGACCTACGACATTTCTTTCGCATACCGGCGATCCTTTAGCGGTTATTATGAACATTACTTCATCGTCTCCCTCTACGGAATCCATGCGGATTATACCGGCGAGGGGGCGCACTCATACAAAGGCATATCGCTCAGTTTTGCAAGCGGTTATGGCGGGGAACAGAGTATTTATGTCTATAATGGAGTTTCACAGGTAGACCTGCTATCATTCCCGTGGTCTTCGGGCGCAAGCTATTACGTGAAAATCAGATGGCATCCCGGCGGGGTCAACTACAAGATATGGCTGGCGGCCGACCCAGAACCGGTCGGATGGACGCGCGAAATCAATATTCCAAACAGAGTTATTGATGGTAACTCCTTCGTCTTTCACCACAATTCCTCAACACAGGTCACCATGCACTGTGGCGGGGTGGCCTTCAGCTATATTGACAACCTAAAAATAACAACGGTCGAATAACTCATAAAACGACTGCTTCGTGAAATTCCTCCAAAGTGGACCCCTGCCAGAATCTTTTTTGTGACGATAAGCCCCCTCTCTCTCGCTTATGCCCGGAGCTCCCGAGCTTCAATCATACGCACACGGAGAAGAGCAATGGGCATATTGCGAATATCAAAAATCCGCGAGGCCGCCGCTGAGGTTGACATACAGGACGAACGCATGGCCGCCGACATTGTGCGTCATATCGTCGAGTTAAAAGACAATGCACGGATATTGAACCACCTGAAAGTCGAGTATGGTATAGACGGGAAAGGGGTGACATTGAAACGCAAGTTTAACGGCCTCGTACAGCAATATATTATTCGAAACCATCTTGAGGAATTCGGGGAATTCTGCAAAAAGAACGGAATAGGCATATTCAACAACGACCTCGAGACCGCCAAGACACATTCGAGTTACGCGCGTATCGTCTTTATTGTTTTTCTTCGCGAAGAAGTCGGCTTGCGGACGCCGGTGAGTATCGTGGAATGAAATTGAAGCAAACCGGCACAACAACACTCGGTAGTGTCATTGTGCCGGAAAACCACCTGTTGCAACTATTCATTTTATGGCCTTACGTCAATCGAAAAACAAATACCAAATATTTCATATTCAATGCGAATCGCGGACAAATTGTGGTTTGGACTCGGCTTTCCGCTACCAAAAAAATACCAATTGGCTTCAGCATTTATCTGGGTAAGCGCCTGAACCTTGAAATTTGTAAGTACACGTGAATTATCCGAGTAATCAAATATATTCAGATTCGCCCTTCCTCCACCTGCAACGATTTTATCAAACTCCGAGAAATCAGAAACTTCATCGTATGTACTCGTATTAAAGTTATACATATACCACTTTATTTCAAACCTTTCCACAAGACCACTAGTGGCATCATACACAATCTTCAACGAAGGCATGTACGGCAAAGGATTGCCCCCACTAATGGGTTTAACAATGTCTAGATCAAACGCTGACAGCTCCGAAGCGTTTTTTCTAAGCAACCAATTCCCTACAACATTATTGGTAAAGTAATATCCGGCACCACTCGCCGACAACATTGAAAAATCACTTTGCGAGAAAGTAACTATTCAGTACAATATTTGCGGGGAGGAAAAAAGTAGTATTAATTTTATGGGCACTTTGTATATTATGTCCCATGAAGAGCGAAGAGATACTTGCGATATACAACAAGGGCCCTGAAGCAGTAATCGAAATCATTC
>JAKQUI010000036.1 GCA_029562645.1 Spirochaetota bacterium
GTCTCCGGAAGAATTTGAATCACAAGGCGGCTGGATTAAGAATGTTGCTTAACTGCGTGTCCGCAAAATCGGGGCAAGCCCACCCCTCCCCCTGGCGAAGGGGGAGGTCGGGAGGGGGTCGTTGTAATCAGTGTTGATGAAAAGTTTTAAATTTTGTCAATTGCAGTTTAATGAAAGTATATAATATCGTGGAGGTCCATCCATGACGTCCCGGTTGTTTTTATGTTTTGCGGCATGTAGTGCGATGGCCGCATGGTGGTTTATGCCGCTTGTGGCTGAGGAGGCGGTAGGCCGGATCGGGAGCGTGAATACGGCAAGCGGCGAGTTGCTAGTGAACGTGCCGACCACCGGCCGCGTATTGCGCATGGGCGAGCGCTTGTATGTGCGCATAGAGGGAGTGGTGGTGCTCATGAAGGCGACATTTCCGATGTCCACGACCTCTCGGTGCCGTTTGGAGCCCCGATACGCGAGATCATTGTCGAAGCTGAAGCCTGGTATGACGGTGTACCGGTATTATCCGGTAGTAGAGGACGAGAAGAAGGATGACGCCAAGAAACATGATCCCGGGAGCGCCCAGCCTAGATATGCCGAGCTGGAGAAGGAGGGCCGTGCGCGGGAGGTAGGCGGGATCAAGTTTGTGAAGATCCCCGCGGGCACGTTTATGATGGGGTCTCCTGACGGCCAGGGAGAGAAAGACGAACATCCACAGCATAAAGTAACCCTTGACGGTTTCTGGGTGGGCATGTTCGAAGTAACGCAGAAGCAATACCGAGATATAATGGGAAGCAACCCGAGCGAATTTAAGGGAAACGACATCCGTCCCGTTGAGACGGTAAGTTGGTATGACGCTGTTGAGTTCTGCAAAAAGTTTAGCTCGAAATACGGCGTGGAAGTCCGCCTTCCCACGGAGGCAGAGTGGGAATATGCCTGCCGTGCGGGCAGTACGACACGATATTACTGGGGAGATAGTGATGAATATGAGGTCGTCGATCAGTATGCTGTATATGATAAGAATAGTTATGACAATGGAGAAAACCACAAGGACTATGGACCGCATGTAGCTGGGAGCAAGAAGCCCAATTCGTGGGGCCTGTACGACATGAGCGGCAATGTCTGGGAATGGTGTGCCGACTGGTATGTCAAAGATTACTACGGGAAAAGTCCCTCGAGGAATCCGCAAGGACCATCGTCTGGAGGCCTCCGCGTTGTGCGCGGCGGCTCGTGGGACCGCGACGACGGCTTCGTGCGTTCCGCGGGCCGGAACTGGTACAGGCCCGACCTCCGCACCTACGGTGACTGCGGTTTTCGCGTGGTCTTTTCCGCCCCGTAAAAATACGGCGGGGAAGTAAAAGCGCAGGGTGCAAGTGATAACGGACACGGGCCCCCTGGACCCACTGGGCCGCTGGACCGGGGGAGTCCAGAGGGGGCGGCAGCCCCCTCTGGCGCGGTTTTTTATGGGGTGCGGACTTGTTAGCCTGAAATGGGCTGTTTGCAGGATAACTCTGGTACTGACCGCAGGCAATTCTCTCGCCCGAGACCATCAAGCCAATCATTGACACAAAAATGTGAGCATTTTCAACTTCCGGTTCTATATGGCCGGTTTAACCGCCGGTTCTGCGTATTACATCGGACACGCAACCGCACCCGCATCCTCGGACAGCGGATGGACCTCAAGAAAAATTTATCCCGCTTCTCATTTCTCATCATCACCCGTCTGGATGAAAACGATGGGAAAATGCTAAAAATGATCTTCATATTCGTCTAAAGAATATACGGTACGTTCGGCGCCAATACCTGATTACGGAGGTTGTCGTGAAATACAAATGGGCTGCATTCATAATCGTTATTCTTGCGGTATTCGTCCTGAACCTGCATGCGAACACCACGCGCGACATCGGCGCCGAGCCGGCGCTGGACTAGAAAAAGATCGGCCGATGGATCGCGTTTTACGCGAACATCGAGCGCATCGAAAGCGGCCGTACGCCGCTGTATTACGATCCCCTTCTCGAAAAGGCAGCCATGTGGCAGGCGGAGTATTGCGCGAAGATGGGCGACCTGTCCCATTATTCGAGCGTTGTCGGGATGCGAAGCCCGGGAGATCGCATCAGGCATTTCGGGGGACAATGGAGCACCTATGGGGAGAACGTAACGGTGAATTTCAGCATGAACATGGAGGGTGTCTCGTACCGGCCGATGAGAGACGAGAAAGGCGAATACAAGGATTTCAGGAACCATGTCGTGTACTGGCGCAACGAGTGGCAGATGGCTCATGCCATGGTGGACGGGTGAATGAACAGCTCCGGGCACCGGACGAACATACTAAACGAAGATTTCACGGGGATTGGCGCGGGTACCGCCCGCGGCGCCTATTCGTCCAATCACGCCCATTACGGATGCCAGGTCTTCTCCGATGCGTCCCGGTGGGACTTTTCGAAACTCGTCGTAAATAAGTCGCTCGAGGGCGGGAAAACGATCTGTTATATCGCGTTTGTCGGTTCGCTCGAAATCAGGGTGATCGCGGTTGCCGGCGACGGAACGGTAACCGAGCTGCCGGTGGCGAAAACGGGACCGGCAGCTCGCTTCGAGAAGCCATCCGAGGGCGTTCACTATGCCTGCCTGTACGATCGGGAATCCGACGTGCTGTACCCGGTGAAAAATCTGTAGTGCGATCTCGGTCGTCTTCCATGCGCGCATCCCGATCATCGCGCGCGTGGTGCAATGATGGCGCCCCCATACCCGTCGGGCGCCGCTCTGCATTCAAAGATAGGTACGATGGAGAAGCGATCGCATGGGTTTCGCGAATGAGAGCCTTTCTCATCGACGAGAAAGGGGCGATGGTTCGGGCATGAGCAGTCCTTGGCTGGCGAGCAGATTCCCGGATGGACCTCTGGCTGCGGGAAAAATGCTCATATACACCGTATCGCGATGATACCTGCATGAAAAACCGTGTGACCGGGCGGAGGGATTACATGGAAGCTGGCCCGATGCAGGGTGGGCCGCGACCGCATACCCATGAAAATGCTTGAAATTTTTTATCGAGAAATCGATGCTATGGCGCAAGCGGATTAATTGTGTAATAATATACGTGATTGGAGACCAGGCGATCGGCCGACAGGGAGGGAACGCTCGTCCCGGGACGACATCCGCCGTTTCATTCATCAAGGAGTCTGAAACAAGGAACCACGTTTGAACATGTAAAAAATTCATGACATCATTGGCGACTCAATGGGTTGCGCCTGCCGTGAGAAACATGGTTTTTTTTATACTATTCCCGTACTTGTCTTCCAACTGGAACGGGTATACGCGGAGGAATCACATGAAACGAGCTGTGAAAATAATTGTAGCCGCCATGATTGCGATCTTCGTATTGCAGGGTGCACCTGTCGATGCTGCAGGCCTCGAAATCTTTCAGCGGTTTGAGAAGGCGCGAGGAAAAAAGAAGGCGCCGTCGGCCACGACCGAGTTTTATTATGGTGTCTTTGTGTCCGGACTGCTTTCTTCTCCCGATTTTACCGTATTTCGACCGAAGGTCGAGAGTGTTGTCGCCTTGCTCAATGAAAGGAATCTTAAGAACGGCATTGACTATTACTATACAGTCGATTACCTGTTCTATCTTCCGAAGAAGGCGCAAAACGATTCGGAGCTTGGGGATGCGATATATGAACTTTCTCGCGTAATGCAGGAACACGAGGTACGACCCGGTGTGACGAAAAACCCGCGCCGGGAGAAATACCTCCGCGAGTTTGCTGTTGCAAAAAGCGGGGGCGCTACGAATCCCATTGTTCTTTCGATGTCCAATGATCAACTCCTGTCGCTCGGGCAATTGGCATCGCTCATGCGGCAAAAGCGGGATATGGAGTTGCAGATCGGGGAAATCGAGCTGCAAATACGAAATCTGAAACAAAATAAAAAGAGCATTGAAAGACTATTACGATCGTATTCAAACTTCGGCGACCTCCTGGCTGATTATCAATCTCTTCATCGGGAGATGTCGTCAATTCTTTCAGATCCAAACAGGAAAGCAGACCTGAAAGATATTGTTAATGGCTTGTTCGACACGGCTGGCATATGGAGTGCATTTAGTGCATCGGGAAGACAATCCGACGGAAAATATCTTCCCAGCAGGAGCCTGAGCTACGAACAATTGAGCCAGATGATGATTGGAAGCCGTAATGATAAGTCCATCGCAACGATGAAAAAATATCTCATGCTTCTTAATATTCTCTTCTTAAACCGATCGGATCTTCCTGAACTTAAGAAGCTGACCGCAAATCCGTATCGTGATATTGTAGTTATGCGGATTTATGACTACAAGGTCACGATGCACAGTTCGCAGAAATCATATACAAAATCAGCGAAGATTTCATATGTAGGCATGATGGGCTTGGGGCAAGATTTCTACATTACTGTTAGCACAAAAAAGGGAAAGAATGCAATTGTGATGTTTAATGCTCAATCGAAGGTTGCCGATCTAAGAAGCCTTCGTGACGCCGAAAAGCTCACGCAACGGGCACTTGCCAGCTCAAAAAAAGACCTCGCGGATATAATTGCCGGCATCGCCTCCAATCCGATACGCGCTCGGTACGCGGGAGAATCTCTGGAGACCGTCGAGCGGGAATTGAATTTTTACCGAAATTTTGCGCTCGGCGGCCGGCAGGATGCCGTTGGTTTTCGCAATGGCGATGCAACGGATTCCAATGACATTAAAGAAAAGCTGGAATCGGACGCATTGCCGGGCGGTTCCGAATCCTCAATCCGTCGTTATGAGGATCCAGCGGATATCGCGGCTGTCATGTATCGATACGGTTCGTTTTTCAAGCGGTATGGCATCGATGCCGGCAATACGGATATAACCGCGGTAGTCGACTCCATACGGAAAAAATACAAGCGAAAGGATTCCTGGAAGCGCCTCGATGTGTTTCCCGGTGATCGGAAATGGATTCTGATTGGGAAAGGGGCAAGCTGAAAAATATTGGGCGCGGTTTTTCCCGCGCCCAATATTCTGCAAATGCATCTGTGCGATCAGCTGTCAAGAATGGTCGCGATGGTCCACGCGAGGAGAATCACCTCACGCATGGCGTGCAAAGAAAACAAATCTTCCTGGGGGAGTGAAAAATGAACAAGTATCAGGGGATCGAAACGGTAATTCTTCCATTCGCGATTCTGCTGTTCGTCAACTGGCGAATAGGCTTGTTTGTCGTCGCGACGACCATCGCTGCAATAGCCGCCGGCGGCGGTCTTGGTCTTCTGGTCGGGAAAATCTTCAATGGCACCGGATCGCTGAATGACATCCTTTTCTATTCACTGTTGCCCTGCCAGGTAAGCATTATAGCGTTGTATTGGTGCTTGTTTCGCTTGCGAAAGATCGATTCGGAAGAGTACCGTGAAGAGAACGCCCAGTTCTTGATAAATCTATTGCCTGCTGTCATTGCGTTTCCCGTCGCGTTTACGTCCGGCTTGGGAACGGGAATGTTTTTCGGCATTGCGCTATCCGCACTATGGTTGTTCAACGCATTGCGTTCCTATTATAAGGAAACAGCACAGTATGGTTTTATACATTTGTCGAGATGGAGTACAGTGACACCTGATGTGGTCGGCGCGTGGATACTGTTTAAAAAGTACGGGAAGGATCGTTCCAATAAATTCTTAAGCGCGCAGCGGGGATTCGGGCTCGATGATGGTTTCGATGTTGGGAGCGCCAATCCTGGGGTTGAACGGGCAACGGCACTTGACAGGATACTGGCGTTTTGGATCGATTTCTTTGTTGCGGTGAACCTGCTGATGGTTCCGGTTGTGATGATCAGCAAAATACCTGAGTACAACCAGCTCCCGTTCTGGTTTTATTCGATAGTGCTGTACAATGCATTGCAGATCGCGTTCTCAGGACAGACGCTGGGCGGCAGGATGGTCGGCATCACGGTGATCGGCAAGGAGGGCTTGCAACTTGGCTTTTTCCGCAGCTTCATCCGTGAATTTTTGTCGCTGTTCCTTTCTATATTCACTTTACAAATCAGTATGCTGGTATTACTGATCAGTAAGCGGGACCAGACCTTACACGATAAAATATGCCGCACCTATGTAATTCGCACCGCTCACTGGACGCCGGGGAGGAAAAAACTGGTGGCACTGACCAGCATCATTATTTTGTTCCTGGATATACTCTTGCTGTATGCCGTTTTGCATAAATAGTCTGGAGATCGCATGGGGTGTCATCGAGACTCATGCGTAACTCAGGTTTTACTGTAAACAAAATACTTGCCAGCTCTCAAAGAGACCTCGCGGATATTATTGTCGGCATTAGCTATGGTGATGCAACGGATTCCGATGACCTTAAAAAAAGGATGGGATCGGACGCATTGCCGGGCGGTTCCAAATCCTCAATCCGTCGTTATGAGAATCCAGCGGATATCGCGGCTGTCATCTATCGATACGGTTCGTTTATAAAGCGGTATGGCATCGATACCGGGAATACGGATACGACTGCGGTAGTCGACTCCATACGGAAAAAATACAAGAGAAAGGATTCCTGGATACGCCTCGACGTGTTTCCCGGTGATCGGAAATAGATTCTGATTGGGAAGGGGGCCAGCTGAAAAACATCGGGCGCGGGTTTTCCCGCGCCCATATACTGCAGATACATCTGTGCGATCAGCTGTCAAGAATGGTCGCGATGGTCCACGCGAGGCGAATCACCTCCACGTAAAGCCACACCAGGGTCAGCAGTATGCCGAATGCGCCAAACCATTCCATGTGCGCCGGTGCGCCCTGCGCCACTCCCTGCTCGATCATGTCGAAATCGATAACTAAATTGAGTGCCGCGACGACAACGATGAAAAGGCCGATTCCGATGCCAATGAAGCCCATGTCGCTGAGCGCGATACTCTCCATGCCGAAAAGGCGAAACACAAGGATTGCCCCATATGCGACGGCGATGCCGAATGTTGCACCGATCACGGCCATCTTGAACTTCTGTGTTGCCTTAATAATCCCGGCCCGGTATACAATCGCCATCACGCCCAGGATGCAAAACGTAAAGATGAGCGCCAATGGCGGCAAACCGGGAACCAGATCGTTGAAATACCGCGACAGGCCGCCGAGGAATAGGCCTTCGAGCAACGCATACACTGGCGCGGTATATCGGGCCCATGATGCCTTGAAGATCGTGACCAATGCCACTATAAATCCCCCGATGGCCCCCAGGATGGCGGCTGGTACGGCGTAGCTGAGTTCCATCTCCCATACGAGAAAAGCGGTAGCTGCCACACATATCAGAAGAATTCCGATTTTGTTGACGGTTCCCCGCACAGTCATCGATCCTGAAGCCGTTTCTGTGATCGAACCGGGAGCGAACATTCGTTGCAACGCCGGATTGGAGCTTGTCATAACTATACCCCCCCATGTGATTTGTTGAACCAATATTTGATTAGACAACCTGAGCACGGTGTTTTTTAGTAAAAAAGCTGTTTTCTTGATGATTGATTGAGTTGACAGCAGATATGCGGTTTGGTCTGCTTATCGCGGTGGCTTTCTTGTTTCATTGATGAGACATGCTGTTGGCTAGATGCGGTTGATTTCCAAAAATCGGTTGTGTTTTCATTATTATGATAAATTGTTTATAAAATCCTCACTCCGGAATTGTCTCTACGGGTAAATGGGGATTATCCCTGATGAAACCGTTGCGGCGTTGTTAGCAATGCACAATCCGCTTGAAATCGCCCGGGGAGGAACGATGGGTTTTGTTTCATCCGGCAACGGAACACCATCTCACAATGTGTTACAATCTATAAAAATGGAAGCGGAGGCGTCACATGTTCTGTCCCCATTGTGGTGAAGAGATAAGCACAGAGTGGAAATACTGTCTCAAATGCGGTCAAAGTATTATCAGCGACATTAGTTTTTCGAAAAGCAGTAAGAGAAATCCTCCTCGCCAAACAGACGCTTCGCCCCTGAAACAGAAAAAGGAATTCGTTACGGTTGATGCCCTCCCGGCCGAAGATGCCGCCCCCGTCACCTGTCCGCGGTGCGGGACCGAGAACCCCGCCGGCAGCAACTTCTGTGGCTCCTGCAATGCACGTATTTCCGACAGGTCAGTGGCGCCGCCGGTTCCCGTCTCATCGAGTGATTACTTGCGGCCTATGAGGGAATTCATCGCCGAAGCACTCAGCCGTCTCAATCTACGCATTGTCGTCATCGCGACTGTCGGCCTTATCGCACTTGCGGGAATCATCGTCGTCGTGCCGCGGCTGTACCGATATTTGACCACAACTATGTTCACCGCACTACTCGAGAAGGGCGATGTTCGCCTGGAGCATCCATTTTCGCACAGCCTGGTGTTTTCCGGGAATGAAAAAGCGTATGCATATGTGGCGGGGGAAGATGGGCGCGAGTATATCGTGTACGTTGGTGACGACAAAACGGTCGTAGGTGATAAATACGGAAAGATCCGTTCCCTTGTTTTGAGCGGGAACGGGAAGCATTATGCCTTCGTGGCCGGTGTTGGCGGAGGCTTGAATTCAAATGGCGATTATGTCGAAAAAAAGAGAATTGTGGTCATAGACGGGAAGCGAGGCGATGAGTATGATAGTGTTGATCGTCATTCCTTGCGATTGAGTGCCGATGGAACTAATTATATGTATACGGCTATCTATGGATGTACTAGGCTTTCAATTGGATATTATTCAGGGGGTAAAACTTTTGTTATTAAGGACGGCACAAAGAGCGAGGAGTATGATTATATTGGTAACATTTCCATGAGCACCGACGGCAAGCATTATACTTATCAAGCCGGTAGAGGTGGCAAGTGGACGGCTGATGGTAGCTATATCGAAGGTAAATGGTTTGTCGTTAAGGACGGCACAAAGAGCGAGGAGTATGATTATATTGGTAACATTTCCATGAGTACCGACGGCAAGCATTATGTGCATGAAGCAGGTCGTGGTGTCAAATGGACCACTGATGGTAAACCCTATGATGGTAAATGGTTTGTCATAAAGGACGGCACGAAGGGCGAGGAGTATGATTACACGGCCAACCTATCCATGAGTACCGACGGCACGCATTATGTATATAGTGCAGGTCGTGGCGGCAAATGGCTTACGAATGGCACATATGTGGAAGGTAAACAGTTTGTCGTCAAGGACGGCACGAAGGGCGATGAATATGATTATACGAGTGATCTTTCCATGAGTACCGACGGTAAGCATTATGTGTATGAAGCAGGTCGTGGCGTTAAATGGCTTCCGAGTGGAATACCGTATGATGGTAAATGGCTTGTCGTGAAGGACGGCACGAAGGGCGAGGAGTTTGATTACACTGGTAGCCTCTCCATGAGTACCGACGGCAGGCATTATATATATCATGCAGGAAGCCTTATCCGTTGGCTTGCAGATGGTAGCTACGAGTTTGATTATGACGCAAAACCATTCACAGTCATTATTGATGGTAAAAAACTTGGACCCTATCATAAGTTCAAGGATCTCAAGTTGGATGAAATGTCTTTCACTTGTGCAGTGCAAAAGCAGAATATGGATTCCCCCTGGGAAACGATAACTGAAAAGTACACATCAGGAAACGTTAGTGATACCATATACAGTAAAAATAAGAAGTATCGCGCCTTTGTTGAGGTGCGTGGTAAGGATCATTTTCTCGTGGTGAAAAAGGAGGATGGCAATGAAAAATAACAGTAAGAGATTGATTCTCATGAGATTGTTTGCTATTGCTGCTGTTGCTTTCGTATTATTATTACCAATAGAGTCACTATCATATATAGAAAGTAGATATATGGGAGACGTTAATCGCGATTTGCAGCGATGGAATTACAGGGAGTATTTAAAGAAACAGCAGGACCATGCCAATTGGTATTGGGATCAGACGCATAAGAAAGACATCTATGATGAAGATTCAGCTCGAGAGCAAATGCGGCGTGATTGGGTCAAGCAGAATGAACCTCCAAGGTATTCGGGCTCATCCTATTCCCGCGAATCGAATATGAGTGTACAGCTGAAGGGGAATGTTGCCAATAATACACGAAACAATCATGGAGGCGTTAACTTCAATAAAATGGCCCGATTTATCAGTTCATCAGGCAATATCTCCGCAGTTGCTTATGACGCGAAAACCGGCAATCTCATGTTGGTTGGGGAAAAAGGATTAAGCTATGAATCGTTCCTTTCGGCAGAAGACATCGCCGTGATCTACCGTGCGGTTTTTAAAAGCGATCACGAGGGTGTCGCGGTAACCATCGATCCGGACCCTGAAAAACTTAATAAATTCGGCATTGTGAAGTTCTCCGGTGGCGTGGAGAATACTCATGTTGGACTTGTTCTTTACGAGGCTGATCGAATTTTGAAGTCTCTGTCTGCTGGATATGATAACCTTACCGGTATCAGGATGCAACCAGACGTTGATGGGTACCGTCCAAGTGGTACCATAGCGCTCTCTATGAACGACGGCTCGCAGGAGTCCGTTTGGACCCGGTTTTGGTTTGTCGCTGATGCAATGGTAATCGAAGCCGATCCAGGCGGCCACGAATTGCGCTTTATATCAGACGATGTAACAATCAAGACCGAAAGAATGGAGTGGAAGGACGGCCGCCTTGTCACTTCCACAAACCAGTCACCGGACGATCCTGAAAACCGCTCCAGTGCTCAGTTCGCTGAGCATTTTAACGCTAATTTTAATCGCTATTGTGATGTTTATCCGGTTCTTAAGGAGCTTCGGGAGATTGCTAAAATTGTGGCGATCTTCAAATGGCTAAAAGAGCGTCATGTGGGTGATTGTGATTTCTCAACACTTGGGGATTTGGAATTGACCAAGATTGAAACTCCAATGAAGACTCCGATCGCCACTGTTGAATACAGCAAAACAGTCAGTGTGGATCAGGGAACGATCATATATCGTAGGATTCATTCTGGTGGTGTTAACCTATATAGCGGTTTCAAGTTCAGGTCCGTATCTGGGAGTGGCAATAGCAGCGCGGGCAACAATGCTGGTCTTCTGTTCGACAAGTGCAGGTCGGGAGAAGATTTCGACGAGTTCGATTGCGATGGCAGGAAGATGATCAAAGCAACCATCATTGATCTCAGCGGTCTTCCGTTGTTTGAAAGGATCGTTCTTACTTTCAAGCGTTATTCGGCACTTTTACTGCATTATTATAAGAAAATCATCGTATAAATAGGGAGAATACCATGATTAAAAAAGCTTTGTCGTTACTTAATGAAAAGCAGCTGGTCTGCCCGCGATGCCGCTCCACGATAGAATCCTCGTTCACGATATGCGTTCAGTGCGGAACGATTATTGTGAAAAAGAATCCCATCTTCCGTGACCTGCTGCTCTCCGGGTGCGTCGCGGCCCTCGTATTCGCGTTGCTCTTCCTTTTAGTTCTATTGCACACACGTATATTCACAGAACACTGGATCAATCCGTTCATTTTCTTCATATCACTTTGGGCGATGGCTCTCATCGGCCTGAAGTACCTCGAGCTGAGGCGGCAGGAACGGGCGCTGGACATATTCCGCTCGAGCGCCGTGCTCGAGATCCTCGCCGGCGGCAACGGTATAAGTCTCTCGGGTTTCGAGAAGGGAATCATCGATATCGCAGCCATTCTTAAACGGAACGGTTTTATAAATCTCCTTAACATCTACATTTTTGATCGGATACGCAAGGTCCTCAACTATCTTAAGTACGTTCCCAGCAAGGAGGAGATTAACAACACGCTGTCATACCAGGCTCAGATCGATCAGAACAGCATCGATATGGAATTCAAAATGATCAACGTCTTCTACTGGGCAATTCCGATACTCGGTTTTATCGGAACGGTCATCGGTATCGGTGACGCGATCCAGGGCTTCGGGAAATTTGTTTCGAGTTCGAGCGGTAACCTGGCTGATGCCAACCTGCGCAGCGCGTTGGGTAACGTGACAACCGGCCTCTCTGTGGCGTTCGACTCAACGCTCATCGCGCTGGGATTCGCAGTGGCAATCGTCCCAATTGGAATGTATCTTGAAAGCCGGTTCAGCGATCTTCTAGGTCAGGTGGAGGATTATTGCCTTAATTTCCTTACTCCCAACCTCGTTTTTTCTGATAGCACTGCAATTGAGAAGAAGGTGAAACAATGAGAGGCGAGCGACTCACGTTCAGCTTGTTCCCGTTCGTGAGCATTCTGTTGAGCATCATGGGTATATTGTGTTTTCTGACAATCCTTATCACTACGGCAATTCCGGCGCTTCGTAGTGATGGTGATCCCGGGAAAAAAATATCAGAAGCAATTGAGAAACGGGATCCTGAGGCGCCTCTATGGATAGTTGAGTTCACACGCGAAACGATATCGGTGGTTGAGTGGGATGAGAAGGCCAACCAAAAGCGTTATTTCAGCTTTCCCACGGATGTTAAAAAGATCGCTGATGCGCCCGGGTTTGTCGCAATAGCCCGGTTTATCCTAGACGTGGGTAACCGAAACAAGTCTACGGCGGCGGGCGACATTACGAAAATGGAGCAGTTTCTCTATGTCGTTCATCCTTCGGGGGTAAAAAACTATATTCTCCTCGAAAAAGCCATAAGTAATACCACACTTCTTAACAACACGCTCAAATGCGGTATCGTTCTGCTTCGTGATGGTGAGGAATTCAATCATGAGAAAAAGAAATAACAGGCGCACAGTTTCTCTTACCCTAGACTCTCTAACTGACATCATTTCGAACAGTCTTGGATTGGTACTGATAATTATGATCTGTGTCAGCATTCCCTCCCTGTTTTCCACGAAAATAAGTGGGAGCGTTGATCAGTCCGATTCAAGCTCCGGGATCGTACAGCCGGAAAAGATCGAAGAGAAGGACCTTGTCCCGTATTCACAATTCGCAGACAGCTACAAAAGACCCATAATTGTTTTTTGTAAAAATAACAAGGCATACATTGTGAATCTTGGTAATTTTTATCTGAAAATATACCAAGATCTTGCGAATAATACGTACAAAGAAAAGTATTATTCTTCTGATGCTGAATACAAACTGAAGTTCCATGCTGGTGCCAGCGTTAATGGTATATGGAATATTTATTTCCGTCCACTGGACACAAAGGGCTTGTCACCAGACATTAAAGATGGTGAAAAACTATCTTTCTCTAATCAGGTTCTTGAGAAATACTTATTTAATAATATGGATGATGGAGAACTTTTTAAAATCAGCAAAAACCATCACTTTCTATATTTTGTTGTGTATCCTGATGGATTTGATGCGTATAATTCCATCAGACGATTTGTTCTTGAAAAAAAAATCAATTTCGACATTAAAATATTTCCTTCACCAGAAACCGATGATGACAGCTATGTATTTTTCACGAAAGGTGTTTTTTTAAGTGATTGGCAGAATTACACGGTACAGGAGTAGTTAATCCCATCTAACGGGTAATGGCATGAATATTAAATATTTTATCGCGGTTTATATCGCTACAACTGCTCTTCTTTTTGTTGGTTTTAGAGGCGGCAAGCATGATCTCGACGACATGAAAAGAACAAAAAAATCGCGAAACAGGCTAGAATGGATTACGAAATCACAAGACGGCATACCATGGAATTTTAAAGAGTATAGTTTTTACGGTGAAAAAAGAAAGGAAAAAGATGAAAGGACAGACGTTGTGCTTGCGATGATCAAGAAAGAGTCACAAGCTATTTATGGTATGGACTTTACCGACAAACATTTTTCCGCCAATGAAAAGAAATACCGGGAGCTTGCCGATAATAAACAAATTGAAGACATCAGAAGATTTGCCGCTGACGCATTTGAAAAAGAAAAACCACCGAAGAATATTGATTTAATCCCACGGCTCAACGAAACAAGAGCGGATTCACGAGAACTAAGCGCCATAGATGAATCGCAGGTAAAAACACCCTTACCGGAATCAGCAAATAGGGAGCAACTGCTGATATTGACGCTTTCGAACTACTTGTCGTTTAGCGGCAATATCCAAAATTTCTTCACGCTACGAAAGAAATTGTTCAATAACATATCAGAAAAAAAAGACAGAGTCTTCCTGGCTGAAAAATCCTCAGAAACTGTATTTCAGTATTACATGCGCGAAGTAATAATCAATAAATCGGCAATGATGGATATCGCCGTTACACTCGAGCGGGAGCTTGCAAATAGCGGTGAGGACATGCTCCAATACAAGGGAGTCCTGGGCGGTTATTATTACTGGGCTGGTGATGTTAAAAGATCTCTCTCCTATCAAAGGGAATATTATAAATATTTTGAATCCAGTATCGCTCCTGTTCTAAATGGTGATTCGCTTACTCGTAATCGTTATAATATACATCATGGCCTTGTTACGTCTGAATTTGCTATGGGCAATATTAATGAGGCTTATGGACATCTCGTCAACTGCCTGGAATATTTAAATGACACACCAAACAGGCGATTCGCCCAATACCAGCGTGGCGGCCTACTTGGGAATATCCTTGCATTGCGAGAGTACATGGATTCGGTTCCTCCGGAGCAGGCCCTCTTTCTGGGGCTGATTCTCAAGAACTACCAGGACGGGGCGGCCCGGGAGCACATTTCGCAGTATCTTCTCACGGCTAAAGACGAAAGGTTCATCGGCATAGCCAGGTCGGTACTACGGGAGATCGGGGGAAAGTAAGTGGAAACGGTAATAAAACTGATTTTAGCGATCGCCCCATCCGTCCTCGTGATCATTATCATATTCAATTTCGATTTTTATCGCTCGACTGATATGCGGTCGAAGCGCAGGTTGGTTTTTGCCGGGCTTGGCGCCGTTGCGTTATCCGGCATCGTGAACGGCCTGCTGTATACGTATACCACGATCGACATTTACAGCGCCAGCCTGCCCGAAAGGCTGATCGCAATGTTCTTTGGAATCGCGATAAACGAGGAGTTCTTCAAGGTCGTCATTTTCATGCTGCTGTTCCAGCGAGTGCTTCCGGATGTTAATGAATATGACCTTTATGTCTACGTGCTGTCGGTGAGCGCGATTTTCGCCGCGGGGGAGGGGATATCGACAGGGAATTTCCACAGTTACCTGCTGCTCGTCAGGATCGTGACGTTCATTCCCTTTCACCTGGTCAACGGGATCACAACAGCGTTCTTTATTTCGCGATACCTGAAGAACGACGGGCCGGCCGGCATCAGGTGGCTCTTTGCTGCATGGCTGGTTCCGGCTGTATTCCATGCCATATTCAAGTTCGGCGCATCACTCCTGACGGGGTATTTCGCCTTTATCCCGGCGGCGATTCTTCTTCCGATCGTCATCTATGGGGTTGTGGTTATCAAAAGAAAATATTTCAATCCGCAAATGGTCCCCATGTACAGGGAAAATATCCTCTAGCTTTGATCATTCATGCTGAGAATATACTATTCGATACGCCCATAAATTAACTGGTGAATGTTTATTTGATTCAATTACCGATGGGGAAAATCTATGAGAGGTTTAATCGCGGGTATAATTGTTGCACAGCTATTTTTTGCGTGTAAAAAATGACTCGGTCCCTGTTTGGAAAACTGCATTGCAGAATAAGCGGTTTAACGGCATCATGGAACATAATGATTTTGGCAGATACAGCATCGAGTTTAAAGCACCGGATGGCCAATGATATAAAGGGCATTTAATCAATGGCGCCTTTTATGGCTCGAAGATCGTATTAAAAACGATAGTGCGAGGCATTGAAGTGCGGGGCCTTGAAGATGCCCCTGTCTCTTGTCGGCAAATTGTGCCTGTTTGTAGTCCTATTGAAATGCGGTTTAACGGCATCGTTGATAAAAAAGGTTATAACGGAATCATAGAATTTACTGCGCCTTTCGGCCATGAATATAAAGGTCATTTAAGTAATGGTGTCTTTAATGGTAAGAAGATTGAATCGAAGAAAAAGAAAATGAATATTCGTGGTTGATGACATATGGACGCTATAATCGATCATGTCTATGCATGCCGAAGTATGGAAAGTTTTGACTTGCACTAGTCGGGGTATTATGCTTATCGTCACTTTAATGAAAATATCGAGAGGATTGCATGTTTACTCCTTATTGCGGGAAAAAAAGATCCGAGACAGTGGTTCTTGTGTTAACTCGGTTGAAATATATAAATTTCAGATATTTGCGCTTGCGGATGAACGCAGTGGCGTAGGCAATGGATCGGCTTCGTTTTCGGCATCATGGTGTTGATTGAGGTCGGCGGGTCATCTGCAAAATGTTAATCGCGATAGTTTTTGATGCCATCGCGACAATAGAACAATGTGACATTCGCAAGCTTTGATAGTGGCGGAATACTTTGTGGTTGTGAATATTTTTTAGTTTTACAATAATTTTTGTTGACTAAGCATAATGGTAAGATTTACTATTTTTAATACTATTGTCATAGAGGTTTGCAATGAATAATAAATTTTTGAAAATCGCCTCACTTGTCCTTTTCGTTTCCTTTTTTTTCCCAAACCCACAAGTATTCGCAGAAAGAGAGGTTACGAAAGCCATAAGAATGTTATGCATGGCTTCAATGCAACCAGACATACTTAAGGCGTACTATGAAAGCAACAATACGCCCAATCTTTCAGACATGGCAAGTTTTTCTAATGAAGTAATATCATTTTCGCCTTCCAAGGAGGAACTTAAACAGGCATATCTTTCAGGTCAGCAAATGCGGAACGCTGATACTGTGAGCAGATCCAATCCGAAGAAAGCGATTATAATTTATTTAGAAGCCTATAAAAACAATCCCTATGATGTCGTGCTTGCCATGTCAATTGGTGTTACTTATTGCCGACTGGGAGACAAATCAAAAGCGATACAATACATTCAAAAGGCGTATGACACAACACCGGATGGGTATAGAGACAAAGATCGTATTATGAGGAATCTAAATAGTGTAAAAAGTTCACCATGTAGATGACGTATTACTGTCTCATGCGGGGAGAAAAATCTTCGACTTCAGTCGAAGATTTTAGGAAGCATTGCGGAATGCTAAACTGTCGTAAGTCAAGCCATACGGTTTCTAATATCAAGTGCCAAATTGTGTGGATAACGAAGTACCTGGAAGCCAATAATGAGCGGTTTGATCGCAACCCGAGTCAGGGATTTTATCCGCGAGATATGTCGGGCGACATGATGTCGAAATGATAGTGTCAAATATCTTTCATTCTTTTCCTCGAGCTGGCAATTCGCTCTACGCGAACACCTTGTTCCCTTTCTTAAAACGATCAATTTTTAAATAGATCATCGTCCCCCATTTCGTCCCCGCGACATGCCTGAGATGGGCCACGACCAGCATCAAAGCAGAATTCCCATCAGGAAATGCTCCCACAACCCGAGTTCGTTGGCGGAACTTGCGCAGGATCCGCTCAAGGGGATTGTTGGTCCGGATGCGTAGCCAGTGCTCCGAAGGGAAATGCATGTGCGTTAGCGTTTCTCCGGTCCCCACCTAGATAATTTCAGCGGCCTTGCCAAGCTTCATAAGTATAAGCTTTTCAATGACAGCTTTGGATTTCTCCTGGGTTGTTTCAAGGTCCTCCTGGCGATCGATTTGTTGGTACTTATCTTTTCGTCTGCTCGGGGACATTTTTTATTGCTCAAATACGCAAAAGATACTATACTTTATCGTCGAAATTATTAAAGGGCACGTTTTAAAGGATCATGTCATATTATTTGTTTCGGTACTGTCCGACATGTCGGTTGGTAAGCATGTGCAGAGACTGAAATGGAAAACCTCGCAAAAGCTACGGATGGGAAACAAGTGTTTGAGCAAATAGTTTTGGGGATGACATATATGGGCGCGGAGGTATTTCGTGGCGTCATTCGGCAACATTACTGATGAAATAATTATAAAGAATATTGAAGAGCAGGGCACAGAGGGATAGGCTCAGATTTTTTGGACTGATGACGAGCTTTAGCCGGCTTTAGCCGGACGCGAATCCAACGCTTTTAGACTGTGAGTGGTTTATTCGTTACATGGTATGCTTGCTCTTTCAAGACTCGTAAAGCCTGAATTCACATAAACCCGCAAAACTTAAAAAAATACTAAAATTTCAACCGCGGAAACCGTCCAAACCAGTATACTCGATTCGGAGGACTGGAATGAACTATCGTGGGATCATATCCATAATTGCACTTGTCTTTGCACTGGGCTTCTTGGCGTGTGGTTCGCATTCAGGCGACGAGGGGGACAATGCGTCGGGGCCTGGGGGCGGGCCGACGGGTGTCGTAGCCCAGAACGCCACAATTAGTCCCAGCGGTGGCGTGTATTCCGGTCCCTGTGAAGTGCGTCTGTTTAGTTCTACGGATGGTGCGGAAATTTATTATACCACAGATGGCTCTGAGCCGTCACCATCGAATGGGAGCACCTATAGCGGTCCCATCATCATCACCACCTCTGTCGTCATCCGAGCGATATCGTGCAAGAATGGCGAGCCCTGTTCCGCCATCTCTGAAGCGGCATTCGAAATCAGGCAGCCTGAACCAGCACGCCTGGAGGCGCCCACACTTTCACCGGGGGCTGGGATTTACAGCACTACGGTGATGGTATCGATCAGCGCACCAGATCCCGGAGTACGAGTCATGTATACCACTGACAGGAGCGCCCCATCGGCAAGCAACGGGAGCCAGTACCAGGGACCTGTAACCATCGATCAGAGTACAATCGTAAAGGCGATCGCTCTCAAAGATGGTTGTATCGGTTCAGACATCGCCGAACAGACGTACACCCTCAAGGTTCAGTCTCCGTCCGTCAGCCCAGCTGCCGCTTTTTACCGACCGTCGGTTTCGGTCACCCTTTCCACAGTCACGCCGAATACAACCATTCGGTATACCATCGATGGAAGTGTTCCATCCCGCGAGAACGGCAACTCGTATGCGCAGCCCATAATCCTCACCGACACGACCGTGATCCGATACGTCGCTTTTCGGGAAGGCTGGGCCGATTCCGATGTTATGACTGCCAACTATACGGTCGTTCCGTATGGGACCGTCGCCTCACCATCGCTGAGCCCCTCGCCAGGGACCTATTACGATCCACGCACTGTTACGCTTTCCTGCGGGACCAGCGGTGCGACCCTCCGGTTCACTGTGGACGGCTCGCTCCCATCGACTACGAATGGAACCGTATATTCCGTTCCCATCAGCGTATCTCGCACTACTACGATTCGAGCGATCGCGTACAAGGATGGATGGATTAATTCGGCGGTTTCCGGCGGTGACTATGCGATTACCGTTAGCACCCCTGCAATCTCCCCGGTTGGCGGCACTTATACAAAGACGTTCAATGCCACCATTGACGCGCATCCGTCCGATGCCAAAATCATGTACACAATTGACGGCTCCGATCCCACGCTCGAGAACGGTTTAACCTATAACGGCGCGATTCAAGTTAGTGGTCCCATGACGCTCAAGGCGAGGGCATACAGGGATGGATGGACGTCATCCGTGACGGCATGCGCTATCTTTACTCTGAAGGCGGCAGACCCCGTATTTGTGACCACGCCTGGCGCGTATTCGGTAAAGCCGCTCTCAATTACCATGAACGCCCCCAGCAACGGCTCGCTGATTCGATATACCATTGACGGAAGCGATCCCAGGGTTTCCGGAATCACGTACAACGGGCCGATAGTAATTGACAGTTCGGCAACAGTGAAAGCCATTGCGATTCACGAGGGCTGGGCCGATTCGAATATTGTATCAGGAGACTACAGGATTTGTGTGGCCACGCCGCAGATTTCACCCTCGGAGGGGCATTATTCCACTGGGCAAACCGTTACTATCAGCACCGCTACGGATGGGGCCATCATTCGCTACAGCATCGATGGCAATGATCCGATCAACGGGTTCGGCATGGAATACAACGGTCCGTTTACCGTAAATTCGACCGCCCGCGTGAAAGCGATCGCGTTTAAAAGCGGGTGGGAAAATTCCGCGGTTGCCTGTTCGACATTTGCGATCAACTCCGGCCCCCTAACGGTGACCGTTCTTGAGGTAAACGGCGCACCCTATGTGCCCTTCATGAGGATATCCACAAATTCGTGGACTGGTATCCGGTATACGGTGACTAATGGTTCTGGCGGTAGGGTTTTTTGCGGCTGGTTAATGAATGCGGGTCAAACGGTCGACATGACCTTCCGGTGGTTCGAGAACCATTACAATGATCCCAATAACTTACTGAGCTTCAATCCTCCCCAGGGCAAGACTGGGACGTGGATTATCACCCTTATCTGGAAAGACCGAACGACCTGGCCGTGGAATCAGATCGATCACCATGTTTACTTTACGGTCGTTGATTAGCATCGGGGGGGTGTTCGAGTGTATCGGAATTCGGCTTGGAGCTACGGTGTACGCTGGTTGGGGGTGCGATTGTCATTTACTCACTTCCGATCTGACACAACGTACATATTTGGCTTGCCCCGGAAAAGCGGACACGAAGTTAAGCATAAAGTGCGATCTCTTCCTCCAGGACGAAAGCTTTCGACGCGCCGACCTCCAGAGAAAACTGGTGCAGATAGACAAGAAGATCGATTTTCTTAATTCACAGTATCGCTCCCTGCAGGTAGATTACGACAAGTTCCAGATCGAAGTGAACCACATCATCGATACTTTTCGTGATTTTCCGAAGAAATACCGGGATTCGGATGATGAGAAGAAAGTACTGGTGCTTCGTGAGATTGCCGATGCGGTTGTTCTTGACGGTGCAAATATTGAGTTTCAGTTCAAGAAACCCTATGTGTTCTTCATGCGGCAGGGGATCATGCCTATAAACAAAGTGGACGTTTTCGTGAGTTCGAAAACGTCCACTTCTGCAGCCAATAATGGGCTCGGAAGCCTACTAAGATTCGTTACTGCTGTTCATGCTATGTGACCTATCACGGGTGGTGATTCACGACAGCAAGCGACCGGAAAAATGCTGGCTTGAGCGCTGTTATTCAATCACAGCACAACAGTATTTCCTCACCACGGACCAGCTCAGCAAGGGGTTGAAAAAAAGCTATCGAGTTAATCATCATTCAATTAATTCACGGACAATGACAGTTATGAATGCATTTGTGATATCCCATTAGATCATTGATTACATTGCCTATCGGAGTTAGAAAAGATAAGTTAGTAATTATTTATGCGACTTTCCCCCAGGAAGAATCTTATTTTTCATACAGTATACCACAGCGAAATGCATGAATTCTTGGATTGATACATCATTTTGAGCGCAGAATATTTTAAGAGCTTTATGCTCTTCATTATCAATTCGAATAGTAGGCCGTTTGATTTTTTCTTCGTTCATGCAATAAGTATCGAAAGTTTAAGGCAAACTGTCAACAAATTTACTTTTTCGAACATTTGACTTGACGTCATGACGTCTTATTGGTATATTCTTGATATGCAAGTGATCAATAAAAAATCTGAGGAATTCCAAAATCATCGTATCAATGAACTTGGTAATAATGAATACTTCGAAGTTATTGATCATTTAGCAAAAATTGATACCACGACCAGGGAATTTTACATAAAGGCTGTGCTCGAAATATATTATCTTCTGAATGATGGCAGGTGACATGTATCTTTCAACAGAAGTTTACCAAAAGATAATAAGCGGAATGAAGATCGCACTATCACTGGAGCGCCCACCCGCGTTCGCATACGATCGTGTAAGCACCATGGATCAGGCCGAAGGCTTAAGCCTGGAATACCAGAGCCAGGGAGCCTCGAAATATGCAATCGACCACAAGATTCACATAATTCATTACTTTACCGTCGTTGAGAGCGCATCGAAAGAGGGAAGGCGGGTTTTTAACGAGATGATCGATGCTGCTCTTAAATTCGGAGTAAAACACCTTGTTTTCAAATCAACGGACCGCATGTCGCGGAACTACAAGGATCTTGCCCGTATTATCGACTTGATCGATTGTCATGATTTTACAATACATTTCTACCAAACGAACAAATTCATAAACAAGAATTCATCACATGATGAAAAATTTATCATTGGGATTGAACAGGCAGTTGCCAAGCATCTCTCGGACAAGATAAGTCACGACATCCGTAGTGTTAATAACTTCAAGATTCAACAGGGAATATATTGCGGTAATGCGCCGTATGGCTATATATATGACAGGGAACACAAGCGATATGTAATAGATAAGAATACCGAGTATATCCTCAGGTACATTTTCGATGAATTTGATTCCGGCAGATACAGTCTTTCGAATTTTTGTGATTTCCTGAACAAAAACAACATTGCACCGCCTAAAAGTGGATTATGGTGCAAATCGAGTATTCACCAGACATTGAAGAATCCATTTTATCATGGTGAATTCATTCACCACGGACATCTGTTTATTGGGAACCAGGATAAATATTACGAACGTGATCGATTTGAAGAACGTCTCAAGAGAATTGCGGCCAATTGCGTTACTGATAAACGTAATAAGATCACCGCTTTCCTTAAGAAATTTGTACTTTGTAAATGCGGCAAGTTCATGATCCCCGACCTCAAGAAAAAGCAGTACTTGTACTACGTGCACAAATGCTCAATATTAAATAAGCGGCAACTAACATTAACTGAAGACTTTTTATTCGAAATAATTGATAAGAAAGTAAAAAGCATTAGCTTTTCACCGGAACTGGCAAACCTGCTTAAAGAATTGTTTGGCGGGGCAATCATTCGACACCGTAACGATCGCAACAAGGATATCGCTGTACTCAACAGGAGAATAAACAGCATGGAGCTTAAGAAGAACAAGCTCTACGAGCTGTATATTGATGATGACTATTTTACCAGGGACGACCTGAAACGGAAACTTGTTGAAATAGATAGGGCAATCAATTCCCTGAAATCACATTTCAAGGCGCTTCAAATCGATCATGATCGACTTCAGGTCGAGGTTAACAATGTAATTAATACATTCCTCAACCTGCCCGAAACGTATGGCACCGCTGACAGGGATAAAAAAGCGTTAATTCTAAAAAAGATGGCAGAGAGCATCGTCGTTCATAATGACAATGTTACGATTCAGTGGAAAAAGCCGTATTGCTTCTTTATGAAAGATGTGGTAATTGTGAATAAAGAGGTGTCAATAAAATCGACCGGATCAATGCTCCCTGATAACGATACGGCACTCACCGGAACCGCGAAAAGGCTACATAACGAAAAGGACGTTATCGTCAGTTCGATAACGTCCTTTCGTGCTCCCCCGGCAAGACTCGAACTTGCGACCCAGTGGTTAACAGCCACTTGCTCTACCGACTGAGCTACAGGGGAATGTGCATCGCGGGAATACTAATAATTCGCCAAAAGCAGTGTCAATACTTTTTTTAGTATTTTTTTGACATGCAAATTTTCTGTTGATAAATTTCATTCATCGTGTATTCAGGTACCGTATGGACAACGCCAATTTGACGCAGGAAATCAAGCGGATAGCCCGCGAAAAAAGCGCACTCATCCTGGCGCACAACTATCAAACGGAAGATGTGCAGGACATCGCCGATCACACGGGCGATTCGCTCGAGCTTGCGCGCATCGCCGCACGCAACGACGCGCGCATCATCGTGTTTTGCGGCGTCCACTTCATGGCGGAATCGGCGCACATGCTCTCACCGGAAAAAACGGTCCTCCTGCCCGATCCCGACGCCGGCTGTCCCATGGCCGATATGGCCGACGCCGAAGACGTGCTGCGCCTGCGCGATGAACATCCCGATGCGGCGGTGGTCACCTACATCAATTCCTCGGCCGCAGTCAAGGCGGTGTCGGACGTATGCTGCACCTCTTCGAACGCCGTCGCCATCGTCAAGGCCATCGCGAACGACTCCATCATCTTCGTTCCCGATCGCAACCTGGGGAGCTATGTTCAGCGATTCACCGAACAGCGGATAATCCCCTGGAACGGATTTTGTCCCACACACGAGCGCTTCACCATCGAAGAGCTCGAGCGTGCGAAACGACGCCATCCCGACGCGATTGTGATGGTCCATCCCGAGTGCCGACCGGAGGTGGTCGATCGCGCCGACGAGGTCTTGTCGACCGGGAAGATGGTCGCCTTTGCGCAATCGATATCCGGCAGGAACATTATCGTGGGCACGGAGGTGGGCATGCTCCACAAGCTCAAAACGGCGGCTCCGGCCAACGAATATATACTCGCCGCGCCGGGGTTCGTGTGTCCCAACATGAAAAAGATTACCCTGAAGAAAATATACGATTCGCTGGTTTCCGAATCCCCGATAATCACGGTGGATGCGGACGTGGCGTCGCGCGCCGTGCGCTGTCTCGAGCGCATGCTCGAATTGTCGTAATATCGTCGGGAACGGCAGTGTGCATGGAACGGAAGGAAAACCTACAGGTCGTGGAGGACGGATCCGTCCGCCAGGAGGCGGGCGACGAGCTGAACTCCATTCGCGCACGCACCTTCAATCGCGAGTTGAGCGATCTTGTCGACCGCATCTACACGCACGAATCGTCGCACCGTGACCAATGTGATTTTGGAGAACGCCCCTCCGACGAAAAGATCCTGTACGATCTCCACGATCTCTTTTACAAATCGACGAGCCTGTTGTACCATCGTCCATCCCGAAATGATTGCGATCCCGCCGAGTGCGGCGCCGGAGAATCGGATGTGCTGTTGCGGAGAATCGGCTCGGCGCTTCTTGAGATCGCGCATCCCCGCCACAGCATTCTCTCATTCGATTTTCTCGCGCAGTGCTTCCGTCCGGTCGTGGGCGCCCTCCGGGGAATCGATCCGGACAATGCCGTCATCGACTATACCGAACCGCTCTACCGGGATATTGTCGATAGCGCCACGGGGATCATCGTCTCTCCGGACGATATTCGACGCGATCCCATGCTCGAAAAACGCCTCACAACATCTCTCACTGACGGCGGGGCATTGTACTTCGTTTCCGTTAAGCATCTTTTCATCTGGCTCAACCGAGAGGTGTTCCCTCGCGACATATCCTACGCCTATCTGTGGTTCCCCGCATCAATTTTGATGATTCAACTCGACCCGGCCGCGCCTGCCGGCACGAAACGCCTTTTCTCTGCAATTGCCGAGCGCTGCGCTCTCGAGTTGGTGCTGTATGACCAGATGGCGGTCGAGCGACTGCGATCCCTGGATTCGTCCGACACTGTAACCGTCCGTTCGCTCCAGGAATATTTGCATCATTATATGTCCCGGGTCGGCGGTAGCCCCATTTATTCCGTGCGGTTTTTCGAGCCCCGTTCCATCGAAACAGTTTTTCTGAGAAAGTATTTCATGTCGAAACTCAACACGATCGCATCCCTGCAAACCGTCGTCCTCAATCTGCTCGACGATCGCATTGTCATCTATCCGGGAGTCAACGAACTCGAGGCCATTGACGAACTCGTAGCCGATGTGACACACGACGGCGCGCTGGCCGAGGTTCAACTGATCGGTACCGGGAACCATCCGTCTCCTGGACCGATGCGTTCGAATGCATCGTGATGAAACGAACGGACGCGATACTGTGTTTCGGATGACGGCATGACACGCTTCCATTCCGCTATCACTCTTATCGGAATACTGATGACGCTGTGCGCGCCATTCGGCGAGCGCCTCTTCGCATCGGGAAATATCGGCACCTCCGGTGCGCAATTTCTTGAAATCGGGGTTGGAAGCCGCCCGCTGGGCATGGGAGAAGCCTTCACCGCGGCCGCCAATGACATCAACACGCTGTACTACAACCCGGCCGGCCTGGGAACACTGAAATACCCGATGCTGTCGCTCATGCACCAGGAGCTCATTCTCGATTCCCGTTTCGAAAATATTAGCGCGGCATTTCCGGTGTACAAGGGTTTCATGGGCCTCTCGAGCTCGGTCTTCTGGGTCGAACCGTTCGATAAAATCGACATCGACGGCAACGAGGTCGGCAAGGTTGAGTTTTACAATGCCTGCGCGACTGTTGGATACGGACTGTCGCTTGGTTTCATGGAGGTCGGCGGGTCGCTGAAATACATCTATCAGAGGATAGACGTCTTCACGTTCCATTCGGCGGCTGTCGATATCGGAATCCTGAAACGCCTGTACATGTACTCGCCCTTCGATGCGCCCGTTCGTAATTTTGCGGTCGGGCTCTCGGTCCTCAATCTGGGGACCAAGGCCAAGGACGACGACCTGCCGCGCATGATGCGTCTCGGCGCTTCGTATCATCTCACAAAGTGGTTTGGCCTGTATGTTGATCTTATCCAGAACATCATGGATTCCTCCGACCTGTATGACTTCACGTACGGATTCAGCGAGAGCTTCCGAATCAATACCGGCGTCGAATTGACATTTTTCGACATTTTATCCCTCAGGGGCGGCTATCGGTTTAACGATGCCGGCACCTATTCCTTCGGGCTGGGATTCAATTATGCGATTAAAGGCATATCATTCGCCATCGACACCTCGTATTCCGACACCGGCATCTTCGGACCCGTATATTCGTTCTCCGTATCGTTCAAGCTCATCCCGCACGTGATCACCGTCGAGGACCGCGAAAAGGCCGAGATCCACTATCGCCGCGGCATCAAGTACTATATCGCGAACGAAATCGACGCGGCCATCGAGGAATTCAATCAGTGCAAAAAATACGATCCCTACCATAAGAACGTCCGTGAGAAGATCGACGACCTCGAGCGACTGAAAAAACTCCAGAAAGAAAACGAGGAATTGGAGCAGGAACTCCGAAAAACGGAATAGCGGACGACCCCCCGACGCGCAATATTTGCTTGACAGGGTTTCTTCGATCGTATAGTACTTTCACGATTCGACATGGACCCGAGGATTCCATGAAATCAAACATATAGCACACAAGGAGGATGACATGGCATTTGATCACTACGAATTAACCGACCTTCCCGTCGGCGACGACGAGGACTACGACAGCAGCGACTCTTCGGATTCTGACGATCTCGAGAGTGGCACCACGGTACAGGGCGCCGGTTCACAATTCGTCGATTCGGTAAAGGGAATGCTGGTCGGCGTACTGCTGTTTCTTGCATCGTTCGTAATCCTTTTCAAGTTCGCATCCTGCGGCGAAAAGGGGAAAATGGCCGGCAAGGCCGTTCCCATCGAGCAGGCGCAAGAGAACGGGTTTGCATATATTTCCGGCGTGCCGGTCGTGGACGAGATCGGCGATGGCGCCACCCTTCAAAAGGGTAAATACATTCGCATCAACAAGAATGTCGAGTATTACGCAGTTGTAACGAGTGAGAAATCATCGACTAAGAAAGAAGGCACCAAGAAGATTACTGAAAAATGGCATGAGTATTCACTCGAGTGGACCTCGAGTCCCAAGCCCATAAAACTCCAGTATAAAAAGGACAAGCGCAAATGGGAGCAGTTCGCCAGCCAGAACGGCCTGCCGATGGATTATCGGAGCGTGAATAATCCGGTCGTCGCGTCGGGCGAAAAAACATCTGAAACGATCAACACGATCAAGCTCGAGGTGAGCGGCTACACCATTCCCGCGCAGAGCGTTGCCTTCAAGGACGGCTCGAAGGACATCGGAATCGTCAACGTCAAGGGCGACAAGGACAAGGCGAAGGTCGGCGACAAGCGCATCCGCTACTCCGCGTATCCGGCCGACACTCAGTTCACCTTCCTCGGCGACAAGAAAGGGAAAACGCTCATGACGCATGCGTTCGGGAATCGCGGCGCCTCCATCGAGGCCTCGACCGGCGACATCAACAAGCTCATCGGCGACCTCAAGTCCGAAGACAGCATGATCTGGTGGGCCGGCCTCATCATCGGCTTCATTTGCATGGCGGCAGGACTCAACGGTATGGTCGGTCCTCTCACCACGCTGCTCGATTTCATCCCGTACGTGGGCGAATTCGGCGCCGGCGCGATTCGGTTCGTTCTCACGCTGGTCGCGGCGATCATCTCGATCGTCTTCTACCTGCTGGTGTACTACTGGTGGATCGTCCTCATCATCGTCGCGGGCGTTGTCGGTTTCCTCATCTATCGCAAGAAAATGGCGAAACCCGCTGCAGCCTAATCTACTGAATCAGGTATGATAAAAAAACCCGGCTCTCGCCGGGTTTTTTTATTTGTGACATCATCCTCGTTCTGCCGATACGTAATACAGGAATGGAATACTCTTGTATGCACCGGTGTGGCATGAAACGAATAGTTGCATCATCCATCGCAATCGCAGCAATACTGATGTCCCTTGTCGCGCCGATACGGGCCCAGGAGAACTACATCCGTACAACTGAGGTCATCGACACGCCAACTGCGTTTACGCTGGAAAAGGGCAATTACCATCTCTCGTTTCTCGGATATGACAACGGGGGCCTGGCGTTCAAGACCTATATGGGGCTTAACGACAACATCTACCTCGGCGCCGCCTTCGACGTCCAGAACGCGATCGGGCGAGAACGCGCGCAACCGAACGTTCCTGGGATTGTCGCGAAGATAAAGTTTACAGACGGATGGGAGCAATTTCCGATATCATTCGCTGTTGGATATGACACATTCTACATCGGCAATGACGGAAAAACACGGAACGAGCAAAACGAACTGAACCAGATGATCTATGGCCCGTATTTCGTGGTCACCAAACCCATATATCTCTTCGACGATGAGCAGCACGTCAATTTTGGCATGCGCGTTCCTACCCAACCGTACTATGTCCCCGATAACGCCAGCTACTTCATTTCGATTGACGTTCCGATGGGTGAGTATTTCATGTTCAAGGCCGAGGGAGAGCGGATTTATTACGATTTCACCCGACCGAACGAATGGCTCCTCAATTTTGGCATTCGCTATACCTACATGCGCCATTTTAGCATCGAATTCGACATCATCCTTCAAAGCGGCGAGCAGGGAAACCGTATTCTGAAAATTGAATACACCGATCACTTCTAGTACACGACACATCGCCCTTTTTATACAAAAAAAGCGTATAACACTTGCAATTATTGGCTACATTTGTATTGTGTTGCCTTCAAAATGATTGCGCCTCTGCGCTTGATGCAACACGAATAATAGATGAAAGCTCCCATTTCTAGACTCAAAGAGCTTTTTGCGAAATATCCGAGTGAGTTTCGTTGCGCATATTTCAACGAACTGAAACTTGATCGCATACACTGTGCGGCAGGGAATGATGTAACGCCATCGGATCTTTCCCGGCTCTCCGATCTTGGCTTTCAGGAAATTGAGATCATCTACAATGTTACCGTGTACGAGTATTTCCATAACGCGTTTCCGGCGGAATACCGGAAGGGGAGCCTCCGTCTCGACTTTTTCGAGATCGACCGCATGCTCGAGGAACTCGACACGATAAATGGTCTATCAAAACGAAAGCGTTATTTTATCGTCATCGGCGACATTTACGGCGTGGACTCGAAAACCGGGAGCGATATCATCGTGATACGCCACGGCGAAAAGATCGATTATAAAAAATGGAACTCGATCAAGCGATATATCGACAAGAATCAACGCTTCTTTTGCCGCCCTTCCGAGAACGGGATAATTCTCTTTGTGAGCTTCAAACCCGAAAACGGGAGCACCTATGTCGAGAAGTTCTGGAAACATACCGACCTCATTACGGCGATGGTCTCGCGCCGCAAGGACATGAGAATCGACATTTCGTCCGATTTCATCCCCGAGGAGGACGTGATCTCCGTCACCGATCCCGGTAAACTGCTCGAAGAATATATCCGCTCGAATGCGCGATTGATCATAATCGGTGAATCGATCACCCCATCCTACCGCGAGGCGTTGATGCGGGTAAAGGAGTACGACCGCTTTGTCCGCATGATGGTGGTGCCCTCAATCGATCCGACGACGATCGACCATTTTCTCATGCAAGTAAAAATGATGTACAATTCGAATCGCTGGAACAAATAGGACTCGAGGAGCGGCCCGTGAAAAAGAAATCCACCAAGACGTCATTGTTCCACTATTTCAAGGAGGTTGACTCGTCGGCTGACCGCCCGCTCCACGAATCGACCGACGACATTACCGACAGCCTCGGTTTTTACGCGTTCTCGAAAAAAACCGAATCGCGTTTTCTCAATCGTTTCAGCGATGCCGACATCATGCGTATCATGAAAAAAGTCGATTTGCTCGACCACCTCTCCGCCAAGGGGTTCGACCGCATCATGGTTCGCATCGAGCGGGACGAGGCGCTGGTAAACTATCTTAAGATATACGACAGCGACATTTCTCCCGACCGCCTGCTGATAGATCTTCGGCTCACGGAGTCGAAGTTCATTCCCGAGCGGGGGACATTCGACTCGAAGAACGATTTCAGCGCGCTCGACATGATCGTTATCGAATGGCTTTCGATACAAAACCCGTCAACGGAATTCCCTTCGGACAAACCGCAACTTCCGGGCCAGCGGCGTCCCGGCCTTGGCGCCCTGAAATTCATGATGGAAATGATGTACCTGGTCGCCAAGGAAGTCATACGGGACGGGTTCCTCGACATCCCCGATCACATGCACGGCGCGATCATGTATTCCTCCAAGTTCAAATTTTTCAATCCCATCCACGAAGCGATCCTGCGTGCGATCCTTCGCGATTTGAGCGCCTATTCGCTTTCCGATGTATCCTGGGGGATGATCACCAATACCGTGATCGACCGTCAAACCGGAGGCCCACAGGCATACAAGCCGACCGAGCAGATTTTCGCCGTGTCACGCCGTCTTCGAAATTATTTTTCATCGCGCGACTACATCAAGCGGTTTAAAGAGGAATACAAGAAGCGCAAGTATCACATGGACTACGAACGAATGTGCGAACTGCGGGCGAATATTTTAAAGGATAAAAGCGTGGTGGATCTTTAATCGATCGACAGCGATATGATGCGCTGAATTTCCCGAATGCTCTTTCCGAGCTCGTCCTGGGATCGGGACATCATTTCGATCGTCTTTTCACGCTCTTCACTCAGCGAAGAAAACGCCTCTCGTATCTTCGCCATGAGCAAACGGCATTCGGCAACTGATTCGTCGCTGGTCCCGTCAATGAAATCACGAAACCGATGATGCTCGATACCCAGTACGCGTATCAGCGAATCGCGGGCCGAGCCGATATCGAATACAATCGTCTGAAGTCGGCCAATCTCGACCTCTTCGATTCGAATGAGGTCATTGAACCGTTCAATTTGGTTGGATTCGATGGCATACCGCTTTGCCGATTCCGCATCTCGGAGCGCATATACCAACGTTAATTCTGTGCGGAGAGCTCCGCCAAGGTCGCGAAAGAGGCGGTCGACATCATCCCTCAATACTGAAGGTCCCCTTTGCCGCGGCGAATTTGTCCGTCTTGGTTTCTTTGGCGGAGATTTTATCCCACGCATCCCTGAGCTCTTTGACGTGCGTGACGACTTCCGTCAATATCTCCGCGTCTTTTTTTATGTTCGCCTCGAGAAGTCTTTTCTTGAAATAGACGTACAAATTGAAAAGATTGTTTGAAATTTCTCCGCCTTCGTTGATGTTCAACGCAAGCATGAGTTCGGTGATGATGTCCTGCGCCCGGATGATATTCGCATTGACCACGTCGTAGGTGCGCGGATTCATGTTGTCGATCGCGACGCCGAGGAACTTGACGATCCCATCGTACAGCATGACGATGAGCTTCCCCTGGTTTGCGGTGTTTATTTCCGTTTTTTTGTATTCCTCGTACGGGCTTTTCCTGGGGACTGCCATGCAAACCTCCGGGTATCCTACGGGTGACTCGGTACTGTATACAGTATCGAGCGAACGACGCGTATTCTTGACTCAAAATACACTCGGCGTCTTCTCACGCCGTTATTGGAGACATCCGCTGATGCGATTGAGGATCTCCTCGTATTTATCCCTTGTTTTTTCCACTACCTCGTCGGGGAGGGGGGGCGGCGGGGAGTTCTTGTTCCAGGTCGTCGTGTCGAGATAGTCCCGGATGAACTGCTTGTCGAAGCTCACGGGCGAGGCGCCGACCTGGTACTGTGATTCGTCCCAGAAGCGCGAGCTATCGGGCGTCAGGACCTCGTCGATGAGGATGATCTCGTTTCCGAGAAATCCGAACTCAAATTTGGTGTCGGCGAGAATGATGTTCGCGCGACGAAGCGCATCACGACCAAACTCATACAGGCGCAATGTCAGATCCCCAAGGCGCTCCGCGATGAACGGGTCGATCTTTTTTTTCATATCGGCGAGCGATACGTTGATGTCATGACCGCTCTTTGCTTTCGTCGCCGGGGTAAAGAGCGGGGAGGGCAGCTTTTCCGCCATGCGCAACCCGTCGGGGAGAGATACGCCGCACACCTTTCCGGTTTTCTGATAGTCCTGCCATCCGCTTCCGATGATATATCCGCGCGCGACGCATTCAAAATCGATTCGATCGGTTCGCTTAACGATTACGGAACGATCCGCAAGCTGCTCCGGGTGGTCTCGATACGGCGCGGGGAAATTCGCAACGTGTGTTTCGACAATATGGTGCTTCACGAAACCGATCTTCGAGAACCACATGTTCGATATTGTGTTGAGGATGATGCCCTTGCCCGGGATTCCGTTCGGGAACACATGGTCGAAGGCCGATATGCGATCCGTCGAGACGATGCACAGGTGGTCCCGGTCAACCTCGTACACATCACGCACCTTGCCGCTGAAGAGCTTTTTGCCGTTGGGGATGTTCGTTTCCATGACAACGGCACGGGGAATATTTGCTTTTTTCATGATTCCGTTCCGGGATCTACCGTGTTAGTTTTTTAACGAGCAATTCATTTACGATTTGCGGATTCGCCTTTCCCTGCGAGAGTTTCATCACCTGGCCGACGAGAAAACCAAGCGCCTTTTCCTTTCCGCTTCGATAATCGGCAACACTGGCGGGATTTTTCTCAATTACGCTGTCGACCACTGATTCGATGGCCGAGACGTCCGTTACCTGCTTCAAACCTCGTGATTCCACGATTCGTTCAGGATCTTCGCCCGATTCGAGCATGTCGGCGAATACCATCTTCGCTATTTTCCCGCTTATTGTGGCATTGTCGATGAGGGAGATGAGTTTCGCGAGTCGGGTCGGGGTGATGCGGCACTCGCCGATTCGTTCAGGATCCTCGATACCTGCAAGAAGCTCGCCCATGATCCAGTTCGACGCCTTCTTCGCATGTGCGCCCTCACGGACCACCGACTCGAAGTATTCGGCAATCTGACGGACCGCGCACAAGACGCCGGCATCGTAGCGGGGAAGGGCGTATTCCTCAATGAAGCGGCGTATTTTCACATCGGGGAGTTCCGGCATGGCGTCCTTGATTTCCACGATAAAGGATCCATCAACAATGACGGGCGCGAGGTCGGGATCGGGGAAATAGCGGTAATCGTGCGCCTCCTCCTTCGATCGCATGCTGAAGGTCTCATTACGGTCGGCGTCCCAGAGCCGGGTTTCCTGATGTATACGTTCACCGTCGTCCAGCAGTTCCTTTTGACGAGCAATCTCGTGCTCTAGGGAAAGTTTCACCGCTTTAAAGGAGTTCAGGTTTTTGACCTCAACTTTTTCTCCAAGGGTTGTGGTTCCCTTGGGTCGTATCGAAACGTTGACGTCGCACCTGAGGCTGCCCTCCTCCATATTGCAATCGGACACATCGAGGTACTTCATGATGCTCTTGAGCTTGAGCAAGTACTGGTACGCCTCTTCCGGTGTTGCGATATCGGGTTCCGAAACGATTTCGATAAGCGGAACACCGCACCGATTGAAGTCAACGAACGAAACTCGATTAGCGCTATCGTCGGAATGCATGTTCTTCCCGGCATCCTCCTCGAGATGCACGCGATTCACTCCTATGCGCCGCGGGGCGCCATCGGTATCGATTTCGATGTATCCCTTCCCGCAAATGGGCTTGTCGTATTGCGATATCTGGTACGCTTTTGGCAGGTCAGGATAGAAATAGTTCTTTCTGTCGAATTTACTGTATTGTGAAATGGAGCAATTAAGAGCAAGGCCTGCCCGAATCGCCTTTATCAGGGCTTCGCGGTTGAGCACCGGCAGAACCCCCGGCAGTCCCAAACATACCGGGCATGTCTGTGAATTCGGCTCTTCACCAAACACGGTGGCGCACGAACAGAATATTTTCGTGGCGGTGTTCAATTGAACATGAACTTCGAGCCCGATGACCGGTTCATAGTGCATATTAGACCCTGCAACAAAATTATTACTTGATTAATGCAACTCAATAATCATTGTATAAAATTCACAATTATAAATTTGCCGCATAAATCAAAAAGTGCATTCATGTGTCATTTCCAATATATGACATAATCTTAAATAGGCTGTTTTGATTATATGTACATGTTTTAATGAATATGCCATCGGTAAAAATAATAAAAGATTTTAGTGTTCGTTTCCTCGTTTACCCAATCCTGTTCGCACTCGGCATGGGCATCGGAGCAGTTCTGGGCGGGCAACTGATCGATCTACTGCTCTATTCAAATAAAAAAAACATCTCGCTCCTCTATCGCCCTGCAAAAGAATACATCCAGCTTGCAAATCGCTTGCAGAATCCTGATGAATACAACCGGATTACCAGCTATTACCTCATCCAGGAAGTCAATCGGATCGATGTTGACTTCCTCGCGGAACGCTATCGACGCGAAGAGCGTGGCTATCTTCGCAGGACCATCATATGGGTAATCGGTTTTTCTGGCGATCTCCAGAGATCATATCGTTTTTTTGATGATATCTATTCCGAGGCCGAAAAAGACCAGCAGCGGGAAATACTCCGTTCACTCCGACGGCTCAATCGGGGCAGGTATCATGAGTTTATCAAACGTCGCAATATTCCTGACGATATTGACCGCTAAAAGGGCAGCGGGTATCAAAATTTATTGTTGACGTAGATACGAGTCCTAACGCTTACAATCATTACACAGCCGTACCGGAGCACTTGGGGGCGGCTTGGCGGCAACAGATTGAGAACGGGCATTCTGGGCGGCACATTCAATCCGATCCATTACGGGCATCTTATAAATGCGCAGATGATCGCAGAGGAGTTTGCGCTCGATCGGGTGTTATTTGTCCCCTCAAAGGCGCCGGTGCACAAAGCGCTCGAGGGAAACGCAACAGCTCAAGACCGCTTACGGATGGTTGAGCGTGCGATCGAAGGAAATGACACATTTCGTGCGCTCGACATTGAGCTTGTACGCGATGCGCCATCCTACACGCTGTTCACCGTACGAGAGCTTGTGCGATTGTTTCCGGAGGATCATTTTCACCTGATTATCGGGCTCGATTCGTACCGCGAGATCCACACCTGGTACCGATTCGAGGAGTTGCTTAAATCGCTTCCGGTCATTGTCATGAACCGACCGGATGCCGGATCCGACGAACGCGACGACATTCCGCCTCACAAATGTCACCGTGCGCACAACCCGTACATCCAGATAAGCTCATCGCTCATCCGGGGGAGGCGCAGGGATGGATCGTCCATTCGATATTTAGTGCCGCCGACGGTGGATGACTATATACAACAGCGAGGACTATACACGACTTGAAACGGAAACTATTCATTGGCGCATGCGGAGTGATCGCGATCACCGGGATTCTTATCGCATACTACGTCTATACGATCAACACGCGAAACGTGATCGAAACGCTCATATCCAGCAAAAAGATCATCAATATACTCATCGGTGGGAGCAACACCTATAATCGCGACCGCCATCGGCTCTATGCGCTGGTGAGCATCAATCCGGAAAACGGAAAGATTGTCGTAACATTTATTCCACCATCTTTCAACCTCAATTCCCACCGTAAGGGATCATCCCCGCTCCGCATTGACGAAGTTGATTTCACGAGCTTTAAAAAGGTGAGCGACGCTCTCAACAACAACCTGAAGATCAACATACCGTTCTATATCCAGCTCTATGCACCGGACGTGAAGCGGGCCGTCGATATGATAGAGGGAGTGGATTTGTTCGTGCTCGACCAGAAGAGGGACCGCGACCCCATCGCATCCGGCGTTCAGTACTTCGACGGGGAACGCATCATGCGATACATCAATGCGGTGGATGACGATTCCATTTTCCGGAAATATGATCGCGTTCAAGACGTCCTTTTGACGCTGTATCACAATGGAGCGATGTACAAACGGTTCGCGACCATGCCGTTTCTTTCCGAGCTATTCTCCAGCATCACCACAAATATGCTTCCCCAGGAATTGCTTTCGCTGTCCGAGATTCTGCTCAAACGGTCGGAAATGCTGTGCGCGACACTTCCGGCGACCATGTCGGAGGACGGCGTGTTCCATTTCGATGATATCGCCTATAAAATTTACGAGTCGAAAATCCTTAAGCGACTGGTTATCAAAGACACGACGGCCCCCTCTATCAAAGTTAAGATTCTCAATGGTTCCGGCGTCCCGGGCCTTGCTCGCAAAATCCGGAATATCCTCATTCGAGACGGCCTCAGCGTCATGGAATTCGGGACTTCGCCATATCCGCCCATCGACAAAACGGTCATCATAAATCAAAAAGGCGACATGGCCGAGGCCATCAAGGTTTCGGAGCTCTTGGGCATCAATCAGATCTATCATGTCGTCGACAATACGCAGCTGCACAGCGTCCTGATCATTCTGGGGAAAGACCTTGCAAAATAGCATGCGCACGTTTACCGAAAAAGACCTGGCCGATTGCGCTCGCTCCTGCGCCGGCGTCCTCGACCAGAAAAAGGCGAACGACATCATCGTCCTGAACCTTAAGGGCGTCAATAGCGCATTCGACTACTTCGTTATTGCTACCGCGCAATCGCACCTGCACTGCCGGGCGCTGGCGAAGGAGCTCCAGCGACATCTGCATTCGCTGGGCATGGTCCAGCGCGGAAAACCGGACCTCGACACCGGCTGGGTGCTTCTTGACTTCAATGAGATCATTGTACACGTGTTTATTCAGGAGCAACGCGAGTATTACCAGCTTGAAAAGCTATGGGCCGACGCGGAGAGGATCACCATCGATGCGTAAGATCAGTAAGACGAATCACCGTCGACTAATTTTTCTCGCGGCAGCTGCATGCACATCATGGATACTGTTCTCCACGTGCACGCCAGATTATTCAAAAGAAACGCGCGATGCGATTCGCCGTCTCACCCTCGAACAAAAGATCGGTCAGATGATCATGCCGGGTGTGGCCGGCAAAGAGATGAACCCTGCCGCTTCCGCAATGATCGGAACCTATAAACCCGGCGGCATCATCCTTTTCGGGTTCAATCTCTCCGACAAGAACGGCACACGCACCTTCATACGGGAGCTGCAGCGTCGCTCGATGGATGTCGGCGGCCTGCCGTTGTTCATCTCCATAGACCAGGAGGGAGGTCGCGTTAAACGAATACGGGACGGCGTTACCCAATTCCCCGGCAACATGGCGCTGGGGGCGGGCGGCGATCCGGAGCTTGCCTACACTATCGCTCGAGTGCTGGGCATGCAGCTTCGAATGATGGGCGTGAACATGAATCTCGCGCCGGTCCTCGACGTGAACAACAATTACCATAATCCCGTTATCAACCTTCGCTCATTCGGTTCATCGAAAGAGATTGTTTCACGCCTCGGCGCAGCCTATATACGCGGAATCCAGGACGCGAAGTGCATAGCCGTCGGGAAGCACTTTCCCGGCCATGGCGATACGAACAAGGATTCCCATGTCACGCTGCCGGTCATTCCCTATGACGAGCGTCGTCTCGAACAACTAGAATGGGTTCCGTTCCGCGCGGCAATCGCCTCCCGCGTGGAGGGCATCATGACCGCCCACATCGCATACCCCACCATTCTTAACAATGACGATTCGGCGACCATCTCCCGATATTTTTTAACCGACGTCCTCAGGACACGGATGAACTATGACGGACTCATCATCAGCGACGATATGGAAATGCACGCCATCGCGAAACGAATGGATCTTGGCACGGCGGCCGTCAAGGCGGTCAATGCCGGCGCCGATATCGTCCTCATCAGCTCATATGAAAAAAATATTCCGGCAATATTTAACGCCCTCAAGAACGCTGCAATCGACGGAACACTTTCCACGGAACGTATCGATCAATCGGTACGGCGCATTCTCGCCAGTAAGCTTCGCTATTCGATCATGAAGGTGACCGAATCATCCACAATCCTTTCGGAACCAGACTATTCCGATTCCCAGCTGCGTCTCCTCGAAACGGCCGACACCGTGAACGCGACCGCATCCAAACGCGCCATTTGCTATCTCGGCAGAGACGGCGCCCTCTTCAGGCGTCTCGGTTCAGGAGCCATCCATCCGGTCGTCATCAATGCCAGTCCCGTATTTCGCGCGCATCTCACCCGTTCCGTTCCCGGCTGCCGCTTCGCAGATTCCGTTGATGGCATCCGTGATACGACCGCCCTTGCAGTGTATTACACTGACCGACTCCAACAATCGGACATCGCACAACATTCAACAAAGGCCGCCGCGAGGCGGATACCGTTTCTTGTCGTTTTTCCTGGCAATCCATTCGAACTCCACGCTCTTACTTCCATGCCGGACCTTCTCATTTCATTTTCGAACACTGATGAATCCCTTCGCCAGCTTGCCGTGTGCATCGGCGGGGGATTCATTCCGCGCTACGGAAGCCCGATCGACCTTGGTATTTCCGTGTCCCCATGAAATGCGGCGTCTATGTCCACATTCCGTTTTGTCGAGCGAAATGCGATTATTGCTCGTTCTACTCGATCCCCTTTGATCCTCGATCAGCCGACTCAAAAGACCTACTTACTACTTACATCAACCGCATCGTCGATGAAATAGTTTCCTTCGCCACAATACACGATAATTGCACAATCGACACGATCTATTTCGGCGGTGGAACGCCATCGCTCGTCGACGCTGCACATCTTTCCGCGATACTTGCCACAATCCGCAACGCATTTCAAGTGACTGACGAATGCGAAATCACCATTGAATGCAATCCCGAAGATTGCACCTTTGAAACGATTTCTTCACTTGTTGATATCGGAGCGAATCGCATAACCCTTGGGGTCCAGAACGTCTTCTCTTCATTCCGGTCGCATATTGGCCGTGCGTCGAACGCGGATGTGATGCGTGCGCTTGAAATCTTTTTCTCCGTAGACGGATTCATCCGATGCGTTGATTACATCGTCGGAATACCCGGTCAGACCGGCATCTTGCTCCGAAATGAATTGCGATATATAATTCAATATAGTCCGCAACATATCTCAGCATATCTGTTCACCGTCGAACCGGGTTCGCCATATCATGTCCGTCATACCGCTCCCATCGATTTCGATGACACCCAGCTGTCGCTGTTTGATGAAGCCATAGACATGTTTAGCGCATTCGAATACACTCAATACGAAATCTCGAACTTTGCGCGCGATGGATTCCAAAGCCGCCATAACAGCAAATACTGGAATTGGGAGCCATATCTTGGTTTTGGCGCTGGCGCACATTCCTTCTTCAACGGAATTCGCTGGCACAATCCAACGGATGTCTTCGGGTACATCAACGCTGCGGAATCGATCCTGGACAATCGCAGCATCGGACATCAAAAGGCCGAGTATGTTTTATGCGTCCTCAGGCGGAGCGATGGTCTATCATTCCAAAATTTTTCATCGACGTTCCATACGTGCATTCCCGATCACATGATGAACGCCATAGATCGTCACTGTTCAATGGGGACATTGGAGAGGAGACACAAAGAAGGTGATTCCACTATTAGGCTCACCCGCGCGGGGATTCATGTCATGGACAGCGTCGTATATGATCTGACGGAAGGGTTTCTTTAGACAATCCCCTAATCCCGTATCACGAAGTACTTTTTGTAATTCTCGTTAATTCTTGCATAGTTGTCCGCCAATTGCCGGTTTCCAGCCCTTTGATAATACTGCGTCAGCAGGTCCGTCGCTTTTATAATGAAAATACTGATGTTCTTTCCGGAAACACCCTTTGCGAATTCGGAACCGCCCCTCTTGAGCATGCTCATGGCGGTATTTATTTGTTGATGAAGCTGGTTGACAAAAGATTTAAACTCGATATCATTGTTCATGATACACTCGTTCAGTTTGTCTATATCGACGCCTCCAGACAGAAGAAAGTATTTTTTGATTCTCACCAGTGATTCGCTTATCAACGATCGGTCAAGCGCCTTCGTAATCAGGTTTTTCAACATTTCGAAGGCTTCGAGTTTTTCCGTATATGTCTCGGGCAGATGGCCATGTATCCGCTTGAAGAGGTTAAACGCGGTCTTCTCGACCTCCTCGCAGTCGATATCTGAATCGATAATCTTCTTCAGTTTCTGGTAGTTGTCCGGGTTCCGTTCGAGAATCTTCATGTACAGCTCGACACCGCGCAGGGCCTCCCGGAACGAGGTCGCGTTCGCGCTCGAAAAATCCTTTCGAAGATAGCAGCGCAGACCCTCGATGATCATGGGTGATTGCGCCGTTATCAAAATGGTGTCCATGTCGGGTTCGAAATCCAGGAAACCCCGCTTTTTCGCAGGTTCATCGCGATCTGCATCATCCTGATCGTTCGCGATGATGGGCCCTTGATCGTGTTCATCAAAATCGAATCCCGCGCCATCTTCAGCGCCATCCCCTGTTATCTTTGAATCGTTTGATTCAGGAGCACGCCCGATGGGCGCATCAGGCCCGCTCCGGGCATGTTCGTCATCGAACATGTCATCGAAGGAAAAATCGTCGTCATTCTTGTTTTGGGGCATAGGCGCACCTGCGCACAGAGTTTTCCTACGTTTATGTTTTATTCGGGAAATGTCAATACATATACCTCATACCATACCACAATGTGACCATGCGGTTTGATCACATCACGCATAAAGTAGTTACCCCGTGCAGTGTGCGGTTTCCAAGGTATCCCAGTCGAAGGACCATTACACATAATGTCTCGAATATTGTACTTGAAATAATTATGCGTTTTCGCAAGAGTTGCATCGGTTGGATGTATCCGCTGGAGCGAAAAGACGCCATGCCTCGAAAGATTCTCTGTGTCAATATCGATCATATCGCCACGATCCGGGAAGCACGCGGCGGCACCGAGCCTGATCCGATAGCCGGAGCGCGAATATGCGAACAAAACGGCGCCGCCGGAATCACGGTCCATCTGCGCGAGGATCGTCGTCATATCCAGGACCGGGACGTCTTCACACTCCGTGATATTGTGATCGGGAAATTCAATCTCGAGATGGCGCTCTCTGATGATATTATCGGGATTGCCCGCTCGGTGCTGCCGGACCAGATCACGCTCGTCCCGGAGAAGCGCGAGGAGCTCACCACCGAAGGCGGTCTCAACGTCATGAAGAATGAGTCACGCCTTCGTGATCTGGTTGTCGAGTTCAGGGAGAAAGACGTCGTCGTATCCTTGTTCATCGAGCCGGATCTACCGACCATTGACGCAACGAAACGCACGGGCGCCGATTTTATCGAGATACACACGGGTTCGTACTGCAATGCCGGGAGTCATGAAGATCGATCGCGCGAACTGCAGCGCATCTACCGTGCGGCTGAACATGCCGTTTCTCTTGGAATCCGCGTGAATGCTGGGCACGGCCTCAATTACACCAATGTCCGTGATGTCCTTCGCACGCCGGGACTGGAAGAGCTCAACATCGGGCATTCCATCATCGCGCAATCAGTTTTTACCGGCCTTGCGACCGCAGTACGCGACATGGCCATACTCGTCGAAGAATCAAATGCGTAGGCCGTGCCGAAATATTGAACGGAGACTGGCATGATCCTTGGGTTTTTCAAGATACTTATCATCGCCATGCTTGTATATGTACTGTATAGCGCCATCAAGTTGATTTTTTTCCCTGCGCGTCCGAAACGTGTCGATGGGGACCAACAGGAGCCGCGGTGGAATGCGTTTCGGACGCGCGAAGAACGTAGTGTTCCAAAAACAATCGTACTCGACAAGGACCAGTACAAAGTTGAATAAGGCAATCGTCATTGCATTCGCCCTGCATCTTGGGGTATCGGCAATTCTATCCTGCGGAACGCCGAAGGGAACCTTCGCGTTCAAGGGTGCACTGGATGACCGCTATCATACGCTCTCGGAAACGCCCGAGTTCGAACAGGGAAGCCCCGCCGAATGGGCCTATGTTTTCAATAAAAACTATGGTCTTCGGACCTTTGGCATCGTGGTCTTAAAAAAAGAGCTCGTATGGGTCGAGGTAAGTCGACGCACGGCATCCATCGATAAAACGTCTCGTGTCATTTACGGCTCGCTTGGCGATCTTTCAACCGGCCAGTACAAGATCATCATCACGGAAAAGGCAACGGTGATCGACGAGCGCGAATTCGTCATCTATGCCGGCGAGGATGATGAAGATTTCGATCGCGACTGATCACCGAACGAGCAACGAAAGGGACGCCGCTCCCAGCACGACAAACATCATCTCAACAAGCATTTCGAATTTTATCGAAACGACATACCCGGTTTTAATAATGATCTGCAACAACACCATGCCATAGATGAACGGAAGCGCGAAGAGAATCGCGAATGCCTCGCCGCCAACGAATGCCATCACCCCGATACCGGCGCATGCGGCAAGCGCGATGATACCGAGCAGCGCCCGAGTCCTGTCGATCCCGAGCAACACGGGAAGTGTCTCCCGGCCGATAATGATGTCACCGTGCAATGCGATGACATCGAGCAGGGTGTTTCTGAAGAACATAAACGCGAATACGTAAACCCCGAAGAGCAGCGAATAGACCGACGGCGCATCGATGGCGATCAGCGGTATGATCACCGATATGACCGTCCAGCCCACCGACGAAATGATGTTCTTCGATGTGAAAAACGACCGAACGAACGCCAGCGGCGCAAACCGGATCAGCCCTTTCACCTTCTTCGACGAATACACAACGCCCAGCGCGGCCGACGCCATAAAGATGACCAACGGAAGCATCGCGTGGAAAATTGCCATGAGTACCGCCGAAATGACTATCAGCGTAACGGCAACCGGCAGCAGAAAGCGCTTATGTCTGCTGTATACCCCATGCTTGTACGGATTGCTCACCTTGATGAAATCGATGTCGAAATAATTATTGATCGTGTATACCGAAAAAATATACAGAAAAGAGACGAGCGAAAGCGACGCGTCCGGAGGATAGCCCGCAAGCAGCTGCGTTATCGCGGTAACGCACAACGCACCAAAGGCCGAGAAGAGGTTGGTGCGCACCACCAGCTCGGCGGCCTTTTTCATGCGCGACAGGAGCCTGTTCCTGTTTTCAAAACTGATGTCGTACAGGCGCTCCAATATGCGATTGATGATCCACCCGGGCGTTGAGGCACCCGCCGTCACGAGCACGCGCGTCACGCCCCGGAAATGGTCCGGTTCAAGTTCATCCTCGGTCTCAACGTGGAACGTTTTGATGCCATGGTCGGTTCCGATGCGCGCCAAGCGCCGTGTGTTCGCTGAATTCTTGCCGCCCACGACAACCAGAGCGTCGATTCCTCCCCGCACCGCAGAGATAACATCGTGCTGCCGATTGCTGGTCGAGTCGCAAATTGTATTTATCGTGATGAGGTTTTCCAGCTTGGCGCTCGCACGTTCGACAATCCTATCGAAGAGCGACGTATCGAACGTCGTCTGGGAAATAAGCAGGTAGCGCGGTGCGGAGGGGATCGAATCGATCTCCTCCGGAGTGGAGATGACCGACACGCCCGATTGGGCATAACTCATCAACCCCTCCACCTCGGCGTGCGCTTGATCTCCGGCGATGATGGTGTACACGCCATTGCGCGAATGCTTCTTGATCAAGCCTTGCACGCGGGCGACGCGGGGACAGGTCAGGTTGATATATCTTCGGGAACGGTCCCTGATATCTTTAAGGTTAGCCAGCGGGATCCCGTGAGTCCGTATGGCAATGGTCCTCCCATCGAGATGGTCAAGATCGTGGATGGTGATGAGCCCGCGTTTTTCAAGAACAGACATGGTCTGCGGATTGTGGATGAGGGGACCATACACATAAATGGGCTCCCGAGCATTGTTGATCTCACCGACAATGCGCACAATCGCATCGCGCACCCCCATGCAAAAGCCGGAGTTCCGTGCGATTTCGATTTTCATCGCTAAATGGTTTTCTTTGTGTCCACCGGTGGGCGCTTTCCCGGACCCGGCGCCTGTCGGGGGGCTTCATCGTCATCGTCCGGCTCCGCGCCGGGTTTGGCCTTTTGGGGAGGGGCCTCTGTTTTCTGTGGGAAATTGACCTCTGGACTATGCAGCATCCCGCCCACATCGAGCCGGATCTTGTCGCCGTCTGAACCGGTCAGGCTGCCAAGGAGTATTTTGTAGTCTTCTAGTACGCGCGAGTTGCCGTCGATTTCGATTTTCAGATTGAGCCGGGAAGATTTCATCATCTTGTTGAGGGCGATCGTGCCGGTTATCTGACCGCGCAAATCGACGCCGGAAAAAACGCACCGGTCGATCCGAAGCTGGTTGTTCGCGATCTTCGCCTCGGCCGCGATCCCGGAGAACTTAATCGGCGGTATCACAAATCCCTTGATCTCGATCCCCTTCACGTTGATGTTCTGGAGCGCAATGGACAGCGACCCGCTCGTTATGATGTCCTTCTTCGTGTCGAAGGCCGAGCTCATCAGGACCTTGACGACGCCTTCGATCGACATGTCTTTTTTCTGGTACTTGAGCGAGTTCACCTTGAAATCGCCCGAGAATCGATTCAGCAGAAACAGCGAAATCGGATTCTTTGTAAAATCGACATTAACATCCTTGAGAGAAAGCTCGGTGCCGTCTGCGAAATATACCGCAACTGAATCGATGTAGGTGTTCCGCCACAGGCTAAAATCGAGCTGCCCGAGATTGATCGTGCCGCCGGTAACCTTTTCCAGCGCCTTGATGTTGTTTCGCACCAGAATATCATACGGGAAGGTGAACACGACAAACAGGAGCGTCATCGCGGCCGCGATCAGCAGATAGAGTTTCGCCCGCGGCAGCTCGAGTATCTCCTTGAATAATATCCACGCCGATTTCACGGCCTCGATCACTTTTGCCTGTAGTGCTTTTATATCCATGCCGTATCCGGTTCCAATGCTATTGCGCGGTGAAACTGTCGATCTTGAGGACGATATCGTAGGTATTGGTCCCCTTGAGGGCCGTGTTGATGCGAATGTAGCTCAACTTGATTAGTCGATTCGAATTCTCGACCTCGTATATAAATTTTAGGAACTTTTCTATTGAAACGCCCTCGAATTTCACATCGGTCGTCACCCGGACATATTTGTTCTGGATGTTGGCCTGCGTACGACGCGTGTATGCGATATTGCGCGCGATGTTCACGCTGTTGGACCACTGCTCGATGAGCGAGGTGATGTTTTCGTTCTTTTGCGCGAGCATCGCATCGTACTTCGATTTTTCGCGCTTGAGCTCTCGATAGTCGTCGTAAATCTTGTCGATTTTCTTCAGCCGCTCGACGTTCTTTGCGAGGGCGCTATCGCTGCTCTCGCGAAACTCGATAAAGGGCGCGATGATGAGCAGATACAGTACCGCGACCGCAATCACGCCGGCAAGCGCCTGCAGCATGATCTTTTCGCGGGTGGACAGTTTGATGTTTTTCAGTGGATTCAACATGCGTCGATCACCGGATCTTCTTGTACTCGCGTTGCTGGTCGTCGGCAATGCGCAGTTTAATCGTCAACGAAAAACGCACCTGGTTTTTCTTGTCGATATTCGTGTTCAGATTGACCGATTCGAACCGGGGCGACTCGGAAAGCTTGTTCTTGAAGTCGTCGATGTTCTTGCTCGATGCAATCGTGCCGTCAATACGCACAATCCGCTCGTTGATGACGATATTCGAAAGCTCGAAGGTCGGATCCTTGGGAAAGTGCGTCAGGATCGCCTTGAGCACCTCGAGCGTGCTGTCCTCCGCCTGGACAACCGACTTGAGGCTGGAGAATTCCTTTTTTTCGTCCTGATACAGCTTCATGGCTGTCGCGACCGGATCGTTTCCGGGGTTCTGCATCCTGAAATACCGCTGAAAGCGTTCCTGGAGGATCGTATTGTATTTATTGTTTACCGTTGTTTTCAATATTGAGGAGACGACAACGTTGACAAACAGCACCACGATCGAGAGGATGAGAAACATCCCCGCAAGGTAGTACATCCGGTGCGAATCGGCGCCGTACGCAGGCTGGAATTCGTCACGGAGAAAGTTCACCGGAAGCGATTTCTTGTTGAGATGCGATATCACCGTGCCGAAAGCGACCGGGAATTGCGTCTGCACGCGTACGTCATTGTGGTATTCCACCAGAAACGGAAGCGAAACGACCGGCAGGCCGAGCTCGTTTGACAGGATGGTTCCGATTCCCTGTATCGTAGAGCCACCTCCGGACAGGAGTATCCGGTTAAACTCCAGGGGCATATAGTCGACCGCGAAGGATTTATTGGTGAGGACGATCTGCTCCACAATTTCCTGTACGGAGCCCGTCAGATTATCAAAGATCTCGCGCAGCGTCGATTTCGTGACCTTCAGTGTTTTGTAATAATCGCGCTGCAGATTGTTCTCGAACGCCGTCAGGTCGATATTTAGATTCGCCAAAAGATCGACCGCGTCGTTTCGGGAAATCTCCAGTTTCTCGCATATCGTGTCGTAGACGCCGCCGATGCCCACCGGGATGCAGCGCGTAAACAGCAGCTCGCTGTCCTTGATGATGTTCATCACCGTCTTGCTGTGGCCGATGTCGACCTGGATGATCGCCTCTTCGGGCATCTTATTGAAGTAACGATAACACTCATACATCGAGTTCGACTCCAACCCCATCCGCACCGGCGCGAGGCCGAATTCCTCCAGCAGCTTCAGGCGATCGTTGATGATGTCCTTGTGCGATGCCGCGAGCAACACGCGCGATTCGTCGGGCGTCTTCCCGCGCAATTTCTGGAAGTGCGTGATCAGGTGCTCCATCTTGAAGGGGATGATCTCTTCCGCCTCGAAGGGTATCGCCTGGGCGATCTTCGCGTAGTCGGTGAACGGAAAGACGAGGTTGCGGATGATCGCGCTTTCCATGGGGAGGGTCGTGACCAGCGTATAACCGTCGAGTGGGTTTTCCCGTATGATCCGCCCGAGCGCGTCCCTGACGGCGGCCTTGTGGTCCTCGACGTTCAGGTCGATGTCCTCATAGACGAACGAAACGACCTGGAAATCCTTGAAACCGGTCCGAACCAGAATTATCTTGATCGACGATGTGCCGATGTCTAGTGCCGCGATCTTCTCAAACAACGAGGTGCTCCATTCCGTTCGGTTCCCCGGTTACCGGCCGCGACATCGATGCCGGATCATCGCTCGCTCCAATAGAAGAACCGCTTATTGTCCCGAAAATAAATACCGATGATTTTCACCGTCGTATTGTTGAACCTGCCGACGGACTCGATCCTGAAATAGTACGACTTCACGGTCAGGTTGTTCTTCCGGATGTTTTCGTCCGTGACAAGGTCTTTCACCTCGTCGACGGTCGAGAAGGGCTTCTGTCGCCTTCGCCGGATGATTTCCGTCACAATATCATCCGTCATGGCGTCTGTCAACGCCGATAATACGCGGTAACTGGCGGTATTGATATTAATTTTATTCAGGTCGCTCATGTAATCCGACCGCTCGCCGTTCACCCGAAAATACTCATCGAGACGCCGCGACTTTTCCTTGCCGATCTTCTGCTCGATGTCCGATAGGTCCTGCTTGTCCGCAGGCGCCTCCTTCGCCATGCCGGCAAACATCGACGGGTCGAGTCGCTTCTTGCCTTTATTGTCATCGACAAGGTTTTGTTCAAGTCCGAAGTTGCCGCCGCCCAATCCATAGAATATTTCCGGCGTAATCCCGCGCACCAGCAGCATCTCATCGATGCTGTCCATCTCCTTGTTTTTGCACTTGTAGGGGTTCGGCAGTGACTGATAATAATCCGATGATTCCGCCCCATAGGGCGAACGCGCATCGTCGATATCGACCCAGTCCAAAATCGAATCGGCGATATCCGGCGGCAGCCCCATGTTCACGAAAAAGCGCTGGGCGATGAAATAGTACGGTGTTTTGTCGATATACTCGTTCGCCAGGATGCTCAGATTGATTTTCGCGTTCTCATCGTCAATTTTCAGCTTCAGCGTTCCGTATTCCAGGGGAAGCTCGGGGAATTCCAGCGCCCAGAGGTCCAGGTAGCAATCGATGTTCTTGTCGGCCTTCTGTGTCATCAGGCCGGCGGCGAGGCCCTTCTGGTCTGCTTCCAGAATGAAGGTCGCGAGGTTCATCCCCGCCTTCGCGATGGTGAAGGCCTTGAGCCGCTCGTTCAGTTTTTTAATGTAGTTGATGTTCGTCTGTGCGACAATGAGGAACTCCGTGGACACGGAAACCATCATCGAGGTGATCAGCAGGACGATGACGAGGACATAGCCGCGCGAACCGAACAGATACCTCAACACGCCACGATCCTCGAGCGCCTGTCGACGCCGTTCGTATTTCTCACGCCACCGGCGCCACGCCCCGGAGCAGGCGCGCAGTGCGCGGATCAGCACGCGCGCGGCTTTCGAACGCGCCCCACCGGCACCCGAGGCATCGTGATCGCAGTTCGCCATCAGCTTTCCATCAGCACATACGAGATAAAGACGAATTCCTCGTCGTTTCCGCGATAGTTCTTCAGCTTGAGTATAGTCTTCACCGCACGGGGGAACTTCTTATACTTGCGCGAGTCCCAGGACGGGGTCCAATTGTTCAGGAGCAAAAATTCGAACCGTATGTCGACGACATTTTCGAGCAGAACGCTCTCCCGCCCGCCGGTTTCCGGATCGTCGTCGTAGTGGACGTCCTCGCGACGCACGAGCTGGTAGAGGTTGTCCGAATCGCGGTCCTTTCGCAGCGAGTATCCGACCTCGTGCACGTCGCTGGTGCGAAACTCCTTTTTGGGGTCAAGTTTGATGTTGATGTCGTTTCTATCGACCGTCACGAAATTGATCTTCCCGCTGCTCGGTGGCGTGAAGTTGTTCTCTCCTAAAAAACAAACGTCCTTGTTGAACTTGTTGAAATAAGCGCACGAGATATCCTTGTCGATGCGCGTAATGGCGAGGTTGATATTTTCATAGAATTCCGCAACGCCCGTCAGGTCCTTCACGGCGTTCATGATGGAGCGGTGCGACGAGTACACCATCATGAGGATGATGGACGACACGACGGTCGCGACGAGTATTTCGATGAGCGAGAATCCGCTGGAGTCCCCGGCAAGTCGTTTCACCTGTTCGACGAATCGTCTCATGCGGCTATCGCTCGGGATACACATACGATATGGAATAGCTCTTTTTCCGGTTGCGGTCCGACCACGACACGATGATCTCGACCTTCTTTGCCGATATCGGCCCGAAGATCGCATGCTCGAAGCGGGTGGTCTTCCGGCTGAAGGCGTAGCCGGGATACTCCTTCACCGGTTCGTCGGTGATGTCTGCGCCGCGGAACTTGCTTGTCTGGAATTCGTTGAATTTCGTCTTGGCGATGATCACCGCCTGCGTGAGGTTCTTGTTCCCGGTAATCGCGACGATCCCGGCCGACACCCCGGAGATGATCGCAAGGAGCGCCACCGAGAGAATGGTAATGGCGACCAGTATCTCGATCAGCGCGAAACCGCGGGAGCGATGTGCGTAGCGCTCGCGCATGATCATTCGAACACCTTCTGCTCGTTTTTTATCTCCGGCTCCTTCTTGAATTTAAATATTCGAACCGACCAGTGTTCGGTGCCGTCAACGAGCACCTGGATAATCGCGTCGTCCGCCCGGGCTGTCGGATAAAAGGGGATGAAGACGTTTCCCTGGGTGATCTTCTCGCCGCTCGCGAGGTGCACCGCCTCCAATCTGAAACTGTCCGGAAACGATTTATACTTGAGGAGCCTGTTCGCGCTGTCGACGAACGTGCCGTCGGGGCCGAGCGTGACTACCGACACGGCGTTTTTCCGCGCGGCGATCGCGTCACCGGGGTCCGCGATCTGCTCGGGATTCGGCTGGCCAAGATGGATCACCAGGAAGTTGACGCGCTCATTGATGTAGGCGTCATCGAAGGTCTTGGCGATGATGGAGCTCAGCAGATTGAAATTCACCCTCCGCGCACCCATGTAATTGGTGAGTCGCGGACCGACAACGATCGACATGATAGAGATTATCACGATGACGATGATAATCTCTATCAGCGAAAATCCCCTGTTGTCAGCACGGAGCCTCGCCGCCCAACGCTGTAGAGGGGAGGGGAGCACCCGCGCTATTCCCAGCTTTTTATCTCGGCGTTTATGCCTTCGCCGCCTTCCTTGCCGTCGGCCCCCAGGCAGTAGATCTCGTAGTCATTGCCGTGCTCGCCGGGGGACTTGTAGATGAAGTCGCGCCCCCATGGGTCCTTGGGGATCTGCTTCTTCTCAAGGTAGCCTTTTTCGCTGTAGTTTTGGGGCAGTGGCTCCGTTCCGGGCTTCTGCACCAGCGCGGTGAGGCCCTGCTCGGTCGTCGGATAGTTTCCGTTGTCGAGATAATACTGGTTGAGCGCGATACCGAATGATGAAATCTGCTGTTTCGCCGCTGCGACCTTCGCCTTGTCGGTTATCCCCATGAAACGCGGGACCACCAGCACCGACAGGATGCCGATGATGACGACCACGATCATGATCTCGATGAACGAAAAACCACCGTTCGATTTAAGCGCGGCCCCGACGGCCTGCAGCCTCTTTTTCAGCGTCGTTCCAATTCTTCGCATGTACATCCTCCCTGTATTCAGTATCGATGCCGGCCGTCGCGTCACCGGGTCGTGATTCACTACTGCATGATCAGATTCATCTCGAAGATCGGAAGCAGGACCGATATCACGATGCTCCCGATCACGATACCCATGAATATGATGATGAACGGCTCGATCAGGTTGGTGAGGCTGGTGACCGTCAGGTCGATCTCGGTTTCGTAGACCTTGCCGATGTTCAGAAGCATCGTGTCGAGATTGTCGCTCGCCTCGCCGGCCGTGATCATCCCCATCACCAACTTCGGAAGAAATCCCGACTTCGAGAGCGCGTTCGATACCGAGCTTCCTTCTTTAATACGCTTCGATGCGTCCTCGATCCGCTCCTCGATGATCACATTCATCACGATCTTTTTTACGATCTCGAACGATTTGATGATGTCAACCTTGTTGTTCAATAGGATCCCCAGGTTTTGAGTGAACCTGAGCACAATGAGCTTCCGGTAGAGCTTGCTCACGAGCGGGAAGTCCAGCTTAAACTCGTCGAATTTTCGCCGCCCCTCGGGCGTTTTGATGTAATGATTCAGATAGTAAAAGGTCCCGACGAACAGGATAATGAGCACCCACCAGAAGGTCGAAAAGAATCCGCTGATTCCCATCACGATCTTGGTCGGCAGTGGCAGCTCGCGCCCCAGGTCGATGAACATGCGGCTGAGCGACGGGATGATGTTCACCATCAGGAAGACGACGACGGCTATGGCGAAGAAGATCATGAACGACGGATACCAGAGCGCGGCCTGAATTTTACTCTTCAGGATGTTCTTTTTCTCTTCGAGATCGGCCAGTCGCTCGATCACCTGGTCGAGTGAGCCGAGGTTCTCGCCCACGCGCACCATGCTGATATACATTTCCGAAAAGATCACGCGGTGGCGGGTGAGGGCGTTCGACAGCGACGAGCCCTCCTCGAGCTTCTCGCGGATATCGACCACCACCTTCTTGAAATTCTGGTTTTCAATCTGTTCGATGATGTCGGCGATGGCGACGGGAAGGGGCATGCCCGCGCGCAGGAGGGTCGCGAGTTGCCGCGAGAAAATCCCCACCTGCTTCGAACTAATCTTCAGGGCGATGAAATTGAGCGCATCGGCATACATCTTCCCGAAGATGCCGCTCCCCGATGACGCGCGGTCGTGGACCTCGTGCTTCGTGAGCTTGACGACGTACAGTCCCTGCCCGCGGAGCTTTTGCCGGGCCGCGACATCGGTCGGCGCATCCACGAAATCGTAGACAGTGTCGCCCTTCTTGTTCAGCGCCTGATACTCGAAAATCATCGTCAGCTAACCCGGATAACCTCTTCGAGGGTGGTGATCCCCTTCATGACCTTTTCGAGGCCGTCATTGTACAGCGTCACCATGCCCTCTTTGATCGCAAGCTCCTTGATCTGCATCGCATCGGAATGCGCCATGACGAGCTTCCGGATCTCGGTGCTCACCGGCAGGAGTTCGTAGATGCCCATTCGTCCCATGAAACCGGTATTGAGGCACTTGTCGCATCCCTTGCCCTGATACAACTTCACATTCTTGAACTTGGCGGGAGAAAGTCCCAGATCCGAAAGCATCTTCGGGGTGGGACGGAACGACGTCTTGCAATGCGGACAAATGGAGCGCACCAGCCGTTGGGCGAGAAACGCGTTCACCGACGAGGCGATCAGAAACGGCTCGACGCCCATGTCGATGAGGCGCGTGATCCCGCTCGCGGCGTCGTTGGTGTGGAGCGTCGAAAACACGCGGTGGCCCGTGAGCGCCGCCTGTACCGCGATCTCAGCCGTTTCCACGTCCCGAATTTCGCCCACCATGATGATGTCGGGATCCTGGCGAAGAATGGACCGAAGGCCCGCCGCGAAGGTGAGGTCGATCTTGGGCTTCACCTGCATCTGGCCAATGCCGTGGAGCTGGTACTCGATCGGGTCCTCGACCGTGAGTATGTTCACATCGGGCTGGTTGAGCCTCGTGAGCACGCTGTAGAGCGTGGTCGATTTTCCGCTTCCGGTCGGACCGGTCACCATCACGATGCCGTGCGTTTTCTTGATGAGCTCGTTGAATTTCTCCAGGGTGTCGTCGGAGAAGCCCAGTGAATTGAGTGAAAACTCCATGTCGGTCTTGTTGAGCAACCGGAGCACCACGCGCTCGCCGTAATAGGTCGGGTAGATGGAAACGCGGATATCGATGTCCTTTCCGCCGATCTTGAGCTGTATGCGACCGTCCTGCGGGAGTCTGTTTTCGGCGATGTTGAGGTTCGCCATGATCTTGATTCGCGATATGATGGCGCCCTGGAATTTTTTCGGCGGCGTATACATCGGGTACAGGATGCCGTCGATCCTGAAGCGGATGATGAGGTCCTTCTCGTAAGGCTCGATGTGGATATCGCTCGCCCGGCGGTTGATGGCCTCGCGCATCGCCATATTCACCAGCTTGATGATGGGCGCCTCGTTGGCCATGTCGAGGATGTCTTCGGTCTCCGACACCGGCGAGCTCAGGATCTCGAGGTCGGACTCCTCGAGATTGTCGATTACCTCGTCGGTCGACTCGTTCTTCATCACGTCGAAGTGGCTGTTCAATAGGCGCTGGATCTCGTCGTTCGACACGATCACCGGCTCGAAATTGTATTCCTGATAAATCATTTTGAGATCGTCGAATGGCTGAATGTTCAGGAAGTCGAGCACGGCCACGAAAATCGTCTTCCCCTCGTATTTGAAGGGGACGATCTTGTTCTTCTTCAGGAAGTGAACGGGGATCTTTGTGAATATATTGTCGGGATCGGCGAACTCGATGTGCTTGACGTAGGCGATGCCGAAGCGCTCGGAGAGCGCCGAAAGGATCTCGTCCTCGGTGGCCAGCCCCTTCTTGATGAGGAGCTGCCCGATCCGCATGTTCGACCCTTTCTGCGCGAGCAGCACCTCCTGGAGCTGCTCGTTGGTGATGACGCCCTTCTCGACAAGGAGGGTGCCCAGGTGCTTTTCTTTCGTGATCTTCTGCATGGGGCGTCAGGGACTAGTCCCGGAGTTTAATGCGGCTCTGCTCTTCCTTCTTGTGACGGGTGATGGAATCGATCTTGTCCTTCTTGGTCACGATATACGGCGTAATAAAAACGAGCAGGTTCGTTTTCTTGTACTCGGTTGTCTTGCGCTTGAAAAACCATCCGAGCAGGGGGATGTCGCCCAGGAGCGGCACCTTCACCTCGCTATCGCTCTTGGTATTGGTGATGAGCCCGCCGACGACGATCGTCTGCCCGTCGTGGACGGAGATCTTCGTTTTCATGTCGCGCCGCCCCATCGACGGCGGGATGATGGAGCCGCCGGGAAGCTGTTGCGTGGTGCCGAGCACCGAATTCACCTCAAGATACAGATCGAGGGTGATCCGCTCCTTCTGGGTGATGTGCGGATTGATCTTGAATTTCACGCCCACGGACTTGTACTCGTAGGTGTAGAACTGCGTCCCCGTATCGCTGATGCGGTTGTTGGTCGGGACCGGGATCTCCTGCCCGACATTGAGCTCCGCCTCCTGATTGTCGGTCGTCAGGAGCTGCGGTGTCGAAAGGACGTTGAAGTTCTTGTCGGTCCCGGTCGCGTTCAGGAGAACATATCCCAGCACCGACTTGTCTGCAAGGTAGCCCAGCTGGAAACCGGTCGACAGCGGCACGGCGAGCTTTTTCCCGGTAAACCCGTCCGGAAGCTTGTAGCTCGGCGGGTTGCCCATGATCGACGAACCGCCATAGAGATTTTCCCCGCTCTGGGCGCCCAGCATCCAGTCGATGCCCAGCCCCCAGCTGTTTTCCGCAGTGACCTCGACGATCAGCGATTCGATATACACCTGCTCGCGAACGATGTCGAGCTCCTTGATGATGCGGCGGATATCGTTGTACTCCTCCGGCGTCGCGGTAATGATGAGCGAGTTGGTTTCCTTGTTCGCGATGATGGAGAGCTTGGTTTGCGGCGATGTGGGCGAGCCCGTCTTCTGCGTCTGGGTGACCCGGCTCGATTTCGACGACTCCTTCACCGGTTTGCGTTCCGGCGTCTGCGGTTGTGTCGGCTGCCCGGTCTGGATGAGCGCCTTATCGGAGAATGGAATCCGTGAGAGAACATTGGCCAGCTGCTCGGCGTTTGCGTTTTCCAGGTGGACGACGTGGATATTCCCCTTCGGCTTCTTCTCCTCGATCACCTCGTCCTCGACCTTCTTGTCCAGCTCGTTTGCGATCCGGACCAGTCCCTTGATGTCCGAGGAGGTGCCGCTGAAGATGAGGATATTCATCAGCTTGTAAACGACGATGTCGGTGTTCTGCGGTTTGAGCGCCATCAGCACGCGCTGGATCTCGTTCGCGTCCGCATACCGGAGCTCCAGAAGGTAGGTGATGATGCGGTCATCGTCGTGGGGCGGCTTTTTTTTATTGTCGTCGATCATCACCTCGACGTTTTTACGGATGGCTTCCTTGATTGGGACGATCTTGATGAGATTTTCGGTCTCGATGACCGCAAGGCCCTTCACCTCGAGGATCGACTTCATGATATCATACGCTTGGGTCACCGGGATCTTCTTCGCGGAGCTGATGGTGACCTTCCCGCGGATTTTCTCGTCGATGATGATGTTCTTGCCGATGAGCTGACTCATGACGTTGAGAAATTCGTTGATCTCGACGTCCTTGAAGTTCAGGGTGAAATATTTGCCCTTTTCCGCCTGGGCGCGTTCGCGCCGCGCTTTTCGGGTCGTCGGAGCCGTCGTGTTCGACGAATCGTCGATAACAGACTTTTTCGGCGTAGCGTCATTCTTTATGGTTGGGGTCGTCTTTTTGTCCGTGGCGGCCGGGGCTTCGGTACGTACCGGTTGCTTGCTCTCCTCGCGCGTGGGTTCCTTGACCGGCGCCTCCTGCGTCCGAACGTCGCCGACCGAGAAAATAACGGTGCCGATAAGCAGAATTCCTGCGATGCGCGCGACTCCCGTCGTAGATATCATCATGCCTTTCCCATGCGTTTATTCGGTAATATTGAAATCGAACGTCAAGAGCTTGCCGCCGCGCTCCAGGTCAACCGAGATCTTCGAATCGCCCTGGACCGACTTCCAGATGCTCAAGAGCTTCTCCGTGCTGTCGATCGCATGCCCGTTCACCCGCATCAGCACGTCGCCGTTTCGCGCCCCCAGCTTGTACATGATGTTATGGGGCTTGATGCGAAAGATCTTATACCCTTTGATGGCGCCGTCTACGCGGTAGGGACCGGCCTGGATGCCCTGGAGCGCGTTGTCGACGTTGTTGAGCACCTTTTGCTGCAGCTCGGCCTTGCTGAGGTTTTGCACCACCTTGCCCGAGGTGGGTAGCGCGGCCCCGGTGCCGGACGGCGCTTTCGCGGGAGTCGCCGCCGCGCCCTCTTTGGCGAACATGTCAAGGATCTGCACGCTGTTTCCCGTTTTAAGATACACCTTCGAGTTGTCAATTCTTATAAGCTTATGGCCATGGACCGTGCCGTAAAGACGGAAAATCTGCGGGTCCTTTTCGGTTTTCTTCTTGATGAGCGCGCGGGCGATGTGGCTGGGGCCGGTGATGGTCCCCAACAGCAGCAGCTCGTTTACGCTCTCGGCCCCAGCGCCCCCCTGGCCGACGCCCGGCACGTCCGGAGTCTCCGACGGAATCTTGAAGAAACCGGAATCGACGATGGACTTGTACTCCTCGAAGGGCTTCAGGCGCGGCTGCGCGAGTTTCTCGATCATCGCCTTCTGCGGTATCGAGAACGTCGGGGCGAACACGAAACGAATGACCTGGTTTATCGTAATCGCGGTGATATAGGCGAAGATAATGACCGCGACCGTATTTACTGCGTGATATCGTATGTTATCCATCGTTACACATGTGCATCTACGACCGTGCTTCTATCGGTGCCAAACCGGCCGCATTCGGTTACTTTTTTTTATTGGGAGGTGTGATTATTGTCAATACTATTTACGGAAAATATTGCCGCACATTGGTCAAAATGCGCATGGTAGCTCCGATCCGAACATCCATGACGGATGAACGGGTCGGGCGCATGCGGACGGCGCGAGAGAGAAGGGCGTCGGAGGATTCCGTCAGCGGCTATGCGGCGAAGAGATCGACCGCCTTGATCAACGAAATCGGTATTCGCTGTTCCCGGTTGTACTTGTCGAAGACGACGATCTCGTCTTTGATCATGGTCCGGTTCTTGTTGAGTTCGATCACGGTCCCGTCGATGGTGTAGATGACGATGTCCAGCCCCTTGAACTTGAGGTATTTTTGAAGCAGCTTCTTGAAGTTGTTCTTTTTGCGTTTCATGGAGAACCTCCAGCATAGCAATGGTCGGGACCTCCGTATCCTCAACACGCCACCAATCCATTATGTCTCATAAAAAGTATCGGGTGATTCGCCAAAATACGTTAAAAAAATTATAATAAACGGGAATATTTTTATGTTTAATAAAAGTTTTGGTTACAAATCATCAAATCCGAGCCGCCAGACGGCGATTCCGGCGAGACGATGCTCCTTGGCAAGGGCCGTGAGGACGGCGCGAGTATGATCGTCCGCAAAAAAGACGAACGATCCGTCTTTCCGACCATTCAATCGCACCGTGCCGGAGGGATCGCGCACGGATAACGCGGAGTGAATCAGCCTCTTTCCCTGAAATCCGGTGACGACCGCAGCCCGTCCGTCTTTTGTCCACCGATACCCGTATGCAGGTATGCCGAGATACAGGCGCCGCGAATCCACGTGGGCGCGCGCATGTGCGATGCTCCGACGCGCCCAGTCGACCGAGGTGACCGGGCCGGGCGCCGTTCCCGGACGATGAATATCGTAACACATGAGCACGATCTCGTCGAGAAGGGGCGCGAGTAGGGCGAGATCGTGAAATCGGGCGTATTCGGACGGGAATCCCGTCTGCGGGAATACCGCCATCGAGATCGTGGTTCCGGGAAACGACGCTTTCAGCTCGCGGATAAAAACGGCAAGATCGTGTCGATAATCCGGCGGAAAGTACTCGAAATCGAGGTGCAATCCCGTGAAGTTGAAAACCTTCAGAATGCGCCCCAGATTCCGAATGGCGGTATCGCGCGCTTCAACCGAGCGTAAAAGACGCTTCCCCTGCGAAACCGAACGAGGCGCGATCAGGGGATACATGCGCGCCCCCCGGGCCCGACTCGATCGACTGATATGCGCAAGCTTCTCACGGTTTACGGCCACGCGAACGTTCCCATCCGCCATGACGGCAAATCCGGTAATGCACACGATATCGAACGGCGCGCCCGATATCAGCGATTTTTTTTCAGCGGCCCCGAGCGGCGATTCTCCGTGGACGTACATCATGCTCCGAAATGCAGCTGTATCTCGGGCGTCAGCACGGCCGTACGCTGCTGTGATGAAAAGTGTAATAACGGGGAATATCGCGAGAAATCGTCTACAGTGCAATTTTTTTGATGATATCGGCATTCACGTACCGAAGGCAATTGACCGTGATCCACCAATAGGGGTCGCAATCGTACCAACGCTTGTTCATGGCGGGGGGAAGATCCGTAAGCTTGCAGTCGATGCCGTCACAGCCGTATTCGCACAGAAGCCGGTTAATTTCGTGCACGATCCTGTTCCGTGTTTCCTCGTCAGCATGCTCCAGGGTAATCATAACCTTGCGAAGGTCCGGGTCCCGGTCATACCATCGACGCTTGCTGATCATACCCAACGCCTCCTGGGGGTGTGCGGTTTTTTGTATATACAGTAGTATCGCCTGGGATTTGATATCGCACAAGTTCCTGAAACATCCCGGGAAATATCATACGAAATATATTGAAATCCAAGAGAAAAGAAAAGTAAATCCGATAAGAACGGCGAAATTTGCGACAATCCCTAAAAGCACATCCCGCCTTATGAGACATAAGATATGTTATGGGAAGTTGCATATAACAATCTCGAATGGCACATTGGGCCTCCGCATGCATAATATTTACTTGAAAAATCGAATCCGGGCGCACATGGTTACCGTATCATGATCCTGCACATATACTATCGACCGCAAAAAAAGAAAGAGGCGCTCTTCGATGAGTTTCTCTCCCGTTTTCGGGAACGGTACACCAGGTCTATCAACGAGATAAAGTTCGTGCCGTACTCCGGCGCCGGCCGGCTTATAGCGGTCGTCTTTGCGGCGGACGATGTCGACGAGCACGAAATAGGCTCATTTCTCACGACAGAGTTTTCGGGCGGGACCCTCGAAGAATTCGTCTTTCAGCGATAACCCACGGAACGGTACACGGTGATGAAACAGCTCCTCGTCCACATAGTCGCGATTATCATAACGCTCACGGCCACCGGCCTGGTTGCGCAGGACTGGCCCATCTTCAAGGGCAATATTTATTTCACCGGCAACAATGACGAGGTGATCGTCAAGAACAACAACCTGAAATGGCTCTACCAGGCCGACGAACGGGTGTTCAATCCGGTGGTGTCGGACGGCCGGGTCTTTTTCAGCGACATCAAATCGAATGTCTACTGCCTCGATGAGGAATACGGAAAGGTGCAATGGCGGGTCGACTTCAAGCAGATATCGTCGCAATTCAAGGCATTGTCGAGGTCCGCGGGAAAGATCAAATATCCCCTGGTCAAAGACAACATGCTCTTCCTTTCCGATCCAATCGCCATGTATGCCTTCGACAAGCACAGCGGCCGCGTGCTCTGGGCGCGAACCGGCATGCGCACCGAGACCGTGAAACCGCAGGGCCTCTCGGGACGAACCAGCGCCGTTTCCGTCGACGGGATCTACGCAGACCCCATCATCATGAACGACAAGATCTTTTACGGAACGCGGAACATGTTCCTGGCGCGCGATGTCGTGAACGGCCATGAGCTCTGGGAAAACCGCGCCATCAAAACATACAGCGCCTTCCCCACGTACTACGATAATATGATCATCACGCAATCGATGGATTATGCGACGGGCCTGTTTACGGTCCATTGCCTCGCCTATGACACGGGTAAAACCATCTGGGAGCGCCGCCTGGAAAAACCCCTGCAGATATTCCCCCCGGTGGTGTATCGCCAGCGTGTGTACATCCCCACCGGCCGCTCCCTGTACTGCCTCGACCTGAAGACCGGCGACACCCGCTGGTCTAAAGAGTACGGCGCCCCCATCACCTCCACTCCCAGTTTTACCGATCGCGCCATCCTGTTTACCGTGAACAACAGCGATATCGCGGTGATCAATCCGGATTCCGGCGAGCGCATCCGCACCATCCCCGTCGGGACATCCGCGGGACCGCTGTTCGTGACGATCCGCGACCTCATCTACATCGCCTATAACGAGTCGGTCCCCGTTAAGGGAAAACCGATTACCTTCGGACGGGTTCGCGCAATGAACTTTGACGACAACACGGTATTGTGGGAGTACCGAACGCCGTTCCCCGGCGCCGTTTCGCAGCCGATCGCCTCGAAGGGCATCCTGATCCTGCCAGCGGGGAACTATGTCTATGCGCTCGGAACGGAATACTACGCGCGCGTTGTCGATGGCGGCGACGGCTATGCGGTTAAACCGGGAGGCCCGGTGAAACCGGACGGGCCATCAGACCGCGAAGGCGCGACGAAACGCCCCGCGAAACACGAGAAGAAATCCGAGAAAACCCCAACCGGACCGGACCGGCCGGATGACCGCATGACGCCGGGACGGGAGAAAGCCACACAACGGAATGAACCACCGAAACTGGAGACCAGAAAATTCAAGGTAACCATCACCGATGATAACAAGAGGGGCATCTCCGCGCAGGTTGAGATAAAAAAATGGGACAAGGACAAGCTCGTCTACTCGAAGAAGGCCGACATCTCCTCATCGGGCGAGGTTGAGGTTCCCACCGGCGACAATGTCGAGATTTTGGCAACCGCCTCCGGGTATCTGCCGAAGAAAACCATCATCGGCGGCAAGGACGCCGGAGCGGACATTCATCTGGAGCGGCTCGAAAAGGGCAAAGGATACGTGGTGGACAACATCCTCTTCGATTTCGATAAATGGTACCTCAAGAAGGCGTCGATCGACATCGTTGGCAAGCTCGTCATGTTGTTAAAGCGTGATCCGTCGCTCCGGCTCGAGGTGCGCGGCCACACCGACTCGGTGGGCGACCCTCGCTACAACAAACGCCTGTCCGAGCGTCGCGCGGATGCCGTGATCGAATATATGGTGAAAAACGGGATCAGCCCGGAGCGCTTGAGCGCGGTTGGCATGGGATCGGAAAAGCCGATCGCATCGAATACGACACCCGAGGGCCGGAGAAAAAATCGACGGACCGAATTCTTCTTTAAGAATTGAAGCGCTACGACGACTCGGGAAACGCCTTGAGCGGTTTCGCGAAAAACGCCATCGGATGATACTCGAAATCGTTCCTGAGCACGGTCGTCTTCGGGACGAGGTACGTGGCGCCCGTGGGCCGCAGAAACAGCTTCGACAACGTCTTTGCGCCCGGGAAATCGAATCCGGTGCTCGCAATGACGATGGGTCCACGATAGCCCATCGTATGGATCTTCCGCAGCATAAAGAGCCCGGCGACCTGCGATTCCATCGTGATATCGGTCACGATCAGCGCATAGTGATCGAGGCCGTTTTTCGTGAACATCGAAAGCCCATCGGCGGCGCTCACGGCGTGGTCGATCTCGTACCCGAGCGGTCGGAAATGGTTCGTTATGATGGCCGCGTATTTTTCGTTGTCGTCAACCAGTAGCAATCGCTTCATGAGCCCGCCTGCCCGTCATTGTTCGCCCGCAACCAGCGGGTCGGGACGATATCGTGTATTCACGCCTATTTATCAAGGATTTTTTCTTGAACCGGATTGTTATGATCCCGGCGCGCCTTCGGCGATCGAGAGCTTTTTGCATTCGCGTATGATCTCGTCAACCGACGCGATGATCCCGGGCGGGAGGCGCACCGGCCGCACCTTTGCGCCGGGAACCTGGAGCGCCTTGAACACGTAATCCAGAGTAAACTGCAAAAACTGCTGCACGTCGCTGTGTGAAAACAACCGATGGTGCCATTCGGTTCCCTCGAAACAGTGACGGCTGTTGATGTAGCTGAAGATGAAGTTGAAGACGTTGTACACCATGAGCACCGGGTTCGCCGTCTCGAACTCCCCCGCCTCGATGCCGCGCACGATGATCCGCTCGATCGCCTCGTGCCACGGAATGACATACTCGCGAAGGATCGCCTTCAGTGTGGCGCGCTCCTCCACGATTTCGCGTATGATGATTTTGTTGAAATCGTTGTCGGACGCATCGAAGTGAAAATGCACGAAAAAGTATATCACCACGTACAGGCTCTCCCGCGGAGAAAGTCCCCATTCGGCGATGAGCGAATCGAACCCGCGCTCCTTGAACGTCCCGATCCCGAAAATTCGATCGAGGACCTCCCGGTAGAGGTTCTCCTTGTTCCCGAAATAATAATGGATAAGGGCCTGATTCGCCCGAGCCCGTTTTGCGATGGAACCCATCCGCGCGCCGTCGTATCCGCGCTCGGCGAACTCCTTTTTCGCTGATTGAAGGATTCGGGAGCGCGTTTCAACCGTGTTTTCGATGCGGGCTTTTCGATTCATGGCGGCGTTTGACATTCCATGCTGCGGCGCTATCGCGTTACCGTGTACTCGCGACGCGCGCAGCTGTCAATGGAATAATCATCCATATTTGATCGCGCGGTACTCCCGGAGCGTGGCGAGAATGTTCAGGTAGGAAATATAGCGCTCATGTGCGATGGCGCCCTCGTCAACCATGTCCCGCACAGCGCACTGCGGTTCATGATCGTGCGTGCAGGGACGGAAGGAACAGGCGTCATGGTAACGGGAAAACTCCATGAAGTAGCCGGCAAGCTCATGGGGCTCGATGTCAAGGAGGCCGAACTCACGCAATCCCGGGGTGTCGACGATGAAAGACTCCGCATCCACGCGGATCATCGCGGCATTCGTCGTCGCGTGCCGCCCCTTCCCGGTTTTGTCGGAAATCTCGATTGTGTGCAAGTCGAGGTCCGGTACAAGCGTATTGAGAATGCTGGATTTTCCTACGCCCGAATTTCCGACAAACAGCGTCACCCGGTTCCTGATCACGTCGGCCAGTTCGCCCATCCCATCGCCGGTTTGAGCGCTTACGAAAAGCACCGGAACATCGGCCCCGCGGTAGTATTCGAGCACGAATTCGCAGGCGGCGTCGTCCGCGAGATCGAGCTTGTTGACGCACACGACCACGTCGATTGATTCCTTGATCGACCGAACGATGATGCGGTCGGCGAAACGGAGGTTCATGCGCGGTCGCTGAAAGGCCTGGATGACAATGATCCGATCGAGGTTCGACGCAATGACATCCTCGCTTCGGTTCCGGCCCTTCTCCTTCCGCGAAAAGATATTCCTGCGCTCCAGAAGCTCGTCGATGGCGCCGGTCCCATCGTCATTACGAGAAATCAGCACCCGGTCCCCGACAACGACGGGATCGCTATACGATGAACCGCGCGCCGATGTCCTGAACTTGCCCCGAAGCGCGCAATTGAACTCTTCCCCATCCGCAAGAACGCGGTAATAGGCCCCATAGGCCTTTATGATGATCCCTTCACATCGATTCATGCGCTATATAAATTGACGTGACGGACATGCAAAAAGGCCGGGGTATTAATCCCGGCCTTTTTTTCATTCCAGCAATTCCAAGCAAGATTGAACTACTTCTTGGGAACGACTTTGAAGGTAACGCGACGCTGGCAGGGATCCGTGGAACCGCATTCGCCGGTCGTCTCGGAAGAGCCAATGCCCTTATAGGTCATCTTCGGGGAATCAATCCCTTTCTTCTTCAGCGAATTGAAAACGACCTTCGCGCGATCATCGGATATCTTGAGGTTGCCGGGCTTCGCGCCGACACGCTCTTCGGGACCGCGGGAATCGGCATGACCGGTCACTTGGAGGACATAGCCATCCGGCAGCTTGGTGATGATTTCCTTGACGACAGGAGCGGCGGCGGTGGCCCACTTGTCCCACTCTTGCGGGGGCAGCGTTGAGCTCTTATAGCCGAAACCCTTCACCGGAATCTTCGCCAGCGACTGGTTGGATGCGCTCACAAACATCGAATTGGGGTCGCCGACGCCCTGCCCGCCCTTACAGGAAATAGCAGCGGCAACGGCCAAAACTAAAAGGACAACTACGTACTTTCTCATGATTGTCTCCCTTGTAATTAATAACTTCTTGCAATTCGCCTCAGTGCAATTAAGTAGCAATTAACCAATAAAAAAAATTATGTCAAGCAGGAAATAAATATTTTTTATCGGCGTGGATCATTCGAAAAACGCTAAAGTTTTTCGTTCCGACTGCCGATTAATGTATCGTAAGAAGCAATATAGTAATTCCCTCCCAAGTGTTACTATGTTGTCGTCTTAGCACTGCGCTTAATTAAAAACAGCATGGAAGGCAGGATAGATGCCCAGCTATTCTGCCCTCCATGTCTTGTTTTATTACGGCAACCGATCAAGGATTGCCGGTTCGAATTTGACGAGATCCGCGGCGATCTCCCCCAGCGCACCGGTACCCCGAACGACGAAACTCACGGTATACATCATCCCCTCTCGGATGGTCGCGAAATTCGACTGGAATTGCGGATCGCGTTTTATTGACGCGTAATCGAAAACGATATCGACGTTCTTCGTATCGTAAAACGCGATTTTTTCGAAGACCCTGTCGACGTGCTTAAGGCGAAGCGGCATGGTGACCGTTTTCCGCTTGTACGACTCGACATTCTTCGCGATATCGGCCAACAGCATCGAGGGGCGTGGCGCGTCCGTTTGGGGTTTGGTTTTCTGCGCGGTGCGCCCGGGCGGGGTCTGAGCGGCGAGACCGCAACAGATTGCCATGACGAATAACGATAGTGTCACCGCCGTCAGTATGGTTGTCCGCAGCTTCATCATCAGCCTCCCCCGTGGCCGTACCCTTTTCGCATTCCGTACCCGTGTCAAATACTATTCACCCGAGCAGAAAGTATTTGACGGAGAGATTTCCCTTCACGATACTACCGTTTATGAAATTCTATTACCTGAAAGGAGTATCGCATGGAAAAGAAATGCGGCTATACCGTCGATGAACACGGCATCGCGCTTATGGAAATCAACAATCCGCCGATGAATGCGCTAAGCACCCCGGTGCTTGCCGACATCCGCGAAACCGTCATTAAAGCGATCAACGACGATTCGGTGCGCGTGGTGGTCTTTACCGGCGCCGGCAAGGCGTTTATCGCGGGCGCGGACATCACCGAGGTGAAGGCGCAGAACCGCGCCGTCGACGGCAGCACCTACCTCGAGAACGGGCACGACCTGTTCAACCTGATCGAGAACGCCGAGAAGCCGTTTATCGCCGCGATCAACGGATTCTGCCTCGGCGGCGGCATGGAGTTCGCCCTCGCCTGCCATATCCGTCTGGCCGACGAGACGGCGCAGCTCGGCCTGCCCGAGATCAAACTCGGCATCATTCCCGGGTACGGCGGCACCCAGCGCACGCCGCGGTATATCGGAAAGGGACGCGCGCTCGAGCTGGTGCTCTCTGGGAATTTCATCACAGGGAAAACAGCGGAAACCTACGGCCTGGTAAACCGCGCAACGCCCAAGGGACAGGTTGTCGATGAGGCGAAACAGCTCGCCAAGGCTATTGCGTCACGGAGCCGCCTCGCGGTGCGCGCCGCGATGAAGGCGGTCCGCGAGGGAATGGAGATGGACATGCTCCCGGCGCAAAAATTCGAACGCGAGCTTTTCGGGACCTTGTGCGAAACGGACGACAAAAAAGAAGGGGTTGCGGCCTTTCTCGAGAAACGCGAGCCGGCGTTCAAGGACAAGTAGCGATTATTTCCGACACACCGGCTATTCCCGGTGGTATTTCATCGGCGGTCGCCTATCGAAACGCCGGCGGATTCCATCGGGAACGCGTATGATATATATAAACGAGAAAACAACCGATTACGTTTCAACCGCGCAATACTCACGGAATTATGATACGAACGCAACGCACGTTTCGGAATTCGGTTTGTTCGAAACCAAAAAGCTTTATCGCTTGTACAGCTCCGCCCCGTAGGCCTTCACCCAATGCTTTTTAAGGACCTCTTTGGCCTCTTTAATTTTATCGACCTCGATGATGATGATCGCCTCATCGCCATGCAGCGTAATGAAGGGATACAGGCACTCGATGTTCACTTTCGCCTCGCGGAGCGGCCGGAGAACGGCATTGAGTCCGCCGGGATGATCCGGCGTCGCGACCGCGACCACCTCGCGAGTCGACACCGTCAAACCGCTCCCGCGAAGCACATTCTCGGCCTTCGCCGGTTCGTCCACGATCATGTGCACCTGCACCGGGGAGAGCACCGATGAGGCCATGATGGCCTTGATGTTGATATTCTCCTTTTCGAGGATCTCGCAGATTTCGTTGAGCTTTCCTGGCGTGTTCTGAACGGCCACGCTAACCTGGGTGATGGGCATCGGTGGGTCCCCTCCTTGTTCGTCGGATTACATTCGCATCTCGCGGCGAGTCGTCCCTCGTCGCGCCATCGTCACTCGAGTACGCGATTGCCGTTACGCCTGCCCGTTGGAAAACGGGAACCCGTCGAATCCGGCCCTGAGCGCCGTGCAGCTCGTTTCGACCAGTTTCGCCTTGCTGCCCATCAGCTGGGCAATGCTTTTCTCGACGGTTTCAAGCTTGATGACCCGCACGATTTTAATGAACGCCCCCAACGCGACCATGTTCGCCGATCGTTCGTTTCCCAGTCTCGCCGCAATCGCGTTTGCCGGAACCGGATAGAGATCGATATCGCCGCGATAGGGGAACGTATCGATTAAGCTCGAGTTGTAAATCAGCTGCCCGCCCGATTCGAGGCGGTTCGCGAATTTCACCGTGGAGGGTTTGTTGAGCGACACGACGAAATCGGGCGATGAGGCGACCGGCGAGGCGATCTCCTCGTCCGAGATGCAGATGGTGCAGTTCGCCGTCCCGCCGCGCATCGCCGCCCCGTACGACGGCAGATAGGTCACGTGGTAGTCGTCGATCATCGCGGCGTTGCCCAGGATGTTCCCGGCGGTGAGAACGCCCTGCCCGCCCGATCCGGCAAAGATCATTTTAATCAGCATCGGCCTGTTTCCTCCTGCGATCGACCAGAACGCCGATCGGGAACTCCTTCGCCATGACGTCGGTGATCCAGGCGAAGGAATCGATCGAGTTGAGCTTCCAGTTGGTGGGACAGGGCGAGAGGACCTCGATGATGGAATACCCCAGGCCGTCGATTTGCGTCTGGAAGGCCGTCGTGATCGCCTTCTTGGTGCGATTGATGCCCGCCGGCCCGTTCACCGCGACGCGCTCCGCGTAGGCCACGCCGGGAAAGGTCGCGACCACGTCGGTGATGTGCAGCGGGAAGCCGTCGACGCGCGCGGTGCGGCCCTTCGGGGTCGTCGTCGTTTTCATGTCGATGAGCGTCGTCGGCGCCATCTGCCCGCCGGTCATTCCGTACACGGCGTTGTTGATGAAGATGACGCAAATCTGCTCGCCACGGTTGGCCGAGTGTATCGTTTCGGCGGTGCCGATGGCGGAGAGATCGCCGTCGCCCTGGTAGGTGAACACGAAGAGGTCCGGACGCGAGCGTTTGATCCCGGTGGCCATCGCCGTCCCGCGCCCGTGGGCCGATTCGAGCATGTCGATGTCGAAATACTGGTACGCGAGCACCGCGCACCCGGCCGGGTTCACGCAGATCGCCCGCCGGCCCACATCGAGCTCCTCGAGCACCTCGGCGACGATGCGATGGACAATGCCATGCCCGCACCCCGGGCAGTAATGCGTGATGACGTCCTTCTTGTAGTATATGGGCCAGGGGTTCTTTATTGTCATTGGTGTTCTGTCCGGGTTTATGAGTGTGACGCGCCGTTTCGTCCCTTCTGCAGTATTTGATACTCCCGATACAGGATGCGCGAGAACTCGATCGGGGTCGGGACCACGCCGCCCGGGCGTCCATGGAACTGCACCTCGGCGCGTCCCTGGACGGCCAGGAGCACGTCCTCGAGCATCTGTCCCGTGCTCATTTCAAAAACGATGAATTTCCTCACGCGTTTGGTGAGATCGATGATTTCATTTTTCGGGAACGGCCATAGGCTGATTGGCCGCAGAAGCCCCACCGGGATGTTGTCCTTGCGCAGGCGGTTGATAGCGCCCTTCGCGATGCGGGCCGTGGTCCCGTACGCAATGGCCACGATCTCGGCGTCATCAAGCATAAACTGCTCGCAGCGCACCTCGTTTTTCGCTATCTCTTCATACTTGCGCACGAGCTTCCAATTGTGTTTTTCCATCTCGAGCGCGTCGAGAATGAGCGACGCCATGTATCGGCTGGGGCCGTCACCGCGTCCTTTGAGCGCCCATTCCTTTTCCGGAAGCTCGCCAATCGGATCGGGAAACACCACCGGTTCGCGGATCTGCCCGAGCATGCCGTCGGCGAGGATCATCACCGGAGTCCGATACCGGTCCGCCACGTCGAATGCGATGGCCGTGAGATCGGCCGCCTCCTGTACGCTTGACGGCGCAAAGACGGGCGTGCGGTAGTCGCCATGTCCGCCGCCGCGGGTGGCCTGGAAATAGTCCCCCTGGGCCGGGGCGATGTTTCCCAGTCCGGGGCCGCCGCGCATCACATTGACGATGACCGCCGGAAGCTCGAATCCGGCCAGGAAGGAAATCCCCTCCTGCTTGAGGCTTACCCCGGGACTCGACGAGGACGTCATCGCACGGGCGCCGGTCGAGGCCGCGCCGATGACCATGTTGATGGCCGCCGTCTCGCTTTCCGACTGGATGAAAACGCCGCCCACATTGGCCATGTTCGCGGCCATGTACTCGCCAAGCTCGTTCTGCGGGGTGATGGGATAGCCGAAATAGCACCGGCAGCCCGCTCGTATGGCCGCCTCGGCAAAGGTGTGATTGCCGCTCATGAACACCTTACTCATAGTGCACCTCGATGGCCACCTCGGGACATACGCTGGTGCACACCATGCAGCCGTTGCACTCGGCCGCGGGGTCCGCCTCGGCGAAATGATAGCCCTGGATGTTGAACTCAGGCGAAAAGCGAAGGACGCTTCTTTTACAGAAATGAATGCACAGCTCGCACCCTTTGCAGAGATCGCTTCGAACGATGACCGTATGTGCTTTCTTTCCCATTGATCACCAAAATGTAATTTACAGCGTATGCCGTGAGCCCCATGATCGCTTTTTGGGGCGAACGGCGCATCCGGCGTATAACGGTATAGCGAAGAAATGTTGATGTGACCAAAAATTTTATCACTCGATTTGTCAAAGGTTTTTTTCGACATGACGACCAATCATGACACGGCCCGTATTCGTCATGCAACGGTCGGCGATATCGACTCGATCGCCGAGATCGAGCGGCGCTCATTCGCAGGTTCCTGGAGCGCCGTCATGATCGCCGAGGCGCTGGACCGTCCGGAATCGAGCATGCTGTGCGCGTGCGCCGACGACCGCATTGTCGGGTATGCGTTATATCGGCATGTGCTCGACGAGGCGGAGCTCCTACGCATCGCCGTCAGCGAGGAGGCGCGCAGGAGTGGTCATGGCGCTCTTCTCGTCGGGGCGATCATCGACGAGTGTCGCTCGCGGGGCGTCGCGACCATCCATCTCGAGGTGAACGGCGCCAACCATGCGGCGATCGCCCTGTACGCTCGGTGCGGGTTCGCGGAGGCCGGCCGGCGAAAAAACTACTACGGCGCCGGGGAGCATGCGCTGCTTATGGTGCGGGACACTGCGTTATGAAGATTACCAAGGCCGTATTCGTGAAAAGCAGCATGAACCCGAAGGGATACCCGTCGTATGACCACCCTGAGATCGCGTTTTTAGGGCGATCCAATGTGGGAAAATCATCGCTCATCAACATGCTTGTGGGAAGCGCCAGCCTGGTAAAGGTTGGATCCCGGCCGGGGGTGACAACGGCGGTCAATTTCTTCCTCGTCAACGATGCCGTTTCGATAGCCGACCTGCCCGGGTTCGGATACGCGAAGGTGCCCAAGTCGGTCAAGCAGGCCTTCGTGCCCATGATTCGGGACTATTGCGCCCATCGTCGAAACCTGCGCATCGCGTTTTTGCTCATCGATGTGCGGAGAACGCCGGACGATCTCGAACGCGACATCATCACGCTGCTGTCGGACAAGGGGATTCCGGTGGCCCTGACGATCACCAAGTGCGACAAGGTGTCGAAATCGGCACTGCGCACGCGGATGAAGGAGATCGCCGAGGCGCTCATGGTGGAGACCGATCAGGTTTTTCCGACCTCGTCGAAGACGAAAAGCGGGAAGCGGGAGCTTCTGCGGCTGATCGGCGACTACTGCCTGCGCGGGGCTACTTCCCCGGATTGAACGAGCGGATGGACGTCATGACGGCGTCGCGGCGTTTTGCGAACACCGCCTCTTCTCCCGCCGCTTCGATGATGACGATATCGCCCTTTCCGACGAACAGCGCCGCGATATAGCGGTGCTCCCGACCGTTGAAGACCGCCCGGTATTCGCCGAAACGTCCGCTATATCCCTCGGTTGCCGCGAGAACCCCCGACTCCTTCTCTTTGTATCCGAGCGATTCGAAGTGATGGCCGATCGCGTCCTGCCACATCCGCAGGTCGCCGTAGGGCTCGTTCTTGATGCGGCGCGCCTTGATCCGCACGCCATCGGCCGAGATGGCGCGGTAGTCGCGTTGGTCTTTGGTGAATTTGGCGAATCCCTGCGGCGTGGGGAAATCGATGGTCGCGCATGAGATGAGCGCCATCGAGCACATGGCGATACACGCGATCGCACGAACGCCCCTTTTCAGGCGGAACATCGGATGGCGAATGTCGTTGTGCGTTGCCATGGGTTAATACCGCATCATGATGCTTTCAATTCCCAATGTCCTGATCCATTCCCAACCGCTCCCGGGGCTTCCGGTGACGGCACCGCGCGGACCGGCGGTCAGGTGAACCGTTATTTCCGGAAGGTCGATACGGTCGCGATAATATGCGATCTTCCCCTTGAGTTCCTCGATCTCCACGATGACGCCGCCGACCGCTTTCTCGACCTCGAGCGTCTGCGGGAGCGCGGCATTGTCGAATACCTTGTAGAGATCGGCCAGGAGCTTCTTCTTCGCCGCAAGCCGCGTACGCAGGTCCACGAGCGTCTCCGAGAGGTCCGTGCGGGCTATCTGCTCGTCGGCGACCTGCCCCGCCTCGCGAAGATAGCGCGCGAGCCATGCCGTTTCCTTGTGGGGGAGCCGTATCACAATACGGTCCTTCGAAAAGAATTTCACGTAGCCGCCGCGTTCGCGCGCCGCCGCGCGTATGCCGGAAAGCATTTCGTCGGTATTCCCCGACACCACATAATAGGTATAGGCGACCATGATCCGTTGCTCATCGGGCTTCTGGCCATGTACGATTCCGGCGGTAAGGCACACGGCGATGGCGATGGCGCAGGCGGCTATCCGCATCATTTCACCCGTATCGTCTGAATGAATTTCACGATCTGGCCAGCGTATTTTTTATAGCTCGCGTCGTCGGGAAACACGGTCTCGACGATGACGATATTTTCGTCCGTGACCGCAACCGAGAGAACGTACACGCCCTTCGCGAGCGCGATCTCGTAGCTCATGAAGCGTGCAGCGCCCGCGACGATGGCGTCCTCTTTGCGGATCGTATACATGCGGTTGGACAGCTCGAGCCGAAGGGCCTCCCGCCAGAATTCCTGGTTCGCCGGGGGATAGTTGTCCACCGTGCCGATCCGCATCCCCGTGCTGCGGTCGGGCGTCATGAAGAGGTACGCGCCGCTGCGATCGTAATACTCGTCCTTCATGTGGAAAAAACCGCTCATCGCATCGTAGGACACGGACCCGCCGGAATCGAAGATGGTCCGCTTGTTGGGATCGAGGCCGGCGATCCAGGGGAACGGCGATGGCAGGTAACTGCGCGTGACCTCGCGCACCTTCGCGGCGAGCCGAAGCTCGATGGTGGAAAGCGTGGCGCGGTTTTTCAGATACGCCATGCGCGCGTTCATGGAATCGATCTGCGTGGTGAGACGCTCGATCTCCCGAAGGATCTTTACGCGGTCGTCCGCTTTCTTCGCCGCCTTCAGGAGCTGATAGAGCCGATCGCGCACGGTGCGCGCCATCTCCATGCGAAGCGAGATATCGCGATACTCCATGGTCACGTCGGCGGCCGAGACCTCCTTCGCGCTTACCTCGCCCACGCGCTCGAGCGCCGCGAGCGTCTTTTCGAACTCGGCGACCGGGACGCGTATCACGATCCGGGCCGCCCGGTAGCTGTCCGACGTCACGGCGGACTCGATGAAACCGCCCGCAGCGCCGACGATCGCCTGGACATCGGCCATCGACTTGCGTACGCTTTCGACCTGAAGCGAGTATTTCGCGAAGTACACGACCATCCGCTCCACCGGCTTCGCGGGCTTCGGAGACTCATCGGCCTCTTCCTCTTTCGGGGAGCGCATTTCATCGGCAAGACTGTCGAGCGCGCGTTTTCCGGCATAGCGCTCGCTCTTCATTTTCGAGTAGGCGGCAGGCGAGCCCGGCCGTGAGCCGCCGGTGGCCTCGGAGCGATACTGCGCGGTTCCGCAGGCTGCGAAGATGCCGACAAGGCAGACGAGCAGGATCGAGCGGATATGAGCGATACGAACTGTCATGGCGTATTATTGCAGCTGCAATGCATTCTGTCAAGCTGAATAATCAGCTCCCGGACTCCCGGAATCCTCGTTAATACCGTCGTGGCGCTTCGCCCTCGGTTCCTTCCTGAAAACGGATAATGGACTTGACGCGGGTTGCCGCGTTCATTCGTTAAATACGCGGCGGACGCGGCCGCGCCTCCGCCGACATCATACGGAGGGCCTTCCATGTTCGAAGCGATCATGCTCGTTTGTTTCGGCTGCTCGTGGCCGTTGTCCATCATCAAGTCCGTTCGCGCAAAGCGGGTCGAGGGAAAATCCATCTTCTTCCTGTGGCTCATCTTCATCGGGTATATGGCGGGAATCGCCAACAAGATCGTCACGCGTCCGGATTGGGTCACGCTCTTCTACGCCGTCAACGGCGCCATGGTGATGGCCGACATCATCTTGTACTACCGCTACGCGGCGCGGCCGGATCAGAGCTGAAAGACCATCCCTTCGCGAGCCATGAGGATCTCAGGGGAATCGCACCGCATCTCGTTGCGATGGTTGAGCGCATCGAGGTGTATCTCGCGGAGCTTGGCGTCGGAATAGGATGGCTCGTGGTGAGTGAGGACGAGCCGCTTCGCGCGCCATCGGATCGCGCAGTTCACGGCCACCGTATACGAGGTGTGGCCCCAATCGAACTTGTTGAACGACTCGTCCAGCGTGTACTGGGAATCCAGCAGGAGCAGGTCGGCGTCGAGGAAGAAGGCGCTGTGCGTCCCGAACGACTCCATGGTCTCACCCGTGAACTCGCAATCCGTGCAAAAGATGAAAATTTTATCGCCTTCGCGAAATCGGTACGCGACGCTCCCGCCCGGGTGCTTGAGGGGATAACAGTCGACCGTAAGGCCCTCCTCCAGCTCAAGCGGCTCCTCCGGGTTCATGTGCACGAACCGCTTGGTCGAGCCGGTTTTATCGAACGGGGCCGGAAAAAAGGTGAACTCCATCTGGCGGGCGAAACGGTCCGCGAGATCCGGGTACGGCGAGTAAAAGGTGAAATCATTGCCGGGAATGTAGAGCGGCTTAAAAAACGGAAGGCCCTGTATGTGGTCCCAGTGGGTGTGGGTGATGAAAATATCAACCGCACCCCGCCCCACGCCCCACGGGCCGGAAACCATCTCGTCGCCCAGAGGACGGATGCCGGTGCCGCAATCAAGGACATAGGTCCGCCCGCTGCGCGAGGTCACGGTCACGCAGGTGGTGTCGCCCCCGTAGTTGTAGCCCAGGTCCTCGGGCAGGGCATCGATGAACGCGCCGATCTCGGCCGCGCTTTTGATACCCGCCTCGACGGCGCGGGAAAGTATCGACGCAAGTTTCGCGCGGTATTCGCGGTTTCCCATCGGCGTGGGGAGCGATCCGCGCACTCCCCGGAGCTGAATAATCATGCGGGCACCTTGAAGAATGATCTCACTGCCGAACGGCACGCACTGCGCCGGCGTCGGAGCGCCGGTCCCCCGGTACGATGCTTGTACATCGCACTTGAAGCGGGATTGTCAAGATAAAAAATGGCGCATCGCTACTATCGGCCGCGAATTAATGTATTGACAGGACCGGCGCCGCCAACCCCAAATGCAGATAATTCAGATACGCGGAGTGGCCCCATGAAGAACCTCATCCCGATAGTCTTGAGCGCCGTCCTGCTGGCCTCCTGCTCGACGTTCAAGGGCAAACTGACCGTTCAACAAACCCTGAGCGAAAAGGACAAGATCGTTGCGGCCGCAAATCCCGCGATGCGCTATTTGCTGACCGAAGACCTCAAGAAGAAGCGCGTCGTGATCACCGACGCGACGGTGAGCGACGTAATCGAGTCGCTGCACATCGATTACGACTTCTGCGTGGTGGTGACGATGACGGTGGACGCGAACAAGGTCGACTGTTATCTGTATTCCGACGACCTCAAGACCATATCCAAGCTCGTAAAGGGGTCCACCCGGATCGACGCGGTGGGCGACTTCGAGAAGTTCTTCACCCTCCTCGATGAGAAGTACACCAAGATCGAGGTCCTCGACGCCTGCATCGACATCAAGGGCGGGAAGTAGCCTGCCCGTCGAGCGCCGCGATGCGCTCGAACTCGACGCCGCGATCCCGCATGAGCGCGGCGGCCGCATCGGCCAGCGAGCTGGGGATGCGCAGGCAATACCCGCAGTCCGAGCTCAGGTGGCGCGGCACGGGGATCATCGAATACTCCAACCCGGCCTGCGCAAACACCTTTGACGCCCAGATCGCCTGGTTGGTGGAGTGGAACAGGACAACGGAAAACTCATTCATGATCGCGCTCGCGGCGTTGCGTCGGGCACGCGCCGCATCAGTACTTCGGCACGCTGGGCAACACGCCGGTTTTCGCATACTCTTCCAATTCGGCAAGGCGGCCCTTCATTTTGCCGACCTGGTCCTTGACCTCGTCATCGTCCCCGTAGAGCATTTTTTTGAACTGAACCGTAAAAACCGGCTTTTCGTTCTTAACCACCCGGATGATGGTGAGATCGTTGTAATCCCGTGAAAACGCGGTGTCGGTGACCCGTATGGTGCCGGAATTGGACTGGATGGTGTTGGTGTACCCCATCACCGTATAGACATAGTACTGGACCCGCGACCATGCCTTATCGGACTCCGCGAGCGGAACGGAAAAAACGCGGGTTTCCCGGTGCAGGTCCTGGAACAGGACGCTCGCACAACCTGCCGATAAAAGGGCGAAGGCCATGCCGATAACTATCGCCCAACCGACGTATGGCATACGTTTTCTTTTCATGAATTCCGATTGTCCGGGCCTCGGGAAATAGGCAAGCACATTTTCCCGCCTGCCCGAAGGACCCGAAGCCGATTTTTCATTGTGTTTTTTACCGGCGGCGGCCACAGTGTGCCGATTAATAGCTGAGGCGGTCCATATCGGCACCAATGAACCCGTTTAAAAAGAGCGCACAACACCAGAACACCTTCCTCGTCTCCATCGGGGCCGGCTTCAACCAGTTGCCGCTGATCGACGAGGCGCGCAAGCAGCGCTATCATGTCATCGGGGTCGATCGCGACTCGCGCGCCGCGGGCTTCATCAAATGCGACATCAAGATCCAGGAATCGCTGGAGAACCATCACGACATCTACCTCAAGCTCCGCGAGCTGCTCATCGACGGCCAGATCAAGGCGGTGCTGTCGCGCTCGTTCGGGATCGCCGTGCGAACGGCCTGCTACATCGCCAATCAGCTCCGCATCCCGATGATGCCCTTCGAGCGCGTGGACCAGTGCATCAACAAGCGCGCCATGAAGGAGGCCTTCGCCAGAAACGGCATCGTGTCGCCGCAGTATCGGATCATCACCCCCAAAACGGCCGCCGCGCGCCTCCGCAAAGAACCGTTCCCCGCAATTATTAAGCCGGTGGTGGGACACGCCAAGACGAATGTCCGCCGGGTGAACGACGCCGCCGCTCTCTCGGAATTCCTCGCGTCGGCCCCGCCGGACCACGAGTGGATACTCGAGGAGTTCATCGACGGGGAGGAGATCATCGCCGTGGGCATCGTCCACAAGAAGCGCTTCCACCTGGTGGAGGTGAGCGACAAGGTGAAGACCAACCCGCCCCATTTCGTGGACATCATGCACGTGGCGCCGTCGCGCCATCTCGACCGCAGACGCGAGATCAGCGAGATCGGCCAGCGCCTTGCCGAGGCGTTCGACATGTACACCACGCCGCTGGTGATGGAGCTCATCGCCGTGCCCGGCGCGCGCCTGCACCTCATCGAGGCGGTGCCGGAATTCGGCGGCGAGTACCTCGCCGATTACCTCATCCCGACGCACACGGGCTACAACCTCTTCGGCGAGACCATTCGCGCCATCAGCGATACCGGTTTTACCCCGCCGCAGTTCGATCGCGCCCGCGGCGCGGTCGCCGTGCGCTACATCACCGGGACGCCCGGCACGCTCGCCTCGTTCAACCCGGAAAACCCCAAGGGCCATCGGGACACCGTCTACTCGCGCATCTTCAGGGAGGTGGGCGCCCAGATCAAATCCCCGACCAGCAACCATGACCGCATCGGCGTGGTCATCACGAAAGGAAAAACGGCCGATGAAGCGGTCGCGGCGGCATGCCGGGCCGAAGAAAGCTTCAATCTGCGCATCATCTGAACACGCGAACATGACACGCGACATCAAACCATGGGAACAGCACTACGGGCGGGACCGCTCCCGCCTGGGCTATCCCGATGAAGCGCTGGTCCGGATGCTGCGCCCCTGGATCGCCGAGCGGAACTGCACCGCGCTCCGTGCGCTCGACCTCGGCTGCGGCAGCGGTCGCCACCTCTCCCTCCTCGCGGAATCGGGCGTCATGGAACCGGTGGGGCTCGACCTGAGCGCCGCGGCCCTCGCGCAATGCCGGGAGTTGGGCTTCACCCGGCTCCTCCGCTCCGACAATTCGAACATCGCCCTTCGTTCCGCGTCGTTCGACATCGTGGTTGCGTGGGGTTCGCTGCACTACTGCCGCAAGGACGAGACGGCGCGCATGATCGGCGAGATTAGACGGATCATACGGCCGGGAGGCGCGCTCTTTGGCACCCTGCGGAGCGATCGGGACAGCTACCTGCGCCGCGGCGAGCATATCGGCGACAATACCTGGATCACGGACCTGGACGACATCAGGCAATCGGTCGCATCTTTTTTCGGGGAGTCGGAAATCGTGTCACTGTTCGGCGGCTTTGCCCGCTTTCGGTACGGCATCATGGAGCGATCGCCTCTGGGCGACACGTCGCGAATCCTATCACACTGGTTCTACACGGCCGAGGCATGAGCGGCGCATCGGCGGCCTTCGAGACGCGGCGGGACGATTGCCCGCTCTGTGGCGCAGTCGAGATATCATTCCTGTACGCGATCGATCGGTTCTCGACGCCATTCACGGTGGACCGCTGCGGTCGGTGCGGCTTCATCTTCATGAACCCGCGATTCACCGACGCGGCGCTCGCCTCCTTCTACGACAAGGGATACTACACCGCCAGCGCCGAATACGCCTACTGCGACGAGCGCGCCGCCGAACGCCACGCCCGGCATGTCTGGAACGCCCGTCTCAAAACAATACGCCGGCACGTGTCTGATGGCGCGCTGCTCGACGTCGGCTGCGCATTCGGTGGATTTCTCAAGGCGGCACAGTCCCGATTCCGCCCGTACGGCATCGAGATTTCGCCCTATGCCGCCGGCGAATGCCGGCGCTGGCTCGGCGACGCGCTCCATCAGGGAACCCTCGCCGATCACCCGTTCCCCAGCGGTTATTTTTCCGTGATAACGATGATCGAGGTGATCGAGCACCTCGCCGACCCGGTTTTCGCCATCGAAGAATGCCATCGATTGCTGCGGCCGGGAGGGCTCCTGGTATTGCAGACGGCGAACTTCGACGCGCGCCAGGCCCGTCGGATCAGGGAGCGCTATGCCTACTTCCTGCCGGGACACGTCTCGTATTTCACCAAGCGCAATCTGAGCGACGCGCTTCGCCGTGCGGGCTTTTCACGAATTGTCGCGTATCAGCCGGTCGATTTCGGCCTGCTGCCGAAACTGCTGAAATCACGGGGCGGTTTTCGAAGCATCGCGGATTACCGCGCCTGGTTTCGCATCGCCTGGTACCATCTGCAAAGCACGGTGCGCTGGAACGATTTCGCGCTCACCAGCTCCATGGTGCTCTACGCGATTAAGTAAACTGCCGCCTCAGCGAGCGGGCAGCCCCAGCTCCTTCTCACCGAAGACCAGCGCCGAGAAGCGCTCGATCTTGGTCCCCGCCTTCTTCCACGCGTCTCCCGGCAGGCCCGCCTTGTAACAGGTGTTCTCGAGGAAGGTGGGGACGTCCCAGTTGTGCTCGCTCGCGACTTGCGGCAACAGCAGACCGGAGCGCGCCCCGCTGGAAATGATGAGCCCGTCCCGACCGATGACGATATCCGAGACGTCCGCGAGCGGTTCGATCGGCGTGAGCACCGATATCTCGATATCGACCGCATCGAGCTCCTCGGCGCGCAGGGGGCGAAAGCGCGGGTCCTGGAACGCCGAGGCCTTCGCCATGTCGATGATGGTGTCCGGAATTGGCTTTACGCCCTTGATATAGCCGATGCAGCCGCGCAGGTTCCCGCGGCTGTGGAGGGTCACGAAGGCGCCGCAGCGATTCTGGAACACCGGGTCGGAATAATCAGCTGCGACGCTCTCGTCCGATGGGGCCTCGCGGCCGAGGTACCCGCCGATGGTCGCGCGCGCGAGCGCAAGCAGCTTGATCTTCTGGTCGCGATTCAGTTCGATCATCGTCATCCTCCTACGAGGCGGAAAAGGCGGCGGAAAGATAGCCCACCACCTGGTCCTTCCCGCCAGCGGTGTCGCCCGAGTTCATGTATTTGATGATTTCCACCGACGTGGCCCCGAGCTTCTTGGCGAGAACCATGCCCGTAAGCACCGGGCCTTCGCCGCAGGCCTGGGCCTTGTCCTGAGAGAGAACGTCGGAAAGGGCGCGCTCGTCGAAACGCCGCAGCGCATCCATGAACACCGTGTCGGTCCGCACCGCCTCGTCGTAGGGGAAGTAATGCGAGAGATCGGTCGAGATGACGATCGCGAAGTTCCTGCGCTCGCCGGTGAGCGCCGCATGGATCCCGTTCGCGATCTCGGCGCACACGTCGAGCCGGGTCGTGCCAACGATGATGGGCACCAGCGTGAAGTCCTCCCGGACAACCTGCAAGAACGGCACCTGCACCTCGAGCGAATGCTCCAGCGAATGCGCATCGCGCTGGAAGCTGAACCGAGGCTGCTCCATGAGGCGCGCGCCGATCTGCGCGTCTATCGCCACGTCGCCCAGGGGGGTCTTGTAGACGCCCTCGGGGATCACGGAGGCTCCTTCGAAGCGCGCGCGATGCGATGGCGCGAGCACGATCGCCACGTCAAACGGCACCTGCGAGAGCTGGTTGAAGGAATATGCGGCGACCGGCCCCGAATAGACATAACCCGCATGGGGCGATATGAGCGCGACGACGCTTCCCTTGACGGGAGGCGCCTCGGCCGCGCCGAGGTACTTTTCTATATCACGCCGCAACCGCGTCGGGTCCGACGGATAAAACGAACCGGCGACGATCGGATGTCTTGTCCACATGGCAGCCTCCTCTATGCGACCACACCGGACCGCATCACGAATATATCACTGCCGGGATCGCAGGGTCAAGTAAATGTTAGAACCTATTACAGTAGTTTCATTTCCAATAGCACCGAGTGAGACGGCAGTATGTCACAGCGAGCAGGCAGCCCGGATTGGCTGCCGGAGCCGCGAATACATGGACGTATTGTTCGCGGCGGGGCGAGCGTGACATACTGTCGTCTCACTCGACTCCTACTGAAATTGGCTCTTAGTACGCCCCTGCCGAATGCCCGATCTGGTTGCTGCGCTCCATGAGCTGGTCGACCTCTTCGAGAATGCGCCGGGCGGTCTCCTCCTTGGAGAGGAGCGGCAGCTCGATGCGGCGGCCGTGTTTCGTGAACATGGTCACGACGTTGGTGTCGGTCCCGAACCCCGCCCCCACGCGTCCCACGTCATTGAGGCAGATCATCTCGAGCCGCTTTTCGACCAGCTTCTGTTTCGCGTAGGTTTCGATGTCGTTGGTCTCGGCCGCGAACCCGACCACGACGATGTCGCGCAAACCGGGATCGCGGTGGCGGATGTCGGCCACGCCCTTGAGGATGTCGGGCGTCTTTTTTAAACGCAGCGCGATCTCATCGGCGCCGGCGGTCTTTTTGATTTTTTTGGATGATGTCTCCACCGGCGTGAAATCGGCCGGGGCCGCCGCCATGATGAGCACGCACCCGGGCGCAAGCTGCCCCACGACCGCGTCGCGGAGCTCGACGGTGGTCTCGACGCCGATCATCCGGTACTCGCGCCCGGCGTAGAGCTCCTCCCGCATGGGCCCGTGAACGAACACCACCTCGCCGGATATGCGGGCCGCCTCGTCGGCGATGGCCACGCCCATCTTCCCGGTGGAGGCGTTGGAGAGGAACCGCACCGGATCGAGCCATTCCCGCGTGGGCCCGCCGGTCACGATGATTTTTTTACCGGCCAATCGCATTGACGCACTCCTGAAAAATCGTGTCGATGTCGGCGAGCTTGCCGGTCCCCTCGTCGCCGCAGGCGACGAGTCCCTCCGCGGGACTGACGATCCGCACGCCCCAGCCGGCGAGGCGCTCGATGTTCGCACGCACCGCGCGGTGCGCCCACATGTTCGGGTTCATCGCGGGCGCGATCACCACGGGACAGGCCACCGACAGGAAGGTCGTGCTCAGCAGGTCGTCCGCGATGCCGTTGGCGAACTTGCCGATCGCGTTCGCCGTCGCCGGAACGACCGCCATGAGCGCGGCGTCGTCCTTGAGCGCGATGTGGCCCATCTCGCGCCGGTCGCGCGCCCACTGATCTGTGTAGACCGGGTTTCCCGAGAGCACCTCGAGCGAAAGCGGCGTGACCAGGTGCGTCGCGTTTTGCGTGAGCACGCACCAGACCGAATAGCCCGCCTTCACGAAGAGCCGCGTGAGATCGCAGGCCTTGTAGGCGGCGATTGACGATGAAACTCCCAGAATGATCTTTTTCATGATCGTTTGAACAATCCCTCCAGCTCGGATCTCCCCAGGCGATACAGGAACGGCCGCCCGTGCGGACAGCGGGTTTCGTGGCGCCCGCTCATGACCGTATCGAGCAGCGCGCGCATGTCCTCCGTCGTGAGGTGGTCGTTCGCGCGCGCGGCCGCGTGGCAGGCGATCCGCTCCATGATCGCGGCGCGGATATCGGGATGCCGGTCCCGCTCGGTCCGGATGGACTCGGCGAAATCCCGCACGAAGGCCGCCGGGTCGATCCCGCGCGCGATGTCCGGGACCCCCTGCACCGATACCGTCGTATCCGACATGAAATCGATGTCAAACCCAATTTCCCTGAGGCGCGCGAGTTGCTCGCGGATGATCGCGTATTCGTTTATCGACAGCTCCACCACGACGGGAAACGCGAGCCCCTGTACCGACGGCTCGTACTCGGCGCTCATCAGTCGGTCGAAAAGCATCCGCTCGTGCGCCGCGTGGAAATCGATGATGATGAGCGATTCGGCGTCTTCGGCTAACAGATAGGTCCCGAAGATAACGCCGAGCACCCGGCGATCGGGGGCTTCGCTCGCGCGGTAGAGGTGACGGGCGTCGCGAATGACCGATTGCGTCGATACGGCGTCATCATACTGCGCCGTGTGCCCGAAAAGACGCCGCGGTTCGTCTGCTGTACGGGACGGAGCGCGCTCCGACGAAGCAGTCGTGGTATTGGCATGATCCGCCGCATCCCGCGTCGCGAATGGTTCCGGTGCGGTCTCCTTACGCGCAACGCGAACGGCATGCGCTCCGCCCCCCAGAGCCTTTCGCGCCAGACTGGTGATGAGCGAATCGACGTATTTTTGGTCGAAGAACTTGATCTCGCGCTTCGCGGGATGGACGTTCACGTCGACAAGCGAAGGATCGATAGAAATGAACACCAGCGCCGCCGGGTGTGATCCGTGACCGGCGATCCCCTCATAGGCGCGCGAAAGAAGAAACCCAAGGTACGGATACTCGATGGGACGGCGGTTCACGTAGAGCTGCTGCATCGACCGCGACGAGCGCATGAACGACGGCGAGGAGAAATAGCCGGTGATCTCGGCCTTGAGGTCGGCGAGGTGCTCGAGGATGAGGCCCTGAGCCGTCTCGGCGCCGTAGATGTCCCGAATGCGCTGCTCGGGCGTCTCCGCGTGCGGGAGCACAAGCTGCCGCTTATCGTCCACCGTGAGCGTGAAGGATATCTCAGGAAGCGCGAGCGCGATCCCAAGCAGGGTTTCACGGATATAGCGAAGTTCGGTCCCCTTCGCCTTGAGGAACTTCTTGCGGGCGGGCACGTTGTAGAAGAGGTTCTCGACGATGATCGTGGTGCCCACGGGGCCCGCGAAGGGCGACACCTCGGCCGATCCGTCCGACGCGACCAGCCGCGCGCCCAGCGCCTCGCCGTCGGTCCGCGTCGATATCGTCATCCGCGAAATGGACGATATGCTCGACAGCGCCTCGCCGCGAAACCCGTACGAACCGACGCGCTCGATATCGTTGATCTCGACGATCTTGCTGGTTGCGTGCTCGCGCACGGCGAGCGGCAGGTCCTCCGCCGGCATCCCGCAGCCGTTGTCGCGGACCAGCATCTTTGTGAGGCCGCCCTCGGCCACCTCGACGTCGATGACGCTCGCCCCGGCGTCGATCGCGTTCTCGACGAGCTCCTTCACGACCGAAAACGGTCCCTCGACCACCTCCCCCGCGGCGATCTTCTTTTTAACGGCGTCGGAGAGCACCCTGATCCTGTTCATGGCTGCGAAGTATAGGCGCTGAACGGATAGGCGCAAGCGGTAAATATTATTTTTTCACAAATTCTGTTGACACCATACGGACGTTTAACTATTTTGTCTGCGATCGCGCGGTGGAGCAGTTGGTAGCTCGTTGGGCTCATAACCCAAAGGTCGCAGGTTCAAATCCTGCCCGCGCTAATTCGGCGGAGTAGCCCAGCTGGTTAGAGCAGCGGAATCATAATCCGCGTGTCGGGGGTTCGAGTCCCTCCTCCGCTACATGTAAACGAACACAAGGCGAGGATGCGAGTCCTCGCTTTTTTATTTGATGCGCATGATCCAGACGACGGACATGTTCACGGGACGGGTTTCGGTGCCATATCGTGGAGTGCCGTTCGCTCCGTCGGTAACAGGGGAACGAACGACTTCACCCCATGGTCCTCCAACATTATCAAAACGATACACATTAAAATGATATCCTCCACCGGCCGTTGGTCGATCATCATATTTAATTATTTGGTGCCAATGACCTTGAAAAGCATCATCCTCGAATACACCAGAGCTCGCTCCACCCCGCAGAAATAGCCCTCTAGAATGATAAGCCTGATAGTTATTGTTTAAACTTGGAGCCGATTGTCCATTATATGGGGAATCCGTATCATTTATAACCTGTCCATTACATTCAACCCAACCACCCGGAATGGCCGGTGTGCCCGTCATTGATTTATGCCAGGCAACAATCGTACCTACCGGTACGAGTGTATTCACGTACTGGTATAGTTCGTCGAAGTTCTCGTTGACGTGATCCGAGCGTATAACTGTCCCCGATGTAAAGGTATGCGGCTTCACGACCGCCGCGTAGGTGATGAGCGATGATATCGCCGCGACCAGGACGAAACCGACGATTAAAGACTGTTTCCCCAGGAAAAAGCGAACTACACCGACTATTCTGTCATCGATATTGAGTTCGATCTTCATGTCATTTTACCCTGATAATCCAGACCACCGACATGTTGGCTGGTCGGGTTTCGGGACCGCCGGTCTCTGAAACCAAGCCATTCAGCCACGCGCCGCTCCACGATCCTTCCTCGAGCGCTCCTCCACCACTTGGATCTGATTCATCACGTATTTGATGCGTGTGAGACTTAAAATCGTCAGATTGCATGATACCAGACGCCGAATTACCTCGAAGGAACCGCCCTCCCTGACCGGAACCAGCATCATTGTTTAGGGCAGGCACCGCGGTACCATTATACGGTGAATCTGCGTCGGACACAACCTGGCCATTACATTCAACCCAACCACTCGGAATGGCCGGTGTTCCTGCCATGGATTTATGCCATGCGATAATTGAGCCAATCGGCGGCTCCTTGATGGCGTTTACCGCCGTGTAGATGGTGTCGAAGTTCTCGTTCACGTCGTCCGAAAAGATCACGTTCCCCGGGGTGAACGTATGCGGCTTTGTGACGGTAATCGCGAGTACGCCGACTCCGACGCCGATTATACAGACACAAGAGAACACCGCGATTATTCTCTTTCGGAATATGACTCGCACAAGATCAATTATTCGATCATCGATGATGATTTTAATTTCCATACCCTATCAAAACATCAGTGTTTGATGATGTAATTTGCAGATACATTTTTCGGTCTCGTTTCCAAGCCACCGGAAAAACCGGTTCTCATGTTCCTGCCGCTACCGAACATGGCATCACCACCTCCTGAGTAAATTTTATTGAGTGTTCCTAATTTGCCATATGTTGGAATTTCAGTATCGCACGTAATATGATCATGGCTTTTAAAATCGTCTGATTGTAAAGCCCCGAGAGTTCTTCCGGTAAAATCAGGGTCCCGATTACTGCCCAAATGATGACCTCTAATAAAAAACCCCCCGTAAATCAGGAACATTGAATGTCGTACTTCCATTTCCGCCACCAAATGAAGAACCAATTACAGCATACAAATCATTGTATGTTGCACGGCTTACCTCCGACCCGTCACATAAAAGCCAGCCGGTTGGCGCAGCATTTCCCCCATAGGCGACGATGGTTCCTGCGGGAACAAGCTTGTTCACGGCGTCGTAGACGACATCGAAGTTCTGATTCACGTCATCAGAGAAGATGACCGTACCGGGCGTGAATGTATGCGGCTTGGTGATGGTTGCGGAGTAAGCAATGATAGAAATTCCGGCAAGAATTAGCAGCGCGAGTGCGATGGTCACCTTCCGAGAAAAGAAGTGCTTAACGGCCTTAATGATTCTATCATCGATGGTGATGTTGATATTAATCTGCATATCAGCATCCTAAAGCTTCATAATGAGTGCAAGGGCATAATATGGCGGGCGGTTTTCATGGGGCTGGTTTCCACCTTCCATTTTTATCTCACCTTTCTCATGGATATTCGGCTCGTCAGGATCCCAATTACCCGCATGTAATTGTGTTTCATTTCCATCGTATTTCAACAGGTACTTAAACACGCCATTCGCATGATTATGCGCCGGTATTTCAGCGAGCGTTAATTGATGGGAACTCTCACCGCCAGTATTGCCGATCGAATAGGAATTTCCCGCCCCGACGATAAAGCGATCTCGCAGGTCGGGCGTCGTGACCGAGTCTCCATTGGGCGCAGTATGCGCATTGCCGTCGCAGAGGGCCCAGCCCGTCGGGATATCGCCGATGGCGCCGGACCACATGAGCACGATCCCCCGCGGGAACAATGCGTCCAGCTCGTTCACCTTGTCATACAGGATGTCGAAGTTTTCGTTCACGTGATCGGAGCGAATAATGGCCCCCGGGATGAAGGTATTCGGCTTCACGATCGACGCCGCGTATACGCTCAATGAAGCGATGAGAACGATACTCGATAGCAGTATGCAGAGGTTCCTCCTGGAAAGAATCCGTTTACCAGCGCGAAGAATCCGGTCGTCGAGATTGATGGTGAAATTAATATTTATCTGCATAATCCGTCCTCAATTGTTCCGCTATTCCCATGTGCTCTGGTCCCACACCGCCTGGTCCCATCGGGCGACCCCCGGACCGGATGCGCCAGAACCAGGGGCGCTGAATCCATTCGAGCCCTCCTCGTCCTCGAGTCCCTTCTCGATTGGGTTGTTGCATGCGGCGCATGCGAGAATCAGCAACCCGGCGATAAACAACAGAAGCTTTTTCATCGTCATCCTCCATCCCGCCTAGAACAGGAATCTCACTCCAATCGACCCGCCGAAATACTGACCCACGTAATTGCGCTCGAAGAACCATGTGTAGGACGGCGTGATCGTCACCGCGACGGAACCGGAAATCTCCACCCCGATCTCGTACGAAACAAATATTCCCGGATTGAAGAATCCCTGCGTTCCGTAGTTGTATGTGTAGTCGCTGCCGCCGGCAATCCGGGTATCATACGACATCATGATGTAGAGATACCCCGCTCCCACCGCCGGCATGCAGTATACGCGCTTCACGATGCCATCGCCGGACGTTCCCTTATAGAACGGTATGATATATCCAACTGACGCAAATGCCGGAATCATCTGGAGGCTCTGTACGTTTGACCGGCTGCCCTTGAAGTATAGATATCCCGTCGATAGCATGCCGCGTACATTTTCGATCAGCATGTTTTCATATGAGAAATCGACAATACCGCCGTACCCACTGGAAGCAATGAGGGAAAAATCGCCCAGCGGATTCAGATAGGCGGCATGGACCCCGATCGTCCATGCGACGTTCGCGGTGCTGCGTTCCTCGTAGCGCCCAAGTATCTTGTCGACGATCTCCTGCGCCGCCGCATCGAACTGCGCCTCTCCGGCGGCGCGCGACGAATAGGTGCCGTCAATTCGCGATTCAGCGACATCCACGACCTGCACCTCGATCAGGTAGTCTTTGTCCCTTCTCATGGACCCGATGATAATCTTCTGCACGCCGAGAATCTTCCCGAATTTTACCGCACAATCGACGTTATCGCATTCGGCCTTGATGATGCCCAGCTCCTTTAATATTGCCTTGATCCTGGTGCTTTCGATCATACGAAACGCGCGCGATTCATAGAGCTTGCCGTTCAACAGATCGGACAACCCATCGCTTCTCTGACGGGCCACATTGATCGGGCGAAGATCGAGGATGGCGATTTTCACCTCTCCAGTTGCTTCGGTTCTTTTCTGGACATCCGCCGCATGCGCGACCATGCTCATGAACGCGAAAAAAACAATGCAGGCAAGGCGCAGGAAGCGCGCAATGATCACGGCCGAACACCGCCCTGCGATCGGTCCAGGATTCCATCCTCTCGCCATAGCGCCCGCCTAGTTCGCGCTCCAAATGGCGGGAAGGGATTCTATTCGCGAGACCATGCCGTCGACGGTTTCCTGCAGGAGCGAGAGAGTCTTGACCTCCCTTGTTTCGTTGAAAAGCATCCGCCAGCTCTCATCGTCGATAATCCGGATCGAGACGATGAATCCGTCCTCAAGTGCGCTAATGCGCCCAACGAGATGGCGGGCGACCTTCGCGCTCGCGGTGCCGGCCCCGAGATACATCACGCTCTTTTTGCCCTTCGTCGCGGCCAGCCGTCTAATGACGTTCTTGGTAATGGCATCTACCACGGCATCATCGACTGAGGATGTTTCGAATCGCGCCACTCCCAGGGTCGCGGAATGACCTTTCACGGGTATGGGCATATCGTCCTGTTCCGAAGGTGTTGCGGCTATCTTCATTTGCATCCGGTTTTTCATTTTCAAAGCGTCCAGTCGCCGCAGCGCATCGATCCGCCATTCGAAGTACCGCTGCACATGGTTCGGCGAGGTATGCCGAATGGCCGCGATCGGCCTGATTTCGTATAGTTCCTTGAAATTATTACACGCAGTTGAAACACCCTTGATGATGCTCATCCCCCCATCATGGATGAGCACCCGCGATGCCAATTCGAAACCGAATGATTTCTTCTCCCCTGCGCTTTCGACGATAGCGCTCCCGCTTCTCACCGTGAGCGCGGCGGTCTCCCCGGTGCGCCTGAGGCATGCGCATGCATCGGAAATAGTGACACGTGACTTTCCGGTCTTTACTGACAGCCGATCCTCGTCATGCACCCGTTCTGCGAAAATACCCATCTCACCCGAGCGGAGTTCGACCACAAATCCGCCTTTTCGATCGATACACTCGGCACGTGCTTTTTCGATCGAAACAAGGGAATGAGAGTACAGCACCAGCAGTATATCCGGCCCCAGCTGAATAAATGCCGTGGAGTTCGATGATGTGGTGATTACATCATTCGTCATTATTGGCAGCTTATATGTTAAAATTGGGTTCTTCGAGTCATTGCGCACAAGTTCAACCGTTCCCTGGAAGTAGTCGAGATATGCGGTTTGATGAAACAAATGATAATACGCGATCACGCAACTGACGACCAGCAGCACAAAAAGGAACACGACAAGTGCGATCTTCTTCATTGTGACATTCCCTATGGACCCGCAACGCAACGGATATAATGCTCGCTTACGATACCGTCAGCGGATATCCTGCTGTTCAGAAAGCTAACAAACCATGCCGTTTCATAGTTATAGGGAACGGGACTATTGCCATAGTACCTCTTAAAAAACGTCGATGACCAATAGTTCAACTGTACGGTGTTTGGGAAATATGTTTCATTCACGACCGGAGGACTCGTTTTACTCATGTTAAGAATACTTTGCAACTCCATGAGATTCGGTAGACGCCAGTCGCTCCTTCCAGCATATATCAGAGATTCGCAGGCCGTTATGGCCGATTGAAAATTGTACTTTCCGTGTGATCCAGTACAGTTGACAGTATTATCCATGACACCGCCAGCACCCATCGAACACCTCGTCCAGATCAATTTCGTTTCGTAATCGGTGACGGTTCCATTCCCGTTGTTTTTAAAATTTACTCCGGACATTACTAACGACGAACCGAGCATAACAAAAAAGATTACAAGAAGTATTCTTTTCATAAACATTCTCACCTGCTAGGGATTCCCGCGAACACAGCGGACATAATAGCCATTATTTGCATCGTTTACGTAAGAAAGGTGATGAGGAGTAACGATTAGTGGTGCAAAAGAATCCACGGTTATATGAGGCCAGAAATTCACATATACCGGGCAAGTCGCATTCCGACACGCCATGGGAACGTATTCGCTTTCGCAATCGGTTGAACAGTTAACGCGGAACTGCGTCGCGGTCCAGTAATAATTGGTGTATTCCGTTTTTGGAAATAACGCGTTACTGACCATAGCACTCGCCGTCTCATTTAGATTCTCTACATCGCTCGTGTTTTGCTCGAAATCTACAATCGAGAGTAGTTCGCTCTGGCTGGGTAGACGCCAATCGCTATACCCGGCGAAAGTAAGTGTATCGCAATTCGTCACGGCCTGCCCCCATGTGTACGTAACCCTGGTCCCCGTACACGATGGAGACGAGTCCATGGTTCCCGACGCAAGCATGGAGCATTTCGTCCACATGAGGCCGGTACGGTTGTCGGTAATCGTTCCATTGCCACCATCGGTGAAGCTGCGCGATGCGGGAACGTTGGGATAATACGCATCATCGCCAATATATTTTATCGAGGACCGCCCCGTATCGGCAATTGTGAAATATGTGTAATTTTCTCGCTTGTCGACATAGAACGAGTTTTCCTTGATCCATCCCTGCGGAACACCACTTACAACCACCTGCACCCGCCAGTAATAGGTCGAGTTGACACTCAAACTCGTGATCAATGAATACTGCGATACCGAAAGACCTGCGGACTGTTCAACCATCGACGCGAATCCCGCATCGTTCGCGACCTGAATAGTATAGGTAACACCGCTCCCGGGATAGTCCGACCAATCTAAGCTCGGCTTCCGCCGACATGTGGAATACCCATTTGGTGGCGTAATCAGCGGGTTGAGGTTTAACGTCAAAGCCCCTGATGACCCCAGAAGATTGCCGAGATCGCGCCCGTCAATTTGTATGGTATTTATTCCCGCCCCATCGGTGCTGAGCATGACCGGAATATAGTTATCCCCATTGATCAGCGTGATACCCGAAGTTGACCCGTTAACGGTCAGGGTGGCCGATGCAAACTGAAATTCCTGGCAATGCACAGTCAAAACCGTTGACCAGTCTGCGACAATGTCATTGTTCAGATGAGAGGTAATGGCAATAATTGGCGCCTGAGTATCGCACAGAATAGCAATCTCGTGCTGCGCGCTTTTTCCCCGCTGGTCGGTGATGATGACTAAGATATTGTTTGATACATTCTCCATGAGAGTAATGTCCCTGCTGAAAGACTTCCCCTCAATTGACAAAGGCGCCGAAACCCCATTCACGATTATCTGTCCGGAAACATTTCCGAGAGGCGCGGTTACCTCGCCGCTGAGCGTTATTGTCGTCGTGGTTACCACCTGGCCATTGTTGTGGGATTTGATGAACACCTCAAGCGGCGAGGTCAGGGACTGGATCTCATCCTTCAACGCATCGCTGTAATTGTCACCGCATGAGACGATCGCACCGATCAAAGACATCATCATGATCCAGTGCCGCAGCGTTTTCATCATATCGCACACCTTCACTTGTCCTTACTCCGCCATCCAGATGTTCGAATCCGCCCGACCTGTTCCGAAGGCGGCGCGCTCTTTCGACGCGTCCGTTCTTTTCCGATCCAGATACGAGTATTTTTGGGCGTATGACGGGTTCCGTTCAATCACTTTCCGGTATTCTTCATAGGCACTGTCGTAGTCGCGCATCTCGTAATATGCCCGCGCGACATTCAGCCGCGCCGCCACTGTCTGCGGGTTGAGCTGGAGCGCTTTCTTGTAGTAGAAGATCGCCTTGGTGTAATCGTTGAGCAGCATGAAAACATTCCCCAGATTGATATAAGCGGGGAGATAATCGTCTTTCAGCTTGTAGGACGCCATGAAGCACTCGATCGACTTGTACAGCGTCCCGTTTCGCCCGTAGAGAATGCCAAGCGAGTTCCAGGACTTGTAATCGTTGGGGTTTCCCTTCACGGCGTCCTGAAGGCGCTTCATCGGCGCATCAATAAGCTCCTGCTTGAGAACGGCGATATCACGGCTATAAAGGCGTGTAAGGATATCATTATCAGGGAGGGGAACGCCGGACCCGCCGCCGATATCCGCGGGCGGGTACTTCTCCCACGCCTGATCGGTGCCGACGACATCGATACCCGACTCGGCGCCTCCGATGCCTTTCACCCCCTCCTTCCAGGCAACCATGAATCCCTTGCCCACCGCGGTTATCTCAACCGGCACCCAGACGCTGTCGTTGCGTACCACGTACTCCGCCGGATCGACGCTCACCTCGTATGCGCACTCGCGCGGAACGCCGGTGTCGAACATCATGAACACGTGGTTCGGAGCGGTCACGATCGCGGTGCGGATGCCAACGGATTCCAGCATCGACGCAAAGAGCACGGTCAGGTCGTCGCAATCGCCCGCCCGTTTTTTCAGCGTCTCCCACGGGAGCTGCACATAGTCGACGGCGTTTCGCGATTTCGATTCGGCGTACTTGTTGTCCGGATCGGCCGCGTAGGTGACTCCCAGCGCCTGGAGGGCGTCGAACACCTGCATCGCGATTTGCAGATTGATCGATATGCCCTTCTCGCGTTTGGCCGCGTACTGCGACATGATGTTGCGCGTGAGGGTCGATACCGTCGACTCCTTGGGCTGGATAAAACTGCCGAGATGATGGGTCCGGTCCCAGGTGAGGGCGTTTTTGTTGTGAACCAATGCTTTCCCGGTTTCAACATAATACCGCTTGGTGTTTTCGCCGCTAAAAATGACCTTGAGGCGCACGGACATCGTGCGGTCCTCGACGATCGCAAGGACCTTTCGCGTGAGCGCTACCGGAACCGCGATCGTTCTTTGCTCTCCCGGCTTCAACTCGACAATGGTCTCTGATTCGGCCGGTGAATCAGTCACCTCCTCCATCATGGCCTCGACGACAATGTTCGTTTGCACCGTGTCGCTCGTGTTCTTGAGCGTGAGCGAACCGATCCCCTTTTTGTTGTACAGCTCGTATCGAACGGCAAAAATGTCATCAAACTTCAGATCCTGGACGATCACCGGCGACGCATCGCGCGGAATCTGGCTTCCGTATCCGCCATGGAGGTTGTAACCCGCGGCGAGGTTGTAGCTGATCGCGGTATACTGCTCCCCGAACATGTGGTAATAACTATATTGCCCGTATACGCGCAGGGAGAAGGAGGACGATATCGGTATGATCACCCCAAGGCTCGCGCGGGCCAGATAGTCGGCATGAGTTTTCGAATCCTCGATCGATGAAAGCTTCAAGGTGCTATAGTACCCTCCCGCGCTCACGCCAATCGAAGGGTACAGCCAGTCGAAGAGCGGATAATACAACACCGGACCGGCATCAGCCGTATAAAACACCATTTTGGTCTCGGGGTTTTCCTTGAGCTGCATCGATGAAAACCCGAATGTCCCTTCGAAGAAAAAGAACTGCCAGCCGAATAGTGTCGCGAAGAAATATTCGGGCGGGAGATAATATAGGGACAATCCCGCCGCAATCGCGTTATCGAAGTATTTTCCAAAGAATCCTCCGGGGACGACATAGCCGGAGTTCACCACATAGGTGAGATCGTTGCTGTAAACATTGAGATTGGCGGCATTCGCTCGATTGGAGCGTACCATGACGCCGGCAACCACCATCACCAATGCCGCTGCCGTAACAACCGCGCACCACGTCCGCTTGTTTGCATGCCCCAGCCGCATCATAAAACGGCCACTACAATTGCTCCAAAAGCTTTATGGCCTCGGGGTACGCCTCGCTGCCACGAAACCGATCCTTGATTATCATAAGATCTTTTTTCGCCCGTTCCGCATCGCGAAGTTTGATGCAATTACGCGCGTGCAATAAATAGGCGTTCGGCAGGGTGTCGTCGTCGGAGGATTCCCGCACGTAACGCGCAAGATATTTATTCGAGGCGGTATAGTCGTTTATGCAAAAAAAAGCGAAACCGGCATTGAACATTGCCTCGGATCGTAGACGGGGATCGCCCGACCCATCTGCGATGCGCGCGAACGTGCGTGACGCCTCACGGTAATCGCACATCCGCAAAAATGATATCCCGGCGAGATACTCGACGACATCGCGTTTCTTTTTCACCGCGCCGGCCTCCGTGCGATACAACTGCAGGGCGCGCTGATACCTGCCGCCTTCATACTCCTTCTTGATGCGATTGATGATCGCATCCTCGTCCACCGGCGGTGCATCAGAAGATCCGTCGGCCATCCATCGCGTATGGTCATGAACGGGATCGGCCCTGACAGCGATCACCCGAGTGACCGTGTTGATGCGAGTGTTCGCATTAAAAACCTTTTTTATTATTCCGGAGAACCCGTGCTTTTGCGTTTCCGCTCCCTGCCGGTTCGACCGCTTGATAACATCCGCGAAGGGAACGGTCGAGTTTTCATCGATGGTGGTCGTTGCGCTTCCCATGCGTATTTCGACAAACGATCTATCGAGAGTTTTTACGATCGATCCGGGCGATAGCACGAGCCCCACTCGGGCGGGAACGGTTTTTCCGGCCGTCACCAGGGACACCGTGCCGATAAAGAATTCAATTTTTGGCGGGGTGGTGCCGTTGATATGCTTTCCCGAAAGAAGAACAGCGATCATTACGAAAATGATTACACGCGTGCGCATCTGAGGACTCCCGCTATGGACGCTTTTCCACGATTTTGTATTATTCCAATTTATACGTGTTTCGCTTTTTGTCAAATATTAATCCAATCATCCTAATTTAAATCACGGTGGTTCTTCGCATCAAAGTTTTCATCGCTGTAAATATCTATTGACGTCACCCGGCGTGCTATTCCAATGGTGAAGACTTCAATCCTCCACACGGAGCGACACGCATGTTCCAATCCGTCGACCAGGCCATCGCCTCTCTCGAAAAAGAGAAGTACATTTGCTCAAAAGAAATCGCAACCACTGTGTACCTCGCGATGAAGATGGAAAAGCCCATCCTCGTCGAGGGGCCCGCCGGTGTGGGGAAAACCGAGCTTGGCAAGGTGATTGCGAGCTCGCTGGGCATGGACCTGCTGCGCCTGCAATGTTACGAGGGGCTGGACGAGGCGAAGGCGCTGTACGAATGGGAGTATGCCAAGCAGCTCCTGTACACGCAAATCCTCAAGGACATGCTGGGATCGATGCTCAGCAACGAGAAGACCCTGGCCGACGCGGTGAAAAAGCTTTCGGGCGAGGAGGACGTGTTCTTCTCCGATAAATTCCTGCTTCCGCGGCCCATCCTCATGTCCATCATGTCGAAGAAGCCGACGCTCCTGCTCATCGACGAGATCGACAAGTCGGACTCCGAGTTCGAGGCCTTCCTGCTCGAGTTCCTGTCGGACTTCCAGGTGTCGATCCCGGAGATCGGGACGGTCCGGGCGGCAATTAAGCCCTTCGTGCTCCTCACGTCCAACAATGCGCGCGAGATGTCCGACGCGCTCAAGCGCCGCTGCCTGCACCTCTACATCGATTATCCCTCGCAGGAGCTGGAGGAGAAGATCGTGACCCTCAAGGTTCCCGAATGCTCATCGCACCTCGTCCGCGAGCTCGTGAAGAGCGTTCACGCCATCCGCGCGCTCCAGCTCAAAAAGGAGCCCAGCATCAGCGAGACGCTCGACTGGGCGAAGGCGCTCGCCATCCTGGGCCGCGACGTTCTCGACGCCGAGACGGCGATGGATACGCTCAATCTCATCCTCAAGTACGAAAAAGACATCGAGCTCGTGAAGAAGAACGCCGGCAAGGTCTTCGTGCATTGATCCGCCATGATCAGCGCCTACGTTTCGCACAAGAAGATCAATAAAAAGTTTTACGATTTTATCGACATCCTCAAGGACGCCGGCGTCCCCGTCTCGACCGCTGAAACGCTCGACCTCTTCACGGCGCTGGGACATGTCGGCTTCGATGACCGGCATGTCTTCCGGCAGACCCTGCGGACCTCGCTTGTCAAGGACTACACGGACATCCCGGTGTTCGACCGGTGTTTCGACGCTTTCTTCGGGAAAAAGGGGCCCGCGAAGGGATCCGACCTGCCCTCTGCGGTCGCCGGCGCCATGGAGATGGAGTCGCTTCGCGATGAAGGCCTGAGCGAACAGGACCTCGATTCCCTGACGGCGCTGCTCGACGATTTCATCGAATCGCTCGATGACGCCATTTTCTTCGAACGGACCTATCAGGAGATCCTCACCCTTTTCCTTGAAGATCCCGTGGTCGCCTCATCGTCGGGGGCGTTGGGCATGATCATCTTCAACACCCGCTCGCGCGGCCAGCACGGACCGATGGGCGACAGCGGGCAGCGGCCCGACGAGACGATCAACCTCAACCAGGTGATGCTCCGTCAGATATCCCGCCGGGTGGACGAGCGGAAGATCGGTACGCAGATCAAGGACCGCGAGCAGTACCTGCTCAACAAGTTCATCTACCAGTTGAAGCCCGACGAGGTGAAGGAGATGAAGGAGCTGGTGCGCCGCTTCGGGCAAAAGCTCAAGAACCGGATCTCGCTGAGGAAAAAACGCGTGAAGCACGGCGGGATCGACGTGAAACGCACGATCCGCAAGAACCTGCAGTTCGGCGGCACGCCCTTCAAGATTTATCACAAGGACCGCAAGATCGACCGCCCGCAGCTCGTGGTGCTCTGCGATATCTCCGGCTCCGTGAACCAGTACTCACGCTTCATGCTGCTGCTCACCTACACCCTGCAGAGCCTTTTTTCAAAGGTGCGCACCTTCGCCTTCATCAGCAACATGGTGGAGATCACGCCGCTGTTCATGGAGATGAACCCCGATACCGCGCTCAACTCGATATTCGGCGATACCGATTTCACCTATGGCTGGGGCAGCAACTACGGGCGCTGCTTCAACATGTTCGTCCGCGAGTACAGCGATTCGCTCACCAGCAAAACGACGGTCCTGGTCCTTGGCGACGCGCGCAACAACAACCAGGACCCCGGGCTCGAATCATTCATTAAAATCACGGAGCGGACGCGCAATGTGTTCTGGCTCAATCCCGAAAAGCGACACCTGTGGGATTGGAACGACAGCATCGCCAGCATCTATCGCGAACAGTGCACGGAAATGCGCGAGGTCAACAGTTTTATTGATTTGTCCGAGTTCATCGACAAGCTGTTTACGCGGTAACCATCGCCACCGTTTTTTTAGGGCATTTTACCCAAAACCACTTGACATAATTTTTTGGCTGGGAAATACACATTAACAAAAAGCGATATCGCGTCTGATGGGCCCCAGACAGGAGAGGCCGACATAAAAGACCGTCTCCGGAGTTAACCGATGGAAATTGAATTTCGAGATATGGGCGAACACAAGATTATCCAGGTGAATGGCGAGGTCGACCTGTATAATGTGAGCGAGCTGAAGAAGGCGCTCTTCAGCGTCACCGACGGCACGTCCCGGAGCGTTATCGTCGACATGAAAAACGTCAATTACATGGATTCGTCCGGCATCGGCGCATTGGTGGCCGGACAGAAAAAGATGAAGGCCCATAACGGCCGTTTCGGCCTGCTCAATATCCACGAGGACGTCCTCAACATCCTCAAGCTCGCCACGCTCGACCGGTTTTTCAAAATCTACGAGGGCGAGGACGAACTCATTTAACCCGCCGCATCCCTACACGACCTTGAGCACCAGCGTGGTCATGTCGTCGTGGGGGCTCGCGTTCCCGCGAAAGTCGTTCACATCGGCCACAATCGCCTCGACGATGTCGTTCGCGTTGCGTTCGTTGTTGTCGATTATCAGCTTCTGCAGCCGAGCGCGCCCATACTCGTCCCTCTTTTCGTTGCGCATCTCCGTCACGCCGTCGGAATACATCACCACGATGTCGCCGGGGTTGAGCTTCACGCGCGCCTGCTGGTAGTCCACGTCCTCGGTGATGCCGATGGGCATCCCGTCGAGCTTGGTGATGGTGCAGGCGCCCATCGAGGCCCGATAGCAGAAGAGCGGCCCGTGCCCGGCGTTGGTGAAGGTGAGCTCGCGCGTCCGCCGGTCATAGATGAGAAAAAACAGCGTCGCGAATTTGTCGATGGCGAAATCGGCACTCAGGGAATCGTTGATGGCGCGCACCACGCTCGCGGTGCTGATGTCCTTCCGGTGGATGTAGGTCACGAACACCGTGCGGATCATCACCATTACGAGGGAGGCCGGGATGCCCTTCCCGGACACGTCCGAGAGGAGCGCCCCGACGCGATGCTCATCGATGTCCACATAGTCGAAGTAATCGCCCCCCACCCCCTTGGCCGCTTTCGTGTATCCTTTTATCTGTACGCCGGTCTTGTCGTAGAAGGCCATCGGGTTCAGGCCCTCCTGGATCTCCTTGGCCAGGTCCAACTGTTCCTGCATGATCCGCTGCTCGATCTCGATGTCGCGCGCCTTGCGCAAGTGTTCCGTCATCGCATTGAATTCATTGGCCAGCTGGCCGATCTCGTCGGACGACGACACGGTGATCTTGTAGTCCAGCTTTCCGGTCCCGATGATCGCCGCGCCCTCCGAGAGTTGCCGGATGGGCTTGATGATGAACGACGCGAGCGCAACCGCCCCCACCACGGATACGCCGATGAACAACAACGCGATGAGGATGATGTTCTGGGCCATGCTCCTGATCTCTTTGCGGATGATCCCATCGGAAAAACCGAGCCGGACCGAGCCGATACGTTTTTTCCCCAGCTTCTCGACGAGCGGCTTCGAAAAATCATAAATGAGCCCGCCGCCCTCGGGGTCGGGCAGCGTGTGCCGCAGCGGTTCGCGGAGTTCCGTGTAGTTCTTGAGGGCCCGGGTGATATCGTCGTCGAGCACCGTGCCGTTTTTTTCCGGGATGAGGTTCTGCCGTATCCGGTTGTCTGCGTCCAGGATGTAGGCGTACTTGATCGACTCGAGGCCCTTCATGTCCTCGGTAATGGCCAGGAGCTGCAGCTCGCTCTCCGTGGAGAGCGCGTCGGCCGCGGTCGTCTGCATGTGGTCGATCTCGCGCCGGGCAAGCGTGAGGATCTCCTTTTCGAGCACGCCGCTCTCGTGCCAGATCACGTAGATCGACATTGTGATGATGATGAGGACCACGAGGGAAATGATGGCGATGGCGAACTTGATCCTGAGACTGAACTTGACGCCGGACGTGACCGCAGCGTCCGCATCCGACGACGCCGTCCCGGCCTTGTGCTTTACCGGCTTGGCCGGGCGCGCCGCGTCCGGATCAGCACCGTTCTTTTTCATGTTTTCCGCCGCCATTATTTTTTCATGAGTGCAAGCGCGCGCTGGATGTTGTTGCGCGCCTTCGCGTTCGCGGGATCGATGGCCAGCACCTTCCGCCATTCCTCGATCGCGCGGTTGAGATTATTGTTCGAGTAAAAGTTGATCCCCCGGAAATAGTGATATCGGACCATCTGCATCTGCTTGTCCGTCAGCCGCGACTCGGGGCGCTGGTCTTCGGTCGTTCCGATGCGCAGCTGCGACTCGATGCGGTTCACGCTGATGAGCGCGCGCGAATTGTTCGGGTCGCGCGCGACGATCCAGCGAAACTGCTCGAGCGCCTTCACGAAATTGTCGCGTCCGCCGCGCCGGTACAGATCGAGCCCGAGCTGGTAGCGGCTCTCGATCTCGCCGGGCGTCGCGCCCGCGACCTGCTTCTTCTCCGCGAGTCCGTCCTCCGCCTGCCGGATCAACCGGTCGATGTCGGGATAGTCCGGCGAGAGCGAGCGGATGAGCTGGAACTTGTTCAGCGCAAGCTGGAAGTTCTTGGCCCGCAGAAGCTGACGCCCCTCGTCGACGATCTCGGACGAGAACCGTTCGTACGATTTCGGGTTGAGCCGCAGGTCGCAACGCAGCTTGTACTCGATCGCGATCCGGTTCTTGGGGAAGAGGGTCAGGATCTTCTCCCAGCTCTTTTTCGACTCCGCGAAATCGGCCTTGTCGTAGAGCAGCTTGCCCGAAACGACCAGCGAGTTCACGATGCTATAGTATGGGGAATTTTCGTCAACGACTTCCTCTTCCAGCTGTTTGAGGGCCTCCTGGGCCGTTTTGATGTAATCGCGGGCGAGCTTGTTTCCCGGGTCCATGCGGATCACTTCTTCGAAGTCGGCAACCGCATCGCGGTAGCGCGACGCCGAGAGCTTCACCAGCCCGCTCTGGAACTTCTCGTCCACCTGGCGCAGCCGGAGGCGCTTGAGCTGCTCCGCGTATTCGGCCTTGAGCCGCTTGATGCTGGCCAGCCGCTCCTTGGTGTCCTTGTAGTTGTCGATGAGCGCCAGCACGTTCTCGAGATCGTCCTCGGCCTGGCTGAAGTTTTTCGCGTTGAGGTTGGCGATGCCCGAGACATAGAACTTCTCGGCCTGAAGACGGCGCAGCTCGAAGTTCTTACGGTTTTCCAGGCGGTCGTCGAGCTCCTCGATGAGATTGCGCGCCTGCCGGTTCTTCGGGTCGATGCGCAGCACCGCCTCGAACTCGAGCTTCGCCTCGGAGTATTTCTCGTTTTTCATCATTTCCTTGCCGGAGTTGATGAGGCCCATGATCTGTTCGTAGCGGATGCGGTTGCTGATGGCCAGCTCCGCCCGGCGCTTTCCCTCGAGCGCGACGGGGTCGTCGGCGAAGAACTCCAGGATGTCGTTCCAGTGCTTGAGCGCCAGCTCGTACTGCCGTGCGTCCATCGCCTGCTCGGCCATCTCCAGGATCTGCGCATACCGGCGCTTGAGCTCCTCGGAGAGCTTCTGCTGGGCCTCGGCCAGGCGGATGTCGTCGTCCAGACGCCGGATCTCCTCGCGAAGGACCTGCACCGGAGGATCGCGGGGATCGATCCGGTAGGCGATCACGAAATTGTTCACGGCGACGCGCGCGTTCGATTTGCCGACCCTGAAGTTTTTTAGCAGCGTTTTGCGCGCCAGCCGGAGGTGCTTTCGCGACATCCAGAAGGCGAAATCCTTGCGCTGCTTCTCCTCGTAGGCATACTCCACCCGACGCTGGACGCGATCGTTCTCCGGGTCGAGCTCGAGAATCCGCATCCACTCGTTGATGGCGCGCGTAAACTCCTTGTTGTCGTAGTACTCCTGTGCGCGCCGCTCCATCTCGGAAATGGTCTGCGCGAGGGCGGGACCCGCGGCGGACAAGAAGACCGTGACCGCCAGCGTCCATGCAACCGTTGTCCGAATGATGCCCCGCATGTCGACCCGCCCGCTCCGGATGGCCCCCTATCGGTTGATGTACATCATCGTCCGGTTGGAGATGAGCCAGCCGTCGCCCGCGCGCTTCCCGTCGAGGAACTTGATGAGCACGACATCGCCGCGCAGCAGCTGATCGGGTTTCGCGGTGGCGCGCTTGACGGAGGTGGCCTCGAAGTTCACGTATTTCCTGATGAACCGGTTCCCGTGCTGGTCCTTCCGCACGTCCTTCTCGTCGACCTCGCTGACCTCGTTCACCATCACATCCATGAAGTAGTTGTTCCGGAACATCTCCGCGAACACCGCCTCATCGCGGGGATAGGCCTCGTATTTTCGGTAGCCATCGTACTTCAGGTCCTTGATGGCCGCGGCCCAATTGTTCAGGATCGCCGAGGGCTCCTCGGTCGAAGGCGCCTTTTTACAGGACACCGCCGTCGCGAGCAGCGCGATGGCGGCTATCAGCATGCATGTCCGTTTCATTACCGTTCCTCTCACTAAAAATGTTATTGCCCTCTGGGACAATTATCGGATCACGTGGTTACGGTTTATCAACCGAAACGCACCGTCGAGTAAGCGCATAATCACGCGAGTAAAGACCCGTCAATTCAAATATACCAATGGATTCCTTCCCGATCGAAAAAGTATTCTCAATTCTCGAATGGGATACGCTCCGCGGCCACCTCGAGGAGTGCTGCGCAACGCCCTTGGGACGCGGATATGCGCGCGAGATGCCGTTTTTCACCGAAATCCCCGCCATTTCCGTCCAGCTCGGGAAGATCACGCAGATCAAAGCGCTCATCGAACAGGATGAGCGGCCCTCCTTCCGGGGGCTGTCCGACATCGCTCCCCTCGCTGAGCGCGCCGTTCGCGACAGCGTCCTCTCGCTCGCCGAGCTTTTCCAGGTCCGCGAGTTCGCCATCGCCACCGACCGGGTGCGCGATTTCTTCGCCGCGCACCTGGAATCCTGCCCCCTGCTGTCCGATGAGCTCGCCGCTCTGCACGACACCTCCGGGCTCAGAAAGGAGCTTGCATCGTCCATCACCGACGCGCAGGAGATCAACGCCGCGCGCTTCCCCGCCATCGGACGGCTCACCGAGCGCATCCGCGCGACCCGCAGCGAGATCGAAAACCGACTGCACGGCATCATCCATTCCCCCGCCGGGGCGCGGTACATCCAGGAGCGCACCCATGCCATCCGCAACGACCGCTATGTCCTGCTCGTCAAGTCGTCGATGCGCACGGCCATCACGGGCACCGTCCACGACATATCAGCAAGCGGCGCCACGGTCTACCTCGAGCCGCAGGCGGTTCACGAACTCAACAACCGGCTCATCGCCGCCGAGCTCGATCTGCAGGTCGAGCTTCACCGCATCCTGGTCCAGCTCACCGCGGCGGTCAAGGGCGCATACGACGCTCTCACTGCGAACCTCACGGTCCTCGCCTACCTCGAGTTTCTCCACGCGGCGTCCTGCTTCAGCGTCGCCATCGGAGGCTCCGCCCCGCGGATCGCCGAGACGCCCCTCCTTCGGCTTTATCGGGCGCGTCACCCGCTCCTGTACCTCATGGAGACGGACAAATCCCGTATTATCTCGAATGATATTTTCCTGGGGACCGACTATTCCTGCCTCATCATCACCGGCGCAAATACCGGCGGGAAAACCGTGCTCCTGAAGACGGCGGGACTGTGCGCGCTCATGGCCCGATGCGGGCTGCACATACCCGCCGATCCCGATTCCGAGATCGGCGTGTTCGGGTCGATCCTGGTCGACATCGGCGACGACCAGAGCATCGCGGAGTCCCTCTCGACCTATTCGGGGCAGATCGTGATGATCCGCTCGATGCTCGAAGCGGCGCGGGCGGACACGCTGGCGCTCATCGACGAGATCATCGTGGGGACCAATCCCCGGCAGGGGGCGAGTCTCGCGCGCGCCGTCCTCGAGGGCCTGATCGACACCGGCGCGAAGATCATCGTGACCACGCACTACAACGAGCTCAAAAGCCTCCCGGCGCAGGACGCGCGATTCCAGAACGCCTCGGTCTCGTTCGATCTTGAGACGCTGCGCCCCACCTACCGGCTCACCATCGGGATACCCGGCATCAGCTATGCGACGGAGATCGCCCGCATGTACGGCATACCCGAGCGCGTCCTTGCGCGCGCCCGCGAGCTCATCGACGACAGCGATCGTTCCCACGACGCAGTGCTCGAGCGCATACAGCGCTACGAGGAGGAGCTCACGCGAGATCGCGAGACCGTCGGACGCCTCAGGGACGATCTCGCGCGACAGCACCGCGACATCGAAACCGCCCGCGCCGAGCTCGCGCGACTCCGCGAGGAGATGAAATCCGAGAAAGGGGTCGCCTTCCTCGAAGAGCTCGACGGCTATCGCGCGCGGGTTCTCGAGCGCATGCGCGAACTGCAACAGGCCGGAGCGGGTGAAACGGCGGGCATCAAACGCGAGATTGACGAGATCCACGAAGCCGTCACGGGCTCGGTGCGGGATACCGTACGGGGCATCCAGCGCAATGCCCGCACCCCGCTCGACCCCGCTCGCGCGCGTATCGGCGATTCGGTATACGCCCTCACGCTGGGTGCGACCGGAACGATCTCCCGTATCGACCGCGACGCCGGCACGGCCGAGCTCCTGATGGGGAAATCCTTGAAGGCGACCGTTCCCCTGTCGGAGCTGTGCGCGACGCCGCATGATCATACGAAGAAAAAAACACGACAGGCCCCGCCGCCCACCACCACCGCTCAAGAATCGGACGCCGAGCGAACGCCGCTGACCGTGCAGACCAGCTACAACACCATTGATCTTCGGGGGAAGCGCGTCGACGAGGCGCTCTCGACGCTGAACAACCGGCTCGATGAGATGGCGCGTCACGGAATCGACGCGGTCGTGATCATCCATGGCCACGGGACCGGCGCGATGAAAGAAGCGGTCCGTGGGGCCCTTCCCGCATCGCCCTACGTGCAGTCGTTCCGCGCGGGAAGGAGCGGAGAAGGCGGTGACGGGGTCACCATCGCCTGCATCGCGATATAGCCGGTCAGCCCGATTCGACGAGCGTTTTGGCGAGGACGTAATCGAACGGCGTCGTGATCTTGATGTTCTTGTAATCGCCCTCGACGGGGGCGACCGGTAAACCCATCGCAACCACCAGTCCCACATCGTCGGTCGCATCGGTGATCCCCGCCGCGAGCGCCTGTTCATGCGCCTGGCGGATGATCGAATACCGGAAGGCCTGCGGGGTTTGCGTATAGTGGAGCCTTCCGCGGGGAAGCGCGGCTCGAACCCGGTCCCCCTCGATCTCGGCGATGGTGTCAATGGCGCGCACATACACGCCCGCGGCGCCGGTTTTCGCCGCCGCCTCCAGGCAGGCAAGGATCGTTTTTACCCGCACGAACGGTCGCACGGCGTCATGGATGATCACGATCTCGTCGTCGTCTCGGGGAATGGCGAGCAGAGCGCGGTGCGACGATCCCTGGCGCGTCTCGCCGCCGGGTACGATCGCGACGATCTTCTGGACATCATGGGCCGTCACGAGCGATTCGGTGTGCGCGATGTGTTCTGCGGGACAGGCGATCACGATTCCCTTGACCGCAGGGATCATCGCGAATTGCCGAAGCGTTTTTACGATGATCGGCTCGCCGTCGAGCTCGAGAAACTGCTTCGGGAGATCGCCGCCCATGCGCGTTCCGCTGCCCCCCGCGAGGATGATGGCCCCGATTTTGGCCGTCACGTGATTCATTGAGCGCTCTCGATGTGCGCGAAAATTGATGAACGGCGCTGCGGGTGTCGAAATATTCTTGACAACGCGTCCCGTGAATCGTCACGTATGAGCACGCGCGGAGGCGTATGCTTAACCCTAAAATACAAAAGCGACAGGTCGGTCCCGGGGAGTTCGGCCTTTTTGCGATGGAGCGCATCGCCGCAGGCGAGCGGATATGGACGCCTGAGTTCGACGCGGAGCGTCCGATCCGGCAGCTTCGCTGGGAAGAGATCCAGCAGTTGCCGCCCGAGGAGCGCGGGGTTTTCCTCCGATTCTGCTACCAGATCGACACCAACCTTTTTTCGGGATACACCAGCATGGCCGACGCCGAAGCGGATGATGCAAATTTCATGAACCATTCGTGCGATCCCAACTGCTGGTACGACGCGAACGACACCCTCACCGCCCGGCGCGACATCCTGCCGGGCGAAGAGATAACCTACGATTACGCGACCGATTCGACCGATCGCGACTGGGGTTTTTCCTGCTGTTGCGCCTCTGCGTCCTGCCGCGGCAGCCTACACCGCGACGACTGGAAAGCCTTGGAACACAAATACGGAGACCACTTTATTTCGTATATTAATACAAAACTTCGGTTACGAACGTGAGCGCCTCCCCTTCAAGCGCTGCCGGAGTGTCAGCTCGCTCTGGCCGATGAGCACCGCGATGCGCTTCGGCGTGGCGCCGGTGCCCTCTTTTTCAAAAATCCCCATCACTAAATTAAATTTCCGGCGATAATGCTGGATCCCCGCAATCGTGGTATGAAACCGCTTAGCCATTTCGTGGTCACGATATTCGTACCGTCCGTTCTTGTCCTTCTGGTTCATTTCGATGAACTTCAGGATCGTCTTCTCGTTCCAGCTCACCTCGCCCTTGTCGGTGTAATCGTGCTGATAACGGCGCTCCTCGTTGCGCTCGGCGCTGCCGCGCATCTTCCGCTCCTTCCAGAACGGATGCACGTTCCGGGCGTGTTTGATGTCCTCGATGGTAAACTTCGATTTTTTTTCGAGCCACTTGCGGGTAAGGAACGCCTTGCGTCCCGACGGAAGTTTTGACTTGATCGAGTTGTCGATGAGCTCGTGCGGCGTCTTCGAAAGCAACAGCTTCAATTCTTCTTTTGTAAAATCCATCCCCTGACCCCTTGACGGTATGTATTCGCCATGAACCACGTTGCGCATGACAGGGTACAAAAAAAGGTATCGTCTATAAAAACGATACCTTTTTTTGATAATTGCTAATGAAAAGCGTTCGCGTAACGCAAATCGCTTTAATCCATCGGCAGATTATTACTTCATGCCCGGGAGCTTCTTCGCAGCGTCTTTCGCCGCATCCTTCGCAGCACCCTTCACTGCATCTTTGATGGCATCCTTGGCATCAGCAGGCTTTTCAGCCGGAGCATCAACCTTGGGCTGCTCAACAGGAGCAGGTGCTTCTTGCTTGCAGCCAACATAGGCAAAGCAGAACGCGAAGGCAACGATTGCCACGAAAGAGAGAACGAGAAGTTTCTTCATACTTTTAAACTCCTTACTATATTTTAAAAATTTTGCACCAAGTATTCATTTCCAATAAGATTGTCAATCAAAAAAATTTCTAATATTATTCTCGCGGGGCCGATTCGTCCCTGCCGTGATAGTTTATAAGAAACTGGCTGGTTTCCCGTTGTTCGAGAAGGGTGTTATACGCCTGCACAATGTCCGGATAAGTGAGAATGCCAATAATTTCCGGGTCATCCGGGGTCTTCACGACCGGGATGATATCGACATCGAACTTTTCGATTTTTTGCATCGCAGACGAAACCGGTTCGTCGGCGGTGACCGATGGAACCGGCGTAATCAGGTCCTTCGCGATCAACAGGTCGATGAGCGCATGGTCGAGGAGGGCCTCGCGCGTGTCCCTCAACGAAACGACACCCAGGAGTCGCCGGGTATCATCGACCACAAAGACGTCCCCATACTTGGACGACAGCATGATGTCCAGCACCGCCCGAAACGGCGTTCGATGGCTCACGGTGGTGAAATCGTCCTTCATGAGCTTTGAGACGTTCACCCTCCCGAGGACGTCGACCTCACCGCGCTTGGTAACGTCAATGTTCTCTTCGAGCAGCTCATTTGTGTACACATTTCCGCGATTGTAATACACGGTCACTAAATATGATATAATGGAAACCAGCATCAGCGGCAGGATGAACTTGTAATCGTTGGTCACCTCGAAGACCAGCATGATGGCGGTCAGGGGAATGGAATGAATGCCGGCAAGCACGCCTCCCATGCCGATGAGCGAAAAGACCACCGGATTCAGCGTCATCTTGAATCCATAATTCACCATCGTGGCGAAACAGAAACCCAGCAGGGCGCCGATCATCAACGAGGGCGCGAAGGTCCCCCCGTACGACCCGGATTTGATGAACAGCGCGAGAAAGACGATTTTAAGCATGAGGAGCGCGATGGCGACATTCAGGGGGATGAGATTGTTCATCACCATGTTGATGGTGTTGTACCCGATCCCGTACAGGGGAAAGAACCAGATGAGGATGATCCCGAAAACGAGGCACACCGGAACCAGCTTGAGGAAGGCGTCATTAACCCCAAAACGCTTCTCCACGATGAGCGTATAGTTTTTGCACAATACGAAATACAGGATCGAGATGAGTCCGCAGACGATCCCCATCGCCACGTACAGCGGGTAGTGCGCGATCGACCCAAGCGAGTAGTGCGGGATGGAGAAGATGTGGTGATTCCCGAGAATGGAGCGGGAAACGGTGGACGCCACGACCGCGGCGATGATGAGGGCGCTGATGGCGCGGTTCTTCAGGTCATTGAGGAGGATCACCTCGATCCCGAAGAAGACCCCCGCGATGGGCGCATTGAATACCGCGGCGATCGCGGCGCTGGAGCCCGCGGCCGTGTACATGATCATGTCGTTGCGCCCGAGCCGGAACACCCGCGACAGAAACGAGCCGATGCCGCTGCCGATCTTCGCCGCGGGCGCCTCAGGACCCAACGGGGCGCCGGACCCGATCGCCACGATGGATCCCACTGCTTGGAACACGGTCACCCGGAGCGGGATGAGGCCGTGCTTCACGATGATGGCCTTGATAACGCTGAGGACGCCCTTCTCGCGCGCAATCTTCGGGAAGAACCGGTTGATAGCCGCACAGAGGATCCCGCCAATGATTGGCAGGAGTACGATGATATAGCTCCCCGGAGGGCCGCCGGCCGAAGCGCGCAGGTACTCGACGAGCGCCCGTATCCGCTCGAGGGCGAAGTGGAAGGCGAGCGCACCCATTCCCGCGATGGCGCCCAAGGTCGCCGACAGGACCGCATGCGCGATATAGTGCGAGATTTCGCTCGTGACGTAGAGCTCGCGCAGGCGGGCGGCGATATTCGGCGAATCTGGAACGGGCTGCATCACACCGTGCGGGCCGTTGCCGATACGGCACCGCGTATATATTTTCGCATTGCCACGGACATTCTAAAAATAATGGTTTACAATTTTTACTGCCGGCGTATACCACGCAAACGCTGAAAATTAGACAACAACTTTTTTAGGCTCTCAATCGATACGGCATAGATGTCCACTCCATCGTGAGGGATACCGTACATGGAATCCGAAGATTTTTTCAAAGAAGTAGCCTATCTGCTCATCAAGACCACCCCGAAGGGGAAGTCGGTTTTCGCCAACCGACCCTTCGATGCCGGTGAATTCATCATCCAGTTCAGGGGGAAAATCTATACGCGGGAGGAGTACCTGTGCAAGTACAATGACCGCAACAACCATTTCCTGCAAATCGACACCGACTTGTGGCTGGGGCCCACCCGAACCGCCGACAACTACGTCAACCACTCCTGCAATCCCAATTGCGGCATAAAAATTTACGAACAACACGTGCTCCTCTTTGCGATTCACGACATCAAGCGCTATGAGGAGTTGTCGTTCGACTACTCGACCACCATGGCCGAGGACTGCTGGGAGATGGACTGCCTCTGCGGGAGCCGACAGTGCCGCAAACGCATCCGGGACTTCAAACACCTCTCGCCGGAGCTTCGCGCGCGTTACATATCGCTGGGCATCGTTCCGGATTTCGTCATTAAATCCCTGGGCTGATCCCCGAGACGGCCGTCCCTCATGGGATTTATTACCATACCCGGTTTTCCCGGTAAGATTTTCGTCCCCGAGGCAGAGCCCGACCGGAACAAGAAGCACCCCTGCGCGGATTGCTTTTCCTGCCAGTGGTGCGACGACGATCGGTGCGCCCTGTGCCGTGCGCGCACGATCGCGCGCCGTCCACGACCGCCTCAGTCGTCCGAAGAGCAAGCAGAATAACGCGGCGTTGGTTCATTGTGTGTCGAGCGGCGCGCCGTTTTCCAAGGAACACCATGCTATGGATAAAATCGAGATCCACCCCCTGCCGATCACGGACGTCTTCGTGCGCCAGAAGCGGCTCATCCAGGAACGCGGTGAACTCGCGCTCATCGAAGACGGCCTCGAGATCCGGCACCTGGGCTATTTCTCGCTGCGGGCGCTGCCGGGCGCCTATCGCGGGGGCCATCATCACATACATAAGATCGAACGGTCATATCTGATATCCGGCGTGGTGCGCATCGACTACGTCGATATCGACACGGGCGACCGAGGATCGGTCGAGGCAATAGCCGGCTCGCGCATCATCATTCACCCTCGCCTCGCGCACCGCTTCGCGGCCATCAGCGACGCCCAGGTGATCGAGTACTATGACCGGATATTCGATCCGGACGACGAGGTCCCGTTCGGTCAATTTTAATCGGCCGATTTTTTTACACGCATGTAACGCATGATGCCCCATAGCGCTGGACAGCTTCGACTTCCAAAGTGTAACTAACTCCCGTATCGCTACTCAATGCGTAAACCGCACGGAGGACATTCATGCGCGTTCATGTGTTTCAACACGTTCCCTTCGAGGGACCGGCGGCGATTGGCGAGTGGATGACGCGGCGCGCCGCAACAGTCACGTACACGCGATTTTTCGAAACTTGCGACCTTCCCGACAGCGACGAAATCGACTGGCTCATCGTCATGGGCGGCCCGATGGGGGTCTACGATGAATCGGAGCATCCATGGCTGAGGGATGAAACGCGCTTCATCGAGCGCGCGATCGCACAGGGCAAAACCGTTATCGGCATATGCCTGGGCGCGCAGCTCATCGCCAGTTCACTGGGGGCCCGGGTTTTCCGGAATGAGCATCGCGAAATCGGCTGGTTCGACATTACCCGAACGGACGAGGCCGCCGGGCATCGGATCGGAATGCTGTTCCCGGAACGGATCACCGCCTTCCATTGGCACGGGGACACCTTCGACATCCCCCGAGACGCGGTACGCCTCGCCGGATCGGACGCCTGCCCGAACCAGGCCTTCGCATTCGGCGATCGGGTGCTGGCCCTGCAGTGCCATATCGAATCGACAGCGGAATCGATCGAATCGCTGCTGGTCAATTGCGCAAACGAGCTCACTCGCGGACCGTACCTGCAGGACCCCGAATCGATACGTTCGGGGTATGCCACGCACGGGGAAGATACTCGCGCCCTCCTTCATTCCGTGCTTGACGCGCTCGCCCGGGACGAATGATACTCGCCCATGCGCCTCTGGAGCATCCACCCTCGTTACCTGGACCCGAAGGGCTTGGTCGCCCTCTGGCGGGAGGCGCTCCTCGCCCAGAAGGTGCTTCGCGGCGAAACGCGCGGCTACCGTCACCATCCGCAGCTCGCGCGCTTCCGCGAATCGGACGATCCCGGTGGCGCCATCGCGGCCTATCTCGCGGCGGTGTATACGAACGCATGTGAGCGGTCGTATCGTTTCGACCGCAGTAAAATCGGCATGATCGTTTTTTCCGGGACACTCCCCGTCACCGACGGTCAGATCGATTACGAATGGCGTCACCTGATGCAAAAATTTCGTCGGCGCTGTCCCGCATACGTGCGCACTCTTCGCGGCATCACCCTCCCCGAACCGCATCCGCTGTTTCGCGTCGTGCCGGGACCGGTTGAACCCTGGGAGCGCGCTCACTGATTGTTCGCAGACTGATTATCCTCTTGACATATGAATATTATGTTGATTCCCTGAGGTCCTATCAGCACTACATGAAATATTTTGGAGGATCCAACATGCATACGCGAACCGTCCGTACCGTCGTACTGGCCGTCTCTTTTGCAATTGTGCCGATTGCCGTCGGTTCGGCGGAGGACCTTTCCGGCGACAAGCTGTATTCGTCCGTGAAGGAACACCAGCAGGAACAGCTGCAGCGAATTGAGGATGCGAAACGCGAGCTGGAGTACTACAAATCGCTTGAATCGCTCGTGGAGAAAGCCGCCTCATCGCCGGAGAAATACTCAAAAGAACTCATTAAATCCTTTCAGGCGGCGACGGCCCAATCACGCTTCGGAAAGGCCGAACTCGAGGACCTGTTTGCGTTCATAACCAAATACGATCCCGCCATGAAGAAAATGCTTCAGGGGACCCCGATCAGCGTGCAGGTCGCATTCACCGGCAAGGCGGCGGATAATCATGTCGTTCCCATCTTCCGCGACAGCCTGTTGGCGAAATTGCAGGCAGGCGGTTTTACCATCAACGACAAGAACGCCGGCCTCTCCATTCGCCAGACCATTCAGGTCACCTCGCAGTCGCAGGCGCTTAAGGTTTTTAATCCCAATATGAATTCCATTCGGGTGGGCGGGCATCTGAGTTTTACGATGGCCGCGGGGACGGTGCTGGGGTCCTGGAACAATTCAGAGGCGGGCGTGCATATCGATACGAAAACGGCGGCCGGGACCGCGGCCCAGCGGATCGCCGACAAGGCGGCGCGCTACATCATACGAACGATACTGGAGAAATACGCCGCCGGCCAGCTCCCGTGATTAAAAGTCGGTGATGATTTTCCCGCCCTCGGTGGGCTTGATGATGCGCGATTCGGCTATCGGCTCGCCCACGGGCTCGCTGATGGCTTTTTGTATCTGCATCATCAGGTTCATGTAGTACGACTGGGTCGCGATATACTCTTTGATGAGGTCGCTCTGGGCCGCCCGTTCGGAGAGCTCTTTGATCTTCTTTTTTTCCTCCGCCTCGATGGGCTGGCCCGTCTGCTCCTTGTAGTGCAGCTCTTCGCTCGCGGATATGTACTCCTCCAGGAGCGCCTTCGCGGGCTCGTCGCGATCGATCTTCCCGGAAATATCGACCAAGCGCTTGTAGAGCTCCGTCCCTTTTATCATGAGTCCAAGCTCGTTCGCCTTCGCCAGCAGCTCTTCCATCGTACACGCCCCCTGAATCAGCAGTGACGGCCATTCGTTTTCAATAATCATCATTTGTAAATTATTTTCTTGAAATTAGAGCGCGCCTTTGTACAGTGTATACGCAATCAACGCACGAATCCCGCAGGAGGACGCATGGCAGATTCCAAAGAGATGGTCGAGGACGAAAACAAGATCGGGACCGTCATCGGCGACGACATTGAATTCAGGGGAACGCTCTCCTTCAAGAAATCACTCAAGATCAAAGGCTTTTTCGAGGGCAAGATCGAGACCGACGGACACCTTCTCGTAGGTCAGGACGCCCGCGTGAGCGCCGACATTCGCGCGAGCGTCGTCTCGGTGAACGGACGCGTTAACGGCACCATCAAGGCCGACAAAAAAGTCGAGCTCTTCAGCGACAGCGTCACGATGGCCGACATCATCGCGCCGGACCTCTCCATCGAAAGCGGTTCCAGCTTCAACGGCGTGTGCGTCATGAACGGCGCACCGGCCAAGGAATGATCCAGTATCGGAACCGATTCGCATGATCACCACGCGACAGCATCGAACCGCGGCGGCCGTGATCGCGCTTGCGCTGGGGCTTTTCGCCATCCTCCGCCCCGCCCCGCTGTGCGCCGAGGACGCGCCTGAACGATTCCCGGTGCTGCTGGGCGTCGGGGTCCTGTATGGCGCGACCGGGATGATCGATTACGATACCCCGCCCGAGCGGAACCAGGAATGGATCGGCGATCGCATGTGGGGCGGCGGTCTGGTCTTCGAGAAGATGTTCAACCGGTATTTCGGGCTCCACTCCGGAATGTGGTACACGAAACTCCAATTCAAGATCCGCTCGGAAAAGGACCAGGGGACCGAGGAAATTCACATTGAAAACGTCGCGCTCACCATGCCAGTCTTTGCGATGGCATCCATCGGTATCGGCCCCGTCACCGTGAGCCTCCTCGCGGGGGTGTGCTTCACATATATCACCGAATCGTACATCAGCGTCGAACACGAGGACCGGCGGTATTCGACCAATGCGATGCGCGTCTCCAACTACACGCAGGAGGGCGTGGGCGGCGGCCTCGAGATCAAGTATACGATAACCGACAGTTTCGACATATTCATCGCCGGGACCGCCGAGCGCTACCTGAGCGACTATCTGACCAACATTAAGGACCTCGACGGGAAGATGTACAACTACTCGGTGAAGATCGGGGTGCTGCACCGAGCGTTTTAGAGCCTATTTCAGTAGGTTCATTACAAATAACACCAAATGAGACAGCCGGATGTCACGCTCGCCCCGCCTAGAACAATACATCCATGTTTTCGCGGCTCAGGCAGCCAATCCGGGCTGCTGCGCTTCACAGGAGGTGAAGCGTGTCGCGAAGGCATGGATAACCGTGAGCGACCTCGCTGTGACAACCGGCCATCTCATTCGACTCCCTACTGGAATAGGACCTTAACCGATACGTGACGATTACGCGCCAGAACGCACAAAGGGACGGCAGATGCCGTCCCTTTGTGCGTCATATGCTTGTTAAACCGACTAATTAACCAATCGCTTCCATCATCGCGGGAATGACCTCGAAGAGGTCGCCCACGATGCCATAGGTGGCGATGTTGAAGATCGGCGCTTCGGGGTCCTTATTGATGGCCACGATGCACTGCGATCCCTTCATGCCGGCGACGTGCTGGATGGCGCCGGAGATTCCGGCCGCGATGTACAGCTTCGGCGTGACGGTCTTGCCGGACTGCCCGACCTGGCGGGCCGCATCGGTCCAGCCGGAGTCGACCACGGGACGCGACGCCGCGTATTCGCCGCCCAGCTTCTTGGCGAGGTTTACGATAACGTCATTGTACTTGTCCTTGTCCTTGGTCCCACGACCGCCGGAAACGATGATGGTGGCCTGTGAGATATCGACCGAACCCGCCATGGTCTCGACGACTTCCTTGACCTTGGTGCGCGATGCGCTGATGGACGCGGATACGGCAGTTACGGAACCTGCGCCGCCCGCCTCTTCTTTATCGAACGCGCCCTTTTCGAAGGTCGCGACGAACTTGTCGGTTTTGACGGTCTTCTGCTCCTGGATCTTGCCGTTGTAAGTGTTGCGGGTGAACGTGATGTTCCCGCCCTGGGCTTCGATCTTGTTGCAGTTGGAGACGATACCGCAGCCGAGCGCCATGGCGACCTTCGCGGCGAAGTCGACGCCGTCATAGCTGTGCGCGATGACCACGCCTTTGACATCCTGCGCATCCACGACCGCTTTGACGGCCTGGGTGTACGCGTCGGCGGTGTAATTCTCGAGGTTCCCGTCGGACACGGTGAAGACCTCGGGAACATATTTCGCAAGCTCGGCGGCAAGCGAACCGTCCTTGGACAGGAGGGCCGCTGCGGGCTGGGCGCCGGCGGCAGAGGCGATCGCCTTCGCGGCCTTGCAGAGCTCAAGGGTTCCTTCGCTCAGAGCACCGTTTCTGTGTTCAGCAATTACTAAAATTCTAGCCATTTTTCTCCCCCCTTACAGAACTTTCGCTTCGTTTTTCAGCTTATTGACAAGCGTCGCAGCGGCGGCCTTCGGGTCGCCCTGGATGATTTCGGCCTTGTGGTCGGAAACCGGGAAAAACATCTTCACAAAGCTGGTCTTCGAACCGGCGGCGCCAACGGCGGTGCATCCGACTTCGGCGGCCTTCTTCACATCGAGACGTTTCTTCTTCGCCTTCATGATGCCAGGCAGGGTGGGATACCGCGGCTGATTCATCCCGGATTGGATGGAAAGGACGGCGGGCATCGCCATTTCGATGACTTCGTTCTTCCCGCCCTCGAGTTCGCGGTTGACCTTCATGTTCTTGCCATCGACGTCAAGCTTGACGACGTTGGTGCAGTGCGGAACGCCCATCATGTCGGCGATCATCACGCCCGTCACCGCGGCCTGATCGTCTTCGGCCTGTACGCCGGTGAGAACCAGATCGACATCGCCGATGGTCTTGATCGCGCCGAAGAGCGCCGAGGCCACCACAAAGCTGTCGCCGGCATCGACCTCGGGATCTTGAACCTGGATGCCCCAATCGGCGCCCATCGCGAACGCCTGACGCACTTCCTTGGCGACCCGCTCGGGGCCGGCCGAAACGATCATAACCTCGCCACCGAACTTCTCCTTGAGCTGGAGGGCCGCTTCAACGGCATACTGGTCAAAATCGTTCATTTTAAATGCGATTTGCGATTCATCGATCTTGGAGTCGCCGATAATCTTGAACTTGGATTCCATATCCGGAACCTCTTTTACGCAGACAACGATCTTCATTATCCACCTCTCCTTTAAAAAATTTTACGAAATTACGTTAAATTGTACAGAAAAAGGAATGAAAAGTACTTTTATAAACCATGTAAAGATGGGTGTATTTGATGTCAAGAGTAATTCCTGTACAAAAAGCCATCATTAGTGAAACAATTATCCAACAATTGTATAATTATTTCATGGATTGCCGGATAAAGAACTTGAAATTGAATGATCGCTGCTGTTGATTTCCCATAGGGCTACTCTTGATATGCGATGCTCCATAATAATTGTATGATTGATCGATGAACGCGAAACGATTTGTCCCGCGAATTTGCGTTGTCCTTTTTTTGTGCGTTGCGTTCGCCTGCAGCGTCGATCGGGCCGCCACCCAGACGCGCCCTTCGGTCCTTGCCGGAAAATGGTATCCCTCGTCGCCAGCCGAGCTCTCGAGGGAGATCGACGGACTGCTCGATTCGGCCGCGCGACAACCGTCCATCGACAACCCGCTCGTTTTCATTCTGCCGCACGCGGGCTATCGGTACTCCGGAGCCGTTGCGGCCGCGGGGTACCGTCTCATGCGCGAAACGGCGCCGCGACCGGACATCATCGTCATTATCGCCCCGTCGCATTATGGCGACTTTTCGGGATGCTCCACCCTCGCGGTCGATTATTTCGAAACACCATTGGGCCCGGTGCGTGTTGATACGCGAATCGCGCGCGACCTTCTCGACAATCACGGTTTCGCGGACAAACCCTCGCTCCACGCGCCCGAGCACGCCGTCGAGATACACCTCCCGTTCCTCCAGCGAATCTACGGCACGCGTCTCGAGCGCGATGCGCCGATCCTGCCCATCCTCACGGGAACAGTCGATGAGCGCGACGCGACGCGTATCGCCGCGGTGCTCGCGTCCGTACTTCGCTCGAAACGCGCTCCCGTGATCATCATCAGCACCGACTTCACGCACTATGGCCGCAGGTTCGGTTACCTGCCGTTCGCGGCCTCCGGCATGCCCGACTTCTCCGCGCGCATGACCGCGCTCGACCGCGGTGCGATCGACCCGATACTTGCGCGCACCCTTCCCGCGTTCGCGCGATACGTCCGCAACACCGGCATCACCGTTTGCGGAAAACATCCAATTATGATCGCGCTCGCGCTGCCGATTGCCGACGCGCAAACGAAGCTCCTCGCCTACGACACCTCCGCGCGCATCACCGGCGACTACGCAACGTCGGTGAGCTACGCCTCGATCGCAATCGCAGGCGCCCTGCGCGCCGCCGATATCGCCGCGCCGGCCCCGGATCCCGACGATGCCGATGTGCCGCTCACGCGGGCCGATAAGCAATCCCTGCTTTCCATCGCCCGGAAGAATATCCAGGCCCATCTCTCCGGATCGGGCCCGTTCAGGCCGCCGGCCGACGGAGTGACCCCAGCCATGCGATCCAAGCGCGGATTGTTCGTGACGCTGAAAGTGAACGATGAGCTTCGCGGCTGCATCGGGACGGTCACTGGCGTGAAATCGATCATCGACGCCACGCTCGACAACTCGTTCAATGCCGCGTTTCGGGACCCGCGCTTCCCGCCCCTGCGACGCGATGAGCTGGGACTCATCCGCATCGAGATCTCGGTCCTCACGGAGCCGCGCCCGGTTGGCAAACCGGGCGATGTCGTTGTCGGGCGCGACGGACTCATCATGGAGCGCGGTTCACAGCGCGGCCTGCTGCTCCCGCAGGTGCCGGTGGAGCTTGGTTGGGACCGAAACACCTTCCTGTCCCACACCTGCGGAAAATCCGGCCTTCCGCCTGATTGCTGGCGTGATTCCCGCACGAAGATCAAAAGCTTTCGCGCTATTGTGTTCGGCGAGCCGTCAAAGCGATAGGCGGCGATACGCGTATGCGACGATAAAGAACGAGCGAACGATCATCATGCTTTCGAGAAAAGAACTGCTCCGTTCCGCATGCCGCGCGCTGTACGCCGGTGCGTGCGCGCCATTTCTTCTTACGCACGATGATGCGTGCACCATCATGGCGGCCCAGCCCGATTCGCCGTTCATCAAGCCCGCGCGCCATTGGAAAAAGCTTGCGGGCGGTTCCGTCCGCTGCCAGCTCTGCCCCAACGAGTGCGTCATCAGCGCCGGCAGCCGGGGAGCCTGTCGCGTCCGCATGAACCTGCGGGGCGGTCTCTATACACTCGTCTACGGACGGCTCGCGGCCATGCACGTCGATCCGATCGAAAAAAAACCGCTGTACCACGTTCTCCCCGGCTCCTTGGCCTACTCGGTCGCCACGGCCGGCTGCAATATGTGGTGCACCTTCTGCCAGAACTGGCAGATATCGCAGGCCGCCCCCGAGGCCATCGACGCCGCCTTCGTTCCGCCCGGCCAGCTTTCGGCCAATGCGCGATCGAAGCGTTGCCCGGTGATCGCCTACACCTACAACGAGCCGAGCGTGCAGTTCGAGTACCTCGTCGATTCCGCGCGCGTCGCGCGGTCCCGCGGCATTCGCCCGGTGATCATCTCAAACGGCTACATCAATGACGCCCCGGGGCGCGAGCTGCTCGGCGTCCTCGACGCCGTGAAGATCGACCTCAAGGCCTTCACCAACTCGTTCTATGCGAAGGTCTGCGGCGGCGATCTCCACAACGTGCTCAAGACGCTCGAGCGGATCAAGCGAAACGGCACCTGGCTGGAGATCGTGGTGCTCGTCATCCCCACGCTCAACGACGCGCCGGGCGAGATACGTGAGATGACGCGCTGGGTGCGCGCCAATCTCTCGCCGGACGTTCCCATGCACTTCACGCGTTTTCACGCGATGTATCGGATCACGAACCTGCCGCCCACGCCGGTCGCCACCCTTGAGCGCTGCCGGACGATCGCCCGCGAGGAGGGCATCCGGTATCCCTACGTGGGAAACGTCCCCGGCCACCGCTGGGAGAACACCTACTGCCACTCGTGCGGGAAGCAGATCATCCGGCGAAGCGGGTTCTACCACGTGACCAGCTCGATACGAAACGGCGCCTGCCCCCACTGCGCGACGCGCATCCCGGGCGTGTGGGCCTGACCGCCGCGCATGGACCGGCGCACCCGACAGCTGCCGTTACGCGCCATAGCCCTGGTCATGGGCTTTTCCTCGGCCGTCGCGCAGGTGCTCGTCATCCGCGAGCTCCTTGCGGTGTTTCGGGGCAATGAGCTCGTCATCGGGATCATTTTCGCGGGATGGTTCGCGGGAATCTATCTCGGCGCCCGCTTCGCGCCCGCCGCCGACGGCGAACGGAGCGCGCGATTTCTCCAGGCCGCGCCGTGCGTCCTTCCGTTGGGGGCATGCATTGTCGTCTACCTCGCGCATGCGCTGCCGCTCCTGGGCGGGCGCGCAATCGGAAGCCACTACCCGCTCATCCTGGAGATGCTCCTCTCCCTCATCCTTACGGTTCCGCTCAGCCTCCCGATCGGTCGCTTCTTCCCGCCGCTGGTGTCCCTCCTCGCCCGCGAACGGGGTTCAGCCGCCGGCGGCACCGCATACGCCATCGAGTCGCTGGGCTCATTCGCCGGCGGGCTCGTCTTCTCGATCGTGTTCGTGGACCACATCAATCCCATCGGAATCACCGCGCTTCTTTTTTGTATTGGGATGATGCCGTGTCTGTACGCGCATGCACGCGCGGCGCTCTATCCGCTCGCCCTGCTCCCGCTCGCGATCGCCGCCATGTCGTCCCCCATCGAATCATCGCTCCTTGCCGCCATGTGGAACCGGACCCACGCAGGCGCGTTGGTCGAATACCACCGGACGCGCCACCAGGCCGTACAGGTGGAATCCCAGGACGGGCAGATAAACATCTACGGCGACGGCGTGTTTTATCACTCCCTGCCCGACCGGCACGATGCGCGCGGCCTCTTCCACCTGATTCAAAGCCTTCGCAACGGGACCGGCGAGCGCGTCCTCCTCTTCGGGACCGGGCCGGGCTCACTGCCGTACAATCTCGGGAAATCCGATGTGGCGCGTGTCGATTACTGCGAACCGGACCCGGCGCTCTGGGAGATCACCGACGCCTATCGTCGTCGTTTCTATCCCCGTAACGATGGAAGGCTCCATGTCATCACTGCCGATCTGCGACGGTATTTCCGGGAGAACGACGTCCGTTACGACATCATCGTGAGCCGCGCCGCGGCCCCGGAAAACGTGATGCTCAATCGATTCCATACGAAAGAATACTTCGAGCAATGCCGCGCGCACTTGAAACCGGACGGCGTTTTCATCACCGCCGTGCACGGGTTCTCCAATTACCTGTCCGACGATTTGCTTCATTTCATTGCCTCAATATACAAGGGGTTCCGGGAGACCTTCCCCCATCACCGCATCACCTCCGGCGATACGATGTATCTCATCGGATCGCCGGACCCGTCGCGGCTGCCGGATGATCCCGCATCGCTTATCGCGCGCTATCGTGCCGCTCTGGAGAAAAAGCCGCTTACGGGTCTCGAGGATGACATCATAACGAACTTCGTCCCCGATGAGCTGCTCATGTCATTTGAAAAAACACAGATCAATTATTTTCAGGATAAGATTGATAGGATCCTTCCGTCGGTAGACGCGAATAGCGATCATCGACCACTCGGCTACTGGAACCTGGTGAAGCTTTCGGCCTACCAGGAGGAATCCGCCGTGTATTCAATCTTCCGACATGCGCCGATTGTTCCTGCGATCGGCTGCGTGCTCGTCGCGCTCGCGCTCATCGACGCGAGACGCCGCTTCCCCGGAGTCGGGTTCGCCGCCAATGCGACGATGTTCGCGACCGGCTGCGCCAGCATGGCGGCCATGATCGTGCTGATGATTCTGTATCAGAACGCCAACGGGATCATCTATTACCGCATCTCCCTGATGAACGCGCTGTTCATGTTCGGATTGACCGCCGGCAGCTGGCTCGCGACCGCGCATCGGCTCCCGTCGCTGCCCGTACGGCTGATTCTGCTCATGGCATCGCTGGGTGGGATCCTCCTGTACGCGTCCCGGAGCGTGGAGCCGCTCTTCTGGCTGCTCATCGCCGCAATCTCACTCATAAGCGGCACCATCTTTCCGAGCCTGTTTTCGCTCTCGGACAATGACGGGCATCATGCCTTCGCCGCATCGCTGGACGCCATGGAGCATCTCGGTTCGATTGTGGGCGCAGCCGCGACTGCGATGCTTCTGATCCCGCTCCTCGGCATGTCCAGCGCCATTGCAGCCTGCATGTGCATCGTCGCATTCGCCGCGCTGGTCCTGCTGGTATCGGGCGTACGGAAAGCCTGATCGTGTTTTTCTCGACTTCGAAACCTTCGTTCGACATACAGTCATGGACGGACGTATGCGAAATCGCCCCGATCCGCATTCCCCCAGGGGCCAACCGGCACCGCCCGCTCCGCCATATTGGATTCTTTCAATAATACTTGGACAATACCCCGTGACGCCATAAAAACTACTTGAAAAAAAAACTCGCTGTGGAATATGATTGCGCAACACCTCCGCACGGAGCACCAAGGTGCGATATGAGGCGCACGCCGGTCCCCGGCGACGTTTCCTGCGCCACGCGGCTGTATCGGCATGACCAACGAACACGAGATTACATTTCTAGACAGCTTTGCGGCCGACACGATCGTCGTGCCGCAGGTCATTGACAATCTCATCAACGACCTCAAGCGCATGAGCTATCCCAAGGACGACATCGACGAGATCATCCTGTCGATGGACGAGGCCATCACCAACGCCATCCAGGAGACCGTGCGCAAGGAGGAGACCACCCGCACCGCCGACGACAATGAGCGCCGCAAGATCACCATACGCTACAGCATACGCGAGGATAATTTCGACGCGACCATCATCGACCACGGAAAAGGACTCGACCTTTCGCGACTCAAGGGGTTCGTCCCCAATATCGACTCGTCGAACTACTACGATCAGATCGTCAAGTACGCCAGCGAGTCCGAGAAGAACCGGCTCACGGTGCGCGTCAACGGCAAGGAAATCACCCTCAAGGGGATCGGCGTGGGCCTCAAGGTGATACTGGCCTTCATGGACTCCGTCTCAATCGACCTCATCGACAAGGAGCGGGTGCTCGCGAACTCGGTTTCCGAATTCACCGACGGGACCATCCTCAATCTCAACCGCCGCAGGCGGTATACCGCATGACCAAAAAGGCGCCCAAGGCCTACAAGGACCAGCAATTCCTCAACTCGCGGGAGGCCCGCACCCTGCGCATCATGGCCGAGTATCTCGAGCCCGAGGCGCGCCTCAAGAAGTTCAACATCCAGCACACTGTCGTGTTTTTCGGGTCGGCTCGGCTCAAGCCAGATGGGCGGCGCACCATCGACAAGGCCTACTGGGTTGCCGAGGAGCTCGCATATCGCCTCGCGGTCCTCTCGCACGAGATGGAACTCACCGGGAAGAATTTTTGCATCTGCACCGGCGGCGGGCCGGGGATCATGGAGGCGGCGAATCGCGGCGCAAATCGGGCGCACGCGAACACGATCGGCTACAACATATCCCTGCCCATGGAGCAGGAGCCCAACGACTACCTGACCCCGGAACTCAATTTCGAGTTTCATTATTTTTTCATGCGGAAGCTGTGGTTCATGTACCACGCCAAGGCCGTGGTCGTGTTCCCGGGCGGGTTCGGCACCCTCGACGAGCTCTTCGAGGTCCTCATGCTCGTGCAAACGCAGAAACTCAACAAGCGCATGATCCCCATCCTGCTCTACGACAAGGAGTTCTGGGACGAGATCATCAACATCAACAAGCTCGTGGAACACCGCCTCATCAGCCGCGAGGACCGCGACCTCATTCAGTTTTTCTCGAGCGCCGATGAGGGGTTCGAAATTATTAAATCCAAGCTCGGAAAAATGATTGCCAGCGTCAATCACGTCAAGTAATATCATGCGCAAAGACACACCATGCTTCGCCAACACAAGGAACGCGTTATGAAACGGATCGCCAGCATCGCCGCCATCATCATCCTGAGCGCTGTCGCGACGGGGGCCCACCCGCATTACCGGACCTACACCAACAGCCCCTTCAACTATAAAATTATCGTCCCCTCCGAATGGGAGCGCGTGGTGCTCAATCTCTCCAAGAAGCACATCATGTACGCGAGCAAGAGCGCGACGGTCGAAATAAAGGTGCGGGCGTTTCGGGGTGATGATGTCCGGTTCGACAATATCGTCCACGACGAGCGCTGGGACCTGCGGAAGATCGACTCCCATCTCAACAGCATCATCGAAACGGGCAATATCGCCATCAAGAAAAACGTGAAGGGCAAGCTGTTCGTGTTCGAGTACACCATGCACCGGACGCGCATGATTCAACGCACGATGATCACGAAAAACGCGGATACCGTATACATCATCGAATGCCGCGCCCCCCGCAAGACGTTCTACACCTACGAAAAAATATTCACGACCGCGCTGGGAAGCTTTGCCAATCTCGAGGTAGAAAAAACCCGATCGGACGACAATCTGGACGATCTGGAAGACGAAAAAACAGAAAGAAAGGGCGGAAAGAAGTCGTCGTCCTCCGACGACGTGCTTGAGGCCGATGACGAGCGGATATAATTAACGTGCCCAGGGCCGGACTTGAACCGGCACAGACCGAGGTCCGAGGGATTTTAAGTCCCTTGTGTCTACCAATTTCACCACCTGGGCGTTCGCGATTACGGCCATTATCCGGTTAGAACCGATACCTCGCAGCAATCGGCCTTCGTGGCGGGAAAAAACGATGAGGCGCCGAGCGGATTTGAACCGCTGCATAAAGGTTTTGCAGACCTCTCCCTTAGCCACTTGGGTACGGCGCCATTTCAAACGATGGCAATCATCGAGTTTGGCCCTACCCTTGTCAACAGAAAAATCATCGATTTTGTAACGCCCGCCATTCCATTCGGCATGATGTGAATATTTACATAAAAATACATTTCGTTTTGCTTTTATGGCCTTATTAAATATTGACATTTTATTACCACTTATAAACATGGACCATGATTCAAAGAGTAATCCTTCTGTCGTTCGAGGTATCCGTTGCGCAGACACAAACGTAACACGAGCGGGTGCTTTGCGTAACACATTCTCACACGATTTTATTTTTTCAACTACTCACTGAACATTTTTATAGGAGGTTTTTATGGTAAGAAGGATCGAAAAGGCAGCAGTCATCGGCTCCGGCATCATGGGGGGCGGTATTGCTGCGCTACTGGCTGGCGCCGGTATCCCAACTTTGCTTCTGGATATTGTTCCATTCGATTTAAAAGAAGAGGAAAAGAATAATCCGGCAGCGCGCAACAGAATTGTTAAAGCGGGCATGGATGGCGCTCTCAAGGCCAAGCCTGCGCTGTTTTATGACAAGAAGGACGCCGATCTCATCACCCTGGGCAACCTCACCGATGATTTCGACAAGCTGAAAGATTGCGATCTGATCGTGGAAGTCGTTGTCGAAAACCTCAAGATCAAGCAGGACCTCTTCGGCCGCGTCGAAAAGATCATGAAGAAGGGTGCGATCATCGCGTCGAACACCTCCGGTCTTCCCCTCGACAAGATGGCCGAAGGCCGCAGCAAGGAATTCAAGCAGCACTTTCTCATCATGCACTTCTTCAACCCGGTCCGTTACATGAAGCTCCTCGAGCTGGTTGCCGGTCCCGATACCAGCAAGGACGTGTGCAGCTTTGTCGAGCAATTCGGCGAAAAGGTCCTGGGTAAGGGCATCGTATGGGCCAAAGACACACCCAACTTCATCGGCAACCGTATCGGCGTTCAGCTCATCTGCGAGGCCTTCAAACTCCTCGAGACCGAGCCGATCACCATCCCCGAAGTCGATGCGATGTTCGGCCCCGCGTTCGGTATGCCGAACACGGCCGTCTTCGCCCTCGCCGACCTCGTTGGCCTCGACACCATCGGCCACCTGGCGAAGAACTCCTACGAGCTCCTCGTAAACGATGAGCGTCGCGACCTCTACAAGCTCCCGGCCTATGTCGAGAAGATGCTCGAGAAGAAGATGTTCGGCAACAAGACCAAGGACGTTGGCGGTTTCTACAAGTCCGAAGTCGATATGGCCACCTGGAAGAAGATCAAGAAGGTCCTCGACGTGAAGAGCGGCGAACAGAAGGAATTCGACAAGAAAGCCCTCGTTCCCGCATGCGCCGCGGCTGCGAAAAAGGCTGCGACACTGGCCGAGAAGCAGAAAGCGATCCTCTTTGGCAGCGACAACGGCTCCAAATTCGCATGGAAGCTCATCGCGAGCGCCGCGATCTACGCCGCGAACCGCATTCCCGAAATCTCCGACACCATCGTCGGCATCGACAATGCGATGAAGTGGGGCTATGCGTGGGAGGCCGGTCCCTTCGAAATGTGGGACAACGTGGGCGTCGAGGAATCCGTCAAGAAGATGGAAGCCGACGGCTACAAGGTTCCGGAAAGCGTCAAGAAGATGCTCGCCGGCGGCAACAAGTCCTTCTACAAGATCGAAAAGGGCAAGCGGCTCTACTACGACCTCGTCGGCGGCGGCTACAAGGAAGTGAAGACCAGCGAAGGCATGATCTTCCTTTCCAACATCAAGGCCGACACCAAGTCGATCGTCAAGTCCAATCCGTCCTGCTCGCTCATCGACATCGGCGACAACGTCTTCAACCTCGAGTTCCATTCGAAGATGAACGCCATCAACAAGAACATGGTGGACTTCATGTACGAAGCCGCCCAGTATGTGTATGAAAACGGCATTGGCCTCGTCATCGGCAACCAGGCACCCGGCATCCCCGGCGCCTTCTCGGCCGGCGGCGACCTTTCTTACATGATTGGGCTCGCGAAAGACAAGAAGTTCTCGGAAATTGATGCCTTTATCCGCAACGTGCACACCGGCATCATGGGCATCCGCTACGCTCCGTTCCCGGTTGTCGCCGCTCCGTTCGGCATGACCCTCGGTGGCGGCTGCGAAGTGTGCCTCGCGGCCGACATGATCGTCGCCCACTGCGAACTGTACATGGGCCTCGTCGAGATCGGCGCCGGTCTCGTTCCCGGCGGTTGCGGTATGATCAACCTATGGAGGAAGTTCATGGATTCCGTGCCCGGAAAGGCGGAAGTCACCGACCTCGGTGGTTTCTTTGTCCCGGCCTTCATGAACGTCGCCCAGGCGAAGGTGTCCATGTCAGCGAAAGAAGCGCGCGGCCTCGGCTACCTCGGTCCCAAAGACAAGATCGTCATGAACAAGGATTTCCTCATTGGCCAGGCCAAGAAAGAAGTCCTGAGAATGGTTGAAGACGGATACGCACCCCCCGCAAAGAAGCCGATCAAGGTGCTCGGTGAAGAGGCGATGGGTATGGTTCTGGCCAACCTCCTCAATATGAGAAGCGGCGGCTACATCACCCCGCACATGGAAGAGATCGCCAAGCGCATCGCCTTCTGTATGTCGGGCGGAAACGTTCGCAGCGGCTCCCTCGTATCCGAAGATACTCTCATGACGCTTGAGCGCGAAGCCTTCGTCGATCTCTGGAAAACGGAGAACACGCAGAAGATGGCCGAGCACATCATGACGACTGGGAAACCCTTAATGATATAGGGAAATTACATTCAGGAGGATTATATGAGAGATGTATATATTGTAAGTGCTGTTAGAACTCCCGGTTGCCGGCGGGCGAAGGGCGCCTTCGCGCAAACCCGCCCGGAATCGTTGCTGGCGCACATTCTCGATGCGGCAGTCAAAAAAATCAAATTCGACGTTTCGGCTATCGACGACGTTATGATCGGCTGCGCCTTCCCGGAAGCCGAACAGGGCCTCAACATCGGTCGCATTGCCGCACAGATGGCCGGCTTCCCGGATTCCGTCTCTGGAGCGGTCGTCAACCGGTTCTGCGCCTCCGGTCTTGAGTCGATCGCCATCTCCGCCATGCGGATCGCGATGGGATGGTCGGAAGTGACCATGGCTGGCGGCCTCGAGTCGATGTCGGTAGTCCCGATGGGTGGCAACATGCCCCGTCCGCATCCGGACTGGTCAAGGAAGAACCCCGACGTGTACATTTCGATGGGGATCACGGCCGAAAACGTAGCCAACCGCTACAAGATCACCCGCGAGATGCAGGACGAGTTCGCCTATCATTCAAACATGAAGGCGGCCGAAGCCCAGGAAAAGGGCTTTTTCACTGAAATAGTCCCCACCCCCGCTGAGAAGTTCGTCCTTAAGGATGGCAAGTGGGAAAAAGAGACCTTTATGCAGTCGATCGACGATGGCGTCCGCAAGGAAACCACCATCGACGGCCTCAAGAAGCTCAAACCCGCTTTCTCTTCAACGGGTTCCGTTACCGCCGGGAACTCCTCGCAGACCACCGATGGTGCGGCAGCTTCTGTCCTCATGAGCGAAGAAGCCGTCAAGAAATACGGCGTAAAGCCTCTCGTGAAGTTCAAGATGTACACCGTCGCCGGATGCAAGGCCGACGAGATGGGCGTCGGACCCGCATATGCGGTTCCGAAACTCCTCAAGATGGCCGGCCTCAAAGCGTCCGATATCGGAATCTGGGAGCTCAACGAGGCCTTCGCGTCTCAGGCAATCTACAGCGCCCAGCAGATCGGTATTGACGACAAGAAGAATTGGGCGGCCGACAGCGCTTCGCGCTGCATCAACGTGAGTGGCGGCGCGATCGCGCTCGGTCACCCGCTCGGATGCACCGGCTCCAAGCTGGCTGCAACCATCGTTGCCAACATGCAGCGCCTCGGCAAGAAGTACGGCGTCGAGTCGATGTGCATCGGCGGCGGCATGGGCGCAGCGGCCCTCTTCGAGCTCTGCGACTAGTACCGTAGTACAGGATTTCCCAAAAAAGCCGCCTTCGGGCGGCTTTTTTGTTTCCCCGCCCTGAGTACCATTCCGATCATTTAATATAGATACATGGTGATATCATCGAAATCATAACCATATGAAACAATTACGCGAACTGAAATACATAATTATACGGATATTCAATACCGTCATTTTCAAGTTCCTCACCGCGGGCATCATCGTAATGATTCTGTGTTCCTTTGGCGTATACTATATGGAGCGCGACAATGTAGCGTATAAAATCGAACAGGGAAACCGGGTCGAGGACAACGACAAATCGAGCAATATCCGGACAATCGAGGACTCCATCTGGTGGGCAATCGTAACGTCGACAACGGTGGGCTATGGCGACATGTACCCAAAAACCCATGCCGGCCGCCTCTTTGGCATTGTAACGATGCTGTTCGGCATTCTACTCGTAGGATTTATAACCGGTAATATTTCATCGATATTGGTTGAAAAACAGCTCAAGGAAGGCAGAGGCTTGAAAGGATTACGATTAAAGAACCACTTCATTATCTGCGGTTGGAAGCGCGACATGGGGAAGTTCCTTCGCGACATCCTGGCGAAGAACAAGAATTTTCTTCCCTCCGAGATCGTTCTCATTAACACCGCCGACCCGGAGCAGGTCGAGAGCCTGCGGGCGGACGCCGATCTCACGGCGATCCATTACATTCACGGCGATCACATCGACGAGAAAATACTCAATCGCGCCGCCCTGCGTCATGCGAGTAAAATCCTTGTCCTGGCAGATCGCATGGTCACCGGAAACGTACAAGAGGTCGATTCGCGTACCGTGATGTCGATCATAACCATAAAGTCTATCTCGAAGTCGATTTACACCTGCGCCGAGCTTCTCGACTCAAAGTTCGAGCGCTATCTCCGCTTTTCCAACTGTGACGAGATCGTCCTGACCTCCGACTACAACCGGTCGGTCATCGCGAACGCATCATGCGGGAACGGCATCTCCCATATCGTTGGCGAGCTGCTCAACGTCGATGCCTCGGTTTCCATCAACACCATCGACATACCCGGAGAATTCGTTGGAAAAACGTACGAGGAGTTGTTTCAGCATGTGCGCAAACGAGACAACTCGATACTCATTGGCATTCTTGAAAACACCGGCAACTTCTACGATAGAAAAACCGAGGCTCTGCGCGAGGCCCAAAAGACGCCGGATATCTCGACCCTGGTGGACAACCTGAAACTCGTGAAGAATCTCATCCCGAACAATCCGATCCTCAACCCACATCCAGAGTATATCATCGGCAAACACTCGCGGGCCATCATCATCGAGGGCCACGACATCCATCCGGCACAGGCGGCATCATAATGCTACTTCGAACTGTCACAAGCGGCAACGGCGAGATCGCACACACGCTCAAGAAGGTGTCATTCCTGCGCATGTTCGCGGACGATGACGATATCATAAAAAAGATATCGATGATCTGCCGAAAACGCCGCTTTGCGCGCGGGAAGCTCATTATCCGCGAAGGCGAGTACGGCGATGAACTCTACATCGTCCTCTCCGGTAAAATCGAGATCGTAAAAAAAACGATGCAAAATGAGAAGTACACGGTGACCACCCTTGATGCGGTGCTCGGCGGCGTCTACGTGGGAGAACTGGCGCTCATCGACAATGACATGCGCTCGGCGACCGTTATCGCAAAAACCGACTGCATCTGCCTGGCAATAAGCAGAAAGGATTTTATCGCATTCGGGAATGCGAATCCGGAAATCGGGCTTGCGATAACCCGCGAGATCGCACGCCAGATCTGCGGAAAGCTGCGCAAGGCGACTACCGACATCATAACACTCTTTTCGGCCCTTGTCGAAGAAATAGCCATAACCGGGTAACCGCCCATGCCGCCCATGGATGAACCCGCCCGCTTTTCGATGCAACAGACGCTCGTCTTCATGTGCCGCGACTTGATCGAGGACATTTCCGATATGAGGTCATTCGAGAATGACCGTGACGCGCTTGAGGAGACCATTGCAATCGCGCTCTCGCTCACCTCGTACGACCGCGAGACGCTTGCGTCACTCGGCCGCATCATCGATCGAATGGCCACGAAGACCTATACCCTGTTCGCAAAACACTATGACGACCCGGTATTGGATTCGCTCCTGAAGCGGATTCTCAGCCTTAAGGATATCTGTTCAAATCTGTTGGAATAATCTCGCCCCAATCGTCCAGTTGCGCTAGACTTCCTCCGTTACACGAATTGCAGCACCGTGAACGACCTCATGTGAAGATACAGTAATCCAATGAAACATCGGAATGATCGCGGAAGCGAGTTGCGTTCAATATATGATTCAATCCGCGTCGAGGTATCTCGGCAGCTCGAGCTCTTCTCCCGCCGTTGGGAATTCGCCACCGATCGGGAGCTATTCATCCAACTGGTGTTTTGCCTCCTCACCCCGCAATCGAAGGCCCGTCAGTGCTGGCGCGCGGTGCAGATTCTCCTCGAGGACGACCTGCTCTTCCATGGCCGTCCGGCGGATATCGCGGCGCGCATTCCGATCGTCCGTTTCCGCAACAAGAAGGCCGAATACATCGTGCGGGCGCGGGAGACCCTCTATGGACTAGATCGACCATCACTGCGAAGCATTTTGGATCAACATGCCGTTGCCTTTGACATGCGTTCCTGGCTCGCATCCGCGGTGACGGGATATGGCTACAAGGAGGCCAGCCATTTTCTCCGGAACATCGGCCATGGCGGTTCGCTCGCGATCCTCGATCGTCACATCCTGAAAAACCTCACGGCGTTCGGCGTCATTGACGGCCCTCCGTCGAACCTGTCGGCGGCTCGGTACCTGACATACGAAAATGCGATGCGAGATTTTTCCCAATCGATCAATATTCCGCTTGATTATCTCGATTTCGTTCTCTGGTATAAAGAAACAGGCGACATTTTTCAATAAACGGGGAACATCACATGGACGATCGACGAGACAGGATAATCGCGTATGCATTTCTCGTTATTTTTGTCCTTACCCATGTCCCGTATCTTCTCACCCCGATAACCGGATCGCACCGCCTCCGGCAGGCGGATACGGCTGCGGTGGCTCGAAATTTCGCCGTCGAATCGCCGAACATACTCTATCCCCGCGTCGACCGCCGCGGCGAGACTTCCGGCATCACCGGAATGGAGTTTCCCCTGTACCAGTATGTGGCATCGATTATCCATCGCATCACGGGCTCGCTCCACGATGGCTGGGGAAAGCTGCTCTCGCTTGTCTCGGCGCTCGGCGTTTTTCTTCTTCTCGGTTCTTTGCTGTGTCGATTTTTCGGGATCGAGCGGCGCTATTCCTACGCCGCGCTTTTCTTTGTTCCCGCATTTTTCCTATTCGCCGGGAAATACATGCCGTCCATAACCGGCTTACTGTTCGGTGTCGGCGGCATGTACGCCACGCTGCAATACCACGACGATCCAAAGGCGCGCCATCTTGTGATCGCCGCCATGTGCCTCGCCTGTGCGGCGCTCATTCGACCGTTTTTGATTTTTTTCTGCCTCCCCCTGCTGGTGATATTCATCTACTCGCTTGCCTTCCAGCGTCGCTTTCGTTTCGGTGTTCTGCTCACCGGTGTCTCCATCATTATTCCATTCGTCGCCTGGTATTACCTCTGGGCGCCGCACCTCGTACGGAGCTATGGGCTCAACATTTTCTTCTTCGGGTATTCCCTTTCGCAAACGCTCGCCGAGATGGCGTCAGTCGGGTTGTGGATAGAATTCTTCAAAACGGTTTTCCAATACTATACCGGATATGCGCTGATTCCCGTCGCCATTGCGGGAATCGTCGGTTTTCGCAGGGGGCTCCGGGCGAATTCGCCCGATCAAGACGAGACTGCCCATCGGCCGCTCCCCGGTTATCTTGCGCACACCGTTGTGTGGATCATACCGCTGGCGACCGCGCTCACGCTTTTCGTCATCATCGGACGCCATTTCTCCCCCCATTATTACTACTTTTTCGCCTTTATTCCCTCTGCGGCCATACTGATCGCATATGGGCTCCGCAATGCGCACGAGCTCATGCGAAACTATTATTATGCACTGCTGGTCGTTCTCGGAGCGATTTTTTTCATCGCCATCGGCTACACCTATCGCGTCGATGACGATGTCAAGAGTCTTGTTCGGCTCCAACCGCTCGTCGCTGAAAAAACGGCGCCGTTCGATCGCGTCGTTATCATCAACACCGGAACGCCTCCGCTCTACCTCCATCTGGTCCGCCGTCATGGATGGACCCTTTTCGAAAACGAGCTTGCCGACCCAAAAACGATTCGAGAGCTTACTGAGCGCGGGGCGCGCTGGGTGATCACCCGAGAAAACGACACGTTCGCCCTGTATGCAATCGATGAGTGGCTCTCCCGTATTTCACGAAAAACGGCCAAATGAGAAAATTTTTTCTTTACACCAGACCCGGAAAAAACAATGATGCATTAAATATTCGGGGCGTGGCGCAGTCCGGTTAGCGCACTTGACTGGGGGTCAAGGGGCCGGAGGTTCAAATCCTCTCGCCCCGAATTTTTAATTCCATTCTCCCACAATGCGGGCGACATGAATCTCGAGGACTTTTTCCCCAGCAAGCACATCATATTCCTGAAGAGTAACGAAAAGCAGCTCGTCATCAAGGAGATGCTGCAGAAGCTGCACAAGCTCGAGATAATCGAAAACGTCGACCGATATTACGCACAGGTCATCCACCGCGAATCCCTTGAAAACACGGGCATCGGCAAGGGTTTTGCGATACCGCATGTCCGCACGGACACCGTTTCAAATCTCATCGTCATGTTCGGGATTTGCCGGGCCGGCATCGAGTACAATGCCTTCGACCAACAGCCGGTCAAGTACCTCCTGCTCAGCCTTTTCCCGACAGATATGAGCACGAAGTACCTGTATCTGGTGGGAATGATGGCGTCCATTTTTTCGGAAAAATCAAAGACCAAGCTGCTCGATTCCGCGACGACGGCGGCTAAGGTCTATTCCGCACTCAACACCGAAGGAAGGAAATATCTCGAGGTCGTTTCCAGCAAGGATCGGATCAAGAAGGCGGTGAGCGCAATCCCGTCCGGCGTGCCCTCGTCGAACCTCGATCTCATCATCCGGCTCGACCGCCTGTATCAGATCACCGACGGAAAGAAGAAAAACGAGGCGTCCGCCAAAAAGATCGCCGAATTACAAAAGCTCATCGACAACCGGTCGCTCACCTATTACGAGCGCATGCGGCAAAAATGCCAGAATCCGTTTTCGATCGTCGACAACAACAGCTGCTCCGGGTGCCATATGGTGATCCCCGCCGCCGACGCAAACCGCATGAAGCGCGCGGACAAGATTTCGCTCTGCCCCCATTGCGGCCGCTTCCTCATCTTCATCTAACCGCGCCTACAGGTAGTTCCGAAACCGATACATGATCCACTCGAGAGCGAAGAGCATCGCCGAGCGGCGCTGCCATTCATCGAGACGCTTCTCGACACAGTGTCGTAAATCTTCGTCGAACTGCCGCTCCATGATCTCCCCGAACTCCTGATCGAGAATAATCGCGTTGATCTCGAGGTTCTTGCGGAAACTCCTGCGGTCGATATTCGACGAGCCGACCGTGGACCAGATCCCGTCGATGACCGCCGTCTTCGCGTGAAGAACCGACCGCGTGTACTCGTACACCCGAACGCCGGATTTCAGATATCGCTTGTACAGGTACCGGGACGCGAACTGTACGATGGGGACATCGCTTTTCTCCGGCAACATGATGCGGACATCGACCCCGCGCCGCGCGGCCCTGATAAGCGCCCGGTAAATGCGCCCGTCGGGAATGAAATACGCGTTCGTGATGTAAATGCTGTGATGCGCGTTTTCGATGGCCGAGATATAGGATTCGCGTATCGGGCGCACCTTCCGCCGCGCCTTGTCGCTGATGACCATAAGCAGTTTTTTCCCCGCTTCCTTGATGTGGGGAAAATGCCGTCCGTTATCGATGATAGCGCCGCCCTGACGATACCAGTTCTCCAGGAAAAAGAACTGGATGTCGCGCACGGCCGGCCCCTGCACCTTGAGATGGGTGTCGCGCCAGTTCCCGCCGTCGAAATGCCTGCCGGCATAGTCGTCCCCGATATTGATGCCGCCGATGAAGGCGATCTCGCCGTCGACGACAATGATCTTGCGGTGGTCGCGCGAGCTGAGGTTCCAATAGCGGCGCCACGGAAAAAAGGGATTATATTCAAGCACCTCGACGCCCGCCTCGCGGAGGGCGGAAAAGAGCCGCGGCGAGGTCCCGATGCAACCAATGGCGTCGTAGATGCAATTCACCTCGACGCCGGCGCGTGATTTCTCCATCAGCAGTTCCGCGATCTTCCAGCCGAGCGCATCGCTGTTGAAGATGTAGGTCTCGAGATTAATGCTTTTTTTCGCTTTGCGGATAGTGGCGATAATCTCGCGAAAGCAGCTATCGCCGTCGGCCAGGAGCTTGAGGCGGTTGCCGCCGGTGAGCCCCCCGATCTTGAGCCGCTTCATCTCGCGGAGAAAACGCGGAAGGAAGAAGCGCGCGGTGAGTTTTTTCAAGCGGCGGTTGATGAGCGAGAGCGCCCGCCGATCCGATCGCTTCGGACGCCGTTCCCGCCGTCGCTTTCCGGTTACGGGATATTTGCCTTTTCGCATGCCGTTTCGGCATCGGCCGTCGCGGACGGCTGCGGGGCGCTTGCGGCAAAGTGAAAGCGTCCCTTGCGGACGGTCACCGTAATTAGCGCGCACTCCCGGCCGGAGCCCTTGAGCAGGTCAAGGGCGAGCGCGTCTTCAATCTCGTTCTGAACGGTCCGTCGGAGAAAGCGCGCGCCGTACTTATCGTCGAACCCCCTTTCGGCCAGCAGCCGCTTTGCGCTCGAGGAGAAAACGATATCGACGCCCATATCGCGCAGTCGCTCGCGAACGTCATCCAGCATGATTTCGACGATGCGCCGCATGTGCTTTTTGTCGAGTTTGTGAAAGTGCACCACCTCGTCGATCCGGTTGAGAAACTCCGGGCGGAACACCTCCTTCAGCTCGTCGTTGACCCCCTCCCGTGCGGCATCGACGGCCTGCCCCTCGCTGATAAAGCCCATGCGGCCGCCCCGGTGATACTGCTCATTGCCCACATTCGAGGTCATGATGATGATGGTGTCGCGAAAACTCACCGTCTGGCCCTGGCTGTCGGTCAGCTCCCCCTCCTCGAGCACCTGCAGGAGGACGTTGAAGATGTCGTGATGCGCCTTTTCGATCTCGTCGAAAAGGATCACCGAGAACGGCCGTCGCTTGATGCGCTCGGTGAGCTGGCCGCCCTCCTCGTATCCGATATACCCCGGAGGCGCGCCGATGAACTTCGAGACGGAATGCTTTTCCATGTATTCGGACATGTCGATCCGAACGAGCGCCTCCTCATCGTCGAAGAGGTACTCCGCGATGGCCTTCGCGAGCTCGGTCTTCCCCACGCCGGTGGGCCCGATGAAGATGAACGACCCGATGGGCCGGTCGGGGCTTCGCAGGCCGGTGCGTGATCTCCTGATGGCCCGACTGACCACGCCGATGGCCTCGTCCTGCCCGATCACCCGATGGTGCAGCTCCTCCTCGATGCGAAGGAGCTTCTCCGTCTCCGATTCGGTGAGCTTCTCCACCGGTATGCCCGTCCACTGCGCCACCACCGCGGCGATCTGGCCGTCGTCGACGATGATCCGGTATTCGTTGATCTTCTGTTGCCAGTCGTTCACCTTTGCGGCGAGCTGGCCCTTCTTCTCGTTGATAAGATCCCGCAACGCGGCGGCCTGCTCGTATTCCTGCGAACGGACCAAATCGTTCTTTCGCTCGTTGATCTCGTCGATCTCGCCCTCGAGCGCGACGATGTCGGTGGGCCGGTCGCAGTGCTCCAGCCGCGCCTTCGATCCCGTCTCGTCGATGATGTCGATGGCCTTGTCCGGCAGGTAGCGGTCGTTGATGTAGCGGTCCGAGAGATATACCGCGGCCTCGAGCGCCTCGTCGGAATAGGTCACCTTGTGATGGCTCTCGTAGCGTTGTTTGAGCCCGCGCAGAATTTCGAGGGTCTGTTCGGTGTCGGGCTCCTCCACCAAAACGCTTTGGAAACGCCGCTCGAGCGCAGCGTCCTTTTCGATGTAGAGCTTGTATTCGTTGAGCGTGGTCGCGCCGATGCACTGCAATTCGCCCCTCGCGAGCGTCGGCTTGAGGATGTTCGCCGCGTCGATCGCGCCCTCGGCCGCCCCCGCACCGATGATGGTATGCAGCTCGTCGATGAACACGATCACGTTGCCGCTGGCGCGTATCTCCTTGATGACCCGCTTGAGGCGCTCCTCGAACTCGCCGCGGTACTTGGTCCCGGCGACGATCGCAGCCATGTCCAGCGCGAGGACCCGTCGGTTCTGCAGCGGCTCCGGCACCTGCTTGGCGACGATCCGCTGCGCGAGACCCTCCACGATGGCGGTTTTACCGACGCCGGGCTCCCCGATGAGCACCGGGTTGTTCTTCCGCTTGCGGGAGAGGATGCGGATCACGCGCTCGATCTCGGCATGCCTGCCGATCACGGGATCGAGCTTGTCCTGCGCGGCCATGTGCGTAAGGTCTTCGGAAAACTCATTGAGACTCGGCGTCTTGCCCTTTTCGGACGACTGCTTCTCCCCGCCGGCGTTCTGCTGGAGCCCCAGAATCTTCAGTATTTCGCTTTTCACGACGGCGTAATCGACGCCCGATTTGATGAGATTGTCGAGACCGGAGCAGGTGCTCTCCCGAAAGATCGACAGGAGCAGGTGCTCGGTGCCGATGTAGCTGTTTTTCAGCTTTCGGGACTCGTCCTTGGCGATTTCGATAATGCGGTTGAAGCGGGTGCTGATGGGCACATTGCCCAGGATGATCGTCGTGCCGCTCTTCTTCGCGGCCAGCTCGATATTTCGACGTAACACGTCGAAATTGACGCCGAGGTTCTTCAGAATGCGCGCGGCGATAGAATCGTTGTCTTTGATAAGCGCGAGGAGGATGTGTTCGGGCCCCAGCGAATCGGAATTGAGGCGCCGCCCCTCCGACTGCGCATAGACCTCGAGGACCTTTCGTGACCGTTTAGTGAACTCGTACATGATCGCTCGCCGTATGCCCTTTCCGTACCACTATAGCCCGCCATGCGGTCCTGTCAATTAAATTGATCGCGAATGTACTGCGCGCGGAACGCGTCGCATTCGCCCTCGCCGGTAAACGCCGCGCCGAAGTGTTTCTGCAAATGGGCGTATTGGATGCGGACCATGAGCTCGTGAATCGCCCCGAGGTCAATATCCTTGACGATGGAAAGGATCGTCCCCAACCGTATGTTCGCAAGATTCGCGATCGCCTCCAGAAAGCCGATGCTGCGGGAATACCGCAACAATCCATAGGAGCGCCACACGCGGTCCTCGAGCTGCTGCCGGTAGTTCGCGCACCAATCGTCGCGCGCGCGGTTCTCCTCCTCGACGATCATCGCCACGACGGTGTCGAGCGCCTCGACGATGTCCACCTCGGACACGCCCAGCGAGGCGCGGTTGCATACAACGTACATGCCGCCCACGGACTTCTGTTCGTCGCCGAGCGTGCTTCGGATCAGGAAGCCGCGCTCCGCAATTGCCGCCGTGACGTCCGTCATGCGCTTGAGCGCCGTGAGCGACGGCAGGTGCACCATCGACGAGGCGCGCAGGCCCGTCCCGAGGTTCGCCGGCGAGGCCGTGAGGAAGCCAAGCTCCTCCGAAAAGGCGAACGATACGAAGCGGTTCAGCTCGTCCTCGACTCTGTTCGCCTCCTCGTAGCACTCATGCGCCTGGAGTCCCGGGCGCATCGCCTGGACGCGAAAATGGTCCTCCTCGTTCACGAATATCTCGAACCGCTCGTCATTGTCGAAAATGACGAAACTCGAGTCGCCGGCCTCCATCTCATAGGTGATAATGTTCCGCTCGCGCAAAAAACGCCTGTCCACGGTGTCCAGTCCCTGCAGTTCAATATAGCTGAGATTGGCGAGGGTAGACTGCTCGAAAAAGCGGTGGGCCACCGAGCGCAAGAGCCCCGTCTCATGTTCGCTCATGCTGCCGGGAAATGGAATGCTCGGCATGTTGCGCGCAAGCCGTGCGCGCGTGGATATGACAACATCCGATGATCGCCCGACGGACCAGAAGCCGGGCCGTTCGAGAAGATAGTCGAACACGCTAGGCACCATGCGCCTTGGCCTGGAGCCCCCTGATCCGGTCGCGCAGCAACGCCGCCTCCTCGTACCGCTCGTTCATGACCGCATCGTCGAGCTGGCGGCGCAATTCGTCGAGATCGCTCATTTCGCCGGCCGGCGGCAGGTCGCTGTCGATGAGCGGTTTGGAGAACGATTTCATCTCGACATAATACGCGGGTATTTTCCCCACGTGACGGTTGCGCCCATGAACATTCAGTATGATCGACTCGAGCTCGGCGCCGAGATATCGATAGCAATCGGGACACCCAAGCCGTCCCCGCTTTCGGATATCGATATAGGACGAACCGCAGCTCATGCACACCGCGGTGCGGTCGGAGGGATTGACCTCGTGCACGTCAAGGAAGGAAAGCATATCGGGAACCGTGAGCGAAAATTTGGAAAATTTCGTGTTGAGACCGAACTCCTTTGCGCATTTTTCGCACAGATGTATCTCCGACTTCACATTTTTCATGATTTCGGTGAGATGCACCGTCGCATCGCGCGTTTTGCATTTCTCACACAGCATCACTCGACCCGACTCCGCTCAAACAAATTATGAGACATAATATATCATCACAATGATCACGGCAATCAAAAAAACAATGAAAAGTTAACAAACATATAATTCCTGTTCATTAATATAGCGGCAAAGACGATGGGGAATCAAGAATTATTTTGATTTAACCTGTTCACAATATCGATAATTGTAGCCATTTTTGGCCGCGGAGGAGAAAAAATCTTTTTGAGTTCATCTTCGGAATACTGGCTTTTCAGGAAATCCTCGATCCCGATATATTCGAACCAGCAGTCCGCGATGCGTGAGCAGGGAATGCCGGACTGCAGCTTACGACAATACGAAAACGGAACCTCATGGCCCAGCATTCGACAATGGCAGGTGAGCGCATCATGTTGATCAATCATCGCATTCGTCCTCAAATGCTCCCGGAGGAACACCGGCGCGACCGAAATGAATCGGCTGCGCCGGCATCCATGTCCGATGAGCCCGCAGTACGATACTCTTACCACCTGCCGCTTTTCACGGCCTTCGCCTTAGGCAGATTCGCAATCGCTTTCAGCGATTTCTGCATGTCCGCGTCGGAGAGCTCGTGATCGACGAGCTGGCCGCTCATGTACTTATCGTAGCCGACCAAGTCCATCAGCCCGTGCCCGCTCCAGTTGAAGATGATGACCTTCTCCTTGCCCTCCTCCTTCGCCTTCACGGCCTCGTCGATCGCGCACTTGATCGCATGGCTGGTCTCCGGGGCCGGAATGAATCCCTCGGTGCGCGCGAACAGGAGCGCCGCCTCGTAGCAGTCGTTCTGACGGTAGGAGCGCGGCGAGAGCAGCCCCTCAACCACCGCCTGGCTCACCAGCGGCGCCATGCCATGATAGCGCAGGCCGCCGGCGTGAATCGGCTCGGGGATGAACGCATGCCCCAGGGTGTGCATCGGCAACAGGGGCGTCGTCGAGGCCACGTCGCCGAAGTCGTAGGCGAAGGGCCCCTTGGTAAGCGTGGGACACGAGGCCGGCTCCACCGGGATGATGTCGATGTTCGCGCCGTTGATCTTGTCGGCGACGAACGGGAACGCGAGGCCGGCGAAATTGCTGCCGCCGCCCGCGCAGCCGATCACCACATCGACCTTTTTTTCGCCGAATACTTCGAGCTGTTTTTTCGCCTCCAGGCCGATGATGGTCTGGTGCAGGAGGACGTGGTTGAGCACGCTCCCTAGCGAATAGCGGCTCTTGCCGCTGGTATCTGACACCGCCGCCTCGATCGCCTCGCTGATGGCGATCCCGAGGCTGCCCGGCGTATCCGGGGACTCCTTGAGAATGTTGCGTCCGGCATTGGTCTCAGTGCTGGGGCTGGCCACGCAATTCGCCCCCCAGGTCTGCATCATGAGCTTGCGGAACGGCTTCTGGTCGAAGCTGATACGCACCATGAAGACCTTGCACTCGAGACCCAGGAGCGCACAGGAGAAGGCGAGCGCGCTTCCCCATTGCCCCGCGCCGGTCTCCGTGCAGATCCGCTTGATGCCGAATTGCTTGTTATACCATGCCTGCGCCACCGCGGTGTTGGGCTTGTGGCTTCCGGCCGGACTCACGCCCTCGTTCTTGTAGTAGATGCGCGCCGGGGTCCCGATCGCCTTCTCGAGCGCCTTCGCGCGATAGAGCGGAGACGGGCGCCACCGGTAGAGTATCTCCAGGATTTCCTCGGGGATGTCGATCCAGCGCTGAGAGCTCACCTCCTGCTCGATCAGGTTCATGGGGAACACGGGAGCGAGCATATCGGGGCTGATGGGGTTCCCGTCCGGGCCCAGCGGGGGCTGCATCGGCGTGGGAAGGTCGGCGGCGAGATTGTACCACTGGCGCGGAATCTCATCGTCCGACAATACGACCTTGGTGATGTTTTTCGGCATAACGCCCTCCATTCACAGTTTCATATTCGGCATAAAAAAGGGCTGCGATGTATTGCCATCCGCAGCCCTTCCCTTGTTTTGCAATTTCGGTCGAGTAATCGATCAAGCGCGCGGATGATGTGATCCGCCGCGCCACCCCCAAGCCTGCCACGCATTGAAGCGTTCGTAGTGTGTGTTCGCTTTCATGTCCATCTTCGGTTCGATAGCATAGATACTATCGTCATTCTGTCAAGATTTTTTTTTCGATTCCATTTCGATCATCGAAAGAAGCGCCGGAAGGGTCTCGCCAACGGGCCCCTGGATGAAGATGTCCGTGATGGAGCCGGTGAGCTCCGTCTCCTCGATGTTCATCTCGATGACGACGGCCCCGTGATCGCGCGCGATATAGGGGATACCGCTGGCCGGGTACACGACCGCCGAGGTGCCGATCACCAGTATCGCGTCGGCGTTCTGCGCAAGGATCTGCGCGTTCACGAGCGCGTCGTGCGGTATCATCTCCCCGAAGAAAACCACCGACGGCTTGAGAATAGTGCCGCAGCTCCGGCACGCGGGGGGCACGCCAGCCAACTCGAAATCGTTAATATCGTACCGCGCGCCGCACTCAAGGCACTCGAGCCGATGGGCGTTTCCGTGGAACTCGATCACGTTCTCGTTCCCGGCCGCCTGATGGAGATTGTCGATGTTCTGCGTGACGATCGACTTCAGGTAGTTCATGCGCTCGAGGGCCGCAAGGGCCTGGTGCGCCGGATTCGGCCGCGCCGACCGCGTGAGATCGAGCAGATCGAAGATCATCCGCCATATCTTTTCGGGATTGCGCTGGAAGGCGGTGATGTGGGCGTATTCCATCGGATCGTACTTGCTCCACAGCCCTCCGGCGCTTCGAAAGTCGGGAATGCCGCTTTCGACCGAAATGCCGGCGCCCGTGAGCGCGATACAATTCACGGACCCCATGATCGCCAACGCCGCTTTGCGCACCAGTTCGTCCATTATACCCTCGCACCGCTGTACGGCGGTTCATGTTGATGATGATGCTCGGCGAACACCATACCGACGTCAAGTGAAAAAGCCCGCATCCGTTACCGCACCCATACCGGGCAGCCGCCGTATTATGATTGACAGGCGACCCGGTTTCCAAACTCTAGATCAACGGACCGGAGAGGGCGAACGCATACATGACGAAAAACGAATTCGACGTCATCATCATCGGGGGCGGCGCGACGGGCGCGGGCATCGTGCGCGACTGCTCCCTGCGCGGGCTGCGCGCCCTCCTCATCGAAAAGGACGATATCGCCTCCGGGACCACCGGGCGCAACCACGGCCTGCTCCACTCCGGCGCGCGCTATGCGGTCAAGGACCTCGAATCGGCGCGCGAGTGCATCCGCGAAAACCGCATCCTGAAAAAAATCGCGCGCCATTGCATCGAGGACACGGGCGGCCTCTTCGTGACCCTACCCGACGACGATCCCGACTACCACAACCGGCTGCTCGAGCATTGCAAATACGCCGACATCGACCGTGAGGAGATCAGCGTTTCACAGGCGCTGGCGATGGAGCCCAATCTGAACGAGAACATCATGGCCGCCATCCGCGTTCCCGACGGCACCATAGACCCCTTTCGCCTGTCGTCCTCGAACATCCTCGACGCCCAGGAGCACGGCGCCCGGGTGGCCACGCATACCATCGTCACCGGCCTTATCAAAAACGGCGCGAATATTGCCGGCGTAACCTGCCGCGACCTGCGGACGGGAGAGGAAAAGACGTTTGGCTCTTCCATTATCGTCAACGCCGCAGGGGTATGGGGCCAGCGCATCTGCGCCATGGCGGGCATTGAACTCGCGATGTATCCCTCGAAGGGCTCCATGTGCATCATCGACTATCGCATCAACAATGTAGTCGTCAACCGATCGCGAATGCCGGCCGACGGCGACATCATCGTCCCCGGCGACACCGTCTCCATCATCGGGACCACGTCCAAGCGGATCGACTACGAGGACATCGAGAAGCTCACCGTCGACGACGACGAGATCGACGTGCTCCTTGCCGACGGCGAAAAGCTCATCCCCAACGTGTCCAAGACGCGGGTGCTGCGCGCATACTGCGGCGTTCGCCCGCTCGTGGCCGCCTCGGGCGAATCCACGGGCCGCGACATCAGCCGCGGCATCGTGCTCATCGACCACGCCAGCCGCGACGGCGTCGAGGGCATCATCACCATCGCCGGCGGCAAGCTGATGACCTATCGCCTCATGGCCCAGGAGACCACCGATCTGGTGTGCCGGAAGCTGAACGTGAAAAAGCGGTGCGTGACCCACCGCCGCGCGCTCCCCGGATCGGAGAAAAAAACGTCGTACCGCAAGCGGATCAAGCTGTTCACGGGGATCGCGGAGTCGGTCATCGGCTCCACCCACTACCGTCACGGCGAGCGCGTCCGCTCCATCCTCAAGGGCGAGAAGAAAAATTACGGGCTCATCTGCGAATGCGAGATGGTGACCGCGGGCGAGATAGAGTATGCGCTCGAGAAGCTCAACGTGAAGGATATCATCGACCTCCGGCGCCGGACGCGCATCGGCATGGGCCCCTGCCAGGGCGAGCTGTGCTCGTACCGGGTGGCGGGGCTGTTCAACGAACTCGGACGCGCCGACGCGGCTGAATCGAACCGCTTCCTGATCGAGTTCCTCGAGGAGCGCTGGAAGGGCATCAAGCCGATTCTCTGGGGCGACGCCCTGCGCGAGATCGAGTTCACCTACTGGATCTACCAGGGGCTCTTCGGCCTCGGCGACCTCAAAGAACCGAAGGAGGGAGAGGACCGGTGAAGTACGACGTCATCATCATCGGCGGCGGCATCGCCGGGCTCACCTGCGGCATCGGCTGCGCGGAGGCGGGGCTCTCCTGCGCCATCATCTCGGCCGGAATGAGCGCCCTCCACTTTTCCTCCGGCTCCATCGACTTTCTGGGCTACCGGGACGACGGCGAGATCGTCGAGAACCCGCATGCCTATCTCGACGAATTCATCGCGCACCATCCGCGCCATCCCTACGCGAAGTGCGGCGCCGAGACGGTGCGCTCATCGCTCTCGTTTATCCGCGACCAGCTTTCCCGGGAGCGCCTGGAGCTGTTCAACAATGGCGAGGAAAACCATTTCCATGTGACGGCGCTGGGAACGCTCAAGCCGACCTTTTTTTCGCAGCGCAGCGTGTTCAATGAGCGGATCCGTGAGGCGTTCACGAGCCATCGCAAGATCGCCATTCTCAACTTTCGGGGTTTTCGGGACTTCTACCCCGCGATGACCGCCGACAATCTCCGAAAGAATTCGCTTTTCAAAGACATCGAGATCATCGCCGGCACCATCACGCTGCCCGCCCCGCGCACCCCGGGGAGGAATCCGTTCGAGTTTCGCTCCATCGACATTGCGCGTATCTTCGATTCCGAAAAGTACCTTCCGCGCATCGCCGACGAGATCCGCCGGGCGGCCGACGGCGCGCGCCTGATCGGGCTTCCGGCGTTCATCGGCATCACCCGCTACAACAAGATTCACGAGCGGCTCGAGGAGCTCACCGGCGCGCTCATCTACGAGATCCCCACCCTTCCGCCGTCGATTCTTGGCATGCGCATCGATACGGCGTTAAAAACCCGTTTTGCAGCGCTCGGCGGCGTGTTCATATCGGGCGATCGCGTCAATGGCGGCGAGATCGCCGACGGCGCGCTCGACCACATCCACACGGTGAACCACCGCACCATGCGTCATCACGCCCGCTGGTATGTCCTCGCCTCGGGCCATTTTTTCAGCGGCGGGAACGTGAGCGAGGTCACCGGAATTCGAGAGCCCATCTGGGGGCTGTCCGTCCGCGGCCCGGTGGACCGGAGTGCATGGCGTTCGCCCGAATTCTTCAGCGCACACAGCCATCCGTTTCTGGAATACGGCGTGATCACGGACGAGTCGTTCCGTCCGATGGACCCGGGCGGCGCGACGGTCCGGAACCTGTTTTGCGTGGGCGCAGTTCTTGCGGACTACAACCCGATCCGCGAGGGGACTGGCGGCGGGGTGGCCGTCGCCAGCGGGTACGCCGCCGCGCGGCGCATCATCGACTCGATCACGGGCGCCGCGTCATGATCAAACTGGAAAACATCAGTTTCGACCACTGTATCAAATGCACGGTGTGCACCATCTATTGCCCCGTCGCGCGCGCGACCCATCTGTTCCCCGGCCCCAAGCAGTCCGGCCCGGACACCGAGCGGATGCGGATCAAGAGCCCGGAGCTCGTGGACGCGTCGCTCAAGTATTGCACCAACTGCAAGCGCTGCGAGATCGTCTGCCCCTCCGACGTGAAGATCGCCGACATCATCCAGCAGGCGCGCTGGAACTATCTCAAGAAGAAGTTCCGCATCCGCGATTTTTTCCTTAGCCGCACCGACCTGGTTGGCGGCATGATGACCCGGCTCAGCGCGATCGCGAACTTCTTCATCTCGCTTTTCCCCGTAAAGCTGATGATGACCCTGGTCCTCAAGATCCCGTACCAGCGCGTGTTCCCCCGCTACGAGCAGGGGACCTTCAGAAAACGCTTCCGGTCCATCGCCGCGGCGCAGCGGGCCTTTGATCGCCGCGTGGTGTATTTCCACGGCTGCTTCGTGAACTACAACAACCATGCGCTCGGCTTCACGCTGGTCAGGGTGCTCAACGCGTTCGGGATCGGCGTGGAGATCGCGGACGAAAAATGCTGCGGCGTCCCTTTGATCGCCAACGGCTACATCGAGCAGGCGAAGCGGAACGGGGCGTACAACATCGCGCATCTCTCGCGTGCGACGCGCGACCGCGAGCTCACCGTTGTCTCGACCTCCTCGAGCTGCACCTTCGCGCTCAAGTACGAATACTCCCACCTGCTGGAGCTCGACAATTCGGATATCTTTCCGCGCATCGAATACATCACCAAATACGTCTTTTCCCTGCTTGAGGAGGCTGCCGCGCCGCCGCTGAAACCCGTGGGATTGCGCGCGGCCTACCATGCCCCCTGCCACCTTGAGCGCATGGGCGGGGTCCCGTATACGATCGAGGTGCTGCGCCGCATCCCCGGGCTCGACCTGGTGATTCTCCATTCGGAGTGCTGCGGCATCGCCGGCACCTACGGATTCAAGAGCGAATATTACGCCATTTCGCAGAATATCGGAAGCGATTTGTTCGCGATGATCGAGCGCGCCGAGCCGGAGGTGGTCATCACGGATTGCGAGACCTGCGCCATGCAGATCGCCATGAACACCCCATACCGCGTTCTGCACCCGCTCGATGTGCTGGCGATGTCGCTCGGGGAATGACGCTGCGCACTGGAGCCGACCAATGAAATCCCACACCGAGTATCTCACCTTTACGACCGCATCACGCCGCGACTACCTGAACATCACCCGAACGATCGAGGGAATCGTGGCCGCGAGCGGCATTCGTGAGGGCCTGTGCCTCGTGAACGCCATGCACATCACCGCGTCGGTCTTCATCAACGACGACGAGAGCGGATTGCTCCAGGACTTCGACGATTTCCTCGAACGGCTCGCGCCGCATGAACCGATCGGCCAGTACCGGCACAATCGCACAGGCGAGGACAACGGCGACGCCCACATCAAACGCACCGTAATGGGCCGCGAGGTCCTCGTTGCGGTCACGAACGGACGCCTCGACTTCGGCCCCTGGGAGCAGATCTACTACGGCGAGTTCGACGGGCGCCGTCCCAAAAAGGTGCTGGTGAAGGTGATCGGGGAATAGCCGTGCGGCTGGTGGACGTCCACTGCCACCTCGAGGACCCCGTCTTCGACGACCGGCTCGATGATATCATCACCGATGCGCGCCGCGCTGGTATCGCGCGGATCATCACCGCAAGCGTCGTTCCCTCGGATTTCGCGAAATCCCGCTCCATCGCTGCGCGCTATCCCGAGGTGTCCTTCGCGCTGGGCATTCACCCGTGGTACGTCACCGAAACGAGCGAGCGCGATGCCGATTCGCTCTCCGCGGCGCGCGATCTCGGCGCTGTCGCCATCGGCGAGATCGGCCTGGACCGGAAGATCGACGCACCAGACTTCGAGCTCCAACGCCGGATATTCGAAAAGCAGCTCGCCATCGCGAACGAGCTCTCGTTGCCGGTCGTCCTCCATTGCCGCGGAGCATTTTCCGAGCTTGTCGAATCGCTCAAGAGGGTCGGCCGCCCCGTTGGGGGCGGGATCATACATGCGTTTTCGGGTAGTGTCGAGATTGCCGAACGGTGTATTGCGATGAACCTGTCGTTTTCCATGGGCGGGACGCTTACGTATCGAAACAGCCGAAAGCGGGAGACGGTCGTGCGGCGCATTTACCCGGATCACTTTATGCTCGAAACCGACAGTCCCGACATCCCGCCGGTGGAATGCCGCGAGAAACCCAATGTCCCGTCAAATATCCTCTACAACCTCGCGGCGGCGGCCGAGACGCTTGGCCGATCCCGCGAGGAGGTGGCGCTTCGGACCACACAGACGGCCGAGCGAATTTTCGGCCTGCCGCCATCCTGACGCGCTTCGCACGCACGCGTGCGTGCGAACACAGCGTCGTGAATCGTGAAAAATTAATGGCTTGCAAAAATACATCACGCGTACATGGTGAAGTAAAATTATGATCGCGCAGCGCCATCAGCCATGAACAAGATCCTTGCCGCCATCATCATAACCATCGCGTTCGGGTGCGCCGCGTTCGCGCAGACCGCTTCGATCCCGCTCGTCGAGGAGGACCGCGAGTTCTGGAACGACATCCTTCGCGACGAGAGCATCAAGAACAAGAACCTGCTCTATGCGAGCTTCGTCGCCTACAAGGACCGGCTCAACGACCTTTCGCTGGAGACCTTTCGGGAGAGCATGAAGAACAATCAGGGCAATGATATTGTCCAGTGCCTGGCGCAGTACTATATCGGGAAAAACCTCATCGCCCTTGGGAAGTTGCCCGAGGGGCTTGCGCAGCTCCAAACGGCCGGATCGCTGCCCTGCCCGCGCGTGGAGCACTTGAAGTACGCCATCCGCATCAACACCGCGATCGCCCACCATCGCCTGCGCAATTTCCGCGAGTTCAACCGGATACTCACGGAGATCGTCAACGACGATAGCGCCGGACGCTACCGGTCAATCGCCCGGGGCGTCCTTACGCTTGAGCGCTAGCCGAGGCTAGCGCTTCGGCCGTCCGATGCACGAATACTCGAAGCCGAGCTCCTTCATTTTCGCGGGATCGTACTGGTTCCGCCCGTCGAATACGACCTTTTTCTTGAGCAGCGATTCCATTTTCGCGAAGTCGGGATGACGGAACTGGTGCCACTCCGTGAGCAGGAGGAGCGCGTCGGCGCCCTTCAGGGCGTCGTAATAATTGGACACATACTCGACGCCGTTTTTGCCGATGATCTCGGACGCGATCTCCATGGCGACCGGGTCGTGGGCGCGGAATGTCGCCCCCTTCTCCCGGAGCGCGTGAATGATGTCGATCGCGGGCGCTTCACGCATATCGTCGGTTTGCGGCTTGAATGAAAGCCCCCACACCGCGAAGGTGAGCCCTTTCACCGTCCCGCCGTAATACGCAAGCACCTTCTGCACGAAGAGCTCGCGCTGCTGCTTGTTCACGTCTTCGACCGCGTCCAGGATCTGGGAGGTGACCCCGAATTCCTTCGCGGTTTGCACGATGGCCTTCACGTCCTTGGGGAAGCACGATCCGCCGTAGCCCAGACCCGCGTAGAGGAACGGCATCCCGATCCGCGAATCGGACCCGATCCCCTGGCGTATCATCTCGATGTCGGCGCCGGCCGCCTCGCAAAGCCGAGAAATCTCGTTCATGAAGCTGATGCGCGTCGCGAGCATGGCGTTCGCGGCGTATTTCGTGAGCTCCGAAGACAGGATGTCCATGGTAAAGATGGGATGTCCGTTTCGAACGAAGGGGGCGTAGAGCTCGCGCATGAGCTCCCCGGTGCGCACGTTGTCCACGCCGACGACGATCCGGTCGGGACGAATGAAGTCCTCGATGGCGTTGCCCTCCTTGAGGAACTCCGGGTTGGACACGATGTCGAACTCGACCTCGCCGCGGCCGCGCTTTTCAAGCTCCTCGCGAACGGCGGCGCGCACCTTCTCGCCGGTTCCCACCGGGACGGTCGATTTGTTCACAACGATGGTGTACTTGTTGATGAGCCGCCCCACCTCGCGGGCGACCGCAATCACATGCTGCAGGTCGGCCGAGCCGTCCTCGTCGGGCGGGGTGCCGACCGCGATGAACACGAAAAGCGTCTCATCGATGCACTCCTTGATGTCGGTCGTGAAATGCAGCCGCCCCTCGCTGAAGTTGCGCGCGACCATCTCCTCCAGCCCGGGCTCATAGATCGGGATGATGCCGTTCTTCAGGTTTTCGATCTTCTTGGCGTCGATATCGACGCACCACACGTCGTTTCCCATTTCGGCGAAACAGGTTCCCGTCACCAGGCCCACGTAGCCGGTTCCCACCACAGTTACTTTCACTGGTCCCTCCGGATCGAAACAATCGTTGTTCGTGTTGATGATGAGGGCGCGACCGCGTATTTTATCCGGTACAATGCGAGACCGGCAAACTCGCGCAGCGCCAGCGAGCTCTTGTAAAGATTATGCATGGTCGGCAGGGCATCATAGGTGTCAAGTTTCTTTTTCGACCGGGCGAGCTGGCCGCAGGAGTGCGGGACGACGGACAGACCCTCCTCGCGGAAGATGAGCGTCGCCCGCCGAAGATGAAATGCAGAGGTCAGCAGGATGCTCGTACGAAAGCCGCGTTCGGCGATGATGGGCCGCACGTATCGGGCGTTCTCGACCGTGTCCCGGCTTCTCGATTCGACGATGATCCGCTCCGGCGGAACGCCCAGATCGACGAGGAAACGCCGGTAGACGGGCGCCTCCGCCGGCCCCGAACCCACGACGCCACCGCTCACGACGATCGGCAGCCCATGGCGTCGATGCAGCCGCACGCATTCGACGATGCGCACCATCATCACGGGCGACGGTATATGCTCGCCGGTCAGGTCTGCCGCCCCCTCGACCAGTCCGCCGCCAAGTAGAATAATCGAATCGGCGTTATCGTGTGCGGTAGCGTGGTTCAGGAGTTCGATCCGGCCAATCGCGAAATCCGCGACCGGGCCGATGGAGAGGATGTACAATGCGGCCGCGGACGCCATCAGCAGAGCGCCGCCGTACCGGCGTTTTCGCACAGCGAGTATTCCACCTGCGAACATGAGCGCAATGAGAGCGCCGGGAATGGTGATGATGCACAGCAGCAATTTTTTGATTGTAAACACCTGCGTCCTCCGCCGCGACGATGGACCGCACATTCCTACGAGGAACTGGGGGGCTCAGGAAGTGGCTTTGCGATGACGTTTTACCGGGACCGGCGTTGCGTCGGCGCACCGCCCATTTTCCACGTGAAAGTGCCGGTCCGAATACTGGATGATGTTTTTATCGTGCGTGGCGACGATAAACAGAACGCCCTGCTCGCGCGCCAGGTCCCGAAACAGGGAGAAGATCTTTGTGCCGTTCGCCTCGTCGAGGTTGCCGGTGGGCTCGTCGGCGAGTATGACGGACGGGCGGTTGATCATCGCGCGCGCAATCGCCACCCGCTGCTTCTCGCCGCCCGAGAGCGACGCGGGATACTGGCGGATGATCCCCCCGAGATCGAGGTACTCGATGAGATGGCGCACCCGCTGCGAGATATCGCGGGCGGTCCTGTTGATGAGCGCGGGATAGACGATGTTCTGGTAGGCGCTGATATCTGATATTAGATTGAACGATTGAAAAACGTAGCCGATCTCTCGGTTGCGAAGGCGGGAACGACGCAGGTCGCCCATCCGGAAAATATTACGCCCCTTGTAGGTCACGGTCCCGCGGTCCGGCTTGAGCATGCCGGCGATGACGCCCAGGAGTGTCGTCTTGCCGGACCCGGACGGCCCCGTGAGGCTCACGATGGAGCCCTCGTCGAAGACGGCATCGACGCCATCCAGAATCACCCGTGCGCCAAAACGCTTGTGAACCGATGCAATCTCTATTACGTGCATATAACAAACCCCTCACCATCGTGACGGCGAGGGGTTTATTTTCAATTACTTTTTCTGCGATGTCAGTACTTGGTCGATTCCTTCAGGAAGTCCGCCATGAGGCTTTCGGAATCTTTCATGCCCTTGCGATAGGTCTCGCCGATCATCAGCAACGAATTGTAAAAGTAGGTCAGATGCGGAATCACGAAATCGCGCTTGAGCTCGTTTCGGATGGGAAACGCCGTCGTGTTCTGGATCTGATCCAGGGTCATGCTTTTCAGGAGGCGCTTGTTTACGGAATAATCGAATTTCATGCCCTTCTTGTCCGGTGTGGCCGGGCTCGCGTCGGTGACGAGAACCTGCGTTTCCGCCTCGGTATCGTAATTCCGCTCCCATACGATGAACTCAAGCTTGTTGGCCGATTTGCCGTCGGTGCCGATCTTGAGCTTCTTCTTCTGTATGCCGGTTATGCGCGTATTGTCCACATTGCTTCTCGTGAAGCGATGACGCTCTATCTCGATGAAACCGTCCCCGCGGATGAGTGACATTTGATAGGGGAGCGTCTTGAATCGGTTCGCCTTATTCGCCAGCTCGTAGGTTGCAATCACCTCGGAGATCTTTTTGCTGAGGTCGGCGATCTGCTTGTCGAGGGCCGTCCCCTCTTCCGCGAGCTCCTTGGATTCGAGCGAATCCTGATCCGCCTTCTTCTCCTGCGCCGCGGCGGGCGAGAACGAGAGCGCCATCGCCATGACCAACAGAATAACCAGCCCGACTATGTATCGTGTACGCATCCGGTGCCTCCAGAGGGTAAATGTAGACAATGATTTCACCACTACCTTGACTATATCGGCATTCAGGAATAAAAAATTAAACAAAATACCGGGCGCCGCCGACGGAACGTAATGAAGCCTATTCCGGTCGCAATGGCATGTCAAACCCTTTTCGAGGCAAAATATTATTGATTTTATGGGCGATCTGATTATATTGTAATAGCAATGAAGCGCCTGATCCACATCACGCTCGCCATCGCCCTCCTCTCGTCGGTGCCGACGTGGCTGTCCGCGAAAAAGGCCCCATCGGCCGACGACGAGCTCATGAAAAAGGCCATCGCCTATTTCTACTCGCGGAAGTTCGAGATGAGCGAGCTCCTCTTCCAGGAGGCGCTCAAGAAAAACCCCGAGAATGCGACGGCCTACTCGTATCTGGGCGATATCTTCCTGCAGAAAAAACGCTACGATGGCGCCCTGCAGCTCTACAAGCGCGCGCTGGACCTCAATCCGGAAAACGGCGACGAATACTTCCGGGTCGGGCAGATCTACTATTACAAGCGGCAGTCAGAAGACGCAATCGTCAATTTCAAGCGCGCCTACGAGCTCAATCCCAAGCTCAAGTTCGCGCTCTATCATATCGGGCTCACCTACCTGATGCTCGCCCGGGACAAGCAGAACACCATCGTGAACTGGGAGAGCTATCTTGCCGCGGCGCCCGAAGATCCCCAGTACGAGAAGCTCCGCCGCGCCGTCGAGCTCCTCAAGGACCGCAACTTCATCATCCCCAAGGAAGGAAGCGACACCTCCATCGAGGAGGCGCTTCACTTGGGCGGCATGGCCCTGCAACGCCAGCCCCGCGCGATCGAGGACCGCAAAGCGGACCACGAAGACAAAAAAACAAAATATAAACTTGAAGATATTGAGCGGGACGACGGATTATAGTCCCGAGCCAGAGACGGAGGAACCCACCATGACCCTGTATCGCAGCGACACCTCACACGCGGTAAAATTCGGCATCGTTGCCCTTGTCGCCGCCCTGATTATCGGCGGAGGCATTTACCTGTTCCAAAGCCGTGATCGCGGCGTGGACGAGGTGTCCGATCTCCGGCTTCGCCAGATCGAACTCTACAAAAAGCTCCTCGACACCGAGCCCAGCAGCATTCCCCTGCTCATCAAAATCGCCGACCTCTACAAGCAGGTCGGCAACCTCGATGCGGCGATCGACCATTACCGGAAGGCGCTGGCCATCGATCCGATGAACTACGACGCCCTGAACGGCCTGGGGCACGCCTATGCCCTCAAGGGAGAGTACGACAAGGCGATCGAGACGTTCGAGCGGGCGAAGAAATCGGGCCCACGCCTCCCCCGGGCCTACAATCGCCTGGGCAATGTCTATGATGAGATCAACAAGGAGCAGCAGGCCTTTACCGAATACAAAACCGCGAAGCGGGTGGCGCCGAAGGACCAGGAGAGCTATTACAATCTCGCCCGCCAGCGCCTGAAAAAGGGCGACACGCGCAATGCGATCAAGTACATCAAGGAGGGCATGAAGGCGAATCCGCGGGACGCCGAGGGGCATTACAACCTGGGGCGCTTGTACCTCGACACCAAGCAGCCTGATATGGCGCGCCGGAGCTTCGCGAAGGCGATCTCCATCAACCCCCGCGTCGCAAAGTACCATCGCGACAAGGGCGAGGCGGAGCTCCAGCTCGGGAAGAACTCCGAGGCGGCCTCATCGTTCATTAAAACCCTCGAGATCGATCCCACGGACGCACGGGCGGCTGAGCGCCTCGGCGATCTTGCCGCGCGCGACGCCAACTGGGCCGGCGCCGCCGGCTACTACAAGAAGGCGCTTGAGTACAATCACAACGACACGAACCTGCAGCAGAAGTACCGAAACGCGCTCGCGATGCTCGACCGGAAAAAAGACATCGCGAAAAAGGTCGATCCGGAGACGCCCGCCGTTGCGACCGACGACCCCGAGCGGCCCGTCATCAAAAAGGATGATCGCGCCATGGCGCCCGAAACCGACACCAAAGACGCCATCGCCAAGGACGATTCGGCGCGCAAGAAACCCGACGCCAAGGAAAACGACATCAAGCCCTCCGCGCGCCAATACCGCGACCTGGGAGACAAATACCGCGCCCAGAAGGACTTCGACAATGCCACAAAATCCTACCTGAAGGCCACCGGGATCGACCCGAGCGACGACCACTCGCATTACTGGCTCGGACGCATCTACTATCACAACAAGATGGACGATGAGGCGCTCAAGTCGTTCCAGAAGGCGACGGCCGCCAACCCCAAGAACGACGACGCCCACTACCGCATGGGGCTCATCTACTACCAGCAGAAGAAGTACAGCGCGGCGGTGCAGTCATTCTCCAAGGCCATCGCCATCCAGCCGAATTCCCCCAAGGCCTTCTATGCGCGCGGCCTCGCCAACTACAAGCTGAACGACAAAGGCCAGGCGATCAAGGATTTGAAGACCGCCATCTCCCAGGACCCGCGCATGGATGTCGCCTATTTCAATCTGGGCTCCATCTACATCGACAACAAGAACTACGCGGAGGCCCTGAAATACTTCTCGAAGGACCGCGAGCTCCGTCCCAACAACCCGGAGACGCATTTCAAGATCGGCGAGATCTATCATGAGATGAAATCGCTCAACAGCGCCGTCCAGTCGTACCGCAAGACCATCGAGCTTGATCCGACCCATTACCAGGCGAACTTCAACCTGGGACTGGTCCTTTCGCGCCAGAAGAACTATCCGGCGGCCATAAAGCAATTTGAACGGGTGCTGGCCAACAAGCCCGACGACTATGCGAGCATGTACGAGCTGGGGAAGGCCTACGAGGGGACCGGCAACGACAATCGCGCCATCGAGTATTATTCGAAGGCCATCGCGCGCAACCCAGCCTACAGCAAGGCGTACATCAATCTCGGGGGGCTCTATCGGAAAAACAAGTTGTTCGACAAGGCCATCGAGCAGTTCAGCAACGCCGTATCGAACAATCCGAAATCGTTCGAGGCGCATTACAATCTGGCCAACGCCTATCGCGAGACCAAGATGTACGATCAGTCCATCGACGAGTACAAGATCGCGATAACCCTTCGCCCGATGAGCTCGCAGGCCCATTTCGCCCTCGGCGAGGCCTACCGCGACAAGGGCAGCTTCGAGGACGCCGCGCGCGAGTTCGAACTGGCGCTCCAATACAACAACAAGCTCCTGGTCGCGCACGAAGAGCTCGGACTCATCTATCGAAAGATGAAAAACACCGACAAGGCCGTCTACCACTTCGAACGGCTCCTGTCGGCGCGCCCGAACCACCCCGATGCCGACAAGATCCAGGAGATGATCAATCTGATGAAAAAATGAGGACTAGTCCTTGACACGGACGACCCGATCACGCGTAATCGCATCACTGGCGCCGTGTTGCGCGTATTCCAAGACATCCAAACCACGATGAAAAAATTTTCCAGTAACATCTTCGGTCGATGCGCGTTAGGCGCCGGTGCGATCATCTTGCTTCTGTGCGCGCCGATGACCTCGTGCATCATTCGCGCGTACGATGTTGACCGCCTGAAAAGCGATTACAAAACCGAGGGTTTTCTGGACGCCGACCACTTTCAGGTCATCGTGGTGGGGACGCCGGACAAGGACAAGCGCGGCCTCGTACAGAAGCGCGAAAGCGCGCTCGAGAACGCCAAAAACAAGCTCAGCAAGACCGTCATCGACAAGTTAAGCGAATATTATCTCAGCGTCCACCTCCCGACCCTCGGGATCGGCAGCGCCAAGGAGATCGCCAATTTCGACGATGTGCGCGTCAATCTCACCCACGAGCTCATGCCCTTCCTCAACGACGGCTCCGTCGCGTTCGAGTACTACAACTACGATCATTCCGCGGTCATTGTATTTCGGGTCATACGGCGAAACCTTCAGCGCGCGCTCGCGTCCGTTGTTCTGCCCGTCGCCATACAGAAGAAGTAAAGGAGAACGCTCATGAAATTTAACGCCATTACCATTCCGGCCGGACCCGCACCGAGAGCGCTGTGCGCGATTGCGATCGCCGCGTCCCTGGCGCTATCGCACTGCTCTACGAAATCGACGAGCGCCGTCACAAAGCCCACACACGGAGGGAATGCGAACCTCAGCGATCGCGACGTCCTCCCGGCCGAGTACCAGCGCGAGGGCTTCATCAACAAGGACCTCTACCGCATCGTAATCGTATCGCCCGCCGACGAGTGTCCGGACATGAGCTATGTCGAAAAAAATGCGCGCCAACGCGCCTTCATGTCGCTGCAGAAGCATTTGGAGTCACGCAATAAAATCGTGGACCAGAACACGCGCGCGCGCCTGCTCAACCTCATCAACGAGAAAGGAACGGTAAAAAACCTGGAGTGCCGCGACGAAAAGAGGAAGGCGTTCGTGTTCGAGATCGAGATGAAAAACCTAGGCCAGTACCTGGACAGCCTCGCGGGCCAGCGCTAGCGCCCGTCCGCCGGGCCCGTTTCCGCATCTTGCGACGCATGCATGCGATAGGCGAGATGCTTGAAGATAAAAAGCTCCAGGCTTTCCCTGTTGTCGTCGTAGATGCTGCTGAACATGACCCCGATGCCGAAGCGCCCGCGCCCCTTCGGCTCCGAACGCATCACCATGGCCAGCGCCTCGATGCTGCCCAACCCCGGATCGAAACCCGAAAAGTCGATGGTGACCCTGAGAATGCTCGATACCGGCACCGCGCGAGGAGCGAAAAAGTAAAATCCGCCCCTGCTGATATTGACGATGGTCCCGAGAAGATCGCTCACGTGCGGCTCCTCGCCGGAGGACTCGATGATGGTGTCGGAAATCGAGAGGGGGAGCTCGATATCGAACCGATGGTGGCGTCGCTTGTTCTCGCCTTCTGCCGTGCCCATCCGATCGGCAATCCATGATTCGAATCGCTCCCGGAACCATGCGTCCATCGCCTGTTCCCGGTCGATTGGCGCGTCCGAACCGGATTCCGCGACTCGATAGGCTTCGATCGCCTCTTTTATATCTTTTGACAGATCCTCGAAGGTAACACGCTTTTTCATAGCACCGTCCCGACACCGATTTCCGTAGTTTGACACTGGCCGCTTTGTGTAAAAATTGCAATACTTTTTCGCGCAAAAGATCGATAACAATAACAGGAAATCCGTCCCGCATGGATTTTTTGTTTGATATTTTTTCAGCACGTTGTATGTGATACACATCACGCGGATTAACAGCCGGCACGTGCCGTTTGCCGTGGCAATCAACGGAAGCGTCCATATGAAACGATTACTCGCAGCACTCCTGTTCGCTTTGTGCGCCGCAAGCGGCTCCCTCGCGGCGCCATCCCTGGCGGATCGCTCGCCCTACTCCATCGACTCCCAGCCGCAACCGGTGCGCCAAATACTAGAACGCGAAAAAAACATTGAGAGCGCAAAAAAAATCCACGAAATCGTCGAATACATCGACACCGTGTACGGATCGCTCCATGAGCGGATCAAGAATGGCGGGAAAATAGTGGTTTTCGTGGACCCAGCGCATGGAAAGCTCGAAAACGGCACCTGGTCCGGCGCGGCCACCGACCGGCTCAGCACCACGGGCAAGCCCGAGGAGCATTATTCCATCATGCTGTCGCGGAAGCTCTACCGCCTCCTCACGGCCAACCGCCACATCGAGGTCAAGTCGACCGACGATTTCATGCGGGTGATGCGCGGCGAGAGCGACACCTACAACAACATCTCGTTCAACGACACCGTGCGGCTGGCGCGCGAATGCCGCGCCTTCATCATCGTCAGCGAGCATCTCAACAACGTGTCGGTCTTCAAGAAGGCGGGCGGGTTGTCCAACATGCCCGGCGTGCATCTCACCTTTACGCGCGGCGGCAGCAAGTACCTCATCCACATACGAAACACCTACAAGGGCTTCCTGACCCTCTACAATAAGTTCGATGTCACCGGCGCCTCGAAGAAATATTCCGACGCGCTCCGCGCAAATCTCATCGCGAAGGGCCTTGCGCCGAACAACTGGGATTTCGGCTCCGTCGCCGATGATCGCTTCACCTATTTCGTCGATTTCCCCGTGTCCGTCATTTATGAGTCGGGCTTCATTTCGAACCCCGAGGAAGAGAAGCTTCTGTCCGACGCGTCGCATCAGGACCGTATCGTCAGCGGTCAATACGACACGCTCCTGTCCACCATCCGCGACCTCTTCGGCGTCGACATCTCCGGGAACAGTCCGGCCTTCACGACGATGCGCGCGCCCATCACCATGATGAAGCTTTCGCGAATCGCGATCCATTACCTGAAAAACGGCAATCCGCAGAATGCGATTTATGCGATCGGGCTTATGCAGAAATCCTACGGTTCGTCGGAGTTTCGGAACTATCTTGCACCCTATGTAAAAGTGAAGAACAATATCGCCCGGGCGTCGCAACTCCAATCGCAGGCACTGAAACTTGCGAAGGGACCGGCGAAAAACCGGAAGATCGCAATTCGACGGCAGGCCAAGGCCCGTCAGCTCTATCGCTCCGCCATGCGCCACATCGGCAAGCGCTCCCTGTATGCGCCGCTGCGCGAACACTATGCGATGGAATTCAAAACCGCGATTGGCGCCCGCACCGCAGTCTCCGTTGCCGCCCCACCGACATCGACGGCGGCCCCAGCAGAGAAAATGGTATCCTTCTCGTCGGTTAAGCGCGCCGGTTTGCACACTCCGATCATACTTACAATAGAAAACGGCGACTCTCTCGAACGGTCTATTGAAAAGGCCCTGGGGCCGGACCGCGCCACTCTTCAGAAGCTCGTCACATCGTTTTCAAACGCCGGAGAGTACCGGCGCGTGAAGGTCGCGTCATATTCGAAGAAGAAAAAGAAGATGGTGTGGTCATGGAAGCGGGTGCGACAGCCGGTTTCCTTCGAGCATGGCATTTACATCGTCCGCCTCAACCGCACCCTGGGCGTCGTCTCGGTGTCAAAAACCGGACGCGTGCCGCTTGTCGCCGGCCGGTACCAGAACCACCAATACCTGAAAAATTCGTATTTCGCGCCCGGTGAAAAAACCCGATCCCTCTGAGGACGGAACCGCCCCCCGTCCGAAAACCGAATGGCACGGCAAGCCGTATAATCTCTTTGGCGATTACCTTCAACACCGCTACCGTACGCGCGTGCTCAAGCTCCCCCTCGACGCGCACCTGAGCTGCCCGAACCGCGACGGGACCCTCGGCGATGACGGTTGTGTTTTCTGCCGCGACGGCTCCGCCTCTCCGGGCATGAGCGGCATTCCATCGATCGCCGAGCAGATGCGCATCGCCAAGGGCTCTTTCCGGCGCGCCGACGGTGATACGCGTTTCATCTCCTACCTGCAGGCGTATACGAACACCTACGCCCCGCTTCAGCAGCTCAAAGATTTGTATGATCGCGCCATCGCCGATCCCGAGGTAATCGGCCTCATGATCGGCACGCGGCCCGACTGCTGCCCGGACGAGGTGCTCGATCTCATCGAGACCTACCGACGAAAGGATTTCGAGCTCTGGATCGAGCTGGGAATGCAGACGACGCACGACCGGAGCCTGCGCCTTTTAAACCGCCGCCACACCTTTGAACATACGGTCGATGCCGTCGACCGAATCACGAAGCGGAGGATACCCGTGTGCCTGCATTGTATCCTGGGCATCCCCGGCGAGACATGGGAAGACATGATGCGGACGGCGTCAACCGTCGCATCGCTGCCCGTCCAGGGGGTGAAGCTTCACCACCTGCATGTTATCCGGGGAACGCGTCTGGAGGAGCTTCACGAACACGGCCGTCTGCCGCTTCTTTCTCAGCGCGATTATGTTTCGACGGTGTGCGATTTTATCGAACGTCTGCCGGGAGATGTCCTCATCCACCGACTAATGGGGGATCGGGAGGAGAGCACGCTCGTCGCACCGACGTGGGGATTGCACAAGGGAACGGTGATGCGGGACATCGACGACATGTTCTCACGGCGCGGAACGCACCAGGGGTTCCTGGCTATCCGATAGGGACCGACAACACCTCATCGCACAGGTTCGCAATCGCCTTTCCGCGCTCCATGTTTGCCGCGGATCCCTCGATCGGCTTCTTGACCACCTCGGAGAGCTCGGTGAGCTGCCCGCGCAGCGATCCCATCGAGCCGTCAATGCCGCCGGACACATCCATGATCGAGGCGCTGATGCCCTGGGACTCCGCGCTGATGCGGTTGATGTCCTGCAGGCGCTCGATGATCTGGGACGAGCTCTGCGTGATGGTCCCGAACACGCGCGAGATCTCGGCGAAGTTCACGTTTACGTTCTCGATGAGCGCATGGGTTTGCGCGATATTGTGCTCGATGAGCGGGATGTTCGCGTGGATGTGCTCCTGGAGCTTGCGGATGTTCTCGGCGATCGTCATGAAGCCGCGAAACTCCTCGGGGTCGCGGGCCGACTCGATACGGGAGAGCATGCCGATGACGCTCATCGACTTCATGATGTTCTTGAGGAACCCGATGATGCTGTCCATTTGCGAGAAGTCGCTGTTGAATTTCTGGATGGTGCCGTTCGAGCTCACCAGCATCGCGTCGATCTGACCGAGCTGGGTGTTGAACTGCATCAGGTTGTCAGATATGGTTTCGGTGATCCGGTGGCTCTCGTCCGACTGCGCGCTGAACGTTTTCGCGATCTCCTTGAGCTCGAGCGATTCCGCCACGATCGAATCGCAGAACTGCACCGCGCTGATGGAAAAATCGAGCTGGCTCTTCGATTTCTCGTTCACCGCGGTGGCGTTTCCGCTGATGACGGTCGCCTGCTCCCGAATGTGGTTGATGGCGCCGTCAATCGGCTCCCCCGTCTCGGCCATTCTGCCGGCTTCCTGTACCTTTTTCTGCAGCGATTCGCCCGTCGCGATCACGTTGGCCGATCCGGTGATGGCGCCTCCGGCGTCCTCGTCCATTCGTTGGATCTTGTCCCTCAGCTCGGCCATCATGACGACCTGATCGTCTATCTTCCGCGCCGACCCCTGCGCCCGATCCAGCAGCGCGGCGATCGATACCCGCTGACGGTCCAGGATGTCCGGGACCTGCAGGAAGTTCCGGTGGCCGCGATCCATCTCCACCACCATGACATTATTGTTGTCCACGAGTTTCTCGATACCGTCGATGATGGGCGCGACCACGTTGATGATGCCCTCGAGGTTCTGGTTGATGAAGATGGACATCTCATTGAGCTTGTCCGCGAGAACGTCGAACACGCCGGAGGTGTGTGAATACTTGCTCGACGCGATCGACGCATTGAGCGCGAGGGAGAATATTTCGTTGGTGTCGTTTTGGATCTCGCTGACGAGTCGCGAGAGTTTGGTGATCTCACGACGCAGGGTCGAGAAGGTCTCCTTGATGTCGTTGAAGCGACGAATAATCTCCTTGAAATACCCGACATCGACGCGAAACGCCTCGGCATTGCTGGCGTTCGCGTTCCCCGCACCGCCAAGATTGTCGCAGACCCGCTCGTAGAGCGATTTGAGCCGGCCGCTTTCGCCGATGACGGCCTCCAGCACCGCAAGGCTCCGCTGGGTGATGTCCTTGCGCTCATGCGAATGGCGGTTTACGTCGCGCGCCGTGTCAACGACCGCGGCCACGGTTTCCACTATGCGCGCTATTGTCTCATGAGGGGTGTTCATGGTGTCGTCGCCTTCTACGAGGTAACCTTCTCGAGCTCTATCACCTGGTTGATGATCTGATTCGTCTTCGCGTCGATCTTCTTGATCATTTCGTTGAGGCTGTCGCTCATGGCGGCGATCGCCTCGATTTCCCTGATGTGAGTGCTGATCGCGTCCTTCATCTGGTCGCCGTGACGCCGGTTACTGTCCAGCAGGATCTCGATCGCCTGCATGTCGCCGGTCACCGCGCCATGCGTCGCACGGTACTTCTCGTGGATCGCCGCGTTCGAGCGCATCAGGTGCTCGTAGAACCGGGTCGCGTTGACGGTGTCCCGGAAAAAGTTCCGTATGCGGGCGATCCCGGAAACGGCCTCGTCTATTCCATCGACACCGTTTAACAATGTCCGGTTAACTTTTTCAACCCCAATAATCACATTTTGCAAAAAAGTTCCCACCGCGCCCGTATTCGCCTGCGAGCGCTCGGCGAGTTTGCTCACCTCCTCCGCGACCACTGAGAAGCCACGCCCGTGCTCGCCGGCGCGGGCCGCCTCGATGGATGCGTTGAGCGCCAGCATGGTCGTCTTGTCCGATATGTCCTCGATCTCCCCCAGGGCCGATTCGATCCCCCCGAACATCTCCTTGAGGCCCTGAAGAACCTTTGTGGTTTCATCGATGATCCCGCGCGTTCCGCCGATTCCGCCGGGAATCGAATCGAGCAAATCGAAAAGCATTCGCTGCTCGGGATCGAGCTCCGCGCGCGGGATCTCCGCGGTAATCATCTTCGCGGCCTCCCCCGTCCGCGCATCGGTATCGGCGATGGCGGCGGTCATCCGGTCGATCTCCGTAATGGTGTTGCGCGTCACATCGACGATGTTCTGCCGGTCCTGTTCCTGCGCGTAGATATTTGACACGACGAATGACAGCTTCTGCCACCCCTCGCGTGAGGTCTTCACCAGGTCGGCGGAAAGGGACCCAAGCTCGCCGACCACCTGCACCAGCTCGTGGATGAGCTCCTGCTGCGTAACCAGCACTCGACGGAGGTGGTCGACCATCGTCACCACGCTCTCGATGAGCTCCTTAAAGACCACGCTCCCGAACATGGTGGGCACCAAGAGCGGTGCGGCCGATCGCACCACCGAGAACATCGGCGACAGGTCGCTCACCAGCGCCCCCAGCATATTCACGAACTGCGCCACGACAATCGACCCGAAGGCGAGCACCAGGCGAAGGCGGTAGGTACTCCGAAAGCGGACCAGGTAATAGATCGAAATCCCAAGCACGGCCAAGAAAAAGAGTGCGAAGAGGAGCTGTAGGTGCGATTCCCCGAAGCGCATGCCCGGTCGGTAAATCGTGAGCCAATAGGCCTGCAGGGCTGCGTAGACGACTCCCACGCCGATCATCGCCCCCCGAATAACGCGGTCGAATTTTTTCTTGTTCTCGACAAACCCGTACACGAAAGCGCGCGCGAGCGACAGCACGATGATCGCGAAGACGGCGTTGAAGACCAGCGGGAAGACCTCCTGCGACGGAACAATGCCGTAAAAAACCTCAAGCGCCAGGATCGCGGTCGTGGCGATATTGATGAGCGTGATGGAGCTGCAGGCGACCAGCTTGTAGATTAGGTCGTCGCGACGCGTCCGGACGTACTCCGCGGTGATAATGTACACCATCATCGAAAAGAGCACGGTCTGCGTGAAATGCAAGAGCGCGAGGCCGCCCGAGGTCTGCAGGAAGAGAAAAATCTTCATCCGACTACCCGAGCAACCACGATATTCCCTTGGTGATGTAAAAAACCGCGATAGTGATCACCGCGAGCGAGAAGATCGTCTTGACGATCCGCTCCGGCATAAAGCGGGAAAGATAGACGCCGATCTGCGCGCCGATGACCACCCCCGTGCCCGTGAACAGCCACAGCTCCCAGATGATGAGGCCCGCGTGAAGGTTGAGGATGGTGATGATCCAATCGCCCGTCGCCTCGATGAGAATGGCGGTCGCGTTCGCTCGTTTCGTTTTCAGACGAAGGCCCCGCTCGAGCATCGGCTGCGAGATCTCGCAGATCCCCGTTCCGGTCGTTGCGGAAAAGAGGCCCGCGATGGGCGGCACCCACATGTAGCCGTAGATGTCCTCCACCGGAATCGTGTCCCGCGTCCCGAAGCTCATCCGGACGGCGTTGAAGAGCTGCACGGAGGCCAGGCCGAAAATGACCGTTCCCAGCAGCAGCTTGAGCAGGTTCTCGTTCACCACCAGCAGCGCGTGGTTACCCACGACCACGCCGGGGATGATGAGCATGATCATGGTGAACGCCACGGGCAGGTCCACCATCCGGTAATAGAGATAGCGGAGGGCCCCGCTCGTCATCCCGATCGTTTCCGTGGCGATCCCGGTGGCCACGGCGTTCGGAATCGGGATGTTGAGGAAAATATTGTAGATCGGCTGGAAGAGCACCCCGCCGGAAAACCCCGAGGAATTCGCCAGAATAGCCACCACGATGGCGATGGGAAACATGTACCAGTATTCGAAACTCATTGCGCGTCACCGTCCCCGTGCGCCTCGTCGGCGAGGCGAATGGGCGGTTCGTCCTCGCCCGCAGGCGCGGCGGTATTCGCCTCGCCCGGAATGCGGTAGGTTTTATACATGTTCACGAACGACTGCAACGCCGCGAGGTCCTCGGACATCATGTCCATGAGCGACAGGACCTCCTTGACCAGCTTGATGATGCCGTCGAATTCCGAGCGTTTGATGCGGCGCTCCTCGATGATGCGCGTAGCGGCGCGGCTCACGACGATCGAGGTCATGAGCTCGTTGGCATAGTTGATCGTTTTCTGGTGGCGGTCGATCTCCTGGCGGATCTGCATGATCATGTCCTGCAGGTTCACGTTCATGTCGTTGATGAGCCGGCCGATCTGCCCGATCTCGTCCTCGGACATCACCGGCACGGTCACCGTGAGATCGCCATCGGCGATCTTCTTCGTCGCGTCCACCATCCCGTCCATGGGCGAGACGATGTCCTTGGTGAAGAGGAAGAAGGCGCCCACGATGCTCGCGGTCACGACGATCATAAACAGGATCATCCGATTGCGCAGGTCGCTGATGGGCTTGAAGATGACGTCCTCGTGAATGGACTGCCTGATGCGCTCCACCGTTCCCGCGGGGACGACCGACTTCACCTCCGCGAGATACCCGTCCCTGATCGCGTTGCGGAAACGCGGCGAGCTGAATTCGAGAATGATCTCCGCGCTCACCGAGAGCGACACGATCGAAATGAGCAGAAAATACAGGAGCAGCTTCTTCTTCAGGCGCGACATCTCGGTGACACGTTTGAATCCCATTCGCGGATCGCCTCGTCGGTTCATTTCCAAAGGCGTCCCGCAATGTCTCGTGGCGGACATGGGCGGGGCCCCGGCGCCCGGCAAGCATACCCCGACGGGGGCGAATAAATCAAACATTTTTAGCGCGACGGCGAAGCGATGCGGGAAAAACTATCCGGGGGGATCATAAGCCGAATTCTGTTTATGCAGCCATTTATCTTGGACGGCTGTTGCCAGCCGCCTCTTTGCAGCCTACCCGCAACCTCGGACGGGCCGTCCTCGATCGGTTGCTTATTTGGCCTTGCACCGGACGGGGTTTGCACTGCCGCCCTCCTCGCGGAGGACGCGGTGAGCTCTTACCTCGCCTTTTCACCCTTACCCCGTTGGGGGCGGTATGTTTTCTGTTGCACTTTCCATCGCCTTGCGGCGCCCGGGCGTTACCCGGCGTCCTGCCCTACGGTGTTCGGACTTTCCTCACCGCCTGCATGCGCAGGCAAGCGCGGCTGCTTGATCCCCCCGGATAGGGAATCATATCTATAAAACCATTCGCGTTCGCTGAACGCATGAAACTGCAGTCAATCACATCGAACAAATACCGTAATCATCGGTCCGGCAGGTAGCTCGAAAGGGCGCTGGTCCCGTATGTCCGCGAATCGATCATCCGCAAACGCCCCACATTATCGGGAAGCGTGTTTCGCGCAAAGTGCTGGACAACGATCCGTCCCCCTGGAGCAAGCACGGCGGCCTCGTCTAAAAAACCGAGAATCTCGCCGTACACGGACGCCTCACCGGCGTTTTTCGCGTAGGGAGGGTCGATAAACACGCACTCGAATCGCATCCCCCGCTCGGCGCAATGACGGACGCACTGTGCGGCGTCCATGCGCATCGTGAGGCAGCCGTCCGCGAGACCCCATGCCCCCACCAGCCCGATGAGGTGCTCGTACCGCCGTCCGTCCCGTTCGTTCATGACGACCGGTCGGGCGTTGCGGCTGTATGCCTCGATGCCCATCTGGCCGGAGCAGGCGTACAAATCGAGAAAGGCCTTCCCCGAAAGGTCCTCGCCCAGCATGGAAAAGAGCGCCCCTTTCAGTCGCTGCGGCGAGGTCTCGGCCCCGCCGTATCGCCGATTGTCAAATGGAATGGCGCGGCCCTTCAGGCTGCCGGCGATCACCCGCATCGTCGAACACGGTCATGACATCGCGGCATTGAGGTCGTCCAGCAGTTTTTTCAGGTCGAGCCCGTTGTTCACCGCCACGATGCGTATCGTGTCCTCCTTGAGCCCGCGACAGGAGGGGCAATCCAGCCGGTACTGCTGAAACACCTCAACAACCCGCGGGCCCTTCTTTATCGCCTCTTCGACCGTTGTCGTTTCTTTGATCTTCATTGAGCCTCGGTTTCAATATGCGCAAAAATCGGTCCATGACGAAAAAATCTTGCATTTTTTTAGCATGACTTCTAAGAGTGTCTATCAATTTTTCGTACGGGGTACATCATGGCCAAATGCCAAGTTTGCGGTAAATCGGTTCAATTCGGAAACAACGTGAGCCACTCCAACAAGAAAACGTCGAAGGTGTGGCACGCCAACATCAAACGGATACGCATCGTCGACAACGGAAGCGTCAAGCGGACGTATGTGTGCACGCGCTGCATCCGCACGGGAAAGGTCACCAAGGCCAGCTGACGAGCATCTCCGCCCACCGGCGGTCAACGCGAACCGATGCCGGACCGTACTGGTTCGGCATTCGCGTTTTACCGCCATGTGTCCATCCTCGCGAGGCGCCATCACCCCTGCGCCGCTTGTAGTTCGCTTAGAAACCCGTCGATACACTCGTTAACCTGATCGTACAACTCGCGCATGATCAGGTGCCCGCTTTTCGGAAGGACGACCATTCGCTCCGGGACGAACCGTTCGCACCACTCACGCCCCGCGGACCATGGGAGCACACGGTTTTGCTCGCCCCAGATCACGCACGTCTTCGGAAAACCGGCCGGTTTCGCCATTCGATCGAGCTGGGCAAAGTCCGGAATATTGCACAGGAGGTCGTACAGCACGCGCAGGTGCTCGGGATGCGCATAGCGGGCGCGCAGGTGGCCGATGAACGCCGGGTCGGGATCACCCGACTCCCCATACTGCATCGACGGTGAAATCTCGCGGGCGATGCGCCGAACGGCGGCATTCCCGGTCCATCGCGCAACGAGCCGCCGTACCATGGGATGACGGACGATTGCCCGGTAAAGCGGCCCAAAGACGCCGGCGCTCAGGGTGCGCTCGGTGAGCACATTGCACAGCACCAGTCCCGCGACACGGTCGGGACACGAAAGCGCATAGCGCACGGCCATGGCGCTCCCCACGCAGTTCCCGACCAGAACGGGACGCTCGAGAGAGAGGTGATCGATGCAGTCACGAACGAAACCTTCGTAGAACGACAGCGTGTAGGATGTGCGCGGTCGGTCGGAATCGCCATAGCCGGGCAGGTCCACCGCAATGACCGCATGCGAACGGGAGAAGCGGGCGACCTGATAATCCCAAATCCGGTGATCGTTCCCGCCGTTGTGAAGGAAAAGGATGGGCGATCCGCTCCCGGCGCGGTGCAGGACGACCCGGCTTCCGTTCCAGTCGAATACGCTTCGCTCCATGGCCTGATCCCCATCGCGCGCCGTCTCCGATGGCGACGGACCGGCGGTCACCTTACCCATTTACCAACGCCACCATGAGCATGCCGATGAGCACCATCGCGAAGAACAGGGCGAGCCCCACGGCGACGATCGGCATCATGAATATCATGAGCGCGCGCGAGAACTTGATGCGGTGCAGCTCCGATATGGCCTGTATGATGATCAGCGACGACCACACCGCGAAGCCGAGCGAGAAAAACACGTAGAAAAAGCCCGGCGCGAACCCGAACACCGTGAACACCATCACCAGCGGCAGGAGGAAGAGGCGCGGCGAGAGCGAAAACATCACCACGTTCAGGATGGGGACGCCCCGCCCCTCGCAGCCCATGATCTGGCAGGAGAAGTCGAAGAGCGCGGACAATACTGCCACCTTGAGCGCCATGACCAGAAACGTGAATATCCAGCCATAGGTGAGCTTGACGAAGAAGAACTCGGTTTGCGCGCTCAGGAACGACAGCGCGATGATCTCGCCGATGGCGACCGCGGCCATGACCGCTGCGCCGAGCGGGAGCGGACGCGGCTCGGCCCGCACGACGGCCTCGGCGAGGCGGCGCGGATCAAGCAGCGCGAACAGGTAATAGTCGAGCCAGGTGAGCGAGCGCAGCGTCTGTATCATGGCAGGAACCGGTATTCGAGCAGATGGTGCTTCGGCAACGGCACCATGTCGTGCAGGGCCGGACGGCGGCCGATGGCGCCATCGACCGACATGAAGAGCTGCTCGATGGGGCTACGCACATCGTCGTACACCGGGGCGTCATCGGGAAGCTTGGCCATCTTGCGGGCCTTCTCCAGCGCCTCCTCGAAGCCGCCGATCCCGTCGATGAGCTTCGCGCCGAGCGCCGCCTCGCCCGTCATCACCCGTCCGTCCGCGACGGGCTCGATGTCCGAGATGGGCACATTGCGCCCGAGCGACACGTCCTTGAGGAAGCGCTTGTAGGTCGAATCGATCATCTGCTGAAGGAGCAGCCGCTCGTCCTCGCCGAGATCGCGGAACGACGAGAGCAGGTCCTTGTACCGGCCGCTCTTGATCACCGTCATGCGGATGCCCAGCTTTTCGAAGAGCCCCTTGAGGTTCGGCGAAACCGCGATCACCCCGATGGAGCCGGTGAGCGTTCCGGGATTGGCCATGATAAACCCACAGGCCGACGCCGCGTAATAGCCGCCCGACGCGGCGACGTCCCCCATCGAGGCGACGAGCACCATGTTGCCCTTGCGCGCCTTCATGAGCTTTTGGAAGATCTCCTGCGTCGCGGCGACGGTCCCACCCGGCGAGTTGATGCGGACGACGATCGCCTTGATGCGCGAATCCGCCATGAGCTCGTCGAGCCGCTTCAACACGCTCTCGGCGCCCTGCCGCGGCATGAAGGGATTGTCCGCCGGCCCGGCAAACTCGATGGGACCGGAAATGCGGACGACGCCGACGCCGGGCGCGATCGACGAGGAGGAAATCGAGCGCACGCGTCGCGACGGAGACTGCATGGTGAGCGATATGTCGATGATGGCCAGGACGACGGCGAGCACCAGCAGCGCAAGAATGGACAAGAGAATCTTTCTGTTTCGATCCATGGAAGCTCCGATTGTGCATTGAATACGGCTACTGAACAGATGCCGCGATTATTAGCAAGGTTTTTTTCCCGAGCGGCCGCACGGCGAGATCACGCACTCAACGCATGCTGCGTTCCTGGCGCGGCATCCGCCTAGCGCATCGTTGCCCGCACCCACTCCATCCGCTCGATATCGAAGGTGCCCGTCACGCGATACTGCTCGCTCCCGGGGAGTCGCTCGACCGCCGCGATGATTTCACGCGCGCCGGAGCGGACCGACTCGCCCAGCGCGGCATGGGGCGGATTCACGTAGTACAGCCGCGGGCAGGGCGCGGCATCGTCGAGCAGCACCCGATAGGAGAACGACAGCGCCATGCCCTCGCGAAGCGCGCCCTTGACGACCCGCCGCACGACGAGCTCCATGACGACGTCCTCCCAGCACGCACGCGGGCCCATCTCCCGGCGAAACGTGCGCACGGAACGCACGGCGGCCGTGACGATGCCATGCGCAGTGCGGACGATCGGCCCCTCGGGGGCGCGGCCCACGCGGGACGGCGCCGCTGCCGGGGGCGCGAGAACGCCCGTCGCGATCACTGACGCGGCAAGCGTTAGCATCAGCACATGCCGTGACATGGCCCGCGCCTACGGGAGCGCCGTGAGCTTTTCGTAGATATACCTCCCGCCCCTCCGGGTGAACTTGTAGAACCAGTCGGTCGTCTCGAAGATCGGCAGGCCCAGGTACAGATCTCGCTTTTCGTCCCTGATGTAAATATAATTGCCGTCGCGCGAGATCTCGCGGAAACTGTTGACTGCGCCGCCGTCCTTGCGCGCCTCCCAGAGCGCGCCCGCGGTGTTCACGAACACGCCGCCCCGATACTTGAACTCTCGATTCGGCTGCGCCGCCGCTCCCTCGTCGCGTGCGCCCGCATCGCCGGCGCCGTCCTTCGAGGCGCCGTCATCGCCGCCCTCTGCGGCGCCGCTTTTCACGATACCCATGATCCGATCCCGAAACGCGGCGATATGCAGCTCATGAAAGGCGCCGGAGAGGGAACGCATCTTCGAGTTTTCATACGGACGAAAGAGGCCGCGCTCGCAATACTTTGCGCCCTCGAAGACCCCGGCGTCCGCGAACTTCCGCCACTTGACGCTGTCGCGCGAGGCGATCGTTGTCACGTTCGGCTCTGCGGGCTCCACGGAAACATCTCCGCACGGATACCCCTGGGAGCTGTACTCGTCGGCAAGGCCCGCGAAGGAGTGCCCCAGCTCGTGAAGGATGATGTCGATCATCCCGGACGCGCGGGCCGAGACGGTCGCATAGTTCCCGCCGCCGCCGCCGTACCGTCCGTCGTTCACGAGAACGATCTTGATGTCCTGCGTGTCGGCCTGCAGGACGGAGTTGATGATGCGATCGGCGTGGGCCGTGTCCAGCCACAGCAATCGCGCGATATTGTTGCAATTGTAGTACGACCCGAAGGCGTTGTTCCGGCTGAAGGGCGTGCTCCAACCGGCGCCCGGCTCGGCGCTTGCGAGGTCCACGCGGTGGACGTTGAAGAACTTCTCGTGGCTTTTAAACGGCTCGTGCTTGAAGAGTTCGTTCGCGATGCGCTCGGCGTCGGCCTCCCAGAGCTTCATTTGCGACGCGGTGTAGCCGTCTCCCAGGAGGACGATGTCCACGCGCTCGGCGGGCGCGCCGGTGGAGCGGATCGTGGTCACGCGCGCCTCTCCCGCGCCGCGGACGGACTTAATGTTGATATCGCCCTGGTCCGCGGATTTCGCCGCTCCCTTCTTCGGCATCGCGCCGCTGGTGAGCAGCACGAGATCGAACTTCTTTCCGTTCCAGACCGGCTTGTGCACATGCACGGTCTCGATGGCGGGGTTGTCGGGAATGTTCGTGAGTATGGTGGAGTCGATCTCGATGATCTTGCCCGGGCCCGCGGGCCGCTTCTTCGCGCCGCCCTTCTCCAGGAAGTCGTCCACATGCAACTGGCGCGGATCGAGCATGGCGCGGCGATAGAGAACCTTCCCCCTGGCGTCCAGCGCCGTGACGACGATATGCCGCTCCGTGACGAACCCGTCGCCCTGCGACGCGCGCGCGGAGGGGACGTAGCTCTTACGCACCGTATTGGGCGCCTGGGAGGTCCGGATGCGCGGTTCCGCGCCGGCCGTTTTCTCGATGGGAAGCTCTATCTGCACCGAACGCGCGCGGGCGTCCGGCGAGAAAAAGAATGAGCCCAGGAGCGCTGCAAGCGCCATCGTACAAAGCGTTGTAATTCGTTTCATCATTGCGATCCTCCCCGTCGTGCGGCCTTGTATTCGCGCGGGACCGATTATCCCGCGCGCTTCATGTCAATTGATTCGAGCAGCGCCTCGATGCGCGTGAAGGCGCCCTCCTCGCTGTAGGCGCGCGCGTCGGCGTGGTCCACGTCGATCATCACGGCGGGCACGCCGCACTCCCGCGTCACGCGATCGAGAAGGTCCATCTGCATGATCGAATACACCTTGCAGCTGCGGTTGCTCGCGAACACCACCCCGTCCACGCCCATCGTCCCGATCGCCGCGCGCATCGCCTCGAAGCGGAGCGCGAGCCCCTGCGGGCACACCGAGAAGTTCTGGATACGCGCCAGATAGCGCAGCGGATCTGCGCCATCGTACGGGAAAAGCTGGACCGAACCCTCCAGGCTTCCGATGCAATACGTGTACGAGGCGGCGATGAGGTTCACGCCCAGCGCGGCGAGCCGGGACGACATGCCGCTGAGCTGGTGCCACGGGGCGATATTGTCCCAGAGCAGCCGGTAGCGCTCGTCGGGGACGGGATAGCGCCCGTCGGCGATGGCGCCCTCGGTCTCGTCGGCGAGCAGGCGGAAATGCTCCGCCAGGGCTGGCGTCCCGCGCGCGGTGAGGATGGGCGCCATCTGCACGAATGAATCGAAGACGGTGATGCCCGAGGGCCGGTGCGCGGCAGCGCGCAGAAATCGCTTCCATTCGCGCATGGCGTCGCAGGAATGCCGCACCGCCTCGCGGACGCGCTCGATGTCGAAGCGCTGCCCGCTCAAGCGCTCGATCTCCCGGATGAGATCGCGGTACTGCGCCGCGATGTAGTCGGTATCTCGATCGGACTGCGGGCCATAGCAGAAGGGAACGTCGACGATGAAATGCGGTACGCCCCATTCGCGTCGGTACACGTCGAACCACTTGACCAGGAGCGAGCAATTGTTGTTGTTCGACACCAGCAGGTGCGGCCGCGGGAGCCCGAAGGTGGGCGAGTCCTTCCCGCCGTCGAAGGCCGTTCCGATGTCGATGCGCGCATAGGAACACAGGTCGGCCGAATAGCCGCGCTCCTCGGCCTTCTGGCACTGCACGGTCCCCACGCCCTTCCCCGCCGAGAGCGCGGCGTGGCTCTCCGGGACCGCGTACGCCACGTTCTCGAAGCCCGCGAAGATCTCCGCGGGAACCACGATGGCGATCCATACGACGAATGCGCCCTCGTTCGCGCGCCGGTGCAGATCGAGGTACCCGTCGGCGATCATCCTGCTGAGCCGTCTGCCCGATTCGGTCTTCCGCCGCCCGCCCCCCGCCGCGCGTCCGTCCATCATCGCCCGCCCTTGAGAAGCTCGGCGAACGCCTCGATGCGCGTCGCGAAGGCGGCGCAGTTTTCGTAATCGTCGATCGCCATCTCGAGACGGAGCGACGAAACCCCGCGCTCGCGCAACAGCCCCTCGATGTGCGGAAACTCCAGGGACTCGTACTCGCAGAATTTCTCGCCAATGAAGACGAGCCCCCGCGCGCCCGATTCCTCGACGAGCGATAGAATCGTATCCACGCGCCGGTCCGCCGTCGGAAGCAGGGTCGTGCAGGGATGATGCCGCCGGTAGAAGTCCGCGTAATACCCGCCCGGATCGCCGTCCTCAGGCGGCTGATACCCGTAGGAGCGCCGTTGCGTGGCCACATCGTTCGCGACCACGCGCAGTCCGCAGCGCTCGATCAGGTCTATCATCGCGGGCGGCGGCGGGAGAATGCCGCTTACCACGATCGGAATGGTCGCGGAGGCATTGATCGATACGGCGGCGCAATCATCGACCGCCGTGCGCAGCCGCTTCACCTGCTCCTCCACGCCCACCAGATAGCCGAAGCGGTTGATCCGCGAAAAGGCGCGATACAACAGCCGCCCTTCGCCGACCAGCGCCTCGAGGCGGCGCAGCAACGCCCGCATCTCGCCGTAGCGGCGCTGGCTCTCCAGGAAGCGCTCGGACGAAAAGTGGACACCGAATGCCGCCTCGCACTCGGCGACGAGCGCATCCATGCGCCGTGCGAGGTATTCGGATGCCTCGGTACGTTCCGCGGGGATCGCGGGAATGTGCAGCTTTATGATGGGAAGCTCACGGCCCTGCGCTCCCAGCCCGCGCTCGATGATCTCCGGCAGGTTGCGCAGGGTGTCGCAGGCATTGTACATCAGCAGGCCGTCGAGGATCGCGCCGTAGTCGGAAAGGACGATCTCGACCAGGTGGCGCGCGACCGAGCAGGCGAACGGCTGGAGGTGCCGATCCGACAGCGGCGTCGATTTCACGATGCCCTTGAGCTCCCAGAGCACGACCGGCCGCAGGCCCATCGCATGCAGAAGCTCCAGCGGCGGATAGAGCGGGAAGCAACCGACGACCGGCGTGCCCTTCTCCCTGCAGGCGCGTATTGTTTCAATCACGGAATCCATCGATGGTAATATGATACCAGAATGCGGCGCGCCTGTCCACCGAAAAATCAAACCGCAGCGCTTCGATCCGGCGCGTTTAATGCTTGATTCGCCCGGCCAACCCATCGAAACTGCGCGCCATGCTCACGAGAAGAGAATTCCTGTCGACCCTGACCCGCGCGTCGGCCGCCGGCGTGCTTGCGGGACTCGGCGCCGGCGCGTGCGCGCACGCCGCTCGATCGCCCCATTACGCTCCGGTTGGGCGGCGCATCACCCATCGCCGCTTCACGCTCAGGATGAAGGGGACCTGGTCCATCGCGCGCGGTTCAATGGACTCGAAGGATATCGTGATCGTCGAGCTCGAGCGCGACGGATACATTGGCCGCGGCGAGGCGGCGCCGAGCTCGTTTTACGGCGAATCGGCCGAATCCTCGACGGCCTTCGTCCAAGCCGTAACGCCGCTCCTTGAGTCCGCCGACTGGCGGGACATCGACGCGTTCGAAAAAGCAATCGTGCGCCGCGGCGCTCCCGATCGCGGCGGACTGTGCGCCGTCACCACGGCCCTGCTCGATTGGAACGCTCGTCGGCGCGGCCTCCCCCTGCACCGGCACCTGGGCATCGACGCGCGCACCATGCCGCGATCGACGTTTTCCATCGGCATCTCCGCGCGCGGCGAGATGCTCCGCAAGGTGCGCGCCGCCTCGGCCTATCCGCTCATCAAGATCAAGGTTGGCTTCGACGGCGATATCGCCATCATCGAAGCGATACGCTCCATCAGCCGACAGACGATCCGCGTGGACGCGAACGGCGGCTGGAGGTCAAAAGAGGAGGCGCTGGAAAAGATCACGGCGCTCGCGCGGCTGGGCGTGGAGTTCGTGGAACAGCCGCTCCCCGTGGACCGCATCGACGATGCGCGCTGGCTTACCGCGCGTTCGCCCCTTCCCATAATCGCCGACGAGGGCGTCCGGACCGTGCGCGACATCGCGCCGCTCACCGGGGCGTGCCACGGCATCAACATAAAACTGATGAAGTGCGGCGGCATCCCCGAGGCGCTGCGGATGATCGCGCTCGCTCGGAGCCACGGCATGCGAGTGATGATGGGATGCATGATCGAAAGCTCGCTGGGCATCACCGCCGCGGCGCACATCGCGCCCTTGGTCGACTTCGCCGATCTCGACGGAAACCTCCTGGTGGCGAACGACCCGTTCGCCCGCGGCGTTCGAATCACAAACGGCCTCCTGGTCCTCCCCGGCGGGCCGGGCATTGGCGTGGAGCAGGCCCCTTTCACGGCCTGATACGCACTGCACCATGGGTGCAAGCGGCGCTGTCGCTTTTCGCACCTCCTTTTTTACGACACGTCCTTTCCGTGTTTGGATTAGCACCAGGAAAGTGCCTGATATTATGTAAATTCGGGGAGGCTGTGCCTTTTGGCATAAGCGGCCCCTTTGGTCGCACGCTGCGGATGGGCCTCCGCGCCCTCCACGAGGCGGCGAATGCGCGTACACGGCGCCCCGCGGATGGCTTGCCCGTCCTCGCGCGCATCCGAGCGCCCGCACCTCCTTGTGCGGGCGTCTGGTTGCGCCAGTACGGTAATCGTCAGCGGGAGAGCGTTTACAATGATCCGATCCCGCATTCTGATGGCTGCCATCCCTGAGAGCGTGTTGACAACTGCGCGCGCCGCCGGTACCATGTCCCCGGCAACAACGCCCCGACGGGAGGATCCATGCACTTCGACACCGATACGCGAACCGAAAGAACGTCACCGGGCGTCTACAGCGCCGCCATAAGCGACCGGTGGTCCATCAACAACAATCCCAACGGCGGCTATCTCATGGCCGTCATGTCACGGGCCCTGCTTACCCAAAGCGACTTCTCGTCCACGCCCATCGTCACGGCAAATTACTTGGCGCGCTGCGTCCCCGGGCCGGCAACCATCGAGGTCCGCGAGATATCGAGGACCAGGCAGTTCCATCGCTTCGAGGCGTCCATCATCCAGGACGGTGCGGAGCGGGTGCGTGCGCTCGCCACCTTCGCGTCCGGCGGCGGCGACTGCTCCATCAACCGCTACGAGGCATCGCCCCCGGAGCTCGCGCCGCGTGAAGATTGCGTCCTCATCCCCACTATCCCGACATACACATTGTTCGGCGAGCTCGACGTCATGCTGGACCCGTCCTGCGCCGGCTGGATGCAAAACAAACATGTGGAACGCTCCGAGAACAAGGGCTGGATGCGCTTCAAGAACGAGCGCCCCTACGATCTGCCCGCGGTGCTGCTCATTGCGGACTCCATGCCGCCTGCGGTGATGGCGAGCCAGGGGATGATGACGTGGGTGCCCACGATCGAGATCTCGGTGAACGTCCGCGCCATGCCGCAATCGACGTGGCTGCGGTGCAGCCTGCGTACGCGCTTCATTACCTGCGGCCTGCTGGAGGCCGACGGGGAGGTCTGGGACGAGGCGGGCAACCTGGTCGCCATCTCACGACAGATCGCCCAGGCGAAAAAGCTCTAGGACCCATCGGTGCGCGTCGTGTTGATCCTCGGAGTACTCCTATTGGCGCTTCTCCCGGCGCACGGACGGCTTGCGGCCGCACCGAACGAGCGCGCGCGCGTCATCGCCGACATTCCCGCGCCGCCGGGCCATGTCCGGATTCCGGCGAAGATGGACTCATTCGCTCACTGGCTGCGAAACCGTCCGCTCCTTCCCCCCGGCGCGCCGGTGTACTACTTCGACGGACGGCGCAAGCCGAATCAAGCCGTTCACTACGCGGTGCTGGACATGGACATCGGAAAGCGCAACCTGCAGCAGTGCGCCGACGCCATCATGCGCCTGCGCGCGGAATACCTGTACGGCAGGGGGCTGCATGAACGCATCGTGTTTTCCGTGACCTCGGGCCAGCCGCTTTCGTTTCGGGAATGGGCGGAAGGGTATCGCCCGCGGTTCGGTACGCGCTCCATGCGCATGGAAAAGCGGGCCGCGCGCGATTACTCAGAGGGCAATCTTCGCTCCTATCTTGTGACGCTCTACGCCTACGCGGGGACGGCGTCGCTCGTGCGGGACCTGACGCACGTGCGCTCCCTTCGCGACATGCGCATCGGCGACGTGTTCATCCAGGGCGGGCACCCGGGACATGCGGTGATCGTAGTGGACATGGCGCGGGACCCATCCGGCGGGCCGGGGATGTTCATGGTGGCGCAAAGCTACATGCCGGCGCAGAGCGTGCATGTGCTGCGCAATCCCGCGGACCCGGACGGCGGGCCGTGGTATCGGGACGATTTCGGCGCACAACTCGTCACGCCGGAATGGAACTTCAGCGCCGCCGATCTGCGGCGCTTTCGCGACTGATCCCTACCGGCCGAAGTACTTGTCGCGGATCTTGGTCAGCTCCTCCGCGATGCGGTCGTCGGGCCCCGTGCTCCCGCTGTCGATCATCTTGAGGAGCGTGATGGAGATATTGAGCGCCGCCTCAAGCGGGACGGAGAGGTCCTCGCCCTTTTTCTCCTTTGCGTCGCTCGCGAAGACCGATGTGCAGTACTTGTCGAGCAGGACAAACACGCTGTTGAGGTCCTCGAAACGGTCGCTCACCCGCGCCTCAACCGCGTCCAGGGTCTTTCCCAGTAGTTGATACGATGAAAACATGTCTCACCTCGGAATGTGCAATATAACGTCCCTCGTGCGCGCTTAGGGCGGGCATTGCGCGCAGATGGACCGGAAGACCTCGGTCGAAAGATACCGGTCGCCGCGGTCGGGCAAGATGACCACCACCGTCGATCCGCGCGGAAGGTCGCGCGCCGCCTGCATGGCCCCCCACAGCGCCGCGCCGCTCGATATCCCGCAGAACAGCCCCTCGATGAGCGAGAGATCGCGCACGGTCTCGAAGGCATTGTCGTCGGAGCACATGAGCTGGCGGTCGATGAGTTCCGGCTTGTAGATCCCCGGCACGATCGATTCGCTCATGTTCTTGAGCCCCTGGATGCGATGATTGAGCGTGGGCTCGACCCCCAGGACCGTGGTGCGGGGATGGTGATCGCGGAAATAGCGCGAGCACCCCATCAGCGTGCCCGTGGTGCCCATTCCGGCCGCCACGAGGTCCACCTCCCCCTTCGTATCGCGCACGATCTCCGGCGCGGTGGTCTCGTAATGCGCCTGCCAGTTCGCGTCATTGTCGAACTGGTTCGGCATGTAGTAGCGGTCGCCCTGCATCTCCATCACGTGATGCGCGCGGGTGATGGCGCCGTCGGTGCGATCGCATCCGGGCGTGAGCTCGAGCTCGGCGCCCAGCGCCATGAGGACGGAGCGCCGCTCCTCGCTCACGCAGGCGGGCATCATGAGCTTGATCTTGTAGCCCATGGCCGCGGCGATCATCGCCATGCCGATCCCGGTGTTCCCGGAGGTTGGCTCCAGGATGGTCCGGTCCTTCGTGAGATCGCCCCGCTCGATCGCCTTCCTGATCATGTAGTACGCCGGCCGGTCCTTGATGGAGCCGCCCGGGTTTGCGCCCTCGAGCTTCGCCATCATGCGCACGCCCGTCTTTCTCGCGTCCCAGATGTTCGAAAGCTCGACCAGCGGCGTATTGCCGATTGCGTTCACCAGGCTCATGGCCGAAGCCTCCCGTCGCGACCCGGGGCGATCATGCGCCGGTCGGCGTACCGTCGCCGGGCGCATCGACAATATACGATCGGTATTCGCGATCGACCTGAAGAATATGCGTTTTCCACCATGCCACCAGCTCCTTGTTTACGCGCAAGGCGAGATAGGAATCGGACCCGCCCCGCTCGTAGTCCTTTTTAAACGCGGCGAGCTGTTTTTCAAACTGCCGGTGCTGCGTCATATGGCGCACGACATCCGGATACCGGTGCCGGGACATCAGGTCCTCCTCAAGCGAAAAGTGTTGCGCCACGTATTCCTCCAACGAGTGAAGCACCTGGCCGACAACCTTCTTTCCATCGCCCCGATACAGCGACAGGCTGAGCGAGTCCATGAGCCGAAACAGTTCCCGATGCTGGCGATCGACATCTACGATGCCGATCTCATATTCGGAAGTCCAGATAAACGGTTCCATCGTATCACCCCGATCGGTTCCCGGTTCGCACCGGCGCTCTCGAGACACCGGCACATGCGCACATGCGGGACCCGGGAAGCGCAAAACACCATAGGCATGCACGCGTCACTGTCAAGGCAAAAAGGGTGATGATGCATCGCATGAGAGCGGGCCCCCCGACTCCTTCCGGAGCACATAGGCGTTCCAGCCCTGCGCCGATTCGTGGTCGATCACACGAAGGGCGTTGTGCGCGAAACACTCGCGCACCCCCGTGTCCGCGAGCGAGGATACGCCGCTTGCGAACATCACCCCGTCCGGCTTCATGAGCCGCACCAGCTGCGCGCAGTGTTCGATGATGATCGGCGAGACGATGTTCGCCAGCACGATGTCGTAGTCGCGCACGGGGTCGAGCCGCGCAAGGTCGTCCCGGCGCACCCGGATGCGCCCGCATTCGTTCATCCGGCAGTTCTCGACGGCGCTCTCGACGGCCGCCGGGCTGAGGTCGAATGCGTCGATATCGTCCACGCCCAGTTTCGCGGCGAGGATGGAGAGGATGCCCGTTCCCGTCCCCACGTCGATGAGGGACATGCCGCGCCGGATCGGCTCCGGGACCGAGGAGAGGTGCCGGTGCAAAAAGCGGTAACACAGCGCCGTCGTGGGGTGCCGCCCGTCCCCGAAGGCCAGAAAGGGGTTGATGTAGATGGCGCCCGAGACCGCGTCCGCCGCCGTCACGGATGGGAGCGGCATGAAACGACCGTCGAGACCGTTCGCCTCGCGTTCGGCATCGGCGAGCAGAGAGGCCCAGGCGGCGCTGGCGACATCGCGGTCACCGCCGTCATCGGCGGAATCACCATACCGGAAATCGCGATAGTGCGAATCCGGCGCATCATCGTGAATGCCGTCCTCCGCTTCCAATAAAACGACAACAAACGGCTCCTGCATGCGGCGAACTCCGTCAGAAGATTTTTTTGCGAAAGAAATCCCGACCGGGGACATCGAAAACGTCCGCACCTCCGCAATTCACAGTTATATACGCATGCGGGCGGTCAAGAAGAATGGCTCCGGCATCGGCGCAAACGGATGAAAAATCTTTTGATATCTTTCCGATGAGCGCTATGCTCATTCACATCGAAGTTGCATCGGAGACGCCATGCTAAAAAACGAGGCCGTTCGTTCTACGCTTTTCTTTCTCGCCATCATGTTCATCTGGCTGTTTGTCGCGGGCTGGGTGCTTCCAAAGTTCGGCATCCGCACCTGACTGGCCGGCATCTGTTCTCAGTTGTGAGAACCGAAAAACGATGCGGAACACTCATCCCCCGAGCGCCCGCTTCACCATACCGATAAACGAAGGAAAGTCCACGGGCTTCGAGATGTAATCGTTGAACCCGGCGTCGAGAAACCGCCGCGCGTCATCCTCCAAAGCATGCGCGGTGAGCGCAATCGCGTAAATGTCCCGCAGCGCCTCGTCGGCGCGAATGCGGCGGATCGCCTCCATCCCGTCCATCTCGGGCATCTGGATGTCCATGATGAGCAGGCGGTACGGGGCGCGCCGGAGCATCTCGATCGCCTGCGCGCCGTTCTCGGCGAAGGCATGGGACACGCCCAGGCGCGCCAGGATGCTGCCGATGAGATTGCGGACAAGATCATTGTCGTCGGCGACGAGCGCGATGCACGTCCCGGAGTCGAGCGCGGCCGACACACCAGTTCCGGCTCGCAGGTCCTGGAGCACGGGCGCTTCTCGGTCCGCGGTCACTTCCGGCGTTTCGAGGGGCGTGAGCGGAACCGAAACGGAAAAACGCGCCCCCCCCTCCGGCCCGTCGCCAACCTCGATGACGCCGCCCATCAACCCCACGAGCCGTCCGCAGATTGCTAGCCCCAGCCCGATCCCGCCATGGGCGCGGGTGTGCGACATGTCGACCTGCCGGAAGGGCTCGAAAATGGCCTGCCGTTCGTCCGCCCCGATCCCCGGACCGGTGTCCACCACCTCGATGAACGCCGCGCCCGAATCGTATATGCACGACACCGAGACGGAACCGCGTTCGGTGAACTTGATCGCATTCTCGACCAGATTGCTCACGACCTGGCGGAGGCGCACCCCGGCCCCACGCACCGTTGCGGGAACGTCCTCCGCGCAGCATACCGAAAAACCCAGGCGACGCTCCTCGGCCCTGAGCGCAAAGGTGCGCTCGATGTCCTCAAGCATGGCGCGCAGGGAAAAGTTCTCCGCGGATAGCTGCATCGTCCCGGATTCGATCTTGGCGAAATCCAGCATCTCGTTGATGAGCGCAAGGAGTTGCTCGCCTGACCGCTCGATGTATTCGAGCCGCGCCGTCGTATCGACATCGTGCGCATCCGCCCGCAGGAGCCGCGTGTATCCCAGAACCGCATTCAGGGGCGTACGCATCTCGTGGCTCATGGTGGCCAGAAACGTCGACTTCGCGCGGTTCGCCTGTTCGGCGACATCGCGCGCCTCCATCAGGCGCTCCTCGGCGGCCTTGATGTCCGTGAAATCGCGGATCACGCACACGTACCCCTGAACGCGGCCGCCCTCATCGCTCAGCGCCGTGGAGGACAGGAGCACCGGTATTTCCCGGCCGTCTAAGGAGAATATCGACGAACGCAAATTTGAGACAAAGCTCGTTTTGTACAGCGCCCGGACGATAGCGTCCCTCGCGTCCCGCGGAAAAAGGGTCAGGATGTCCCGACCGACACAATCCGCCGACGAACCCGCGCCCAACAGCGCGGTCGCCGCGGCATTGACGGTGACGATGGAGCCGGTCGGTCCCACAAGCAGAAGCGCCTCGGTCATCGTATCGAGGATCTCCTCTGCGGCGGCCGAGGGCGTAAACTCGAAGAGGCGATAACGGACCGTCGCGTAAAAAAGCCCGGCGGTCCAGGCAAGCACCGTCACGTCACCCAGCGGCGGGATCCAGTAGACATTGAACAGGCGCAACACCACGCTGGTGAGCGTCCCCGCGACCAGGCTAATCAGCACAGAAACGATCAGCGTCAGCGATTGTTTTTTTCTCTGGCGGTCGTCAGTTCGCGTCCGGAAATGCCAGATGATCGCCAGGCCGATCCCCGTCGCAGTCAGGTAATAAATCAGGTACAGCGCGGTCCAGATCGACTCGGTCCACATCCCCACCCATCCGTAAGGCTTGAGCAGCAAATACCCCAGGATCCTGTTGTCGAGTTGCAGGAGGGTGAATCCGAGCGGGAACAGGATGAGCGGAATGACCACGATCGGACGCCGAAGGATATTGCCCCGAGCGGCGAATTCGAGCGCGAAGGCGATAAAGACGCTGCTAAACGAGAGCCATCCAATCGAGGTGATATTGTTGATGATCCGCGCCGTCTCGAGCGGCAGCCAGCTGTTGCGAATAAACGTGATCCCGATGCTCCACACGGCGAAGCACATCAGGACCCCGGCGGCCAGACGGTTCAACAGCGCACGCGGATTTCGATAGAGCAGATAGAGCCCCGCATAGAGATTGGTCACGAAGGCGAAAAAATGTAGAAGGGCCCAACTGCTCATGGTTTCTGTATATGTTATCGCATCATGAATGCACGACCGCTCTGTTCGGAATTCAATTACGCCTGCTCAGCAGTATTGCGAGCAAATGGAAAAATATCAACATAAAATTAAAATCCGACACTATTTTGTATTGACAAAGACGACCGTTCCGATGCGTGTAACGAGTGCCGATGAGGCTCGCCAGCATAGCTCAGTCGGTAGAGCGGCTCACTCGTAATGAGCAGGTCACCAGTTCAACTCTGGTTGCTGGCTAAGAAAGCCCTGATGGTATCAGGACTTACGTAAGCTACCGGTCAACCGGCGCTTCGAAAAATCCCGAAATTGTAGCACAAGTGTAGCATGAATTTGTGCGGGGAGATTCGAAATGGCGCTCGGAAAACCGTTTTCCATCTACCGCCGTCAAAAAAAATACTACGTTCGCTTCAAACTGCCCGACGGCACCTGGTCCACCGCGAAGAGCACCGGGCAGACCTCGAAGGGCCGCGCCGAAGCCTGGTGCATCGAATATCTGCATCGCGGAAAGATCGTCGTCCGCGAAAACGTCACCCTCGCCGAGTTTGCACATAACTTCTTCGATTGGGATTCTCCCTGGGCGACGGACAAGCGCGCGCGTGGACTGCGCACCAGCGAGCGCCACTGCCGCGCCATGGACGAGCTCACGCGCCTGCATCTCGTCCCGCGGTTGGGCGGCGTGCGCCTCACCGCCATCGACCGGGGCACCATCAAGGACTTTCGCAATTCCCTTTTCAGCGCCGGGCTATCGGGCGCGACAATCAATAAGACGCTGTGCGCCCTGAAGGCGATCCTCGACGACGCGGAAGAGCGCTCGCTCATCCAGCGCACACCGCGCATCGAGAAGGCCGCCGTCAAGACGCGACACAAAGGCATCCTCACCATGGACGAGGTGAGCCGCCTGTTTTCCATCGTTTGGGAGGACTTCCGCGGCTACGTCGGGAACCGCATCGCCGCGACGACCGGCCTTCGCCTGGGCGAGATCCTCGCGCTCACCCGCGAGGACCTGCATCCGACCGAGCCGCGACTCACCGTCCGTCGCTCCTGGGACATCCGCCTTCGCCGCATGAACGAGACGACGAAGACCGGCCGGGCCCGCACGGTGATCCTTCCCAGCCTGGTGCACCAGGAAGTCTTACAGCTTGCCGAGGTGAATCCGCACCGCTCGCCCGACGCTTTCCTCTTTTTCGCCATCCAGACGCCCGAGCGCCCCGTCGGCGACGGCGTGCTCGTCAAGTCGTTATTCCGGGCGCTGGACAAGATCGGCATCACCGAGGAGGAGCGCAAAAGCCGAAACATCACCTTTCACTCACACCGGCACTTCGTCAATTCCATGCTCATCAACGCGAAAATTCCGCTTCAAAAGGTGCAATCTATCACCGGGCACATGACGGACGAAATGTCCCAACGCTACTAGCACCTGGACGACATGGCGGACGTTCGACAGTTACTGGAATCAATTTTTACGCCGACCGGCGAAGACGCCGGCGGTGAAACAATCATAAATTAACGGAGGCAGTACCATGAGCGAAAAGGGAAAAGGCACTTTGCAGGAAATGGTGGTTAAAAACGAAGAGCTGATTTGCGAAATCCGCGGATTGCTGAAAGTTTTCAACCACCTGTTTAACGGCTCGTTTTTCGATTTGTACTCCGACTCGCAAGACGAAACGGACCTGTTCTTTGCGGTCAAAGTATTACGCGATAAGTTCGAAAAGCTGGTCACGAAAATAGGGTACGGTGGCGAGAACATCATCGCAGCGGGTGAAAAGGCCGAGGATCCGCACGAGTTCATGGAGGTGTCGTCATGACATCACGAGAACAGGAGTTACTGCAGGCAATAATCGCGTCTTTACGGAAATTGCCATGTAAACCGACAAAGGAGGTGGCGTCATGAACGCGCTGGCGACCCAACCAAAAAGCCGAGCGATCCAATATCAATTCTATTCCTGCCGGAACCTCGCGCCGGCGTCCGTGCGGAACTACACGAACGCCGTCCGCGGTTATGTCCGCTTTCTCGAAGACAACCGCCTCGAGATGGGCTTCGAGAGCGTCCAGCGCTGGCTGGGGACCATCGAGAACGCCCGCACCCACAACGTCAATCTGCAGGGGGTGAAGGCGTACCTCTTGAAGCGCTTCGAAAGCGAGCCGGCCGAGAAGCTTCTCGAGCTCGAGCGGGGCTTTAAGAAGATCAAACGGAAAAAGCCGAAGGTGTACGTTGACGACTCGAAATTCATCACCCTCGCCGAGTTTGAGACGCTCACGTCCGTGGACACCCTGGAGAAGCTGCGCCCGTACATCCGCAAGCGGCACGAGCTTTCCGGCTACACCGACGTGAACATCATGCGGACGGTGCTCTTCATCAAGGCGCTTTTCTGGACCGGGTGCCGCATCTCCGAGCTCCTGGACATCAAGGTGAAGGACTGCGCGGTACTGGACGCGGTGAACATCCGCATCCGTAACGGGAAAGGCGGCAAGGAGCGCCTGGTCTTCCTGCCCCGGGACGTCTTCGCCCAGGTGCGGAAGGTGTTCCGCGGCGAGACGTACCTCTTCGAGACGCGGAAAGGGACGCGCTTCGACCGCCTGAACGTGACGAAGGAAATCCATCGCTTCGCAAAGAAGATCGTCCGGCGGAACCTTTCGGCTCACTCGATGCGGCACTCGAAGGCCATGTACTTAAAGGACGTGATGGGGCTCTCGCCGGACCAGGTGGCGAAGGCGCTGGGGCACTCGTCGGTAGTGACGACGCTCGCGCACTACTACCACGGGACGCCGGACGCGCGAGCGCAGGGCGTGGCGTGAAACCCACACAACCCGTCTTACGTACCACGGTGCGGGCGCTCCGGGGATCCGCGACGGTCCCCGGGATCGCCCGCCAGGCGCGCCCAGAGCCACACAGCGGGGCCGATAAGCGCCGCGAGTGTCAGAACACGCCGGAAACGAGGGAAAGACCATGAAGAAGACGAAATCACTATCAATGCAGGAGGTCTGTCATGATTGAAGCACAAGAAAGAATCAGCACCCCGGACGAGCTCGATGGTGGCTACACGCCAACGCTCCATGAAGCCGCACGCGTCATGGTTGATGAGGTGATGGATAACCTCAAGGACTTCACCGATAACGTCCTCAAGGACAACCCACTTCCCAGGTTTGAGCGCAAAGAAAAATTGTTAAACGAAGTGGTCATCTTGTTAAACCAAGAGCTGAAAAGGTTTTGAGCCGGTACATTAAGGCGAGAAGACGCGCTCCTCGCAGCGTGGAGCGATAGCGGTGGAGGTGCTGCCGAAGCTGGAAGAGGAAGCGCGGAAGCGACAGGGAGCACGGAACGACATTGGGCAAAAATTTGCACAAAGTGACGCTGGTCGTTCGCGCGAACAGGCCGGAAAGCTCCTTAACGTCAATCATCAATACGTCTCCGACGCCAAGCGCATAAAGGAGCAGGCTCCGGAGATATTCGAGGAAGCGCGGAAGCGGCAGGCAACGAGCACGGGAGGAAGGAAGCCCCAGCTTACGGAAAAAATTCCGGAAGCTGAAAAGGCCGAATCCCGTCAGCAAGCCGGTCATCTTCTCAACGTCAACGAGCGTTACGTCTCCGACGCCAAGCGAATCAAGGAGCAGGCGCCGGACGCGGACGCCGAAAAGTGAATTGACGTGCAGTTTCGAGGTGGTATCATGTTTCAAAATAACGGGATAGGCGGGGGAGTAGCTACCCGCGCCGACACGGCCGCACCTGAACGGCCTTCCCGCTTATTTACTATTCAGGAAACGCAATCAGGAGCGTTACACATGAAAATCGAATCCCTCGCATCAACCGTCATCCACTATTCAGTACTGGAGAACCCGGAACTGTTCAAATACATCAACGAGCACAAGGGCGAGATGGCGGCCCTCGGATCGCTTTTTTACAATTTCGACACGCTCGCGGTGGTGTATTCGGCAGCGATCGAGCCTTACGGTAAACCACGCGAATATTTTGAAAAGAGATTGCACGACTACCAGCATGCGTTTCAAGACGCGCTTGATGTGCAAACACACGATGGCGAGCGGTTTACATGCGACATCGAAGACGTATTGATATTCATCCGAAGATACATGCGATTGATTGAAGACCTCACGCCCGACGCAACCGGTATTGACCCCAGGCTTCTCACGGCCGAGGAAGAAATAAGACGATACGCGCGGCACATAAACGAGCTACAAAAAATCATGCAGTCCATACCGGAAGCCCCCGTGGGCGTTGACGAGTGCGCACAACCGCCCGCCGTGCTCCGATGGCTGAAAGGCGACGATGTATTCGCCCGCCACATCAATCAACTTTTCGAGAAGGGCGTCACCGACACCACATGCGCCGATGTGCGCAGCGGGAAGAAAATCAATTTCATATCCGCAAGTCCCTACGTCGATGCAATATGCCTCTATCACACATGGGAGAAAATGCGGCACATCTCGGGAATCAACCATCCATGGAGAAGAATTGCAGACACGGCCACGCAAAACCTTTCACCTTTCGATATTGACCAGCTACGAAAGATAGCAAGCGACATGAAGCGCGCCGGGAAATTCGGCGAAGACCCCGAAGACACGGAGCACGAGAGAATTAAATTTTTTCGTGAAATTCTGAAATAAATCACCAAACGTCTACCGACCGTCTACCGACCGTCTATTGACGGGTGCCGTATCATGGCGTAATTTTATTTCCGTTGAATACAAAATGACGGAGGTAAAACGACATGCAGAAAGCAACCATCCAAGGCGAACCAATCCCCAAGGTGAACAGCGCCGAGCTTCTCACCTATAAGGACCTTTCCAGGAGGTTGAAGCGCTCGCGCTTCTCGCTCACCCGAGACGTCCAGGCGAAGCGCATCCCTTTTATCCGCATCGGATCGCAGATCCGTTTCGACCCGCAGGAAATCGACATGTGGCTGGCCTCGAACTCTCACCGCCCGAAGAGGTGCGCGTGATGACGGACAACCCGCATATTGCATCGGCCGCCGCGTGGATGACGGCGCAGATGGACGCGATCGCTTACGGCGAGATATGCGTCCGGCTCGTCGTCCACGACGGGCGAATCAGGCGCGTCGAGCGCGAGCTCGTCGATAAGCTGGAAGCGAGAAATTAAAAAAGGGGTACATCATGGAAAGGGAACATTCACAACCAAGCAGAAAATACCTTGAGCTCGACCTCAGCCTCGCCGACCTGAGCATCGAAGAAGTGGAGGAATGGGAGGAAGAGAATAACCTGTGCGCCGTCGTGTATTCGAAGGAGCACGATTGCCACTACATTCACCCCTTAATGTGTATGGATATGGCTGCAGACACACAGACCATATTGGTGATCACGAAAGCACACCTCGACAGCCTCGAGCACCTCATGCGCTCAGTCGCAGACCGGGACCCGCACCTCACCCTGAGCGAATTTTTATCCAACCGAACCGACTACCAGGAGGAATACGACCGGGCGGCACGCGACTAGGCGTCATTCGACAAGCTCATGGAACGTATGAGGGAACTGGCGCAGTAACATGGAAACACGGTACAAGGGCAGCCGCAGTCGCGAGCACACAATAAAAACGGAGGTATTACAATGAGTACAGTGCGTAGTGAAGATATTATCGCTTATGCCGTTGGCAACGACCCGCTTAATATGGAGCATGCGTGCAAAGATTGTTTTGAAACCACCGTGGAGCTTAAAGTCAAGCTTACCCGTGGCATGGTGGTCACGCGTGGCGACCTCCGAGACGGAGACTTACTATTTTGCGATGTGTGCGGCCATGAGGTGTCAGAACGATATGGTTTCGCCAGGTCTTATTTACGGAGAGGCATCGCCGAACTTAATTCGCAACCAAGGAAGCAAGAGTAATTATGTGGTAGAAACGAAAACCCCGGTTGGCGGCCGGGGCATCAAGCGAAAAGGAATTGAACACGCATGGAACATACCAAGCAGCACGAAGAACGTCAAACGAAAAACGGGATACGACCCCAAAAAATTAACATCGGATTTCTCGAATGGACCGAGCTCGAAAACCAGAGCATACTTGTTAAAAAGGCATACGTCGACATCGCCGGTGGTTTTCTTGAAGACGGGATAATTCTTTCGCAAATCATCTACTGGCACACACCGTCCCAAAAAAACCAGTGCCGCCTTGTTGTCTATCGCGACGGCCGGTTTTGGCTCGTGAAAAAATACTCCGACTGGTGGCGTGAGTGCCGCGTCAAAGAACGCACCGCCCGGCGAGCTTTGGGCAACCTCAAAAGCCGTGGCCTTATAGAATTCAAGGCAATGAAGTACGGGAAAACGCCGCAGTGTCACATCGCCTTGAACGTGGAAAAGACCGAAGAACTACTCCGAGAGCACTTCGCCAAGACGTCACGTAAAGACGACGATACGCCGAAAACAAGGGCCCGACGTGGCCAAATTGGCCAGATCGAAGCCGCCGACGTGGCCAAATTGGCCACTTCTTTACATACAATCACTTGTTTTAAGGAAACAGAAATTTGTAATGCGGATGGCCAAATCCGTGACAAAGTCCCGGATTGTGGCACCTCTTCCTTCCTGGCGGTGAATCGTGAACGCATGGGAGCGGCAATTAAGGAATTGCAAACCAACCCGGAAACGAGCTCGTACGTCAAGAGCAAGCTGGACGAAGCCCCCGAGATAGTGGCTTACTTTTTCAAAAAGTATTTCAAGCGCTATTGCCACGCACACCCGGCCGTCAAGCGGGAGGATTGGAGCAGCATAATTGAAAACCTCGTCACCTACACGGAATCATGGAATTACGAGGACTGTATCCAGCTTTATTTCTCGGATTCGAATCTTCGCACGAACCATAGAATTAACCACTTCGCAACCATTGGGATTCTTATCCATCGAGCGTTGGACGCGAATAAAATTGATACCGGCAACGGCTCTTTGGCAGGGGGGTGCGCGTCATGATTGCTATGCTACAAATCGGCATGAGCGCCACACGCACGTTTGAGCTCGGCACGGACCTGACGGACTTCGACGCACAAAACAAGTACGTGTGCCGCTCGTGGCTCAAAAACCTGAATTTCCGCACGGGCGAGGAAATGACGGTAACGTTTTACGAGGGCAACGAGGTCATCGAGCGCCTGACGCTCCGTCGCTCGTCGAGCTCGGGGCGCACCGTCTACACGTCGAAAAACGACACCGGCGGCCTCTATTGCTGGGCGACGCTCACGGCCGGGCTGGGCTCGTCATGGGGCTTCACGGCCGGGCTGTACGCGCGCCGGAAGAAACGGCCTTTTGCGCGGGACGAGGCGCGCCGGCCGCGGGACATCCAGCCTTCGCTGTGGTGATACGCCGATGGTTTTCGAGATCGAGCGGAAGAAGGGGGAGTGGCTGGATGAGAATTTTCCGCATGGAGCGAAGGAAGGTGAAGGGTTTGGCCGCCATAAGTTACCTGATGGGAAACTTATGATGCCCGCCGCCCCGAAGGAGTCCTCCCGCGCCAGACTCATCATGGCTCAGTGGGCGATTGGCGACTGGCTGGTCGACGGGAAAAGCCATTATGGCGATGGGCTGTATGAGCGGGCGGCGGGGATACTGAATGTTGAAATAAGTTCGTTACGAACGATCAAAAGTGTCACCGAAAAATATGAAATGTTGTTACGTAACAACAATCTATCTTGGAATCACCACAAAGAATTATCAGCAATCAAGAAAGTCTCGAAATCGAAATCCGGGAAGATGTCGTGGGGCGAGGATCACGACATGGGAAAGGCGCAAGAGCTTCTCGCGCGCGCAGAAATTATGTCAGATGGAGCGTGTGGCAACATGGGACGAGGATTTTCTCAACTCCAAACGAACATGCTGGTTTATGCGTTCGAATTAAACCAGCATGGTTTTACGATATTCTCGCAAGCCGACGTATTGGTCGACATTATGGGCGTTCCGCGATCAAGATATTATTGTGGGCACCACGCCACAACATCTAAAAGCAAACGAAATTCACTGAGTAGGTCCTTGGTGCGGTTAATTAAGCGTGGTCTGATTGAGTACAAACGGGGAACATCGAAGAATACACGCAACGTGAGGGGCTACGGCCTGACGCATGACGGGATGATCGCGGCCCAACGGGTGGCTAATGGTTGGCAAGGTTCCCACAGTGGAACCTTGCCAACCGTTAAAACGGAAAGTGACCGGGATGGCTCTAACGCACCCGCGAGGGTCTGGTAGAAGTGGGACTGCTTCCAGGACATTCCCTCGGGAAGTTGACGCATTCCAGCGCGGGAAGCCGTCGGATCAGAAACGCCTTTCAGCAGCTCTCCGATCTTCGCCTCTGCGTCCAGCAGCGCTCCCGCGAGGTCCTGCAGCGGATCTCATCACCGAGCTGTATGTGGCGCGGGAAAAGCTGTCAACAAGAGCATGGAATAAACATAGCGATGGGACAAATGTCCCATCGCGTACCTGGGACAGTTATTGCACCGACATTGGCATAGAAAAGCGCACGGCCAACCGCTGGCTGGCACAGTATTTCGGCGGGACCGTGCTTGCCACGCCGAGCACAGGCACACGCGGACATAACATCGATTGTGAGATTGCAGCGCGTTTTTTCATGCGACATAATAAAAAAACTTGACAAATACACGCATGTTTAGCTTACTATTGATTAGTGACTACGTTTTCACGCCAACCATAATTGATTAACACCTTCTGACTCTGCGCGCGCCGCAACACGGGGAGCACCGGCACCCGGGGCACCACGAGCCGGCCGCCAGCGTCCGGGCATCACAACAAAGAGAGGTCAATCATGCTGAAAGACGACTTCGTAATGATACGCCTTCCCAAGGAAACGAAGCGGCAATTCCAAGACGTCATGGCGCAGCGCGGCGTCAACCCGGCGGACGCGCTGCGGAAATTCATCACCGACGTCATACGCAAAAACGGGGGCACGGCATGAGCGAAAAGGAAACCAGAATCGACGTGGAAAGCGGACACACCGCGCGCTTCATGGAGTTGTCCCGGCATTTTTCCGAGATCCACAAGCGCGCGGAAAAGCTCGAACAGGAGGGCTTCACGCTTCAAAACAAGCGGGACGCACTCCAAGTAAAGCTGAAGGCCGCCATCATCGACGACGCGATCAACAACACGAACAAATCAGAAGCGCTGACGATGGAGCTCTACAAGCTCGACGCAAAGATCAAGATCACCGGCGAGCAACACAAGTTACTCGCGCGCCGTCGCGACGACGCAGACTTTCAAGCGATGATGCGGTCCTCCGCGGGGGTTTCTGACATCGCGCGCTCAGTCATCAATGAAAACAAGGCGGCCATTGCTGAGCTTCGCGCACGGTACGAAACCGAAAAGGCCGAGCTAACCACGATGAAAATCGCCTATCTCGAAAAAGTCCATAATATCGGCCGGCTTGTCGATTACGGCGAAATGCTTGTTGAAGAATCGCGCGACGCGCTCCCGTATTCCGGGCTTGCCGTCCAGGTTGACGACTTCGTGGCAAGCGACATCGACCACCGCCACTGGCGAGGATCAATTTACGATGGAATTACCCCCGAAGTGATAACCGAAACATTCAAAGGTCCTGCCGCGAAATCGTTCAGAAAAACCGTGGGCCGCGACTTGCCGCTACTGCACCTGAGTTCAATTCAACAAGGAGAGTGACATCATGGAAGACCTTAAGGAATTAATTCGACAGCGCGACGCCATTAACGGCGCCATCGCCAAAAACATGCTCGAGGCCCAGGGCGGCACCGTTCCCGTGGACCATGACATGTTTCGCGACGAGGTGCGAAAAAATCTGTCCTTGAAGACGATGGCGTTTGTCGGCGAGGCGGCGAAGCTTAAAGAGCGCATCGCCACCATCGCCGCCATCCCGAAGGCCCAGCTCGACTATCCCACTATGGTGGAGCGTCACCGGGCCGAAAAGCGACTCGCCGAGATCGAGCGCGAGGCGACAGTTTGAACACGATCATCGAGACGGTCCGAGCGTATTTCGCCGACCTCGCCCTCGACCGTGACATCGCGCGGCTCGAGCGGCGCATCCGGCGGCTCGAGGATGAACTGCGCGCCCGCGGGAACCTTTAACAGCGGGGCGCTGCTAACACGGTAAAAAGCAGAGTGGCGAAATCTTCATCTTCCTGGAAAAAGGGACAAAGCGGAAACCCGAAAGGGCGACCGCGCACCGGCTTTTCGATGGCCGAGCTCCTTTACCGGCGACTGGACACCAAGCACGGCGGCCGAACGAAAAAGCAGGTCGTCGTCGACAACCTCATCGCGCTCGCAATCGAGAAGGACCTGCGCGCGATTCGGATTCTCTTCGAGGTCCTTCTCAGGACATACGAGTTTGACAAGCGGAACGAGATCGAGGAGCGCATCGAGGCCCTCGAGAAGACGATGGAGGGGCAATGTCAAAAAGGTTGAAGGACCGGCTCACGCGGCTCGAGAACCGGGCGGGTGTCGCCGTCGAGATGATCGAGTTTGTCATAAACAGGCACTTCATGCCGGACATCGGGCCCATGCCGCACCGGCGCGACCGCCAGGGGCGGTATCACATCATGTGTCCGCGGGTGCTTTCGCACCATGGCACAAAATAACAGTTGTGAGGTAATAACGACGTGACGAACACCATCACCCTCGCCGACCGAAAGACCCGGAAGGAATACCCGGTTGACATCTTCGTGCCGGCCACGCTGGCGGTCCTTCTTGCCGAACGGCTCGACATCCTGCGAAAGGCGCTGGCCGGCACCGTTGACGACTCCGTTCTCGAGCTGGTTTTCCAGGTCGAGGAAATGATTTTCAAGCCGCAGTATGACTTTATGACGGCCGCCTGGTGCGAGAAGAACGTGGACCTCGCCACAACGCTTTACCTGATATGGCGGATATCGAAGCCGCTTCTCGAATACCTGGACGCCGTCGGCGTTTTCCCGTTCAAGCCGGTAGAGGTGTAAAGCATGGGTGAAATAAACGTCGGCCAGGTGTATTATGACGTAACGGCGAGGCTAGACCAGCTCGAGAAGGGGCTCGCCCAGGCGCGCGACAAACTGACGGCCGTCGGCAAGAACGCCAAGGGCGCGTCGGAATCAATCACCGCCGGTTTCCTGAAAAGTCAAATCGTCATCGAGGCGGCCACGCGCGCGTTTCGTTTCCTCTCCGACACCATGCAGAAATCCGTGAAGGCGGCGTCGAACCTTCAAGAGACGCAACAGAAATTCGGCGTCGTCTTCCAGAATAACATCAAGCAGGCCGAGCAGTTCGCGAAGACGCTGCAGGAGGGCTACGGGCTTTCCGAGAACGCCGCGAAGGCCATGCTCTCGCACACCGGCGACATCCTGCAGGGCTTCGGTATGCAGGAGAAGGCGGCGCTCGACCTCTCGATGGAGGTCCAGAAACTCACCGTCGACCTGGTGAGCTTCACGAATTACCAGGGAACCGTAGAGGACGCGAGCCGGGCCATCACGAAGGCCATGCTGGGCGAGGCCGAGGCGCTGGAATCGCTCGGAAAGAAGATCCTCGACGACGACGTGAAGCGCCGGGCGCAGGCCGACGGGTACAAGCTCGTCAATGGTCAGATTGACAACCAGGCGCGGGCCGTAACGGTGCTGAAGCTCCTCACCGAGCAATCAAAGAACGCCATCGGAGACTTCCAGCGCAGCTCGGACTCGTTCGCGAACACCATGCGCGTGGTCGACGCGCGTCTCGAAGACATCTCGGCCGAGATCGGAAAGGAGCTTTTACCGTCCCTTTCCACCCTTTTCTCTCAGATTCTCGACGGCGACAAGGCGACCAATCCATTTATTCAAGGGCTGCTCGGTATCGCCCGGGCCGCGGCTACCGCCGTTGACGGCATCACCGCCCTGGCCGCCAAGTACTCAATGACCATAAACGAGGTCACGATCAACAAACAGCGCGAGGGCCTCGAGCTTCTCAATAAGGCCGAAAAGGAGCTGCTCGACAACGCGGAAAAGCAGTACGCCGCCCAGGGGAAGGTATTCAAGAACCGGTCCGAGCTTCTCAGTTCGCTCAAGCAGGAATATGAACAGCAGGCGGCAACCGGGGACGCCGCGCACCACACCTACGAGGTTTACGAGAAGATCACGACCACCAAGCGCGCGCTGGCGGAAGAAACTTCAAAGCTGGCCGACGCAAATGTCAAAAACGAAGAACGCCTCGAAAAGGTGGTCAAACGGATTAACGGAATTGAGGAAGAGCGGGCCGCATCCGCGAACAACGCGGCAAAGCAGGAAATCCGCACAAGCCGGGTACGAACACAGCTCACCGAAGAACAGATCGCGAAGCTGCGAGAAATGTATCGCGAATGGTTGGAGCAGTACCTTGCGAACGGCGATGTAGAGCTCGCGAGCATAGAAACGCGGTACGAAAAAGAGCTCCAAAAGTACAAGGACATGCTGCGCGCCAAGGTTATGAGCTATGGCGAGTATGTGATGGCCGTTGCCGAACTCGAAGAAAAGCGAGAGAAGGACAAAGAAAGGGAAGCCATCAAGAAAGAAATTAAAGAATACGAAGAATCACAAAAATTTATCGCGGATATTCGTTCTGCTCTGGACCTCAAAACAGAATTAAGCCAAAAGCTTTTAACAATTAGAAGTGACTTCAACAAGGCAATGCTTGAATCCACCAACGAAGACCTGGTTGGTCGATATGGCGCCCAAGTGAAGGCGATAGCCGAAGCTGGTTTTTTGGGGAGTTTGTCGGTTGCGGCATCTTACTATGCCGGCATGAATGAATTACAGATGATGGCGGCACAAAACAGATTAACCGCGATCGACTACGAGACACAAACCGAGCTCGAATCCATCGCCTCGCGATATGAATCCGAAAAGGCAACCATCGAGGCGACGGTCAAAGATCGCGGTGAGCGCGACGCGGCCCTGAAGGCCCTCGACGAGAAGCGCTCCCGCGATGAGCGCGCCGTTCAGGAGCGCGCCGATAAAGAGAAACGCAAGATCCAACACGAAACGGCCAAACAGCAGAAAATCATTAATAAAACCGAAACGATCATCGCCGGCGCCGTGGCGGCTATTGAAGCCTACAAGGCCATGTCGGGAATACCCGTCGTGGGCCCGGCGCTCGGTGCCGCGGCGGCCTCGGCGATCACCGCCCTGACATACGAGAAAGTCCGCCTGATTGAAGAACAGCCGCTCCCACCACTGGCCCGCGGCGCTCTCATCCAGCGGACCCAGGGCGGAACGCCGGTTATCGTCGGCGAGGGCCGCCACGACGAGGCCGTGATCCCGCTCAATGCCGCGACCTTCGACATGCTGGGCGAGCGCATGGTGGCCGCTCTCATGTCCCGAGCGGTGAACCACTCCGTCACGAACACCGTGACGAACATCGACAACCGGGCGACGGTGGAGCACCCGCGCGAGCCGATACACATCCACAACGTGATCGAGCTCGACGGTGAGGTGATATCCGAGTTTGTGACGAAGGCAACGGACGACGCGCGGATCCTGATTAACCCGAGGGCGATAAAATGACAGACGCGCCGGTAAATGATAAGACCGCGGGGCTCACCCAGCGGGAAATTGACTTTGTAAACGACCTCGTCGATCGCTTCGAACGTGGCGGCATCGCGTCCCTGGCGCGCGAGGACGTCGTCGCCTTCGCAAAAATCATCGACCACGTCCAGGGTGCGCCGGACGACGTGAAGGGCTTTTTCGCTCTCGCGGAAAAAGAGCTCACCGGCTGCACCGAGCAGTAACAGCGTCGTAATATCCCTTGTGTGGTAAATCGCCCAAAAACTGTTTGACATAAAGCCGGCTTTCTGCTTTCGTTTTCATCATGAAAGCGGATCGCGGCATCGTTGAACATCGCGTTTGTGTGTACGATAACCCCGACGTTATCATGATTGACGCCGCCGCGATGACGATCCAGTTTGCCGACCGCGTCGCCTTTCGTGAGACGGTCCACGCCCTCGCAAAAACCAACCAGGTCTTCGCGACCGCATCGTAAACTCCCCCATCCGAGTGTAGCATAACTGTAGCACTTTTCCGCGCTCACCTTAACGCATGTTTACCGTGCTTTGTGTTTTTTGCTTGACGTTTCCGCTCACCATGATTATGTTTACAGCACGATAGCGCCTGTTAGTGCCATAAGTACCGTGCTCGTAATGAGCAGGTCACCAGTTCAACTCTGGTTGCTGGCTACGCGGACAGAAACGACGCCCCGGACGGTTAAACCGTTCGGGGCGTTATCATTTGCGACTCACGTGGCCGCGTATAGGCGACATTCCATGCGCCTTTTTCGATATGCGACATTCCCGCAAACCGGGTGGCGTCGCACCAAATAAAATCCGGCTTATTTCTCCACTTCGACAATCTCTGCAATAGGGGCGTTTTTCTTGATCGACTCGATCCCGTTTAAACAACCCTGCTTGTTCGAATAGCCCTCGCCCACCGCGATGATTTCACCATTCGCCGCTTTCAGCCGAAACCGGTACTCCCCTTTTCCGTCCTTGTACACCTCGAATTTTGCCGCCATCGCATCCTCCTTGTCGTTATATTCACAATACAGTATACTTAAATTTTTCCTTCAATTCAAGCCTTTTTCATGAAAAGTGACGATGCGGCTTCGAGCGCCCACCTGTTCCCTGTATGATTCGGCTTCGCCGTTATCGTGTCGATGAAATGTTCGCTGATGAGTCCGGCCGCACCGGCATCGACCGAAGTCTCCCGTTCACTCGTAGCGCAGCGCCTCGATGGGATTGAGCCGCGCGGCCTGGAGCGCCGGCCAAAGCCCGAAGAACACGCCGATGAGCACGGAAAAGAGCGTCGAGGCGATGATTGAGAACGGCGAAATCATGATGCTCCATCCGGCGAACAGGGACAACAGCAGGGAGAGTCCGCTGCCGATCAGGATGCCCATCACCCCCCCGGCGAAGGTCATCATGGCCGATTCGATGAGGAACTGCGTGCGGATGTCGCGTTTCCGCGCGCCGATCGCCTTGCGCAGCCCGATCTCCTTGATGCGCTCCTTCACGGACACCAGCATGATGTTCATGATGCCGATCCCGCCCACGAACAGCGAGATCGAGGCGACGATCCCCAGCAGTATGCTGATGGTGTCGATGGTTCCCGTCATCGCGGCGCGCATCTCGGACATGTCGCGGATATGGAACGCCTCATCGTCCTCGGCGGCGATCCGGTGCCGCCGCTTGATGAGCCCTGCGATGGCGCCCATGGCTCGCTCTATTTGATCCGCGCTGGCCACCTCCACCTCGATGAAATCGACGAACTCGCGTCCCAGGAGCCGGAACATCGCCGTGGTCACGGGAAGGAGCACCACGTCGTCCTGGTCGCGGAAGAACGAGACACCCTTGACGGGAAGGACCCCGATCACATGAAAGTTGATGCGGTTGATTTTAATCGTACGCCCCAGCGGGCTTGCGCCTTTGAAGAGTTCGCGGGCCACGGTGCTGCCGAGCACGGCGACCTTGCTTCGATTGCGAAGCTCGTCCTCGGTGAAAAATCGCCCCGCGACCGGCTGCATCGATTTCATCGCCGCGTACGCGGTCCCCACCCCCTGCGCCTGGCTGTTCCAGTTGCGGTTGCCGTACACCAGCTGGGCGCGTCCCATGACCGACGGAGACGTTCGAGCCACGCCGGAAATCATCGAAAGCGCGTGCGCGTCCTGGACGGTGAGGCGCGTGACCGAACCGGTCTCGAGGGCCACGTGGCGCATCCGGTGGGACCCGGGCCGTACGGTGAGGAGGTTGGTGCCCAGCGCGCTCAGGCTTTCGGAGACGGAGGCCTTCGCCCCCTCGCCCAGCGCCAGCATGGAGATGACGGCGGCCACCCCGATGAGTATCCCCAGGACGGAGAGGAAGGACCGGAGCTTGTGCGCCAGGATGGAGCCCGCCGCCTGCCGGATATAATCGGCGAACTCGGCGCGGTCGAGCGCGGCCGACGCGGTCGCGAAGATGTTTTTCCGCGGAGGGCCCTCGGCGGATTTTCGGGGAGACGAGCCTCGCGGTTTGCCTCGGCGCTCATCGGACACAATCTCGCCGTCGCGCATGCGGATGATCCGCTTCGCCTGCGCGGCCACCTCGTTTTCGTGGGTAACCATCACCACGGTTTTTCCATCGTCATTGAGGCGGCGCAGGACGGCGAGGACCTCCTCCTCGTTCTTCGTGTCCAGGTTGCCGGTGGGCTCGTCGGCGAAGATGATGAGCGGCTCGTTCACCAGCGCGCGGGCGATGGCCACGCGCTGCTGCTCGCCGCCGGACATCTCGTTGGGATAGTGGCCGCTCCGGGCGGCGAGTCCCACGGCCTCGATGCGGGAGCGCGCGCTGTGCTCGTCGCGCCGCTTGCCGGCATAGACGAGCGGGAGCATGGCGTTCTCGAGCGCCGTCATGCGGGGCAGCAGATAGAAGTGCTGGAACACGAACCCGGCGGTGCGGTTGCGCAGCATGGAAAGCTCGTCGTCGGAGAGGCGGGTGATGTCGTGGCCGTAGAGCGCGTAGGTTCCGCTGTCGGGCTTGTCCAGAAAACCGATCACGTGCAGGAGCGTCGATTTTCCCGATCCCGACGCCCCCATGATCGCGACGAACTCCCCCTCGCCGATCGAGAGGCTCACGTTCCGGAGCGCCCGGACCTCGACCTCTCCCATTCGATAGGTCTTGGATATGTTGGAAATCTCGATCATCTGCGCTTACCGGCGCGGGCGCGAGGGCAGAAACGGGGTGCCGCCGCGTGCGGGCGCCTGCTTCGCCGCTCGTTTTTTCTCCGGGAGCGCGACGCGGTCATCGATGGAAAGCCCGGAGACGATCTCGACATTGCGATCGTCGCTCAACCCGGTCGTCACGGCGCGCCGCTGCGGCTTTGTGCCCTCCGTTGCGACAAGGACCGAGCTTCCATTCTCGTCAATCGTCACGGCCTCCAGGGGAAGCAGCAGGGCCCGATCGCGCACGCGCTCGATGATGCTGATGTTGGCGCTCATCCCCGAGCGGAACTCCGCGGATATCTTCTCCGGGACCACCTCCACCTCGTACATCGTCACGTTGTTGATTGTCTTCGACTCGAAGGAGATGTGGCTCACCCTGCCCTGCGCGCGAATGTCGGGATGCGCGTCGAGCTGGATCGCGGCGCTTTGGCCAAGCCGCACTCGGCCGATATCGGTCTCGTCGATCTCGGCCTTCACGATGAGGCGGTCGGAGAGCACCAGGACCGCAGTAGCGGTGGTCACGGTCTGTCCCGGCTCCACGGCGCGCACGATCACCGTCCCGCCGATTGGCGCGATGAGCGGAATGGGCTTGTAGGCGTCCTCCCAGTACTTGAGGGTCGCGGCGTCCTGCGTTCGCGCGACGTCGATGAAGGCCGCCCGCTCCGTCGAGCTCATCAGCGCGAGGGTCTGGCCCTTGCGCACCAGCCGTCCCTCCACGACCAGGATCGACTCGATGCGGCCGTTCACCGGCGGCTTGATCTCCAGCCGATTGCGCGGCTGCACCGTCCCCGAGGTGGAGATGACCGAGCGAATGCTCCCATACTCGGGCGCGATTCGCTGTCGGGAATCATCGCCCCCGCCGCCCTGCCGTCCCCGATAAATGAAAAACGCCCCCGTGATAACGGCGACGACCACCACGGCGATCGCGATTGCGCGCTTACCGATCATAGCTCAGCATCTCCCCGCGCGCATACATCCACTCCGCCTCCGCCAGGAGCGCGCTCGTCTTCGCCTCGAGGAGGTTTTTTTTGGCGCGGACGAAATCGTCCACGATGATGATCCAGTTGTCGAACTGCACGAACCCGACATTGTACTGCATCTCGGCGATCCGCGACCGCTCCTCGGACGCCTTCAGAAAATCGCCCTGCACCTTGATGCGGTCCGTCTCGTTCATGAGCGCGTTCCAGCGCAGCTCGAGCTGGACCAGGAGCTTCTCCTGCGTGCCGAGGGCGTCCGCGATCACCTGCTTGAGCTCGGCCTGCGCCTTTTTCGCCTGATAATAGCTCTTGCCGCCCTCAAAGAGCGGATAGGTCGCCTCGATGCCGATGTGCCAGCCATAGTTCTGGGGCGCCCAGCGACTGCCGCTCCTGTTCGCCCCGCCGAACAGGTCGATCCGCGGCGAGAGGTTCGCGAGCGCGGCGTCGCGGTTAAAGCGGGCCGATTCCTTTTGGGTGATGGCCTTGCGCATCAGCGGATTGGCCCGCACCAGCTCAACGAAGTCCGGCGTCTTCCCGTACGGCGCCGGCTCGAGCTCGCCCCGCGCCGCAATGGGATAGTAGGTCTGCAGGCCCATCTCCTTGACGAGTTGGCGCCGCGCGATGATGACATTGCGAAGCGCCTGCGCGTGCTCGAACTCCGCCTGCGACAGATTCGCCCGGGCGACCAGATAGGCGCCGCGGTGCTCCCGGCCGGCCTTGTAGCGCATGTGCACCAGGTCCGAGTTCTTCTTCCTGAGCTTCACGATCTCCTCGGTGATGACGATGAGGTCCTGCGCCTTGAGGAGCTGCACGAAGGCCGTCCGCAGGTCCAGGCGGACGCTCGCCGACACGCCGCGGTACTGGTATTCCGCCTCCGCCACCTTCGCGCGGCTGTACCTGATGTCGTAGACGCTCTTGAGACCGTCGAAGACGAGCTGCCGGGCCGTAAACCCATACGAGTAGCTGTCGGCGGTCGTCCCGGAATTGGAAACGCCGCTGCCGAAAACGGACGACGACTGGGATGACGACTCAGCGTCCGTCTCGTTGTATTCATTGTAGCTGCGGGTCATCCCCACGCTCACGTTGATCTGCGGCAGGTACACGCTGCGGGCGATCCCGTAGCTCGCGCGCGCCTGCTCGATCTTCGCACGCGCGGCCTTCAGGTCCGGATGGTTCTTTCGCGCCTCGATCACGCAATCCTGCCAGGAGTAGACGACCTCGGCATGAAGCGAGTCGGCCGGAAGCAGCAGCGCGAGCGCTGCAATCATCCCTGCGCACAACGCCCGCAGGTGCGTTCGCATCACGATCGAGCAGCGAATGCGAGCCGACCGAACGATATCGCACGATCGGCACCCATGCGGAACGGGCACGACACGTACATGGCCCACTGGCCGGGGACCCTGTCCATGCGCCCCTTCATGGCGCCGTTTTTTATCGTCGATGTGCATTGATGATTCACGCTCGCTACCATAAGAAAATTTTCGAGTTTTGGATCACATCAACCCGCAATAAACAATGGTGCGCAGGTCTGATCATTACTGCAATCAGTTTCCGAAAAGCATGGATTTGTCGGACCGTTAACATTATTTTAAAAATGTTTATTATTTTAAAAAATTAGTCCAGCCGTCCGAATTTTGAATATTTTTACTTGTCAAAATGCCGCCCTCTATGATGTATGCTCGATCAGTGAAACGACCACGCACCGCTCCAAGCAGGATTGCCGCATGATCGACAATCGAGAACAAAACGATAACGAGAACGAGAACCGGGTCCTCTTGGGCGAGCTGATGATCGCCGGGAGGGCAATCAACCATTCGCAACTGAAGGCGGCGCTCACGGTCCAGGGGATACTCGGCGGGCGCATCGGAGAGATTCTCGTCACCAATAAGTGCATTTCGTGCGAGATGCTCGACGAGTATCTCACGCGTCAAATGCGCATCAAGCAGGGCGGCACCGACTAACGCTCTCAAGAGAGACACACGCACATGATCGTTCATCCGCCCCGTGAGACGCAGGACGGTCATCCGCGACATCAAACCGAATGAAAAAAAAGACGGAACTCGCCATTCGAAAACTTGTAACGCGATCCATCGGTGACGCGCATTCGCCGGAGCTGTCGTTACGGATCCTCTCTGAGCTGGGCATACCGCCCACCGAATCGCATCTCAAGCTTCTTGAGGGCGCCGATGAGGACGGCATCATGGTCCGCCTCGGCCGCGCCGCGGAGGCCTGGGCCAACCGCCCCATCAAAGACCCGATCCTTAATTTCCTGAACGCGCAGGACAATGGCGCAAACAGCCCCGGGGAGCTTCTTCCCCTGCTGGGAATCGAGATCCACGGCTTCACCCGCCATCTGTTCGAAACCTACCTCAATCGCAATTCGACCTATGAGCTGATCGACGCGATCCTGTGCGAGATGCGAAGCGCGATGCGGCATCTGGCTGATATCGACCGCCTGGTGCAATCGGGGGTGCGCGCCAATCTCTCCCTGCACAAAAAACTGCTGCGGCTGGGGTTGCACCACCTGGACGAGTACCTGATGATCACGCGCTCCTTCGATCTTGACGAGGGCGACCTGTCCCACGCGCAGCTGTTCGTCCTGGGCTGCTGCTGCATGAACGAAGAGCGCTTCAAAGACGCCATGCACTACTTCAGCATCGCCGCGGGGATCGAGCCCGACGACTGGCGTCTCTACTACAACCGGGCCGTGGCCTGCGACCGTCTCGAGATGAACCAGGAGGCCCTGAACGACTACACCGCGGCGATCGAGCTGGAGGAGAACGCGTTCCAGCCGTACGTGAACCGCGGCCTGCTGCGCTCGCGCCTCGGCGACCTGGACGGCGCGATGGAGGACTTCACCGCGGCGATCGACTGCAATGCCGAATGCGTCGAGGCCTATGTGAACCGCGGGATCCTGGAGGCCTCCGGGGGCAACCACGAGTACGCGATCCAGGACTTCAGCGACGCCCTCTCCATCGACCCCGACCTCGCCACGGTCTATTGCAGCCGTGCGATGTCGTACTTCCACCTGGGCCTCAAGGACCTCGCGCACTACGACCTGTCGGTCTCGGCGTCGCTGGGCCATTCCCCGGCCGATGAGCTGCTGCTCAAGCTCTTTTCCATCGACAATCGCGATACCGACCGCTCGGTCCATTGACGCGCCGACCGGCGGCAGCCGGCATCACCGAAAAAAACCTTGCCCCATTTCGCGCACGCCGATACGGTATGCCCCGTACGCACGCATAGGAGGAACCCATGAAACCGTATCGGACCGTTGTCGCATGCGCCGCCTTCGCGCTGATCGCAATGTGCGCCGCCACCGCAATCGCGCAAACGACATCTTTCACATGCTCCATGCCCGCCGGATGGAACACAGGCACGGAGAAGGACACTGCAACGATGAGCGCCACCTCGCCGGACGGGAACGTCCACGTCGCCGTATGGAAGGTGACGCTGTCGTCGCAGGATAGCGCGCTCAATCTCGCCAGGCGCCAGATGCAAAAGCTCAAGCCCGTGAAGGTGCTCGCACCCCCCACCGACATGTCGAGGCACGCGGCGCGCTTCAAGGCGGATTCCGTCGCGAAGATGCACTTCACCACCCTGGCCTTCAATCAGCCCGACAAGAAACCGGTTTCGTATCGCGCCTTCGTATTCGTAAAGGGAAAGACCTTCGTCGCGATCGAGGCGATGGCCACCATCAAGGCGACGGAGGCCGATTTCAAGGCGGCCGACGCCGTCATCGAAGGCTTCAGGTTCAACTGAGCGGGAGGGCTTCCTGCGATGGGCCCATCACCCTTCATCGTCCATGAGCTCACCGGCCACATCCAGTCGATCTTTCTGGTCGAGTATCCCGACCGCATATTGGTCCTTGACGGGGGGTGCCACTGCGACGCCGTCCTCATCACGCGCTTTGTGACGCGCACGCTTCGACGCAGCATGGACGATGTGCGATTGGCTGTCGTCACGCACATGCACCCGGACCACGCAGGAGGGATCATGCTGCTCCGGCGACGGCACCATATCCCCGTGGCCTCCCATGCGGCCGCCGACAGCTGGTACGCCGGCGTCGGCGGCGCCATACAGCATGTCTTGGACATCGTCATGGCCTGGTTCGTGGTGATCCGCGTGAAGAGCTCTTTTCGACGGTTGTGGTATCGACGCCGCCTCGCGCCCGACCATCCGCTCGAGGACGGGAGCGCGCTTCCGGGATTTCCCGACTGGCGCGCCATCGCCGTGCCGGGCCACACCACGCACGATATCGCCCTGTATCACGAGTCGACCGGCGTCCTCTATGTGGCCGACCTCATGGTCCAGGTGAAGAGCACCCTCACCATGCCCATCCCGGTTTCGATCCCCGAACTCATGGAGCGATCGCTTGTCCGGCTGGCGGCCCTTCCGGTGCGCACGCTGCTCGTCGCGCACGGCGGCAGGATCGAACACCCGTCGCCGAAGATATTCACGGACCTCGTCGACCACATTGCCGCCCGAACGGGAATTCGCTACGCCCTGCTGATGCTCCTCTGCGGTTTTCCCGCCGAGATCCGGCGCACCAAGCGGGCGCTTGCTGCGCGGCGACCCCCAGGGGAGCGCGCGTGATATTTTCGTTGATTTTTACGGGCTCTACCGTACAGTAGCCGGCGCGTACCGGAATCACAATAATAATCGAGAACAGGTGACATCATGCGATATAGAGGCCATTCTATACCAGCGCGCATTGTCATTATCGCGTGTGCGATAGCATGCGTACCGACGATGGCCCGCGCCGACGATTCACTCTCCCCGCGACGTCTGGCGCTCAAGCTCCTTCAGCAGTATTCGCCCTCGGGATATTACATCATCAGCCAATACGCCGCCGCGCGAACATCGTTCACCTGCGAATCCGGGAGCGTCTCCGTCTCCAAAACGGATTTCTCCTCGTACCTCCGCGGGACAGCACCCGCACAGATCGCCGAGTCGCTGAATACCGCCGTACATGAAATCTGTCACGGCTACACCGGCCTCCTCGCCTATCCCGCGAAAGAGGCGGCCGGCATCGGCGCCTGCGCGTCCGGGACTTACTTCAGCTATTACATCGGCGGGACGGAATCGGTCCTGGTGAAACAGACCCCCGTGTTCCCCACCCGGGAAATGGCCGCGTCGATCCCGGCTCGAATGCACACGCTCCGCTTTCCCACCTACGTCCTGGCGAGCGGAAATCTGGGCGCCCAGGTCAACGGCATATACGGCCTCCTGGACGAGCTCAACGCCTATTATCACGGCACAAAAACCGCCTTCGACCTGCTGACGTTCTACCGAACGGAGATGCCCCAGACCCCGGAGACCTGGCTCGCCTTCTTTACCGGCGTAAACGGGACCTATTACGCCTATGGCGAATTCACCTACTACATCTCGATGTACCTCAGGCACGCGAAGGCGAATCATCCCGCGCAGTACCGGGAGATTGTGGCCAATGAGTCCCTTAAAAACGCATACGCCAAGATAGACCGCAACTATCGGGACCTCATTGCCGCCTACGTTGCCGCCAAAAAGGACATTCTGGCCGAACTTGCGCGCCAGGGATACAGCGTCTCGGAGGACAGCAAGCTTCTCTGGATAGGTAAAAACGGTTCGCGGCAGGGGCGCGGCAACTTCCTCGATGTCCATACGCGGCTCATGGACGAGCTGGCCAAGGACGAGCACCGAACAATGCTGAACGCATTGCGCCCGTGACGCTCATGTCGATCCGCACCGCGTCGATACGGATGGCCCGGCAAACCCTGACGGTGTGCGCATTGGCCGGCGCGCTCGCGGCCGCGCCGGTGCGCTCCGCGGTCCCCGAGCAGGAGGCAGTCTTCTCCGCACTGCGGGCGCGGGTGGCGGAATCGAACCGGAAGTACATCGGGAACGAGTCGCGACGCGCCATCACCACGCACGAATACGACGCAAAAACCGGCGCGCTGATCAGCAGCTCGGAGGCGCTGGTGCACCGGAAGGAGTACTATCACCGGAAACCCGTCAACACGCCCATCAAATACCGTAAAAACGGGATCGAACTGCCGCCGGAGGAATTCAAGTATCGCTCGCGAGATCCCGTCCACCTTCCCTTCGATACGACCGACGGCGAGCAGTACCGCTACCGCATCATCGGTCGTAAAACCGTCGAGGGCCGGGAGTGCCATGCTATCGAGATCATTCCGATTAAAAACACCGCGCGCCATCTCCGGGCCGTCCTGTACGTCACCGTCGACACGATCGAGCCGCAGTATCTCGAAGGAACCATCGCGGACCGACCGCTGGGGGTGAGCGACATACGGGTGCGCCTCTCGTTCGCGACGGTGCGCGGCGAGTCCATCATGCGGCGCGGCACCTACGTCATCATGCTCAACATCCCCATGCTCTATCCGCACCGCCGCATCGTCAGCTCGTTCGTCTCATCGGACGAACGGCCGATCCCCAAGGAAGACTGACCGCCATGCCCCAACGCGCATTCGGGATCGTCGCACTCCTTTTCGCCTGCTCGCTCACGACGTCGGGCTGCGATGGCGACCTGATCGACATCGACGCGGTCGTGCGCGGCGCATCGCTCGATCGCGCGCGGGAGAGCTCCGTGGACGAGTTTTTCTCGCGACGCATGACCAACCGCCCGCGCAAGGCCGCGGTGGGCAGCTGGCAGATCCTCCACGAGAACGATCGGTCCGTATATTACGCGTATCCCCGGTTCACATCGCTCCTGGGCTCCCGGCGGGCCGCCGACGCCCTCTACCGCACCGGGCGCTCGGAGCTCGTGCGTCGATTTCCCGCCTATCGAAACATCGCGGGCAACGACGTCCGGCTGGCGGTCTTTGGCGCCATCGGAGCGCATCGCACGGCCCTTCGCCCCCGCGACGAATCCCTCTTTCTGGGATGGGAATGGAGCGCCCGCCTGGCCACCGACGGCATCCATGTCGATGCCGTCGCCGGTGTCACTCGCGCGGGCGTGCCGTCCCGAGTGCGCTACCTGGTCCGCCTGAATGCGACCACGCTCAAGGTTCTCGCGATCTCCGAGCGCCCCCTTGACCAGAAAACCCCCGAATCCTCCGACGACCTCATTTGACACCGTGCTGCATCCATATTTCGCGCCCTGCACGGTGATGGAACATATTCAATTTGACAATCCCATGCGAATGTAAAAAAATGACTGTATCCGAATAGTTCCGCATTCCACTCAGGAGGAAACCAAAATGCGTGCGGCAATCTTCATCGACGGCGCCTACCTCATCTCTTTTCTGAAGCGCCACGGCTTTAAGCCCAAATACGACGAACTCGCCGATTTTTTCATGAAACCCTTTCGTAAGTCAATCCAGCTCGACCTTCTTCGCTGCTATTTCTACTACTGCCCCCCGTGGATGTCGCCGGAACCCACGGACAGCGAGAAAAAACGCATGGAGGAGCACGTCACGTTCATGGAGCATATCGAATCGCTCGACCGCTGGAGCGTCCGGCTGGGCAAGCTGCAGCGTCGCTGGGAGGGCGGTCGCGAGCTCTACGAGCAAAAGCGGGTGGACGTTCTCCTCTCGGTGGACATGGTCCGTCATTCCGCCGCCGGCCACATTCAGCACGCCATCATCATCGCGGGCGACAGCGACTTTATCCCGGCCATCGAGGCCACCAAGGAATCGGGCGCGACCGTGACCCTCTGGTACGGCGATCCGAACACCATCCACAAGGACCTCATCCAGGTATCCGACATCGTGCATCAGATGGACTTCAAGAAGGTCCCGTCCGAGAAAATCCCCGAGTCGGAACAGGGCTCGAGCGCCCGTCGGTTCTGGCGGCGGAGGCGATAACGCAGTGCGATACGCGTCGCGTCGCCCCGTCCGCGCGCCGCGTATCGTGCGGGTGCGCCGCCGGATCGGCGCGCTCGCGGCGATTCTGCTCGCATTCGGCGCCTCATGCCTCTCGCTTCCCTATTCGGAGCACAGTCCCACGGTCTCGGCCGACGGACGGATCCTTATCTATCAATCGAATTACCTCACCATCCACAAGTACAAGCTCTTCGTGAAGTACCGCACCCGGGTGGGCTGGACCCCGGCGTTCATGATGGTGGACGTGGGCTCCAGCGCGAACGACGGCGGGCCCTTCATCACCTATGATCAGAACAACCTTCTGCTCTCGTCAACGCGGCGCGGCGGGATCGGGAGCATAGACATTTGGACGGCGCGCCGGCTGGGGCCCATCTGGACCATTCCGGACAATATCGGAGCGCCCATCAATTCGCCCGCCTACGACGGCTTCGCGTCCCTGTCTCCCGACGGATCGACGATGTACCTGGTCCGCGAGTGCCCGGACAAGCGGCTCGCGCGAGACGAGCGGTTCGGCATCTTTGTCGCGCGCAAGATCGACGATGCATGGTCTGCGCCGGTGAAGATGCCCGCACCCATCAACTCCGAGCACAGCGAATTCAGCCCGCTCATCCTGGCCGATGGCGCGACCCTCATCTTCAGCTCCGACCGGCCCGGCGGGCGCGGCGGCTATGACCTGTACCAGTCGCGCTACGTGAACGGGCGCTGGAGCGCGCCGGTGAGCATGGACTTCATCAACACCCCGGAGGACGACCGGCTCGTCTCGGTGCCCGCCTCAGGCGATATCATCTATTACTCGCGTCCCATCGTTGTCGAGGGCCAGACCGTGTATCGCATCACCTCCGCGGAGCTTCCGGCGCGGTTCCGCCCGGCGCCGGTCGCGCTGGTGCACGGAACGGTCTTCGACCTCGACGCGAAGGAAGCCTGTCCCGGCGCCGCCATCACCATCACCGACGTGAGGGGAACGGTTGCGCCCGTGCACATCCATGCGAACCAAAAGGACGGCCGCTTCGTCGCCATCCTCAACCGAGGGCGCCTGTACGATGTCTCGGTTGCCGCGAAGGGCTACACCTTCCGGTCGGAGCGGATCGACCTGCGTGCGCTCACGAAATACGCGAGCGTCGAGAAGGACATCACCCTACGGCGACTGCGGCCGGGCGCGACGATGGTGCTCAACACCCTGTATTTCGCCGTGAACAGCGCGCGACTGCTCCCGGAGTCGGTCTTCGAGCTCCGTCGCGTGATCGAGCTCATGAACGCCTACCCGTCGATGAGCGTGTCCATCGCCGGCCATACGGACTCGACGGGCGTCGAGGAGGCCAATGTGCGGCTCTCGCGCGACCGGGCGCTTTCGGTTGCGCGCCATCTGGCCGCGAACGGCATCGCCGCCGGGAGGATCACCACCAAAGGGTTCGGCTCATCGAAGCCGGTGTCGCCGAACGATACCGACGAGAACCGCCGCGCGAACCGCCGCGTCGAGTTTACCGTCGAAACGATGTAACCCGGGAGGGACCGCATGAACCATCGAACCGCCAGGCGTGTCGCATCCACGGCGTACCGCGTGATGATCCTCGCCGCGAGCTGCGTCGCGTTGTCGATTTCCGCTTTCGCACAGGAGAACGCCGCGCGCTACACCGGCGACCCGCGCACCATCGCGCACGACTTCCTCGACCTTGAAAAGGACTTCGGGGCGCGCCCTGAGCACCACGCGACGGTGAACCGCATCATCAACCGCGCCCTCGCGGAAGTGCCCGTGAAGCCCGATGCCGCCACCGCGGACGCGGTTCGGACGCTCCAGGCGATTGACGCAGTCCTGCGCGCGGAGGGCTTTTCGTTCAAGGACAACCTTCTGCTCTCCGTGGGCATCGCGCGAAAACAGATCGACTGCGACAACTACTGTGCGCTCTACGTCGCCATCGCAGAGGTGATGAAGATCCCGCTGGTGCCGGTGTACGCTCCCGACCACAGCTTCGTCCGCTACTACTTCTCCGACGGATCATTTCTCAACTGGGAACCCACGCAGGGGAAAAGCCTGCCCGACTCGTTTTACGTAAAGGCCAAGGGCATCGCCCAGCCGTCCATCGAGAAGGGGGTATATCTCAAGGCGCTCTCGCGCAAGGAGTTTGTCGCGGTGGAGTACAACAATATCGGCGCGCACCTCATCATGGCCAAGAAGCTCCGGGAGGCCGTGACCTACCTGAGCGCCGCGATCGCGTTTTATCCGGCATTTTCGTCGGCCTGGCACAATCGGGGCTCCGCGCGGCTGGCCCTCGCGATGCTTCCCGAGGCGCGATCGGATCTCGAGACGGCCGTTGGGCTCGATCCGCTGCGCGCCACCTCCCGCACGGCGCTGGGCGATGCGTATTCTGACTTACGAGAGTACCAGAAGGCCGTCCAGCACTATGCCGCGAGCATCAAGCTCGATCCCACCAATCACATCCCCTATCACAACATGGCGGTGGCGATGCAGCGTCTCGGCCGCGACGGCGACGCGCGCGCCTGGGAGAAGAAAGCGAAGGAGATACGGGCGAAATACGGCCGCTGAGGGACGCTAGCGCGCGGCCTGCGCCATGATCCAGGTGGCGTATCCGCCGCTCAGGTTCACGGCATCGAAGCCCATCTGCGTGAGCATTCGCTGCGCGACGTATCCCCGCTGGCCCACCGCGCAATACACCACGATGCGCCGGTCGCGCGGGAGCTCTCCGATCCGTCCGCGCAGCTCGTTTATGGGGATGTTGATGGAGTTCGGCATGCGCCCCTCGGCGTTCTCCTCGACCGTACGCACATCGAGCAACATGTCGCGTGCGGGATCGAGTGCGCCAATCTCCTCAGCGTGAATGATGCGATGTTCCCCCCGCAGGATATTCCCCGCGATAAAACCGACCATGTTCACCGGGTCCTTTGCGGAACCGTAGGGCGGCGCATACGCGAGCTCGAGATGTTCGAGGTCGAACACCGTGCGCCCGGCGGCGATTGACGCGGCGATCACGTCGATGCGCTTGTCCACCCCCTTCGCGCCCACGGCCTGCGCTCCCAGAATCGCGCCGCTCGCCGTATCGAAGATGACCTTCAATGAAATGGACTCCGCGTCGGGATAATACCCCGCATGGTGCCCCGGATGGAGATAGGTCTTTTGATACGGCCTGCCGATCCGCCGCAGCAGCTTCTCCGACGCGCCGGTCGCTCCGGCGGCGAGCGAAAATACCTTGCAGATCGATGTCCCAATCGTCCCGCGATAACGGGAGTCGCGCCCGAAGATCTGGTCGGCGGCAATGCGCCCCTGACGGTTGGCGGGCCCCGCGAGCGGAATGAAGGCGGGAAGCCCCGTCACCGGGTTCGTCACCTCGACGGCGTCGCCCACCGCGTAGATCGCGGAATCGGAGGTGCGCATGGCGTCATCGACCTTGATGGCGCCGGTCTCGCCGATTTCCAGCCCGGCGCGTTTCGCGAGGTCCGTCCGCGGCCGCACGCCGATGGCAAGGATCACCAGGTCCGCCGACACGATGCCGCCGCCATCCAGGGTGATCGCGATCCCGTCCCCGTCCGCCGCGCATGCTGACGCCTTCGCACCCAGGCGCAGGTCGATCCCGTTCTCGCGCAGGTGCGCGTGAAGCGGCGATGCCATCTCCGGATCGAGCGGCGGCAGCACCTGCCGGTCCGCCTCGATGAGGCTCACCGCGATGCCGCGTCCGGCGAGGTTCTCCGCCGCCTCAACGCCGATGAAGCCACCGCCGATAACCGCAGCGCGCTTTACGCGGGTACCGCGAACATGCGCGATGATGCCGTCCATGTCCGACATCGTCTGAAGGGTGAACACGTTCGGCAGGTCCAGGCCGGGCAGCGGCGGCCGCACGGCCTCGGCGCCGGGAGCGAGGATGAGCGCGTCGTATGTCAGCGTGTCGTCAGCTCCGGTTATGAGATTGCGAACAAGCACCGTGCGCGCGTTGCGGTCTATTGCAATGGCCTCCGCGTTCACCAGCACGTCAATGTTGAACCGCTCCTTGAGCGACTGCGGTGTTTGCACCAGGAGCGCGTCGCGCTCCTGGATCACCCCGCCCAGATGATAGGGCAATCCGCAATTCGCGAAGCTTACATACGGACCCTTCTCGACGATGACGATGCTGGCCGTTTCGCTAAGCCGCCGCGCCCGCGTCGCCGCCGACGCCCCGCCCGCGACACCGCCGATGATGACGATTTTCCTTTTCTCTGACACTTGGCATGAACCTTCCCATGATTAGATACTATCGTTCTCATCCAACGAAAAAGTAATAGTATGCATCAAAATCATTCCATTTTCAAGAAATTTCTCCACACCCGACATATCGCATTTCACTGTTGACAAAAACCCTCGCCCGCATCATGCTATCGGGAGAATCGGCACCGGTACGCACTATGGCAAAAATCCTCATCATCGACGACATGCCGGGAAACATCAAGACCCTGGGCGAGATCCTGCGCGACCGGAACGACATCATCGTCGCCACGGACGGCCCCGGGGGGATCGCGCTTGCCGCGTCCGAGGCCCCCGACCTCATTTTGCTCGATATCATGATGCCCGACATGGACGGCTTCGCAGTGTGCCGGGCATTGAAGGAGCGGACGAAGACCGCGTCGATCCCAGTCATCTTCACCACCGCGCTCACCGACACCGACGACATCGTCCGCGGCTTCGAGAGCGGCGCGGTGGACTACATAACCAAACCGTTCAATCCCCGGGAACTCATTGCGCGGGTGAACACCCACCTGGAGCTCGTGAAGGCCCGCGACCAGTTGACCATCTACGCCGAGTCGCTCGAGGAGATGAGCCGGCAGCTCCTCGACAAGACAACGCAATTGAACATTTCGGCGCGAACGGACTACCTGACCGGGCTGGCCAATCGGATCCATATGATGGAGCGGCTTCGCGAGGAAAGCGCGCGGTCCCGGCGGGGCGGCAAACCCTGCGCCGTCATCATCGCGGACATCGATCACTTCAAGGCCATCAACGACACCCACGGCCATGAATGCGGCGACCACGTCCTGGGGTCCATTGCGGACATCATGCGGGCGAATATCCGCGAGCAGGACGTGCTCGCGCGCTGGGGCGGCGAGGAATTCCTTTTTCTGCTGCCCGAAACCGACGCGGCGGGATCATCGGTCCTTGCGGAGAAGATCCGAGGGGCGGTCGAGTGCGAGCGGATCAGCTATCACGATACGATCGTGCCCGTCACCCTCACCCTCGGGGTCGCCTCACTCAATCCAGAGGACGACATCGACGCCAGCATCCGGCGGGCCGATGAGGCGCTCTATGAGGGCAAGCGCACTGGCAGGAACCGCGTGGTCGTCGCGCCCGGGGCGTAATCGCCGAAATCATTCCGCGCGTATCGCGGCGTCGGGCGCACATCCACGCTGGTATCCAGACCTCGCATCAGCGCCGGCGCACCGCCAGGACCGTGACATCGTCATTGAACGGGGCGCCATCGAGGGCGGATCCGATATCCCGAACGATGTTGCGAGCGACATCCTCAGGCCGCTCATCCGCGTGACGCAGCATCACCTCCTCGACATCGTCCATCTCGATGTGGCTTCGCGCCTGCAGGAGGTCCTCGTACAGGCCATCGGTGTACATGATCACGCATTCATCCGCGGCAAAGGGGACCTCCACCGTCCCGTATGTCCTGTCGATCTGGACGCCAATCAGGGGCCCCCCGGTCGTAGGCAGCTGGCGAAGCCGACCGGATCCCACGAGATAGGGAGATGGATGGCCCGCGTTTGCGACGAAGAGGCGGCCGCCCGCGACATCCACATCGACAATACATGCCGTAAAGAGCACCAACAGACGGTAATAGGTATGATAGAAACTGTCGTTGAGGCGCGCCAGGAGCTGCCCGGGGGCGATGTCGTCTTCCTTAAATTTGTCGTACACGCTCTTGATGAGCATGGTCACCAGCGCCGCCTGGATGCCATGCCCGATGGCGTCGGCGATGAAAAACCGGCAATGCCCATTCCGCACCCGGCAGGCATCGTACATATCGCCCCCCACCTGAATGAAGGGCTGATAATGGACGCCGAACTCGATCTCCGGAAACGCATCGTGGTCGATGAGAAAGACGTGGCCCTGTATATCGCGCGCCTTCGCGAGGTCGTCGGTCATGATCCGGTCCTTCAGCATCAGCTGGCGATAGGCATGGGCGATCTCCTCGCGCGAGCGCCCGAGCTCCAGGTGCGTCCGCACGCGCGCGAGGAGCTCCGATCGGTTGAACGGCTTGGTCACGTAATCGACCGCGCCGGCGTCGAAACCGGAGACAATATCGTCGGCGGTATCGTGCGAGGTGAGAAAGATGACGGGGATCTCGCGCGTCGACGGGTCGTCCTTCAGGCGGCGACACACCTCATACCCGTTCATCTCGGGCATTTCGATGTCCAGGAGGATCAGGTCGGGGCTCGCTGCGGCGACGATGGCCAGCGCCTCTGCGCCGCTCTTCGCGACGGAAATCCGATAGTCCTGCTCCTTGAGAAAGGCGCCAATCACCTGCAGATTTACCGCCATGTCGTCGACGATCAGGATTGTCGGGGCGATATGCGTGGACACGTGCGGCCTCCCATTTTCGTTTTTCACCTGCCGGACGACGCATTCCCTGAGGATGCTCGTTTCATGAGATATCGTTCAAAAGTTTTTCGATTGCGATACGCGCATTCGGAAAATCGAATCCGTTGATATGCGCGCCCAGACGCTCGACCTCATCCTCCCGGCAGGTCCCCATTGCGTTCTTCAGCCGCCGGAAGGTATCCACGCACTCGAAGCTGTTGCGCGAAACCTGCTCATGGAGCGTCTCGAGAAGCGAGCGTGCCGCCGTCATATCGACTGCCCGTGCGTCATTCTTCGACGTATCCCGGCCGAAGAGCTCGCGGTTTTTCAGGACCTCGGCCAGGGCCGATGAAAAGGACGCGCGGGCCCCGGCGGCAGATTCGGCATCACCTGCTTTCAGGCTCGCCTCGAGATCCTTTGCCGCCGCGTGGAGCGCTACCGCGCCAATGTTTCCCCCGGCCCCTTTGATGGCATGCACGAGTTTGCGGGCCGCTTCGAGATCGCCTACCTCCATGAAGCGTGCGAGATCATCGGCGGCATGTTCGAACTCGGCGCAAAAATCGAGGATGACCGACCGAAGCAATGCGGCATTGCCGCCGAGCCGATACAGGCCGTCTGCAAGGTCGATCCCGTGCGGCGTTTCGGGAAGATCGGTCCCCGACGATAATTCCGGAGGCGAAATCCCCCCGCGATCCGCCACGCTCCCGGGAAGCCACTTGGTGATCATGGCGACAAGCTCCGGCGGATCGATGGGCTTTGCGATATGGTCGTTCATGCCCGCGCTCAGGCATCGATCCCGATCGCGCTGCATGGCATGCGCCGTCATGGCGACGATTGGAATATGGGCCAGCATCGGGTCCTCGCGGATGATACGCGTCGCCTCGAAGCCGTCCATCTCCGGCATCTGCAGGTCCATGAGCACCAGGTCGAAACGGCTTTTCCGAAGCATGTCGATCGCCTCACGGCCATTACCCGTCGGGACGACCGTCATTCCGGCGCCCTTCAGCACCTCCATCGCCACCAGCTGATTGATCAGATTGTCCTCAACCAGGAGGATCCGGCGGTCGGCCGTCGCATCGGTCTTGACCGCCGCCCGGTGCTCGATGCGCGCCCGAGTGACGTCAATCGGACCGATCGCGCCATCACCCCACACACCGCCCGCGCACACGCCGAGCGGAACATCGAGAGAGAACCTGCTCCCCTCGCCGGGCCGGCTCTCCACGACGATGGAGCCGCCCATCAGCTCGACGAGGTTTCGCACAATCGCAAGACCCAGTCCCGTCCCGCCAAATCGCCGGGTAATGGACGCATCCGCCTGGGTGAACGGCTTGAAAATGCGTTCCCGCTGATCGAGTTCGATGCCGATCCCCGTGTCCTCCACGCTGAAGCGAACGACAGCGCGATCGGGACCGCCGGGGCCAGGCAGGCGCGATATGCGCACGCCCACGTAGCCCCGCTCGGTGAATTTGATCGCATTGCCGATGAGATTGCCGAGAACCTGTTGTATGCGCAGCGGGTCCCCCCGCAGGCAGACCGGAACGTCCGGATCGACCTGCATGCGAAACTCAACGCCCTTGTCCTCGACCGTGCGGGCGAATAGATTGGACAGGGCGCCCAGCAGCGTCGCGAGGTCGAAATCGACAATCTCGAGATCGAGCCGTCCCGCCTCGATTTTGGAAAAATCAAGAATATTGTTGATGATGCCCAGCAGCAGCTGCGCGGAATCCTGAATCTTGCCGATGTAATCGCGCTGTCGTTCCGTGAGCTCCGTCTGTTGAATCAGATGGGTGAGGCCGACAATCGGGTTCATGGGCGTGCGGATCTCGTGGCTCATGTTGGCCAGGAACTCGCTCTTCGCCTTCGCCGCCGCCTGCGCGTTCTCGAGCGCCCGCGCGAGCGCCATATCCACCCGTTTTTTTTCGATGATCTTCCAGACGCCTTCCAGATACAGCGTCAGCTGATGGACATCGAGCTGGCTATAGGGGTCCGGCTTCCCGGCGCATCCGAGAACGATAACCGCCTCCCCGTTCTTCACGTGGGCGACGCTCATCACGCGAATGGGGGCCGGTGCGGCATCGCCGCCCGTCATGGCGAAACCGCGCTCGTGGATGATGGGCGCGAGCGCCCATGCGCTCTCCGCCCACCAGTCGGCCTTCCCCGGTTGCCGGAGCGCGTCCATGTCGTCCAACACAATCGCATCGGGATTGCCGCATGAAGCGGCATGCTCGGCATCGCCGACGTCGGCGCCCCGCACGACCATGCGGCCGATATCGCTTGCGACAAGGGGAAGCGCCTCGGCGAGCGCTCGGTCGACCAGCTCTTGCTCGGTCGCGCCTTCGCCCTGGTTGAGCCGGTAGAGCGCTTCCAGCCGCGCCTCATTGAGTCGCATCTCGTCCTCGGCCTGGCGGCGATCGGTGATGTCGCGCACCAGCACCACGCGGGCGATCACCGCCCCGCTCCGGTCGTGCAGCGGAGAAATTCGCACATCGAAGTGCCGCAGACCATCGCCCAGCGGCAATGACAGCTCCGATTGGATGCTCGACACCCTGCGGAAGCGCTGCACGAGGTCACCGAACGGCGCCATGACATCCTCGACCCGCTCGCCGATGAAAGCGCCGTCCAGATCCGCCCCCCGAGAGGAGGCGACCTCTGCCAGCAGCGTGCGCATGGCGGGATTGATGTCCACGATGTGGTTTTGCATGCTCAGGACGAGCATGGCATCGTCCATGCTGTCGATGACCGTGTCGCGCGCCACCGGTACGATATTGAGAAATCGATACCGGAAGATGGCCAGGAAATAGAAGATGGAGCACAGCGCCAGGCTCTGCGTTATGGGATTGACCGTGAGGGACGGTATGAGCTTTGCCGTCGGGACGAGCGCGCCCACGGCCAGGATCAGGGTTCCGGAGAATATCAGCAATCCCTGGATTCGAAACGGGCGCATCATCCGTATCGAAGTGCGGAGGATGAGATACATGCCGACGAAGAGCGAGCCAAACCCGTACACGGAGTGAACGATAAACCAGATCCCCGGCACACGCTGCGAAGGATCCGCGATACGGAATCCCTCCACCACGGTGAAACCGACGTCCCTGACCAGCCACAGGCCGTGCATGTCGCTCGTCCACACCATGACCTGGGTGATCGCTGGGAGAATCATCAATAGCGCGATGCGTCGCGCCGTGAGGCCGCGCTTCCCAGAATACTGGTAGGTGAATACGAGCCACACAATCGGAAGAAATCCCAAGGTCACAAACCGGAAATTGAACCACAGGGCCGCCAGATGATCGGAACCAGCAAGAAGCGAGAAGAACTCCGCCATGGCGCCCCAGGCGCCCAGCAGGTTTACGGCGAAAAACGCCCGCGCACCCTGGGTTGCACGATGACGCCACGAATGCACCACCAGGAACAGAAATACGGCAATAGAAAGTATAATGCTGATGCTATATATGATGTATATCATCTGCGGCCTTTGCGTGAGCGCCCGGCCAAACAGGTATATCTCGGACGAGATGTCCCGTCAAGAAAAGAACCGGCATCCCGGGAGCGGCGCGATGGAAAAGCTCTGCGGTGTACGGATCAGCGTATGCGGGGACGGTCGCTCCCACCCACAAGGCCCTGTGATGAAGCGTAACCGATCTGCGCCCCTTTCGGAACGCGGAAGCGGCTGTAGCGAATGTCCGGATAGCTCTTGAAGGCCTCCTGGATGATCTCGAAGATGAGGACGACCGACGCCGTGAACACGATCACCGCCCCGCACACCGCCCCCACAAAGACCAGCACCGGCGCCGATACGCCGCCCGGCGCCGCATCCGCGATGATCGCGCGCCAGTACGCGCTCGCCGTGAAATACCCGAAGGCGGCCATCGCAATCGTCGCGATGAGATAATTCAAATAAAGCACCCACGACCCGCGCCGCTTGGGGATTCCCCGCAGGGGGTACACCACGAATCTTCCGAGGAGGGCCACGAAGGAGTCCTTGAGGCGTTTCGCATGCGGCATCACCCGCCGCAGCGCGAGCAGGGCGACGACGGCCCCCGCCAGGGACGAGAGCGACAGCGCGGCGACGGCGGCGATCGAAACGGCCGCGAGCAGCGCAAGCGATCCGGACAGCGCGATCACCCCGAAAAACGCAGCGACCGGCGCGACGATCCCGCCCGCGACCGAAAGCAGCATCCCCAGGACCAACTTCACGGTGCCTTCGAACAGGCCCAAATAGTCGTCGGGATGGCGGACGAAAAACTCCCACTCGTCTCGGTAGCTCCCGCTGGTGGCCACGTCGAAGTCGTCAATCACGCTCTTCAGGTAGTCGCCGTGGGGGGCCGATGCCGCTTCGCGGTAGTACTCCTCGTACAATTCGTCGTAGGCGGCGCGGTGCGCAGGCCGGGTGAGAACATCGAAGGCCTCGCGCACCAGCACGAAACGCTCGTAGTTCGCGGCGTCGCCGGTCGCATCGGGATGCGTCTCGCGCGCCTTTTTCCGGAAGGCGCCCTTGATCTCGTCGAGCGTCGCGCCCTTTGCAATCCCGAGAATCTGGTAATAGTCCTTGAAGATAATATCCATTGGCCTGGCCGCATCCGGTGCGGAGGTACCGCCGATCCGTCGGCACATGAGATAATGATCGGCCCATTTGGGCAATCCATTTCCTCGGGGGATGATGATGCGCGAACGGAAAAAAACTCTTGCAATTCCATAATTATGTCGCATACTTGCACCAAGATTCGCCCGGAGGAAACCATGGACATCGGAAGAATTGGCGGACCGAAACCGATCGAGGGAATTGGCGCGCTTTCGAAAACGACCCGGACGACCGGGACCGCGGAGATCGCGAAAACCGACTCGTTCCAGGGCTCCGACCGCGCCCGTGCGCTGGGCCGCGCCTCGAACATCATTTCCGGCGAGGGCTATACGGTGAAGAGCGCCCTCCTCGAGCGCATCGGCGACGCCATGTACGATTTCGGGAAGTTCACGGGCGCGTCCAAAGACGCCATCGAGTCCATCGCCGACAATATCGCCCGCACCTATCTCAGGGCCCGCGAATCGGACTACTCCGCCATGGACAGCCGCTATCGCTTCAATGAGAGCGACACCCGGCTGAACGCGGGCGCCCGCCGCGAGCTGGTGGACGCCATCAAGTCCGGGTACGATTACGACGAGCGCCTCGCCGCCTCGGCGAACACGCTCCTGCGCGGATACAACGGCTAGCGCCGCCTGATCCGCCATGGCCACACCGCGCGCCCGTCGCCGCAAAACGGTCGGCGTCGCCTTCGGGAGCGGCGGCATTCGCGGCATCGCCCATATCGGCGTCCTGAAATCGCTCCACGAGCACGGCATATCCATTGACTGCATCGCCGGCTCCAGCGTCGGCGCGTGGATCGGCGCGCACTACGCGCTCTACCGCGACATTGCGCTGCTCGAGGAGCTCACCGTGGGCAACAAGCGCGAGAAGCTCAATTCGCTCTTCGAGATTTCGTTGCGGGGCGGCCTGGTCAAGGGGGAGCGCGTTAAGCGCCTGGTGGAGCGCTGGCTGGGCGACAGCGACTTCGAATCGGCCCACGTGCCCATACGCATCGTCGCCTGCGATCTGGTCACCGGAGAGCAGACCGTGTTCTCGAGCGGAAAGCTGGCGACCGCCGTACGCGCGAGCCTATCGGTCCCGTCCATCTTCGCGCCGTTTATGCACGACGGCCGCGCGCTGGTGGACGGCGGCATCGTAAATCCGGTCCCGGCCGACGTGGCGCGCGGCATGGGCGCGGACGTCGTGATCGCCGTCAACCTCGACAACTTCGTGCGCGGCGACGTCTTCACCCCGCACGATTCCGCGTCGATCCCGCGCGTGACCAACCGCAGCGTGGACCTGCTGCGCCACTACCTCGCCCAGCGCTGCTCGGCGCACGCCGACGTCGTCATCGAGCCCCTCAACACGCGCGACGAGCTCTCCAACTGGAAGAACTACTTCCTCAACGACATCGGCATGGAGCACATACGGCTGGGGATGGCGGCCGCCGAGGAGAAGATGCCGGAGATCCTGCGACTTCTGTGATCATCGGACCGGCGGTTCGCCATCTCATGGCGACGATACATCGGCCGCATCGACCTCATTGCGAAACGAGATCCGAAATGCGGTCCCGCCCTTCCGCGTAATGGCGATTGTCCCGCCGATCTGCTCCGCAAGCAGATGCACCAGCCGGAACCCCAGCGTTTTCGCGCCGCGCATATCGACGTTTTCGGGAAGGCCGTCGCCGTCATCCGCGACCGTCATCACGCATTCGCCGCCACGCTCGCGCAGGTCCACGGCGATCGCCCCGCGCCCTTTACCTGCGAAAGCATGCTTCAATGCGTTTGAAATGAGCTCGTTCATTATAAGGCCGCAGGGAACGGCGCGGTCGATCCCGAGTTTCACCGCATCTCCCGTGATCGAGAATGTGACACCGCTCGCGCCATAGGCGGTCGTGAGATTTTGGACTATTTTACCTACGAATACGCCGAAATCTATGCGCGAGACGTCATCGGACATGTAGAGAAGCTCGTGGATAAGGGCGATTGATCGAATCCGGTTCTGGACGTCTGTCAGCATGGCGCGAGGATCACCCTGCTGAGAGGAGTTCGACTGAAGGCTGACCAGGCTGGAGATCACCTGCATGTTGTTCTTCACGCGATGATGGATCTCCCTGAGCAGGAGCTCCTTCTCGCGAAGCGAGCGTTTGATCGCATCCTCCGCGCGCTTGCGGTCGGTGATATTCCTCCCCACGCCTAGAATGCTCACGGGGACGCCGTCGGGATCTCGAAGTATGGTCATGGTGACCTCGGCCCAGAAGGTGGACCCGTCCTTTCGAACGTTCTCGAGCTCCATGGTCCGGGACAGCTGCAGGTCCTTCCGCGCAAGGCGCTCGGGCGTCATCTCCTCCGCAATAACCGACGCGGCCAGGGCGTACGATTCGGGCGTGAGTTGGCGCTCCAGCGGCAGTTGACGGAGCTCGTCGAAGGTATAGCCGCGGTTTTTCAGCAGGGACGGACTCGCGTAGGAATACGAAAAATTGAGGTCCATCATCCACAACGTGTCGGTCATGTTGTCGGTGATGAGGCGGAAGATGCGCTCGTTCTCCCGCATCGTCTCCTCGGTGCGCATGCGCGCCGAGATGTCGCGAATGGCGGCGATATGGGCGGGCTGCCCGTTCCACTGCAAGTGCGAGGCGGTGATTTCGACGGGAAACACGCTTCCGTCCTTTTTCCGGTGATACCGAATCGGAATCACGGTGGAATGATCCGCCATCGCCCGTCTCGTTTTGTCCGGCTCGGACGAGAGGTCGGTGTTTTTCATTCGGACCAGCTCGTCATGCGCATACCCGTAGAGTGCGGCCGCCGACTCGTTCGCCTCGAGTATCTCGCCGGTCTCGTTGTGTATCAGAAAAATGGCGTCCGATTCCAGATTGAAGAGCTGGCGGAACTTCTCCTCGCTCTCGCGCAGGGCGGATTCGGCCTGGGTTTTCGCCTGCAAGGTCGCCTCGAGCTCCCGGTTGGCCTCCTCGAGTTTGAACATCTTGTGCTCGAGCTTTCGGATCAGCGCCTCGCTGTAATGCTTGAGCATCTCCTCCTCGCCGATCCTCGGCGATTGCGGCGCGCCCAGCTTCCCTTCGCCGCCCAAATCGAGCACCGTCTCGATGCGGGCGAGAAAGTCCTCCACCTCCGCCGGCTTCACGATGAACGCGTCGGCGCCCATGTCGAGCGCGAGCCGCTCGTCGCGCGGATCGGTATAGGTGGCCGTGTAGAAGACAAAGGGGAGGCGCTTGAGCCGCGGATCGGCCTTCCAGATGCGGCAGAGCGTGTATCCGTCAATGACCGGCATGAGGATGTCCGATATGACCATGTCGGGAAGCGTCGATAACGCCTGTACGATCGCCTCGCTGCCGTTGCCGGCCTGGTCCACCGCATAGCCGTGCCCCTCGAGCAGGGCCCGAAGGAGGTACAGGTTTTCCTCGATATCGTCGACGATCAGTATCCGTTTCATGTCCGCTCCGCAGTCCCGGAATTTAAAAAATACCGCTCAACCTCCGACACGAAGGTCTCGGGATTGATCGGCTTCTCGATATACCCATTGCATCCCGACGCGAGGGCCTTCTCGCGATCGCCCGCCATCGCATATGAGGTCACCGCGACGATGGGGATGCGGCTCGTCGCCGGGCCCTCGCGCAATCGCGCCGCCACCGCATACCCGTCCATAACGGGAAGCTGGATGTCCAGTAGAATGAGGTCGACGCCTCCCTCTTCGGCCCGCGCGATCCCCGCGTGACCGTCATCGGCAGAAACCACATCGTATCCTTTGTTGCGGAGAAGATAGGTGGTCAAATATCGATTCTGCTCATTGTCTTCGATAAGAAGTATGGTTCGTTTCATGACCGCTCCTTGACGTCACGGGGAACGATGAAGGTGAACACGCTGCCCCTGCCGAATTCGCTCTCGGCGACGATCTCGCCGCCCATGAGGCCGGCCAGCCGCCGGCAGATGGCGAGTCCCAGGCCGGTGCCATCGGTTTTTCGCGTGAGGCCGGAATCGATTTGCCGGAATGGCTGGAACAGCGTCGCCATGTCATCGGGGCGGATCCCGATGCCGGTGTCGGCGACGCTCAAGCGCAGCGCCTCCGTCGATCGCGTCGCGCCCTCCCCGTGCGGAACATATCCGTGCTGCTCCGAAACGCTCACGGTCACCGCGCCCCGCTCGGAATACTTCACGGCATTGCTAATCAGGTTCAACAGGACCTGTTCCACGCGCCGCTGGTCGCCGTGGGCCTCGCCCACGGCGGGATCGACGAACAGCGAAAGCGCCAATCCCTTTTTCTCGGCCAGCGGCCGCATCGCCGCGACGGCCTTCTCGACGACGGCCCGCACGTCGTAGGGTTCCGCATTCAGCGTAAGCTGCCCGGCCTCGATCTTCGAGATGTCGAGCACGTCGTTGATGAGCGACAGGAGGTGGCGCGCGCTGGAGCGGACCATCCCCATTTGCTTGCTTTGCTCCTCGTTCAGGGGGCCCGCAAGGCCCTGGAGTATGATTCCGGTGAATCCGATGATCGAGTTGAGGGGCGTGCGCAGTTCATGGGACATCGTCGCGAGGAAGGCGGACTTGATCCGATCGGCCTCCTCGGCGCGCTCCTTGGCCTCGGCCAGCTCGGCGGTGCGCTCGATGATGCGCCGCTCCATCTCCTGGTTGACCAGCGTGAGCTCCCGCGTGCGCGCGTTCACCTGCCGCTTGAGCACCACGCTCCCGGCGATGCTCATGACCAGCACTATGCCCGCCAGAAGACCCGCCATCTTGAGCCACTCCGGTATTACATACCGCATCTCCTCGGACGACCACCGCTTGAGGGAGCGGTAATAGACCGATTGATGGTCCGTTCTCATGGCCGCAAGGTGGGTGTCGATGGCGGCGTGCAGTGCGCTTGAAACGTATTTTCGTCCGGCGAAATACAGATCGGACGGCTCGAACACGACGGCCGTCGCCTCGAGCCCGTACATCTTCGCATGGCGCAACCCGTAAAAACGGTTGGTCACGGCCCCGTCCGCATCACCCCTGGCCGCGGCCCTGAACATGGCGGCATAATCGGCAACGGCGATAAACGTGCACTGCAACCCGAAACTTGCGCTGAGTCGTGCAAGCGCCTGCTGTTGCACGGAGCCGTCCAGAACGAGTATCCGCTTGTTGTTCAAATCGAGGATCGAGTTGATGGCGCTCCCCCTCGGTGCATAGATCTGATACCATGATGACAGCGCCGGTACCGAATGGAAGGAAAACCGCATCGCCCGCTCCGGCGTATAGGCGACATCGGGCATGAGGTCGATCTCCCCGCGCGCCAGCCGTTCCAGTCCCTCGGCCCAGGTGCCGGGGACATATTTCAGGGTCCATCCTTCTTTTTTCGCGATGTGCTGGATCATGTCGATGAAGATGCCCGCCGGCCGGCCGTCGTCGCCGGTGAATATCTTGGGCGCGTTTTCATACACGCCGACGACGACCGTCCGCGCATCGGCGTATGCCGGCAAAAACCAAACGAAGATGGCGATCGCGACGGCGAAGAAAAGACGTTGGATCACACCGGGAACGACACGCACCCATGCGGCATGCATGGCTCCAACGCTGCGAGCGCCATCGGGTCCTATCATCCGCCGGGGACGTCTTGTCGTATTTCCCCGTTCGCTCCTCATTTCCTCATTCCATCGCGTATATCGTATTCAGAATGTATCATCACACATCGTTCCGCTCAATATGCCATGCTTATCTCGAGTCCAATTTCATTGTTGTAGCCCCACTCCCCGTTCAAGAGCACGTATTCGTAATAATAATATCCTCCCGTTTTAATTTTAGAGTCGATCAGGGCATCAAGCCCAATGAAAAGCCGGTGACGATTCAGGCGCTCGCCGGGCGGCCAGCTCGGATTGTCCTCATAGTATCCTTCCCAGGCCACCCAGGGACGAAGCTCGTACTCCGTCCATTTCCAGGGAGGCCGCAACCGCAGCCGGTTACGATATCGAAAGGTAACTATTCAGTACAATATTTGCGGGGAGGAAAAAAGTAGTATTAATTTTATGGGCACTTTGTATATTATGTCCCATGAAGAGCGAAGAGATACTTGCGATATACAACAAGGGCCCTGAAGCAGTAATCGAAATCATTC
>JAKQUI010000037.1 GCA_029562645.1 Spirochaetota bacterium
GAATGATTTCGATTACTGCTTCAGGGCCCTTGTTGTATATCGCAAGTATCTCTTCGCTCTTCATGGGACATAATATACAAAGTGCCCATAAAATTAATACTACTTTTTTCCTCCCCGCAAATATTGTACTGAATAGTTACCCTTTGTCAAAAGACATTATAGCTGTACCGGTGTGGGAAATTTGACGATCAGCTCACTTTCTCAAGAGTGCGGGGCTTGCACTCCGGCCAGAGCGCACCCGCTATACCCTCGAAAAATACAAACCGATTGCAATCTTTACATCAACGGCATGTGATTTTTTCACAAATAAATCACACGACAAGATATTATTGCAATACATCAAATACGACTGACGCCTGAAAACAACTCTATTGCATTACCAAGAAAGAAAGAAATGCGAAATAATATCCATTTCATGCTGTAGTAAAAGTGTAGCATACTTTTTACCCAGGCACTCACATGCTCACCAAAAAAGATACAATTTGCTTTACAACATTTCACAATGTGAGTAATTTTGACGAGAAAGAGCGCCTAACGTCTGTGCGGTTTTTGAAACTCCAAAACCGCAGGCTGGGGGTTCGAGCCCCTCGTCACCTGCAGAAGTGGACGCTTTCGAACTGACGGAAGCGTCCTTTTTTTGCACGGCCCCTGCCACCAAAAAACGCATAGACCGTCATGCTAAAGAACTGCTTATTGATGTGCCCCATTAAAGTTTTCCAGCACTGAATTTTACCCGTGGCACGACACCGTGGTAGGCGTTGAATTTTCGCACTCTGCTGAAACGCCGCACATCGCCACTATCGGCAAGAAAGGCAAGGGCGAGATGCTGTGTGACGCCCTTGACGGGCGCAAGGGGCCGACTTGCGGTGAGGAAAATCCTAGAAGTCTAAAACGGTGGCTTCGATACGCCTACGGCTACTCAGTCACCGGGCAATTCTGGTATACTATTAGCTGCTCAGTCACCGAGCAATTCTGGTACTTTGTTAGCTACTCGGCCACCTGGTCATTTTGGTGCATTGTTGGCCACTCGACCACAAGGCTATTCCGATACGCCTGCAGGTATTCAGTTCGCGAAATGGTGGAGTAACGGACTACCCACCCCGCTGGCTGAGTAGCCGTAGGCGTATCGAAGCCAAGGGGGGACTGCCTGCAGGGTGATCCTGTTCAGCCAATCCTTAGGGTTATATCACAGGACGCTCAATGTGGTATAGCCGAGTTGACCCGCACGGTTGCTGCATCCTGCGCGCCGTACAGTATTGCCCCGAAGCGCATACCGCTAGCAGCCCGTTACGGGCTCGACAGCATCCTGAGCACCGTGTCGTTCCCGTCCACGGTTATTTCCCAGGTACTCTCGGTTGTGTTCTTAACGAAGACCGGGTCGTGGCTCGCGACCAGCAACGCGCCCGTGTATTCCCGCAGCGCCTCCTCGACGCGCTGGACAGACGGCATGTCCATGTGATTGGTCGGCTCGTCCATGATTATCATGGACGGATTTTTCAGAAGCCCCATGGCCAGCATGATTTTCCTTTTCTCCCCGGGGCTCGGCGTATTGGAAAACCGCACTCGATCGGGCTCGGAGCCCAGCCGGTGCACGATGGAGTACACGGTCCCGAGGTCCTTTTCGGCAAGGGAATCGAGTGCGGCACGCGCGCGCTCCCAGGGCCCTCGGTCGATTTCCTGGGGAATGTAAACCACCTCTTCATCGTCGAGCCTGAGTGATGAAACGATCGCGGCGATCAGTGTGCTTTTCCCAGTTCCATTGTCTCCCACGAGTGCGATACGGTCCGCGGGACGAATTTCGATGTCGGGGACTATCAGGTGCCGCTCCGGCCCCAACGGGATCCGCCCGGCGTCGATACGCGCAAGGCAGCGAAGACGGGACCGTTCTCCATGAAACGTGATACCGCACGCCTCGCGTCGTTTAAAGTACAGCGATTCCGCGGCGGCGCCGGCGAGCGCGGTTCGCCGCTGGAAAACGTTTGCTTTTCTGGCGCCTGCCTTGTCCTTTCCGGTGAGCCGCGCCCCGTCAATCTTGCTCTTGGCGTCATGGTCGCGTGGAGCGATATTTCGTTTGGAAAGCCTGCCCGGGCTGCCGGTCTCCCGCTGTTTGATCATTGCCGCCCGTTTTTTCATGTCGCGGTATACCTCAAGGGCGTTGCGATATTTCTTCTCGCGAGCGGCATCCTCGAGCTCTTGCTGGGAGGCGCATTCGGTAAAATTTCCCCGGCGTTGCACCGTATACCCGCGCCGCATGAAAAGGCAGGAACCGCATACCGTATCGAGCAGCTCCCGGTCATGGGATACGAGTATGCCGATTCCGCGATAGGCCATAAGGGACGTGAGGATATACCACCGCGTGCGGCCATCGACATGGTTTACCGGCTCGTCCAGCACGAGAATGTCCGGCTCGAGCCACAGGGCGGCCCCCACCTGGACGCGCTTGCGCTCACCGTGACTCAGGGTGTCCCACCGGTCCGGCCAGTCGTCTCCGATCCCGAGCATCGAACGTATTTTCCCCGCTTGGGGCTCCGTGTCACGCGCGAACTCGCTGGCGCGATCGAGTGGATCGGCGGTTTCCTGCTCGCAATACCGCGGGGACGCGTGGGCCGGAAACGCGACGCATCCCGTCGTCGGTATGAGTATGCCGGCGGCAAGTTTCGCGACGGTCGTTTTTCCGACGCCGTTTGGCCCGACGATGCCTGTCCAGCCGACCGGGAAGTGAACGTACAGTGACGAAAATACGGGTTCTATCGATGCGGGATATGAAAAGGATACGCCGATGAATCTCACATTGTTCGCTGACATGGTCCTCTCCGAGCATGAAATGCCCGCCGCCAGGCGGCAGGGAGATGCGTACAGAAAGAGAGGGGGCGTCCCACGCTCTCTTTCGATCAGTCAGCGTTCTTCATGTGTCGCGGTGCTCCTGTATTGAAATGTAATCATGTATATGTAGACGAAATTGCACATGTCAATCATAAATCTTTTTCAAAGTCTCCCGTTCACATTTAATATTTTTTCACTTGCCAAAATACATTAACACTGTTATATTAACACCGTTAATATAATTTCTTGTGTAAATCAATGCCCAGAACACCAAGAACCCCGGAAGCAGTAGACGCCTTCCGCCAGCAGATCCTCGACACGGCCCTGACCATCATCGTCGAGAAGGGCTTTCGTGAATTGAGCATGCGAAAAATCGCCGCGCGGCTTGGCGTGAGCGCAACGACGCTCTACAACTACTTCGCGAGCCGCGACGAGCTCTACTTCTTCATCCGCATTCGCGGCTTCGAGCTCCTGCACGAATGCCTGGAGCGGGCGTATGCACTCCACGACGACCCGTATCGAAAGCTGCCGGCAATTGTGGCTGAATACCTTCGATTCGGGCTCGAGCAACCCGACCACTACGAGGTCATGTTCATCAGCCGCAGCGTCCCCAAGTTCCTGGACTGCCTGGGGACGCCCCTGGAGGAGGTGGCGCGCCGCGAAAAGGAAACCGCCCTGCGTCCGTTTCTGTTCATCGCACGGGGGATTGCGCGGCATCTGGGGGTCGATGACGCCGAGGCGCGCTATCAGACCACGCGCCTCTGGACGGAGCTCAATGGCATCGTGAGCCTGTATAACAGCCGACTGCTGCGCGAGGTGACCGAGGACGTCGATGCGCTCACGGCGCGTCTGGCCGAGGATATCTGCGAACGGATGCGGGAGTGATCGCGATTAGCACGGCAACGCGCGTTTATCACACAACGTGGAGGTGATGCATCATGCTGCTCTACACGGACATTCAAGCAAAGTCGGGGAAATCGACCACCGGTCTCATCATGCGGGCGTTCCTGCGGTTCGTGGCGGCGAACCTGAACCGGCGCGCCTCATTGCGCCGCTATCTGGCCTGCGCCGACGGCTGGCTCGACTTCTCTGTGGGGATGCGCACCGAGAGCGGCTCGGTGGAATGCGGCATCGTTGGCCGCGACGGCGTGGTGACCGCATCCGGGCGCGTCCCCGACGATGCCGACGCCGTCGTGGTGTTTCGCACCGACGCCGCGGCGCGCCGGCTCCTCACGGGAACGCCCACGGACCAGATCTACATGCTCCTGACCAGCGAGATGCGCGTTGAGGGGAGCATCATGTATCTCAATCTCCTTTCGTTTTTCCTTTCGCTTGTGTTCGGCCGCATGCAGCGGAGCGCCATGGAACGGGAGCGTAGAACGGACCGCAAAAAACTCCTGCGGAAATCGCCGCGTGCGCGGCAGGATCTGCGTGACGGCCTCGTCGTGCGAAAGGCCCAACACCTGCGATGCGCCGCGCGCGAGCCCGGGGTGCGCTTCCTTGCGGACCCCTATCTCCCCGAATATTCGCTCGATGACTTCCCCCGGCTCAGGAAATTTCTGGACATACATCTTACCGAAAAGCCCGAGGTGTGCCCGGAGATTCCGCGGCTTCTCACGCGCTGGCACCGCGAACACGGCTTCGAACAGGATGCATCGGGTCGCGAATGGGAGCCCGTCCTCCGAAAGGCGCATGCCTACAAGTATCTCATGGAAAACCGGGAGGCGATCATCGGTGAGGACTCCCTGATCGCCGGCACCACCACGAGCAAGCGCATCGGCTGCCCCGTGTACCCCGACGGGAGCGGCGGGCTCATCTGGAACGAGCTCCTGACCATTTCGCACCGAACCCACAATCCCTTCGTCATTTCCGACGAGACGCGCGAGTTCCTGCACAATGACGCCTTCCCCTACTGGATGAAGCGGAATTTCCGCGAGTGGGTCCGTGACACGTACGGCAACCCGCTCTGCCAGCAGCTGGACGAACGCTATGCGTTCTATTTCAACTGGAAACAGGCGACCATCTCGCACACCATTCCCGATTTCCCGAAGATGCTCAAGATCGGCGCCGGCGGCATCATCCGCGAGATACGCCGCGAGCTCGGGAAGCGCTGCGATCGCGAGAAGAAGGCGACGCTTGAAGCGATGATTCTCTGCCTGGAGGGGCTGATCGCCTACGGCCGGAACCTGTCGAAGCGGGCGTCGCAGGACGCGCTGCGCGAGCCAAACCCCGCGCGGCGCGACGAGCTCGAGCGGCTCGCGGCGATCTGCGCGCGCGTCCCGGAGACGGGCGCGCGCACGTTGGACGAAGCGGTAAATTCCCTGTGGATCACCTGGGTGGCCCTGCACATGGAGAGCATGAACGCGGGGCTCTCGCTGGGACGATTGGACCAGTGGCTCCAGCCGTATTTCGCGGCGGACATGAAGAAGCTGAAAGCGAAGGAGAAACGGGCGGCGTATGTGAAGCGCGCCATCGAGCTCATCGGGCACCTCTTCATGCGCTGCACGGACCACTTCCCGCTCACGCCGGACCTCGCGAACTTCTACTTCGGCGGGAGCTCGTCGGACCAGGCCATCACGCTGGGCGGCGTCACGCCGCGCGGCGGCGACGCGGTGAACGACATGACCTATGTCTTTCTGAAGGTCACCGAGATGCTCTCGCTGCGCGACCCGAACGTGAACGCGCGCTATATGCCCGGCGTGAACAGCGACGCCTACCTGAAGCGCCTGTGCGAGGTGAATCTGTCCACGGCGGCAACGCCGTCGCTGCACAACGACGCCGCCGTCATCGCGTCGCTGGAGAAGATGGGATACGATATCCGCGACATCCGCGACTGGTCGGCCACCGGTTGCGTGGAGCCCACGCTCTCGCACCGGCACATGGGCCACACCAACATGCAGATGATGAACATGGTCGCCGCGCTGGAGATGGCGCTCAACGACGGACGCCACCCCCTCACGGGGCTCGAGATTGGCCCGAAAACGGGCGATCCCCTGCGCGGCGAGATTACCTCCTTCGAGGAGTTCTTCTCGGCCTTCACCGCGCAGCTCGCCTTTCTCGTCGATTCATCCATCGAATACAACCACATGCTCGCCGAGGCGCATCAGCGGATCCGCCCCACGCCGCTGCTCTCGGCGCTCATCGACGGATGCGTGCGCAAAGGGCGCGACGCGACGAAGGGCGGCGCGACCTACAACAGCTCCGGCACCGCGCTCATCGGGCTTGCCGACGTGACGGACTCGCTCATGGCCGTCAAGAAGCTCGTCTTCGAGGAGGGCGTCATCACCCTCCCCGAATTGAAACGGGCGGTCGATGCGAATTTCAAAAACGACCCCGCGCTCCTGGCGCTGGCGCGCCGGAAGGTGCCCCTGTTCGGGTCCGGGAGCGACGAGGCCGTGGCCATGGCCAATCGAGTCGCGAAGTGGGCGCACGACCATTACGCGAGCCTGCCGCACTACCGCGGCGGCACATACACCACGGGGTTCTGGTCCATGTCCAACCACGTGGCCTTCGGGACGCTCACGGGGGCGCTTCCCTCTGGCCGCCTTGCGGGGACGCCCTTCACGCCGGGACTCACGCCGCAGCCCTTCGCATCGAAGAGCCTGCTGGACAATATCCGCGACGTGGCGCGGCTGGACCCGGCGAACCTGAACAACAACATCGCCTTCAACGTGAAGGTGGTGCCGTCGGCGGGCGATTCGCGGGAGAAGACGGTGGACGACATGTACTCGTACGTGAAAACCTTCTTCGAGCTGGGCGGGATGCAGATGCAGTTGAACGTGGTGACCTCGGAGACGCTGCGCGACGCGATGGCGCACCCCGAGCACTACCGCAATCTCATCGTGCGCATCTCCGGGTACAACGCCTATTTCGTCACGCTCAACCGCGACATGCAGATGGAGCTCATCGAGCGCGCGGAGTACGGGATATGAACGACCCGCTCATCCTGGAGATCCGGGGGAACTCGCTCGACGACGGTCCCGGCATCCGCTCCGTCGTGTTCTTCAAGGGCTGCCCGCTCTCCTGCGTGTGGTGCCACAATCCGGAGAGCAAGCGCGCCGCCGCGGAGCTCTCGTTCGATCCGGACCAATGCGTTGCCTGCAATACCTGTCTGGCGCGGTGCGAGCGCACGGCCCTCGCAAGAAAGCGCCCGGGCTTCATCGACCGGAACAAATGCGCGCGCTGCTTCGCCTGCGCCGACGCCTGCCCGTCGGGGGCGCTCTCCCGGGTGGGGCGCGCCATGCGCGTGTCTGAGGTCGCAGAGGCGGTGCTCCGCGATCTCCCCTTTTTCCGCAACTCAGGCGGCGGGGTGACGCTCTCCGGCGGCGAGCCGACGCTCTTCATGGACTTTTCCGCGGAGCTCCTGCTAACAGTGCGGCGTCAGCGCGTCCACACGCTCCTGGAGACCTGCGGACTGTTCGACTGGGACGAGTTCTCGCGCACCATGCTGCCGCATCTCGACGCGGTGTTTTTCGACATCAAGCTCATGGACACGGCCGCGCACCGCCGCCAGTGCGGCGTCCCCAACGAGCTGATACTCGCCAATTTTACGCGGCTGCTGGAATGCGGCGGGACGCCGGCCGTGCTGCCGCGCACGCCGCTGGTTCCGGGCATCACCGACACCGACGAGAACCTTTCGGCGATCGCGGATTTCCTGTTGGGATTGGGCGTGTCCCGGGCCGCGCTTCTGCCCTACAATCCGATGTGGCACGGAAAGAGCGCGAAGATCGGAAGCAGCGACCCGACCGCGAAGGATGCGGCCCTGGCGGCCTGGCAGGACACTGCCACGATCGAGCGCTGCCGCGCCATCTTCACCCGCCGGGGCATTGCCGTCTAACGCGCGGTGCGCCGTCCGCCCCTGATTGCGGCGATCAGTTCCGCTCGAAAAAACTCATGCAGGACTGGCTCAAGTTCGCCTTCTTCGTCCGCAAACACGCGATGATGTTGCCCTTCCCCGCGGGGACGCCGCCGCAGTAGCGGCTCACGTCCGTTCGGCAGGCGGCATGGAACTCGCGCATCTTCTCGCGCTGCTCCACGCGAAAGGTCCGGCATCGCGGCGAGAGGTCCGTTTCGTACCCCTTGAGGCACGACCAGATGCGGCCCGCGCCGGGCTTCACGTCGCGGCAATAGCGCCGGACATCATCGGCGCAGGGTCCGCTGTTTTTGTTGATATAGGTATCGGTATCGGCGATGGCGGCGCCCGTCGCGAACACGATGACGCCCGAAACCGCCAGGGCGCTGCACGCTGCAAGTATTCTTTTCATCGATGGCTCCCAAACGATAGTGTGTTTTGCATTCCGGCCCTTGTAGATTGATCGCCCGGGTTGGCAATGATTTTTTCTTGGCGCGGAAAGTACGCGCGTGCGTTGCGCGACCGTGGCGGATCGGGACGATCCCTGCGCTGAGGCGCGCAGGCGCGGATCATCCCCGCCGGGCCGTTTTGCCGGCGAGCGACCGCATGGAGGCGGCGCGCCGGTTGCCGCCGGATGATGGGACGATGGCTCAGGCCTCGGGCCCGCGAATCGCGAAATGCTCCACGCGGTTGCGGCCGCCCTTCTTCGCGGCGTAGAGCGCCTTGTCGGCTTGCTCGGTGAGCTCGGCCTGGGTGCGCGCCGTCGCGGGAAAGCACGACACGCCGAGACTCACGGAAAGATGCAGGTCCGGCCCCTCGAGCTCCTTCAGGAAATCCAGCCGCTCCACCGCGCGACGCACGTCCTCGGTGACCGCCATCGCGGTCTCGAGGTCCGTGTTCGGCAGCAGGATGGTGAACTCGTCGCCGCCATACCGTGAGACGATATCGGTTTTCCGGAATGTGGTGGTGAACACCTTCGCGACCTCGACGATGTACCGGTCGCCCACCTCGTGGCTGTAGCCCTCGTTCACCTCGCGGAAGAAGTCCATGTCGGCCATCACGAGCGACAGCGGCGCGCCCTCCTTCTGGGCCATCGTGAAGCGTTTCTCGAGCTCGCTCTCGAGGTAGCGGCGGTTGAACACGCCGGTGAGCTTGTCGGTGACGGCGCGCAGGCTGGCGTCCTCGCCCCACTTCACCATCTGCGTGATGAACTGACCGCTCGCATTGAGCCGGTCGGTGGTCTTGTTGAGCATGCTCTTCATCACATTGATGGCGGTGTGTGGATAGGTGCGCATCAGCGTGAAGAAGTCCTCCTTGTTCATGCGGAGGATCTCGCAGTCCTCCAGCGCCACGCAGTTGGCCGAGCGCGGCGCGTTCTCGAAGATGGCCATCTCCCCGAAGAACTCGCCGCTCTTGAGTTGCGTAAGCTCCTTCTCGGTGCCGTCCTGGACGCTGATGCTGACCGAGGTGACCCCGGATTTGATGATGAACAGCTCGTCCCCGGGATCAAGCTGCCGGCAGATGAAGGCCCCCGCGGGGAAGCGGAGCAGCTCGAGGTGCTGCGAGAACTGGTGGAGCTCCGACATCTTGAGGCTGGAGAGCATGCCCACCGTCTTCAGGAAGTTGTAGAGCTCGTCCTCCACGGCGCTCGCGACGCGCACGCCGTTTCCGCCCTTCTCGCGCTGCTCGAACACCTTGGTGAAGGCCTTTTCGACCAGCTCCAAAAACGCGCGCTCGTGCTCCGGATAAGTGGCCACGCCGATGCTGAAGGTCTGGAACAGGCTCTCGCGCTTCATGGCGATGCCGATGTCGAACGCCGTCATCTCGCGCAGAAAGACACCCGCGATCTTCTCGGCCTCGTCCAGCGGGGTCGATGGAAACACGACGATGAACTCGTTGCCCCGGTAGCGCACGGCGAAGTCGGCGTCGCGCAGGAGGCTTTGCAGCTTGGACGAGATGGCCTGCAGCGCGCCGTCGCCGGCCTCGTGCCCGAAGGTGTCGTTGATGAGCTTGAAGTTGTCCGGCTTGACGACCAGGAGGCTGAAGACCGGCCCCAGAAATGCGAAATTGCGCGCGAGCTCGTCCTCGAGGTAGGTGCGGTTGTACACGCCGGTGAGCTTGTCGAAGAACATCTGCTTCTTGAGCTCCTCGATCCAGCCGGTCTTCTCGCTGATGAGACGGTGCGTGAGGCGCTGGCGCGACGAGTTGACCGTGATGAGCGTGTGATAGATCTTCACGAAGATGTGCGCGTACTCGTCGAAGAGATGGTCGAGGTTCACGCCCTCGCGCGGGAAGACCAGGATGGTCGTGTCCTCCGCAGCCGAAGCGAAGGCCGTGCGCGTGTCGCCCTCGAAGAACTCGAACTCGCCGAAGATCTCGCCGCCGATGAAGCGCGCGATGGCCTGATCGCCGGACGGCGCCTGCCCCAGCCGGTCCGTGTCGAGGGTGCTGTTGATGGCCACCTCCCCGCGGTCGATGATGAACAGCTGCTTGCTCTTGCTGCCCTTCTCGAAGATGACCTCGCCCTTGCGGTAGTCGACAAACCCCGCGTACTGCGCCATCACCTGGAGGTCGTCGTCGGGCAGCTGCGAGAAGATCGCCGTCTTTTTCAGGTGCGCAATTATTCGGTCACTGGTCGTTTCGGTCATTGCTGGCATGGCTCACTCTTGGTCGCTGTTTCTGTTTTGGATCGATGCGCCGCCGGTCGCGGCGCATCATCATACCGCTTTGCATGGAAAGATCGTACGGCGGCGGCGGTAACGCAAGTAAAAAACGGAAGCATTATTCCGGATGGGTCCGGCGCCACTGCCCGTACCGGCAGAGCGCCCCGGCCGCGCGGGCCGCGCGTTCCGGCGTGGGCAGGAACGGAACGCCGCTCTCGACGAGATGCCCGATGAGCGATTCGTCCAGACCCAGGAAGGTGGAGCAGATGATCGGGACCGGCAGGTTCCGCAGCGACGCGGCGATCGTGTGCTGGAGGTCCGTGCCGAGGCGCAGCGCGGCTTCCATGAGCGCGGGATTGAGGCTGGGCGCCACGGCGGGATGGTCGCGATAGTGCAGGAACGTCTCGATGCCGAAGAACCCGTAGAAGAGCAGCACGTCCACCTCGCCCGACTCGGCGATGAGGCGCGGCACCCGGCTGAAGAACGCCTCCCAGTCGTTGATGAAGGTGAAGTCGACCGGGTTCGCGAGCGACGCCGTCCCCGGCGCAAAGGCGCCGATCTCCTTTTGGAGCGCCGGAGAAAAGCTCGGGAGCGAAAGCCCCAGGCGCGACACGGCGTCGGCCATGAGCACGCCGGGCCCGCCGCTGTTGGTGAGGATGCCCACGCGGTTTCCCCTCGGCACGGCGCAGCGGGAGAGCACGCAGGCGAAATCGAACACCTCCTCGATCGTCGATGCGCGCACGATCCCCGTCTGGCGGAAGAGGCCGTCGATGATCCCCTCGGGCGCGGCCATGGCGGCGGTGTGCGAGGCCGTGGCGCGGGCGCCCGCGTCGGTGCCGCCGGCATAGAGCGCGACGATCGGCTTGACGCGCGAGACATCGGCCGCCGTCGCCATGAACTCCCGACCGCGCCGGATCGCCTCGATGTAGCAGGTGATCACCCGCACCTGATCGCGCGAGGCGTAATACTGAAGCCCGTCCACGATGTCCAGGTCGCCCTCATTGCCCAGGCTGATGGCCTCGGCGTAGTTGAGCCGGCGCGCGTGGAGATACGGCATCAGGTGCGTGACGAAGGTCCCGGAGTGCGACAGCATGCCGATGCTGCCGGGCTCCCCCGCAAAGGGAAAGACCGTGAAATTAAGGCGTGCATGCAGATTGGCCACGCCGATGCAGTTGGGACCCACGTAGCGAAGACCGGCGCGGTGCGCGGCCTCGTTCACCGCGTCCTGCAGATCGGCGCCGCCCACCTCCGCGAACCCGGCGGTCACGATCACGGCGCGCCGGACCCCCGCCGCGCCCAGCTCGTCGATCACGCCCGGAACGAGCCGTGCGGGCAGCACGATCACCGCGAGATCGACGGGCGTCCCGATCTCACCGACGCTCCGATAGGCGCGAAGCCCGAAGACGGTTTCCTCCGATGGGTGGATCGGATAGATCGCGCCGGGATATCCGTTGCTGATCATCGTCACCAGCTGGCTCGATCCCATCTTCGAGACGTTGTTCGACGCGCCGTAGAAGGCGATGGAGCGCGCGTTCATGATCTCCGTGAGCGGACTGTGGGCCATCGTTACTTCCTTTTCGTATGTGATGACGGGCGCACCGCGCGCCGCACCGCGTCGAGCGTCCGCCGCGCGGCGCCTTTCTTTTTCTTCAGGCCCTCGAGATAGCCGGGGATAAAGGCCTCGAGCTCGTCGATGCCGGTGAAGTAGCGCTCATAGGTGGCGATGACGTCCTGCAGTCCCTCGCAGAGGACCGCCGGCTCCATCTCCACGCCGTGCTCGCGGCAGATCGCCGGGCGCGTCTCGTAGATGCGGCAGGAGCCGTCGTCCTCGAGCATCGCGCAGTCCACGGCCACCTCCACGTACCACTCGCCGTGCTCGATGTAGACGAAGACGTTGTGGTGCGCCAGCATCCAGCGCAGGTGGTCGAAGTCCTCGGGGCTCGCGGGCGTATCGACCTCGAAGGAGATCGAGCGGCAGCACCTCTGGCCGCAGGCGACGCAATCCTGCCGCGTGGCGCTTCGAAGCGGTACCGGGGCGACTGCTTGTCGTTTCATGGCTTTCTCCATGCGGGCGCGGGTTGCGGCACCACGCGCCCCATTATCGTCGGGGCCCCTTGTTCGGGCGGCGCGAACGGCCGGCGCGCTCCGCACGCTCCGCCTCCATCTGGCGGCGCACCTCATCGCGCACGGCCGCGCGCATGTCGTCCTTCAGGTCCTCGCGCACCACCTGTTCGATCTCGCTCTCCATCTCCTGGATGGTCGAGGGCGGGAACTCCGGCCGCAAGAGCTCCGTGTCGCGGTGGAACAGGCGTTGCCTGAAATCGGAGAAGAGATTGTACAGCACCGGCGTCGCGAAGAGCGTGATGAGCGACCCGAAGGCCAGCCCCCACGAGAGCGAAAGCGCCATGGGAACCAGGAAGGGATCGTAGCCCCCGATGCCGTAGGCGGTGGGGAGCAGCCCGAAGAAGGTGGTGATGGTCGTCAGAAAGATGGGCCTGAGCCGTGTGGCCCCCGCCTCGAGGGTCGCCGCGAGCGGCGAGAGCCCCCGGTTCCGCGACACCTTGATAAAGTCCACCATCACGATGGAGTCGTTCACCACCACGCCCGTGAGGCCCACCACGCCCATGATGCCCAGGAACGAAAATGGATGGCCGTGCAAGAAAAAGGACCAGATCACGCCGATGAACGACAGCGGGATCACGCTCATGATGATGACCGGATGCGTGACCGAACGGAAGATGGCCACCAGGATGATATAGATGACCAGCGCCGCGATCAGGAAGGAGCGAAAGAGCCGCATGACCGAATCGGAGGTGTCCTTGAACTCGCCCTCGTAGTTCACGGAGATGCCCGCGTGGCGCTCCTCGATGCCCGCGAAGGCCTTTTGGAGCGAGCGGTTCACCTCCACCGACGAGACGTTCTTCGCGCGCTCGTCGATCTCGGCGGTCACGGTGATGACGCGCCGCCAGTCCTTGCGCTTGATGACGGAGATGCCGCGATCGCGCTCGAACTGCGCGACCGCCGAGAGCGGGATGAGATTTCCCATCCGGTTGGCCACCTTGATGTGCCGCACGCTCGAGGGGTTTTTCCGCAGGCGCTCCGGGAAGATCACGCGGATATCGATCTCCTCGTTGGACTTCTTGATCTTGGTCGCGACCGTCCCCTCGAAGCTCGAGCGGATGGTGGTGGCGATATCGTACACCGTGATCCCGGTCATGGCGGCGAGCTTTTCGTTCACGGTCACGCGCAGCTTGTCCTTCACCTCCTCGAAATCGTCCTTGACGTCCTTGAGCCCCGCGATGCCCGCGAGGTGCCGCTTGAACTCCGCGGCCATCTTCTGCATCTCGGCGAAGTCCTCGCCCTTGATGGCCACGCTGATGGGCTTGCCCACGGGCGGCCCGGTCTTGACCATGCTAAACTCGAGCTTCACGAACTCCTTTTCATGCGCGGCCGATTTTTTTCGAATGTCGTCCAGGATGCGGTCGGCCTGCCGTTCGCGCTGCTGAAAGGGCGTGAGGTAGACCATGATGATGCCATAGTTCGATCCGCGCTTGGTGTAGGGATCGCTCGGGTTTTCCTGTATGATTCCCGCGCGGGTGGTGAAGGTATCGAGCTCCTTGGCCGGGAGCGCGCCGATGATCTGTTCGATGTGGCCGAGGCGCCGGCTCATGTCCCGCACCGTGGTCCCGCCGGGCGCCTCCGCCTTCACGACGAGCACCTCCACGCCGCCCTGCGGGAAGAGGATGAGCTTCATCTGCGTCGCCGCGAAAGCAATGGACCCGACGAAGAGCGCGCCGATCACGACCGCGGCGATATAGCGATGCTCGAGCACGAACGCGAGCATGCGGCGATAGCGCTCCCGGATCGACACGAATATGCGTCCCTCTTCGCCGGCAACATGCCCCGTCCGGGCGCGGAAACGGCTCTCGATGTCGTTGATGTGCGACGGCAGAATAAGCATGCACTCCACCCACGAGGCGGCCAGGGCCACCACCACCACCGCGGGGAGCGACCACATGAACTTCCCCATGATCCCGGTCATGAACATGAGCGGCATGAAGGCGGCGATGGTGGTGAGCACGGTCCCGGCGACGGGCGTCATCACCTCGGCGGTCCCGTCGATCACCGCCTTCTTGATCGGCTCGCCCATCTCGATGTGCCGGTACACGTTCTCCGCCACCACGATGGCATCATCGACCAGCATCCCCAGCACCATGATGAGGCCGAACATGGACATGAGGTTCACGCTGAGGCCGTACCACCCCATCCAGATAAAGGTCGCCAGGAAGGCGAATGGGATGCCGAGCGCGGTCACGAACGATATTCGCCATCCGAGGGAGAGGAACAGAACGCCCAAAACCAGGATAAAACCCACGATCCCGTTCGAAACAAGCACGTCGAGCCGTCGCTTCACGTAATACGACGAGTCGTTGAACTCAGAGGTCCGGTAGTGCTCCGGCAGGATCTTCTTGTAGCGCCCAAGCTCGACCCTCACCTTGTCCACCAGGGTGATGATGTCGGCCGATTCCTTCTTGATGACGGTCAGGACGATCGCGGGCCGGCCCTTCACGCGGTCGAGGATCTTCTCCTCCTCGAAGGAATCGCGCACCGTGGCCACGTCGCCCACGCGGACGCTGGTGCCCACCTCGCTGGTGCGCAGGAACACGTTCTCGATGTCGCGTGCGCTCTGCACCTCGCCGATGGTGCGGATCACCACCTCCCCCGTGGGATTTTTGATGACGCCCCCGGGGAAGTTCAGGTTCTTCTTGGACAACCCCATGATCACCTCGTTGATGGCGACACGGTAGGCGTCCAGTTTCTCGGGGCTCACCTCCACGATCATCTCGCGGTCGCGATAGCCCTTCTTGTCGACGCGCCCCACGCCCGGCACGTCCAGCAGGCGGTCCTCGAGGATCTTCGCGTATTTCCGCAGCTCGAACTCGTCGGCGTCGTTCGCGATGCCCCGATCGTTAAAGAGCGCGATCTCGAGCACCGGCATCATGGCCGAGGTGAGCTCCTCCACCTCCGGCTGCTCCGCGTCGGCCGGGAAGTCCTTCACCAGGTCCACGGCGTTGCGGATATTGTTGATCACCTTGTCCTTGTTCTCGAGGTCGGGATCGAGTTTCACCGCGACGACGGAACGCGCCTCAAGCGAGCTCGAATTGAGCTCCTCGATGCCGTCCACCTCCCGAAGCCGGTCCTCGATGGGAATGCTGATATGCTTCTCGACGTCCTCGGCCGTTGCGCCGGGGTAGACGGTGTTCACGATCACGTAATCGAACTCGATGCGCGGAAAGGCCTCGCGTTTTGCAGTGACAAGGAACAAAATGCCCGCGATAAGCACGCCAACAGAGAAGATGTTCACCAGGAGCGAGCGTTCGACGAAGTAGGCGATAAGTCGTTTCATGGGTGGGCCCCGTTCGGTAATCGGTCTGGCGCAGACTTGAACAGCGGGTCCTTCGTTTGTAAAGAAAATTGTTCGCCAGCGATGTAAATTTTCTCGCAGCACGCCCGCGATGCGGTATCGCGCACCCGGCAAAAATATGCTTGCCAGCGTCGTATGTATGATAAAGCGTACGGCCTGCCGAACGACCGGCGCGCGGAAAGCGCGAAAAACGCCCTCCTCGGCGAAAAAACGGGAACCGACGCCCCCATCGACCGGGTCGAACTATAATTCAATCACAATGCTCCCACGGACACTCATCACCATCGCGCTGCTCGCCGTAAGCCTCTCCGCTGCGGCCATGAGCGCCGACCAGAGCCGGCTGATCCGTCGCGCCTCCGGCGTTCCCGAGGAGGACAGCGCCGGCGCCGCGCCGTTGCGCTCGCTGGGGCTCTACGACCTCTATGCGCTCGCGGTGCGCAACACCGAACGGATGAAGATCGAGGCCGAGAACGTCGAGCAGGCGATCGCGCGAAAGAACCAGGCGATCGGTTCGTTTCTCCCGCGGGTGTCCCTGCGCGCGGCGAAGGTCTTCCCCGAGGACGCCGAGACGCTGAGCTCGTTCGCCACCATCCGGACGGGCGTGTATCTCATCGCGCGGCAGCCCATCTTCACGGGGCTGGACGAATGGACGCGCTACCGCGGCGCCGTGCCCGACCTGCGCATGCAGCAGTTCAATGCGCGCTTCGCCGCATCGCGGTTGCTCTTCGACGTCTCGTACGCCTATTTCCGCGTGCTGCAGATCGAGAAGAGCCTGGCCAGCCGCACCGAGATCCTGCGGCTGTACGGGCGCAACATCCAGGAGCTCCGCCGCCGCGTGCACCTGGGCAAGAGCCGCCAGAGCGACGTGCTGCGCACCCAGTCGCAGATCCACAAGATCGAGGCGGACATCCTCGCCTTCACCAACGAGCTCGAGCGCGCCCGCCTGGACCTCTCCACCATCACCGGCATCGACATCGGGAAACGGGAGCTCCGCGAGACGGCCGATCCGCCCCGGCCCCTGCCGGTCGCGGAGAACATGCGCGCATACGTGGAGGACCGCTGGGACGTGCGCGCGGCCGTCGAGAGCGTGGCCTACGCGAAAACGCGCGTGCTCGCGGCCAAGGGCGGCCACCTTCCGCAGGTGTACGTCGAGGGCGGCTACCGGTTCTACCAGCCCGAGGACATCAAGAAGGGGCCCGATTACTTCGTGGCGATCGGCGCGGACTTTCCCATCTTCGCCGGGCTCACGGTCGTCTCGAAAACGCGCGAGGCCGAATCCGCGATGCGGCAGGCCGAGCTCCGCCTCCGCCAGGCGCGCCGCATCGCCCGCCAGGACATCATTGACTCGAACCAGAGCTACGAGACCTCCACGCGCGAGATCGAGGCCTACCGAAAGGCGCTGGCGACGGCGGACGAAAACTATCGCACCGTGCTGCGCGACTACCGGCTCAACCTGGTGAGCGTGCTCGACGTCTTCTCGGCGCTCACCACCCTGCAGAGCGCGCAGGAGGACTTCGACCGCGTGAGCCTCCAGCACCGGCTCAACCGCATCCGCCTGGGCATCGCCGTGAACGAGTTCGCCGCCGGCGGGATCGAAACGCTCCGGCGCATCTCGGCGCCTATCGGGGGGACGGGCCGATGACGTTATCCGACATATCGATCAAGAACCCCGTCTTCGCCTGGCTGCTCATGGTCGGGCTCATCGTCTTCGGCGCGATCGGCTTCGCCCGCATGGGGATCAGCCAGCTCCCGGACGTGGACTTCCCGGTGCTCACCATCATGGTCACCTGGTCCGGGGCCGCCCCCGACACCATGGAGACCGCGGTCGCGGACGTGATCGAGAACGCGGTGATGAGCGTCGAGGGCGTGCGCACTGTGAGCTCGGTCTCGCAGGAGGGGCTCACCAACATCACCATCGAGTTCGAGCTGGGCCGCGACATCAACGCCGCCCTGCAGGAGGTGCAGTCCAACATCTACCAGGCGCAGCGCAATCTCCCCAAGGACATCGACCCGGCCATCATCAGGAAATCGAACCCCGAGGACAACCCGATCATGTTCACCGCGCTCACCGGCGAGGCCCCGCTGCGCGAGAAAATGCTCTACGCGCGCGACCACCTGCGCGATGCGCTGTCCACCGTGGAGGGCGTGGGCGACATCCGCATGGGCGGCTTCGTGGAACCGAACATGCGCATCTGGCTCGACAAGACCCGCATGAACGCGCGCGAGATCGTGGTTGAGGACGTGATCGCCGCCGTGAACGGCCAGCACGGCCTCTCGCCCTCCGGGTATATCGACACCGGGCCCAAAGAGAAGAACGTGCGGGTGCTCAGCGAGGCGAATACCGCGAACGAGTTCAAGAACCTGGTGATCCCCAACCGGCGCGGGCAGCCCATCTGGATTCCCATCCGCCTGGGGGACGTGGCCGACATCGAGGAGGGCCTGGCCGACGTCCGGCGCATCTCGCGCTTCAACGGCGAGCGCGCGGCGGGCCTGGGCATCGTGAAACAGCGCGGCTCCAACGCCGTGGCGGTCGCCAAGGCGGTCAAAAAACGCATCGCCAACCTCGCCGACATTCTGCCCAAGACCATGAAGGTCGGCGTTATCTGGGACAGCACGAAGTTCATCGAGGACGCGACCCGGGAGCTCCTCTTCACGCTCACGATGGCGGTCATCCTCACGTCCGTCGTGTGCTGGCTCTTTCTGGGCTCGATGAGCTCCGCGTTCAACGTGATCCTGGCGATCCCCACCTCGCTTGTCGGCTCGTTCATCGCGCTGTACTTCTTCGGCTTCACGCTCAACACCTTCACGCTGCTGGCGCTGTCGCTGTCCATCGGGATCGTGGTGGACGACGCGATCATGGTGCTCGAGAACATTGTGCGGCACAACGAGGAGGGCATGTCGCGCATGAAGGCGGCGATCGTGGGCGCGCGCGAGATCACCGGCGCGGCGACGGCGGCCTCGCTCGCGATCCTCGCGATCTTCGTGCCGGTGGTGTTCATGAAGGGAATCATCGGCAAGTTTTTCTTCCAGTTCGGCGTGGCGATGTCGGTCGCGGTGATGCTTTCGCTGCTCGAGGCGCTCACCCTCGCGCCCATGCGCTGCTCGCAGTTCCTCTCGTCGGGGAGCGATACGCGCATCGGCCGACGCGTGGACGCCGCGATGGGCTTCCTGTCCGAGCGCTACAGCGGCGCGCTGCAGTGGTGTCTCAACCACCGCGTGAAGGTGATCGGCGTCTCGCTCGCCGTCTTCTCGGTATCGCTCCTGCTGGTGGTCGGCATGCGCAAGGAGTTCGTCCCGCCTCAGGACCAGAGCCGGTTCATGATTAATATCCAGACGCCGCTGGGATCCTCCATCGGCTTCACCGACGATGCGTTCAAGAAGATCGAAGCGATCCTTTCGGAACGGCCCGAGGTCGCCGCCTATTTTTGCGCGGTGGGCGGTTTCCAGGGCGGTCTCGTCAACCAGGGGATCTTCAATGTCACCCTCAAAGACCCCAAGGAGCGCCCGCTCGCGCCTCCATTTAAATCCGTCCCCTCACAGCAGCAGTTCATGGCCTTCCTGCGGGAGCGGATCAAAGCGGTCCCCGGCGTCTTTCGCGTGAGCATGATCGACCTTTCGCTCATGGGCTTCTCCGCCCAGCGCGGTTTCCCCATCCAGTTCTCGGTGCAGGGTCCCGACTGGGGGAAGCTCGCCGAGCACAGCCAGCGCATCATGGACGCAATGAACGCCTCCGGGCTTGTAACCGACATCGACACCGACTACAAGATGGGGATGCCCGAGGTCACGGTGCGGCCGGACCGCGCGAAGGCCGCCGCGCGCGGCGTGACCGTGGGCAATATCGCCGACACCATCAGCGCGTCGGTGGGAAGCCTGCGCATCGGCAAGTACACCGACGCGGCCGGCCACCGCGACGATATCCGCGTGAAGCTTTTGGACAAGTACAACCGCGATCCCGCCGACATCCGCCGCCTCGCCGTGCGCAACATGCAGGGCGAGCTGGTGCCGCTTGCCGACCTGGTGACGCTCGACGAGAACCCGTCCCTGCTCACGATCACGCGCTACAACCGCGAGCGCGCGATCTCCATCTTCGCAAACATCGCCCCCGGGAAATCGCAGTCCGACATCATGGCGTTCATCGAGAAGACCGCCAAGGACACCCTCCCCGCGGGCTATCACGCGGTCTTCTCGGGAAGCTCGGAAACGTTCAAGGAGTCCTTCGACAGCCTCATCCTCGCGCTCGTGCTGGGGATCTTCGTGGCCTACATCGTCCTCGGCTCGCAGTTCAACAGCTTCATCCACCCGGTCACGGTCCTCTTGGCGCTCCCCTTCAGCGTCACCGGGGCCTTCATCGCGCTCCGGCTCACCGGGATCTCGCTCAACATCTACAGTATGATTGGCCTCCTGCTGCTCATGGGCATCGTGAAAAAGAACTCGATCCTTCTGGTCGATTTCACCAACAAGCGCCGCGTCGACGGGCTCGGGGTGCGCGAGGCTCTCCTGGCGGCCTGCCCCACGCGCCTGCGCCCCATCATCATGACCTCGGTTGCCACCGTGGCGGCCGCTATTCCGGCCGCGCTCGCCATCGGCCCCGGCGCGGAGACGATCCGCCCCATGGCGGTTGTGGTGATCGGCGGTGTGGCCTTCTCCACCGTGCTCACGCTCTTCGTGGTCCCGTGCGCCTACAGCGTGTTTAGCCGGTTCGAGAGCCGGCGGCACCAGCGCGAGCTCCACGAGGCGCTCGTCTCCCTCGGCGAGGTCGAGGCCGAGGCGCACGCGCGAACGGAGACGATCGACGTCTCCCTTTCAATCGACATGCCGACGACCGAGGCCGCACCCGCCGAGCGCCCGTCGCGCGGCGGGAAAAAACCATTGTCGAGGAAGCGGACATGAAACGATTCCCTGAAAAACGCGCGCTCATCACCGGCGCGGGAAGCGGGCTCGGACGCGCCCTCGCGCTCGCCTTCGCGAAACGCGGCTGGCGCGTCGCCGCGGCCGACATCGACGGGGCGCGCGCGGAGGAAACGCGCGGCGCGATCGACGCGGCGGGCGGGACGGGCCTGGCGATCCGCTGCGACGTGACGCGACGCGCCGAGATCGAGGCGGCGCGGGGTATCGTGCAACGCGAGTTCGGCGGGATCGACGTGTTGGTGAACAACGCCGGGATCGCCGCCGCCGGCCGGATCGAGGACATCACGCCGTCGGAATGGGACCGCATTATCGCCATCAACCTGCGGGGCGTGATCGACGGCTGCGCCCTGTTCGTCCCGGACCTCAGGCGCCAGGGCGGCGGCCACATCGTGAACGTCTCCTCGTGCGCGGGCATCGCCACGCTGCCCGAGATGGCCAGCTACAATGCGACCAAGGCCGCCGTGATCGCGCTCTCGGAGACGCTGCGAGTGGAGCTTGCGCCCCACGGCATCGGCGTCACGGCGTGCTGCCCCACGTTCATCAAAACGAACCTCATGGAGCGCTTCACCGCGACGGAGGAGCGCCAGCGCGCCGTCACGCAGGAGTTCTTCGATAAATCCAGCTATACCGCGGAGGCCTTCGCGGAGCACGCCATCCGCTCCATCGAGAAGAACCGCATGTACGCCATCCCGCAGATGGACGGTAAGCTCACTTGGATCATCAAACGGCTGTTTCCGGAAACATATTACCGCGTGTTCGCATGGGAGTATGCGCGGAAGATGAAGCGCGGGGACTAACCGCGCAGGCGGATCACACCGGCAGGGCAATGACGCCGAACCGCACAAGCAACACCGCCGCGAGCACAAGCACGCCCGCGCCGATCGCGATCACGTCGGCGCCCCGCAGGCGATAGCGATCGCCGATCCTGATCCGGTTGCCCGGCGAGAAACCCTTCGACTCGAGCGCGAGCGTGAGCGTATCGGCCTTCTTGATGCCGTTGAGGATGAGCGGGATGAGGAGCGGCACGTACCCCCTGATGCGCGCGGGGACGCTCCCTCGCGTCACGTCGTTTCCCCGCACCTTCTGCGCCTCCACGATGGTGTGCCCTGTGGCCACAAACACGATCACGAGGCGAAACGAGAGCGACACCGTGAAGGCCACCGGATACGGCAGGCCCATCATGATGAGCCCCGCGGTGAACTCCTCCAGCGAGGTCACCGACAGGAAGAGCAGTCCCGCCAGGAGCAGGGCCATGAACCGGAGGCTCATGGCCCCCGCATAGTGCGCCGGCGGGAGCGGCCCGTCGTAGAAGAGCATCCACAGACCGAACGTGACGGCGCCGATGAGCGCGAAGAGCGGTCCCATCCGCCTGAGGCTTGCCATGCTCCGCGCGAGCGCGAAAAGCGCAATCAACACGATGAGCGCTGCCGTCATGACGACGGGATGGCCGGCGATCGAGAGCGCGGCGAAGACGGTCGCCAGTAGCGTGATTTTCGCACGCGGATCGAGCCGATGGAGGGGGCTCGCGCCCCGGGTGTAGAAGAACACGCTCATGGCTTCACCGCTTCCGCTTCCAGCATGCGCGGAACTCCTCCGCGTCCATCAGCATCCGTCCGTTGAGGCGCATCGAGAGGTCCATGATGTCCGTCCGCTTGATCCGCGCGGCCTCGATCAGCGCATCGTTCGAGAAAAACTCGCGCTTGTTCCCGTAGAAGAGCACCCTCCCTTCGTTCATCGACAGGATGGTCGATCCGTAGGCGGCGGCCGTTTCCATGGAATGGGTTATCATCAGGATGGTGATCCCGGCCCGGTGCAGGGTGCTCACGATGCCCATGAGCTCGGCCAGCGAGGGATAATCCAGCCCGGTGGTCGGCTCGTCGAGGATGATGACCTCGGGCTCGCCGACGATGATCGAGGCGCAGGCGACCTTTTCGCGGTCCCCCTTGGGGAGGGCGAAGGGATCGGCGTCGCGGCGGTCGGCGAGCCCCATCCGCGACAGGATGCCGCTCACGCGCGATTCGAGCTCATGCCCCGCCACCCCCCTCATCTTCAGGATAAAGCCGACCTCGTCGAAGACCGTCTCCGCAAATATCTGGTTGTCGGGGTTCTGGTAGACATAGCCGACGGTGCCGGCGAAGCCGGGATCATCATGGATGCTCTTCCCCCGAAAGAGGATATCGCCGTCGGCGAACGGAAGGATGCCGGCGACAAGCTTCATCAGCGTGGTTTTGCCGGACCCGTTCGCGCCTATGACCGTCACGAAATCACCGCGACGTATATCGAGGGACACCGAGTCGAGCACCGGCCGCGCGCATCCCGGATATGCGAAGGTGAGATCGCGCACCTCGATGAGGGGCTCACCCGCAGCGGCAATCGACCGTTCGTCGCGGGCGATGATCGCGGCGTGCGCCTTTCGGTCGAACGAACACCGTCGCTTCGCAATCGACGCGCACTCCTCGACCGAAACGGGCCGGCGGGAAAGCCCGAGCCGGCAGAGGGCGGGCATCGCAAGTCCGGCCGCATCGAGCAGGGGCGCATCGGCGACGATGTCGCGATCACCATCGCGGAGCACCTCCCCGTCGCAGAGCACGATGATGCGATCGAAGTATGCATGATAGTCCAGCACCTGCTCGAAGAGCACCACCGTCCCCGCATAGCCGTTCAGGAAGTCCAGGAGGGCCTCCTGCGTCGCCGGCTCGATGTCGGTGAAGGGCTCGTCGAGGATGAGCACGGACGGATTGACCGCGAGGAGCGCCAGGAGCGCGATCTTCTGTTTCTCTCCGCCGGAGAGCTCGCCCATCTCCCGATCGAGCAGATGCTCCAGGGAGAACCGCGCCGCAAGGGCGCGCACCCGCTCGCTCGCCGTCGCATAGTCGAGGCCGGTATTGAGCGGATAGAAGAGAAGCTCGTCGAGAACGCCGGTGGAGACGATCTGCGCCTCGAAATCCTGAAAGAGCACCGCGACCCTCCTGACGATGTCCCGATAGCGGTGCTCTCGCACGCTCGTGCCGTCGAGGAGATAGTCGCCGCTCATCTCCCCGCGCTCGACATGCGGGATGAGGCCGGCGAGCAGCTTCGAGAGGGTGGTCTTCCCGGCGCCGTTCCTGCCGACCACCAGCACCTTCTCGCCCGGCTCGATCCGCAGCGAGATATTTCGGATAACGGGCGGACGACCGCTCCGGTAGCTGAATGCGGCCTGTCGAAGATCGATCATGGTCGATAGCGGGCGCCGCCCGCCGTGCTGCGGGACGGCCTCGCGGCCCTAGCGGCCGCCATCGTACACAAGCCCCATCGCGTCGATCCGCCGGTAGAGGAGTTTCATGAGGATGGGGCCGAGGACCCCGGCCATCACCGAATTGTTGATAAAGACTATGAAAAAGAGCACATGGAACGGGGCCATGCCGAGGAGCTGCACGCCGAGCCCGACGACGAGCGCGCAGACGAGGCTTGCGAGGACGGCGCACAGCGCGAAGATCCCGATCTGGCGCGCGTTCATCGTGATCTCGCCGCGCACCAGGACGCGCCAGACCCGGAAGGCGACATAGGAATAGAGGAAGTTCCCGACGAACCCGAAGGCGCTGGCGGGCGTGAGCATGCCGAAGAAATCGGCGATGAGGTTTCCGATGGCCGATCCCCACGCCGCGGCGGGACCGAAGAGGATCCCGAAGAGGACGGGAATGACGCTCGCGGGCCGCAGCTCCGTAAGTCCGGGAACGATCTGGATGGGCTTGAACGGGATGAGCGTCCCGGCGAAGATGGCGGCGGTGACCGCGATGAGCACGATCTGGCGCGTCCGGGTCCACACGGCGAACAGTTCCCTCATTGGCTCCCTCCTCCCGGCGCACGGCGGCCGGCACGGGACCCCTCCTACCAGCGGGCGCGCGCGGTGTAAACTATTTTATTTCCACCCGCGATGCGGCGTGTCCCTCGACGATCTGCCGCTGCAGGTCCCGCAGGCGCGCGCTGAAGGTGCGGAACACCGCGAATGCGATCTGCGGCCGCGCCTCGAGCAGGGTGCGGAAGTGCTCGCGACGTATCACCAGGAAGCGGGCGTCGCGGTCCACCTCGACGGTCGCCGAGCGGACGTCCTCGTCGAGGATCGCCATTTCCCCGAAGTAATCGCGCTCCTCCAGGACGCAGAGCGTGACCGGCGGCTGTCCGCCCTTGACGATCTTCACGCTCCCGTGCATGATCACGTAGAGCGCGTCGCCCTCCTCGCCCTCCCGGAAGACGATGTCCCCCGAGAAGAAGGTCTCCTCCGCCGCGATCTCGCTGATCCAGCGCAGTTCGCCCCCCTCGATCTCCTCGAAGAGCGGCACGCTCCTGAGAAACAGGATCCGTTCCATGTCGGCGTTCATCGCATCCATCTCCTTGTCGTCGGGCCCGCCCGCGAGCGGACGCCCTGTTTCACGCAACGCCCAAGCGGCGAGGACGCGCGCGCGGGCGCCCTCCCCCCCGGCGATCGATTCGAGCTCCCCGGAGAGCCCCCCCAGCCGCAGCCGCCCGGCCGCGAAGGCGACGCAGGCGCGGTACCACTCGTCCCCGTCCGGTTTCATCATAAGCTCCCGGAAGAGCCGCGCCGCCTCCGCGGCATGGGCGGGCTGCTCCTCGCGCCAGGAGGACTCGATGATCCGCGCGAGCCCGCGCGCCTCGGCGCACAGGCCCTCGATCACCTCGACCGCCTCAGCGCGCACCCGCCGGTCGCGGCTCCGGAGACGGCGCGCCGCCGTGCTCACCGTCATCGCGTCGGTCGCGATCGACAGGCACTGCATGCAGGTTTCGATCCGCCTGCGGCTCCAGCGCTCCAGGGCGTCCACGATGAGCGCCGGCGGTCCGCCACCGAGGGCCCGCAGCTGCGCCACGTGCTCGCGATCGAGCGCGACATCCACCACGAACCCCGATAGCCGCTCCAGGACCGTTTCGCGGACATCGGCCGGAAAATGAAGCTGCATGATGATGAATTCCGTGACGCCCTCCTGGGCCATGAGGGCGGCCTTGATCGCGGCGATGGAGCCAATGGCCGCGTACTGGACGGGAAGCGGACGATCGTCGAGCAGGCCCAGCAGCACGGGGATGGAACGCGGATTCCCGATGTGGCCCAGGAGCGAGGCCAGCGCGACACAGCGCGCACGGGGCATGCCGCCCTCATCAAGCGCCGCGTGCACCACCGACGTCGCGATGGGACCGAGACGCCTGAGCGCGTCGAATGCGTAGGGCCGCATGCGGCGGTCCTCCGCGGCCTCAAGCAGCACCGGCACCGCCCGCTCGTCATGCGTTTCACCCAACGCGCCGATCACCTCGCAGCGCACCGCCTCGTCCCCGGATTCCGAAAGCCGGAGGAGAATCGGCACCAGGTCGCGCCCGCCCGCGGCGCGGATGCTGGCGGCGGCGCGCAGCCGCAGGCGCGGATCGTCCGACTGCGCAAGGGAGCGCAATGCCCGCATGGGACCGCTCTCGGGATCGCGCACCGGATCGATCATGAGGCAGGCGACGATCGCCTCGCCCTGCAGCATCGGATCGCCGGCATCAAGAAACCGCTCGACAAACGGCAGGACGCCCGGGTCCCCCATGCGGCCGAGCGCCTGGAGGGCCGCGGCGGCGACGGCCGGATCGGAACCGCCCGCTGCGCGCATCACCGCATCGACCACATCGCGTTCGCGGACGCCGGCGATCGACGACAGGATCGCGCGCTTCACGCGATCGCGCACAGCGGGAAGCCTCGCAGCCAGGCGCCGCGCGACCCCCTCGTCCATGATGTCCGCGAGCAGGCGGCAGGCGTACACCGCCACGGCGTCATCGTCCGAGTCCACGTCGCGCAAAAGCCGGTCGCGGCTTCCCGCGATGTCCGACCGCGTGAGCTGGCGCTCGGCGGCGTCGCGCAGTTCGACGTTCTTCGATTCGAGGTTGGCGACCATCGCCTGCAGGTACTCGCGCTGGATGCGCAGGCTCATGACCAGCCACACGGCGCACAGCGCAACCGTCGCGATCGAGAGCAGCCGGATATCGGCGCCCAGCGCATCGATCATCACGATGATGAACAGCCCCGAGAGGGCCACGCACAGCGGCTTCACCGTGCCGGTGATGAGCGCGCGGCTCCTGCCGCGCCGGTCGCGCGAGATAGAATTAAAGAGCAAATTGTAGGCGGGCTCGTCGATGCCGTACTTCACCGAGATGTGGCTGTACTTCGAGAAGACGGCCAACAGCGACCGGAAACCGCCCACACCGGACACCGGAAGCGCTATCAGGCTCCGGGCCACGAGCGCGCCCGCCCCCAGGGACACGCTTATGGGATGGACGAGCGCGACCCGCCCCACGCCGAACCGACGCAGGAGCGGCCCGGCGAGCAGGAACTGGAACGCCATGGCGCTCCCGGACCACACCGCGGTGAACACGCCCAGAAAACCGGCCATGGCGTCGCGGTCCGGAAAGACCTCGTTGAGGTTGGAGAAGAACTGGTAGTCGATAACATAGATGACGATGTACATCGGCACGTGCAGCAGCGCAAGCGTCCGCACCAGCGGGATCGAGAGCAGCTCGCGCACCTCGCCGATGCGGCCGGCGGGCGGCCCGTCGCGCTTTTCATCTTTCGCATAACGCATATTTCCGTCGCGCTTCGCCGGCCGGGCAGCCAGCGCCGCCGGCAGGCACAGGCAGCCGGCGAGCGCCCATGCCGTGAAGAGCTCCGGCGTCCCGGCGTTCTGCGCAATCGCGCGCGTCAGCAGGCCGCCGGCGACCGTGCCCAGCATCCCCGCCGCCCCGATGATCGGAAAGGCCCGCTTCCCCTCCCGCGGATTGAACACGTCGTTCCCATAGGTCCAGAAGTGCATGGGGGGGATGATGAGGAGCACCTCCGTCACGCAGAAGACCGCGACGGCGACGGCCGAATGCGGAAGGATCATGAGGAGGCGCAGGAGCGCGATCACGGCGACCTCGGCGAGCAGCACAACCGCGAGAAGGCGAAAGCGGGACATGCGGTCCACGACGCGCGCATACAAGCCCGACGCGCCCACCATGACGACGGCCGTGAGGAGGTACATGAACGGAAGCTTCGCCGAACCGATCTCGCGGATAAAGATCGCGTCACGGCCGCTGCGCCCGAAAACGATCCCCACCATGACGAGAAAAAGGAGCGCGCACATGGCCGCCAGCCGGAACCCGCCGCCGCCGATTCCGTCCAACGCCTGTGCCACGCGTGCGCGCACGGGGTGCCTGAGGGCTACTTGGTGTCCAGGCGCTGCACGCCGTCCCAGTCGTCCGGGGGCGGTGATTGCGCGAGCTCGACGGCATAGCGCTCGTACAGGCGCGCGGCCGCGTCGTCCGGATTGAGCTTCAGGACGTTCTGGAACTTGCCCTGCGCCGCCGCGAAATCGCGCGCGTAGTAGAGGTCGAGGCCCTGCTCGAACAGCTTCTTGGTCTTGAGCTTGCGCTCGGCAACGGCGTTATCGCTCCCGTCGATGATCTCATAGATGGTCACGGGGTCCCTCTTCCCCTTGACGCTCACCCGGCCGAGGTTCCGGTAGAGATACTTCACCTTCTTCTCGCCCAGCCCCTCGAGGGTCCGCTCGCTCAGGATGATGCCGGCGCCAAAGAGCTTGGTGAGCCCCTCGAGCCGCGAGGCGAGGTTCACCGCGTCGGAGATGACGGTGCCCTCCATACGCTTCTCTTCGCCCACCGTCCCCAGCATGAGCGTCCCGATATGCAAGCCGATCCCGATCTCGACGGGGAGGAAGCCGCGCTCACGCCGGGAGGCGTTCCAATCGATGAGCCCCTTCTGCATCTCGACGGCCGCCATGATCGCGTGCTCCGCGTCGCGCGGAAACAGGGCCATGATGGCGTCGCCGATATACTTGTCGATGAAGCCGTGGTGCGTGCGGATGATGGGGCCGATCGCGCGCAGGAACGAGTTGATGAAATTGAAGTTCTCCTCCGGCGACATGGCCTCGGAAAGCGTGGTGAAGCTGCGGATGTCCGAGAAGAGGACCGTCATGTCCTTCTGCACCTGGTCCCCGAGCTGCACGTCGATGATGCTCTCCTTGGCCAGGTTGTTCAGGAACTCGTGCGGGACAAAGCGGTCGTAGGCCGCATTGGTGCGCACCAGCTCCCGCTCCACGCGCTTGCGCCGCACGATGTTCACGCTCAGCGTGATGATCACGCCGATGAGGAAGAGGATGAACGCGAGGATCCCCAGGATCAGGAACTTGTGCCGGTGAAAGGTGTCGATGAGCTCGTGGGGCTTGTTGATGATGATACTGTTGGGCGGCAGCTTCGACTCGCCGATCCCGTAAAAGCGCAGCACCTTGTAATCGAACATGTAGCGGTTGGGGCTCTCCTTGAGGATGGGAATGTGCTGCACCTTCTCCCCGCGGAGGACCTGGATGGCCTTCTTCGCGGCCTCCTCGCCCTGCGTCACGCCGCTGATGATCTTGCCGCCGACGGCGCCGTACCCCAGATAGAAGTCCCAGTAGGTGTATACCGGGACCTTCGCATACTGCGTATAGATCTCGAAGCTCTCCTCGTAGGTGTAGAACTTCCCCTCGTTGTCGAGATTGAAGAGCATGGCGATGATCACGCTCCCGGGGCCGAGCCGCTCGAGCTCGCGCGCATAGCGCCAGATGTCGGCGTCGGTCAGGAAGCGCATGCCCACGTTCTTTTTCAGGTATACCGGCGCGACGGCGCTCAACGCCTTCACATTGCTTTGCGAGGTGATGGTGTTGTCGCCCACCACCACGAACTCCTTTGTATTGGGATGAAGGGACAGCGCCAGATCGAGCGTGGCGCGCACGTCGAAGGCCTCGACCACGCCCGTGTATCGCTTGTGCCCCCTGAGCATGTCGTCGGTGAAAAAGTTCACGCCGCAGAAGACCACCGGCACCTCGCCGTAGAGCCGGTCCCGGTAGCGCTTGAGGAACACCAGCGCCGCATCGTCGACGGAGATGATCACGTGATAGCGGAGCTTTTTGCTTTTATGCCGGTAGAGATCGAAGAGGATCTTGAAGTAGGCGTCGTCCACGAACCGCTTGGTGTCCATGTACTCGTAGTCGATGGTCGCCCGCACCCCGCCCGCCGCGGCCTTCGCGAACTCCGACTCGATCCCGGAGACCACCTTCTCGGTCCAGCTCAGGCCCTTGTGGTAGGAGTGGAGCACGAGCACGCGCTTCTCCTGGTCGGCGTGCGCGTCGATGGGCGGGAGCGCCCACCACGCGCAGGCGCCGACGATCACGGCGCACATCACATAACGCACGGCAAGGCTGCGGCACCGCATACCGGCTCCTATTGGACGATTTTTTCCTCGAAGTAATTGTTGGTCGCGCGAGCGAAGGCCTCCAGCATGCGCGGGAGGTCCATGTTGATGTCACGGACCAGCTTCTCTCGAATGTAGACGACATACTGCACGCCCGTCTTCACCGGGATGTCCTTCGGGCGCCGCTTCGTCTCGATGATCTCGACCGCCATCTTGGCCGCCTCCTCGCCCTGTTCGTAGGGCGACACCGCGACCGCCATCATCCCGCCGTCCTCGACATAAAAGCCCCAGCAACCGATGGCCGGCATCTTCAAGCGGGGTTGCGTCCAATCGATGATCTTCTTCGGCGGGATCACCATCTTGTCCGTCATCTTTTCCTTTATGGTGTGATAGTGCGTCACCAGCAGAATATCGCCCTTGGAATGGGCCTCGAGGATCGCCTTCTTCCACTGCGCGAAGGTGTCGCAGCGCGACGACGAGACGAGACGGAGCGGCGACCAGTCGACCGCCTCGAGCTCCTGGTGAATGTACTTCGACGACTCGGAGTTGTCCGAAATGTGCACGATGCGCCGCTTGTCCTTGGGCAAGAGCGAGACGAACACCTCCTTGAACTCCTTGAGCGGCACGCGCTCCAGCATCCCGGTCGCGTTGGACGCGGTGTCGTAGCCATAGGTCTTGGTCTCCGCATTCACGCCGGTAAAGACGATGTTGATGGCGGGGTCGTTGTTGAAGTACTTCGCGACATGCTCCTGGGCCGTGTCGTCGATGGCGATGATGATGTCCGGACGCCAGTTCTTGATGAGGCGCCGGGCCGTGTTCCCCGCGTGCCGCTTGAAGTCCTCGGCGGGATGGCGCTTGGTGTCCATGTAGTGCCAGCGGAGGGAGTACGGCCGCTTCTTGAATATCCGCATGATCCCATCGTTGATGTCGCGGACCCACGAATAATCGAGCGCGTAGCTGTGCAGGATGAACACCCGGGGCTTTCGCAGGTTCTCAAGCACCAGGAAAAACAGCAGGCCCACGATGAACACGATGGCGAGGCTTCTGACGATATTGATCTTCATAATATACCCAGATATTTCCAGAACGGTATGGACGCGTATACGGCCGCGAACCGGAAGAGCACGCTGATCGCGTTGTATTTCAGGAAGAGCCGCGAATCGTAGATCCCGTCCTTGTGGGCAAGCTCCTCGAATTGCAGATAGTAGGTGCACTGGTACGGCAGCAGCCAGGCGTCGCTCATGAACAGGATGATGTACCCGACCACCCAGGGATTGACGCCGCTGATCTCCGCGATCGGCAGGAATATCGCCGCGAGGATGGCGACCGTCGCGTTGTTCGGGATGAAGAAGCGCAGGACCAAAATGCTCGCCCCCAGGAGGAGCACGAAGAGCGCGAAGTTCGTCCGGGTGTACATCCCGAACCAGAGCAGGTGCTTCCCGATTCCCGCGTCCAGCCCGATGTACGACATTGACTTGACCAGGCCGATGAGCGTTCCGAGGAAGATGAGGAAGGTCCAGTCGATGCTGCCGGTGAACTCCTTTTTCGAAAGGAACTCGAGCGCCAGCACCACATAGAGGACCGTGAGCCCGATCCACGACAGGTCGATTTTGTGGATCGTCGATGTCGCGATCCCCAGGAGGAAAAGGACGATCCCGCCCAGGGCGGCCCACTCGTGCGTGCTCATGGGGCCCAGGACCTGCTGCTGCGTCTCCACCCGCTCGCGCGACAGGTTCGTCGGCTCGTCGTTGGCGAAGAGGTATTTTGAAACGACCACGTGCAGCGCCAGCAGAACGACGCCCACCACCAGCGACGCGTAGAGCCAGTATCCCCAGTTGAACTGCTCCTGCACCTGGATGGGCAGCAGGCCGAAAATGACGAAATGGATCGACTTGCTGCTCAGGAATATTCCCGAGAAGAGCGTGAAGCCGGAGAACGTCGCCACCGACAGATCGGTCGCGGCGCGTCCGCCCTTCCGGTAGCCCAGCGAATCGACCATGTCCACCAGAATCGGGTTCGCGAGGCTGATTCGGCCGTTGGCCGACGGCATCAGCGGCGTAAGGAAGATCCCCACGAGCATGATGGTCATATTGTACCAGAATTTGGAGCGGGGAACAAACCGGAGCAGGGTGACGACCAGCCGATACGTGAGCCCCGATGAGACCAGCACCGCCGAAAGCCCGAAGATGCTCAAGGCCATGAAGAAGCTTCCCGAGGTGAACCCCGAGAGCGCGACCTCCGGCGGGGCGATGTCGAGGATCAGAATGACCAGCACCGCGAAGATGCTGGGGATGAACTCGTGCGCGAGGCGGAAGATCCACATCACGATGGTGCTCACCGCGACGGTCGCGAATATCTTCGTCTTCCAGTCCATCCCCCAGCCGCCGCCGGCGAGCAGGATGACCACCGGCAGCGCGATCGCCAGCACCCAGCCGATAATCTTCAACCGGTCCGGCCGCTCCGGGGCCGCCTCGACGCGCGTGGGGCGCAGGGCGCCGGCAAGCGAGCGGACGACGTGGTGATTGATGATGGAACGATACAGCGCCTGCATAAACCCTGCGCCGGAACCCAGCACGTACCGAAGGTGCTCCCGGTCGATCGCATAGACCGTCGCGTCCGTTACGGCGATCGCGTCGGAGAGATAGCGCTCCTCGTACACGGACTCCTCGCCGATGGTCCCGGTGGAAATCTCTTGTGTCGTCTTTTTCCCGGTCAGGAGGGCGACGGTCCCGCTCGAAACCAGATAGAACGTGGTTGCCGGGGACCCGGCCTCGAACAATACGTCGCCGGCGCGGAGCGTCCGCTCCTGAAGGTAGGGGATGATGCGGGCGATATCGGTCGCGCTGCACGATGCGAAGATGTCCGCGCTCTTCAGGTCCTGCACAAGCCTCTGCATTTTCGCGTCCATGCCGCCTCCCGGTCCTGCTCTCTAACCGATAGTACGATGTACCCGAGCGCATATGTTCGGGCAACAACTTTTCATCGAAAAAAAATATGTCGGTTTTCAATGAGACATAATTAAAAACGCTTGATAATAATTATGTCGCATCGACATAGTGCGGGAAATATCAATCAGGAGGCCTCCGATGCCCAAGTGCAGCACCTCTAAAAAAACCACCAAAAAACCGGCCGCCAAGAAGACCGTGAAAAAGGCCGCCGCGAAACCCAAAGCGAAGAAGAAATAACACCGCTTCGCCGGCATACTGCCCCGTGCAACCGGCGGGGTAGTATGCGACAATCGCCCGCGCGCGCCCTCCCGCTTCGTTCTTTTTCGATTGCCTTTTTTCCGATACTGTCGCAGGATTAATCAATACAACACGGGGGCCGGCCATGTCCATTCGATCCTTCGAATCATTCGTGCGCTGCGTCATCATCGCCGCGCTTGCATCAGCCATTACGCCGGCATCCCTTTATGGAACGGGCACCCGCATGGAAAACAGAGCGCACATCACGATCACCAGGGGTCAGAGCCCCTGGGCCGGCATGACCGAGAGCTTCGCGCAGGAACAGGCGAACAAGCGGATATCGGCCGTTGCGATCGACCCGGCCGTCTTCACGCCCCTTCCACACCTCGCCGCCTATGCAATAGGCTCTGACCCCCTGATGGGTCGAAGCGCCGCGACAAAGCGCGTGGTGGTGTCGAGCGCGTATTTCTCGGACCTGGAGCGGGCGGACGCTACGCGCATCGCCGCAGGAGCCACGAAGCGCATCGGGCGCGCGCTCCCGGCGGCGATTTCGAAGCTGGGCCCGGAGCGACTGGTCTTATTTTTAATTGAGGCTCAAATCATCGAGACCTACTGGCATATCGAGGCGAAGCTGCGCCTGGTCGGGGAGCAGAAAACCGCGCATGCGTACACCGCGCGCTTTGTCGGAACCCACATCTACTTCACCAACGAACGGAACGAGGACCCGCTCGACTTCGCCGTCAGCATCGACCTCAAAACGGGCGAGATGGGGATTTCGGGATCGAAGTAGTCCTGATGGCGCGCCCGTACCGGGTGATCAGGCTGGCGAACGATCACGATCGCATTCCCGCAATTCGAGCCGCGATCGCATCGACATGCGGCGCACCGATGACGACACACACCACCAGAAACTCCGTGATGAACGAATGCGGTATCGCATGATAGCGCAGGTTGAGCCCGAACAGAGCGGCGGCCATCGCCGTTATGGCAAGCGTGACGGCCGGATTCGCCTGCGCGTCCCCCATCTTTTCGATGAACAGCCTCGAATAGTCGGGCTCGCACTTCGCCGGGAGCGGCACCGCCAGCAGCAGATTGAGGACATAGATGAGAATATAGAAGAGCATGCCGGAAATGCAAAACAGCCTGACGAACAGTTCGACATCCACCTGTACGATAACGCCGGGCGGCATATCATACAGCACCATCCGTTTCAGGTTATAGTAGCCGATGCAGACCAGAAAGTACAGCTGCACGCAATATGCGAATATCTTTTCCGATGCCGGCAGGGCCCGACGCGAGATCGCGTAATAGTGCGCAACGACGACCGGCGCCATGAGCAGCATCGCCATGACCGGCGTCTGCGCCACCGGCACGTTGACGAGCACCGTGTAGCCATGCAGCAGCGAGAGCAGGTGCAGCGAACGTTCGGTGATACGCGGCAGGATCTCGTCGCGGAAGAACACGGCGATCCCGCCGGTAAAGCAGAGCGGGATCGCGACCAGGATCCTCACCAGAGAGAAATCCGGGTTGTCCTTGTTCGCTGCGAGGGAGATGAAGACCGTAAACCCGGCGACGATGAGAAGCTCGCGTGAAAAAAACTTACTCTTCAGGTTGATAATCGTAAAAAACAAGACCGACAGGGTTATTGCCAGAACAACCTTCAGTTCCATACCAGCCTTTAAATGAAAAGGTCACAATCGGCCCGATTCGACACGCCACGGATACGAACCGTAACGCCATAGAGAAGAGTGACGCATGCAAAAAAGTCAAGCGATTCACGAAATCGCCCACCTGCCCCTTCCCGCCTCGGATCGCGCACAAAAAAAGAAGCCGGCAGGGGATGCCGGCTAATTGGGTAACATTGTCAAAAGCTTGTACTGACAAGTGCGAGTATGCGATCACTCGTTCATCGTGTAGGTGTCGATGAGCGAATAGACGTAGTCCTTGCAGATGCGGTCGTAGCGCTCCTTGTTCACCACCGGGCGCTTGATCATCTTGAGGCACGCGGCCTGTTGCTTCTCGGAGGCGATGGGCTTCGCGTAGAGCTGCATGGCGAATTTCACCATGTCGCGTATCATAAAATCGAAGATCTGGTCGATAAGCTCGTCCGACACATCGTAGATCTTCTTGTTCTCGAGAATGAGCTGCCCGTAGGCGACCAGCGTGAAGCACTCGCCCACCTGCAGGAGGAAGTCGATGTCGTTGGCCTGCTCCTTCATCGTCTCCATCGACGCGAGCATGAACTCCTTGAAGGCCTCGATCTGCTCCTTGAAGACGTTCACGTTGGGGATATTCACGCTGTTGTAGGCGATGTTAAAATCGTGGAACTGCAGCTTGCCCAGCCCCTTCGTGGGCCCCTGGTTGAACAGAAAATCGTCGTTGGCCGCGTCGCGCCGCTGCGGAACGGGCGCGTACTCCTTCGGATTAAAGAAATAGTTGGGCATGAACTTGATGATGAGCGCCATGTTCACGTGCACCGTCCCCTCCAGCTTGGGGAGGGCCCGGATGTCGGTCGCGGCGTTCTCGAAGTAGGTGTCCTTCTCGAAACCCTTGGCCGCGATCACGTCCCACAGCAGGTTGATCACCTCTTCGCCCTGCGTGGAGACCTTCATCTTCACCATGGGATTGTACAGGAGATAGCGCTTGTCGTCCTCGTTCGCGGAACGCATGTAGTCGGTCGCGCGCAACGCGAAGAGCTTCATCGCGACCAGCCGGCAGTAGGCGTCCACGAAGAGCTGCTTGATGTGCGTGAAATCGATCACATAGCTCCCGAAGAGATTGCGGTGCGCCGCGTGATTGAGCGATTCGTACAGGGCGTGCTCGCAGATCCCGATGGAGCCCCACCCCAGATTGAACTTGCAGATGTTGATGGTGTTGAGCATGTCGTCCCACGCCTTCTGGCCGCGCTCGAGGATGTCGGCGTCGGTGATGGGATAGTCGTGCAGCGCGTATTCGGCCACGTAGTCCTGGTTGTTGATCACGTTCTTGACGCACTCGTACTTCGGGTGCTTTGAGTCGACGGCGAAGAAAACGTAGTCATTGCTGTCGGCGATCTTGCCGAAGGTGGAGACCATGGCGGCCTCGTTGCCGTTGCCGATGTAGTACTTGTCGCCGTTGGCCTTATAGGTGCCGTCCGCCTGCGGGTAGAGCATCATGTCGCTGGAGTAGATGTCGGCGCCGTGCTCCTTCTCGGAGAGGCCGAAGGCGAAGATGGCGCCCTCCTTGAGGAACTTCGCCGCCTTGTGTTTGGCCTCGGCGTTGGACCCCAGGAAGATGGGCCCCAGCCCCAGCGCGCTCACCTGAAAGGTGTACCAGTAGGTGAGGCCGTAGAAGCCCAGGATCTCGGCGAAGTCGGTGATGCGCGAGGTGTCCCATCGGGACGAATCGCCGCCGAAGCCCTTGGGCGTGAGGAGCTTCGCCATGATCTGGTTTTCCTTCATGAAATCGAGGAACTCGGTGTACCACACGCAGGCGTGGAAGTCATCTTTCATCTTCTTGAGGCCGCGGCCCTCGAAGAAATCGATGGTCTTCAGCATGATTTGTTTCGTCTCTTCGTCGGCGTATTTCGCGACGATCTTCTTCGGATTAAGCAGGATCTTTTCCATGGTCGGCATCTCCTTTACCTCACCCCCCGGCCCCCTCTCCCGCAAGGAGAGGGGGAGCCCCTGGGAGGAGTATTTTCCTCAATAAACCCGCCCCCTCCAGGAGCGGGTCTTGCGTCACCTCCTCCTTGCGAAGGGGGAGGCTGGGAGGGGGTTAAAAATTCTGATCGCGCATCTTGTACGCGCCCTTAAGCGAGTACACGTTCTCCAGGTAAAACTTCTCGAAGCGCGCGGGATTGGGCACCGGCGTCTTCACGATCTTCAGCGAAAGCTCGCGCTGCGCGTCGCTGTTTGACGGCTTCAGGTGGATCCCCAGGGCGTACTTCGAGAAATCGCGCACCATGAAATCGAAGATCTCCTCGAGGAGGTCGTCGTCCACGGGGAAGTATTTGCGGTTCTCGATGATAAGCTGGCCGTACGCCACCAGCGTGAGGACCTCGCCCAGCGCCAGCAGGTAGTCGATGTCGGCCGACTGCTCCTTGCTGGGGCCCGCCTTCATCAGGAAATCCTTGAAGAGCTTGATTTGCTCCTTGAAGACGTTCACGTTCGGCAGGTTGACGCTATTGTAGGCGATGTTGTAGTCGTGAAACTGGACCTTGCCCAGGCCCTTCGTGGGGCCCTGGCGGAACATGAATTCGTCGTTCGCGAGATCGTCGCGCTTGGGAACCTCGGGATACTCCTTCGGGTTGAAGAAATAGTTGGCCATGAACTTCACGATAAGCGCCATGTTCACGTGCACCGTCCCCTCCAGCTTGGGCAGCATGGGAAGCTCGTGCTTGGCGATCTCGAAGAAGGGCTCGTTCTCGAAGCCCTTGGCGGCGATGATGTCGTGGAGGATGTTCATCACCTCCTCGCCCTCGCGGGTCACCTTCATCTTCACCATGGGATTGAACAGCAGGTAGCGGCGGTCGTTCTCGTTGGCGGAGCGCATGTAGTCGATCGCGCGCTCGGCGAAGAGCTTCATCGCCACGAGCTTGCAGTAGGCGTCCACGAAGAGGCGCTTCACGTGCGGAAAGTCGGTCACGAACTTGCCGTAGACGTTGCGGTTGGCCGCATGGTCGATCGATTCGTAGAGCGAGTGGGTGCACAGGCCAATCGCGCCCCAGCCGAGGTTGAACTTGCAGACATTGATCGTGTTCAGCATGTCGTCCCACGCCTTGGGGCCGCGCTCGGTGATGTCGGCGTCGGTGATGGGATAGTCGTGCAGCGCGTATTCGGCCACGTAGTTCTGCTCGTTGACGACGTTGCGGATGCACTCGTACTTCGGGTGCTTGGAGTTCACGACGAAGAAGACATAGTCCCCGGTGTCGGCCATCTTCGCGAAGGTGGACACGAGCGCGGCCTCGTTGCCGTTCCCGATGTAGTACTTGTCGCCGTTCGCGCGGTACTTCCCGTCGCCCTCGGGGTAGAGCATCATGTCGCTGGAGTAGATGTCGGCGCCGTGCTCCTTCTCGGAAAGCCCGAAGGCGAACACCCCGCCCTCCTGCAGGAGCTTCGCGGTCTTGTGCTTCACCTCCTCGTTCGAGCCGTTCCAGATCGGGCACAGGCCCAGCATGGACACCTGCCAGGTGTACCAGTAGGTGACCCCGTAGAAACCGGTGATCTCCGAGAAGGCGCTGTTGCGATAGGTGTCCCATCGGGAGTCGGAGGCGCCGTAGCCGGAGGGCGTCATCAGCACGGCGAAGGCCTGGGTCTCCTTGAGGAACTCGACGAAATCATAGTTCCATTTTTTCTCGTGCCAGTCCTTCTTGATTTGCTTCAATCCCTTCTTTTCAAAGAAGTCGATGGTCTTTTGCATCAGCTCCTTCGATTTTTCATCTTTATACGTGCGGTTGTGTTTGTGGGGATTCAGGAGAATCATGGGCCACCTCTGGTCGATGATGTGTGCGAATGAGATTGTATCAATTTCCCGAACACCGTTCGGACTGTCAAACAGATTTCGGATTTTTTCTTGATAAAAATCATCGCCCGCACTACATATGGCGCTCATATGAAATGACGTTTGTCTGATGACACTTTTAACGCCAAGGGACTATCCGCGTGAATAAAACCACCAAGAAGAAGTCGACGCTCAGCGAGCTCAAGAGCAAGGAGCGCCAAGACCGCAAGGACCTCATCATCGACGCCGCCGAGCGCGTGTTCGCGACGCGGCCGTTCAACCGCGTGAGCATGCGCGAGATCGCCGACGAGGCCGGGATCGCCGCCTCCTCCATCTACACCTACTTCCCCAACCAGGAGGCGCTCTTCGTGGAGGCCACCGTCCGCGACAGCACCACCTTTCTCGACGAGCTGGGGAAGATCACCGCGGGCGGCCCCGTGACCGCCGATTCCTTCGACCGGCTCATCGACACCTTCTTCGACTTCATCTCCACCCACGACTCCTATTTTCGGATGATGGTGGTGTTCATGACGCACGGGCAGCTCAATCCCGACTCGCTGCTGCGGGTCAATGCGCTCGTGGGGCGCGGGCTGGACATCTTCGAACAGGTCATCAGCGACCTCGGCTACCGCGGCGACACGCGGCTCCTGGCGCACTACTTTTTCGCCATGATGAACGGCATCCTGGTCAACTACCGCAAGTACGAGGGACGGCGCGAGGAGGAGGTCACGGCCTTCATGAAAAAGGTCGCGAAGGTATTCAAGGACCTGCTCCTGAAGAGCATATGAAAAAGACGCCGGTCATCGTTTCGGCCCGCCAGCTCGAGGAGATCCTCGAGGGCTACTTCGACGCGGGGTGGCGGCTCAACTATGCGATCAAGGTCCTGGGGCACCCGGGCGTGGGGAAATCGGCCATCGTGAAGGCGGTCGCCGAACGAAAGGGAATGCACTTCATCGACACGCGGCTGGCCTTCAAGGAGAACATCGACCTCGGCGGCTACCCCGTGCCCGACCACGAGGCGCGGCGGATGATCTACTACCGACCGCGCTTCATCCCGCCGGAGCGCGTCCCCGACGGCGCGGCCGGCATCGTGTGGTTCCTCGACGAGTCCAACCGCGCGCACCCTACGGTTATCCAGACGCTCTTCCAGATTATCACCGAGCGCACCTGCGGGGAGCACGCGCTCCCCGAACGGACCGCCATCGTGCTCGCGGGCAACCTCGGCGAGGAGGACAGCACCACCATCACCAACTTCGACGACGCCGCGCTCGACGGCCGCCTCGCGGTCTTCCAGCTCCGGCCCGCCGCCGCCGAGTGGCTGCCCTGGGCCACGCGCGAGGGCGTCCACCCGTCCGTTATGCGATACATATCGGTGTTCCCCGACCGGCTGTGGGACGAGCGCGCCATCAACCCCAACCCGCGCGGCTGGCACCAGGTCTCGTGCGCGATATCGGACGCCTTCGGACTTGCCGACGAGGACGCCCTGGCCGCGCGGCTTGCGGCGGAGCCGTCCGGTCCGCTGGCGCTCACGATCACGGCGCTCATCGGCGCGAGCGCCGCGGCCGACTTCGTGGCGCAGATCTGCGCGCCGCGGCGGCTGGTCACCGCGGAGGTCATCGCCGGGGACCGCGCGCGCCTTCGCGAGTTGGCCGACGACGCCATCCCCGCCGAGGACGTCCTCTGGGCGCTCTCCGGCGCGATCGACCACCTGCGCGAGACCCGGGCGCGCGGCGCCGCGACGCCGACCGACGCCGAGCTCGACGAGATCGCGAACGTGCTCATGTTCGCGGGGCATGCGCGCGCCGATTTCAGGATTTCGTTTTTTTACCGCCTCCTGCGCGACTGCGGGATCTTCGCGCAGGCGCCGGCCGCGCTGCACCGGCTGCCCGATACGGCCATGGGCGCGGCCCTGCTGGAACGGTTCGAGCGGATTCTTTGATTGCGATGCGGCGCCCGGGCGCCGCATCCGTGTGCGGGAAGCGGGACCGGCGCAGCGACCCGGTAATGCGATCGCGCAGGGTCCCGCGGATGGATTACGGCACGCGCTTGACCACGTTCTGCGCGATGAGCGACTTGAACTCCTTCAGGAGGGCCTTTTCATGGGCATCGAGCTTCCCGTCCTCGAACGCGACATTGATGATCTCCTCGTACTCGGCCATGGTGACCTCGCTATCGTCGATCGCGGTGCGGATAACGTCCTCGAGCTTCTTACCGTCTTTCGTAATATACATGGTCCAGCTCCTTGTGTCATGATTGGCGCGCCCCGGCCTGTGCGCGGCGCTCGCCGTCCACTATTATACGCCGCGCCATATGCGCAAGCCTAAAATATCATGTCCGCGCCCGTCGACATCGCGCTCGAGACCCTGTGGCGGCGAAGCCGGTTCGCTTCCTATTTCTATCAGCAGGTCCAGTTTTTCCCCGATGCCGCGATACCGACGCTCGCGCTCACGGTCCTGCAGTCGCGCCTCACGCTGGCCTATCGTCCGGACTTCGTCGAATCACTGCACGCGGAACAGTTCATCGGTTTGCTGATCCACGAGATGATGCACGCCGTGCTCAACCACGATCACCGCGCGCTGCCCGACGAGAGCCCCTACCTCCAGAACGTGGCGCAGGACATGGCGGTGAACAGCTATATCGTCGCCCATCACACGACCTTTTTTTCACGGACGGGCGATTACGCGGCCGACACGCCGGAGCTCCTCCTCCCGCCGGGCTTGCCGGTGATTCCGCACGCGTTCTATCGCGCAACGGGGATCGGCGACCCCTCGTGGGAGGACGTGTTCCGCTGGCTCAAGGGGCTCTCGCCCGAGGAGCGCCGCGCGCATATCGACTCGGGGCCCATAGATCCCGGCATTCCGCTGGATGCCGGGGCGCATGATGGCGCGCGCCTGGATGAACGCATCGACACCGCGCCGCTGTTTCGCGCGCCGGACGACGAGCGCAGCCGCTTCGATTGGTCCGGCCTGCGGGGGATCGTCTTCATCGACGAGCGCGACGAGACGCTGCCCACGGGCGTGCACCTCTTCCACGACCGCGCGGCCGCCGACGCCATCACCGCGAAGCGTACACGCACGCTGAGCCTGGCCGAGGCCGACCGCGATTGCGCCGACGAGCGCGCTTTCCAGGAGATCCGGGGCATCATCAACACGACAACCGAGGCCGACATCGACTCGTGGGAACGCCTGCTCAAGAGCACGATCGACTTCGCCGCGCAATCGAACGAGTGGACCTACACCTACGGGCGCTTCAACCGCCGCTATTTCGCCAACGGCATCTACGCGCCCGGCCGCATCTTTCGCGAGCGCGAGGTGATCACCGTGGCCGTTGACGTCTCGGGCTCCATGGTGATGAACCCGGCCGACATCGAAACGGCCTTCGGCGTGATCGAGCAGCTTGCCGAAAAATACCGCGTGAACCTCCTCTGCCTGGACGAGAACCTGTTCGTTCCCGAGAAGCGCGACGACGCCTTCGTGGCCGCGCGCGACGCGGGCCGCCCGTATCGCTATCAAAAGGGCGATTGGCGCTTCATACGCACCGGCGCCGGCGGAACCACCTTCTTCGCGCCGCTGTTCAATTCGTATCTCGCAGGGCACACCGAGATGCTGCTGGTGATCACCGACGGCTACATCTACGATATCGCCGAGCTGCGCGAGTACTCGCCCACCATCTGGCTCATCGCCGAGGGGCGCGACGAGCCGTTCGTCGCGCCGTTCGGGCAGGCGGTGCGTATCCGCGCGAAGCGGGGGCGACGATGACCGCCGGGCATGACGCATCGAGCGAGGCGCGCGCATTGTACCGAGCGGGCGCGGACCAGGCTGATTTCGATTTCGCCCGCGGCGTCCCCGCACTCCTCGCCGCGGACAATGCGGAGTGCGTGTTCCTCGCCGGGCGCGACTGGCGGGAGTTCGATTACGCGCGCGGCCTCGACCGGCTGATCGCGCTTGGCTCGGCCGAGTTCATCCACAAGGCGGGCATCTTCTGGAAGCGGTTCGATTACGCGCGCGGCTGCCGCGCCCTCTTCGACCTGGCCGACCCCGAATACGTCTACCGCGCCGGGCGCTTCTGGCGCGAGTTCGACCACGCCGGGGCGATCGCGCTCTTCTCCGCGCTCGGGTTGCCGCGCTATCTGTACTACGCCGGAAAGGAATGGAAGCGCTTCGACTACGAGAAAGGCTTCGATGCGCTCGTGGCGCTGGGCAGCGCCGAGTTCATCTTCTACGCCGGCGCGCACTGGCCGGTGTTCGATTACCGCGAGGGATTCGAGCGGCTCCTGCGCGCGCGCGAGGCGGAGTTCATCTACAAGGCGGGGACGCTCTGGCGCGAGTTCGATTTCGCGCGCGCGTGGGCGGTGCTGGAGACGCTGGTGATCGAGGGCGCCGAATGGCGCGGGCGCGCCTTCACGCATCCCCGCTGGCGCGACGCGCTGCGCCGGATCTGGCGGGACGCCGCAGCTCAGTTCGACTTTTCGTAGACGCACCTGCCGGAGTAACCGTTGTACTCGAACGACCGGGATCCGGAGGCGAAGGCATAGACCACCGGCGAGGTGCCGATCTTGACGATCAGCCGGGTGTCCTCCAGCTCGCCGATGAGGCGCGTGCCGTCGTTGCTCCCGCCCGCGTGCTCTATCGCGAACCGGCGTCCGGAGAGGTTTTTGATGATGATCGTCCCCGCCGCGCCGGCGCGTTCGCCGATCTCGGTCGAGTCCACATCAACACACTTGACGAGCGAGTACGTTCCGCTGATGTCGCGCGATGAGCAGAACATGGCGTATATGGCGACCGCGACAAGCAGGGCTGCGACGATGAAAACCTTCGGTGACCAGGACATGTCATTCCCTCGAAAAAATGACTCCATTTTTCCTTGCCGTTACGTTCGTCAAATATTTAATGGGTTGGATTTCATGTGGGATACATGAATGCGTGTCAATTTAAGATAAATCGAAAATATCAATATGATATTTCATCATAGCTTAACCGCAATCCCGCTCAATATGCAATCATTATCCATATGGATTGACAAACCGCCAGAAACCGCACGACAGGAGAAATCATGAAACGAATCGAGATCACGGCGCTCCTCGGAATCGCAGCCCTCATCGCTACGCTCATTACGGCGGCCCCGGCCCTGTGCTGGACGACCGAGCTCAACACAAACGGCATCCGCGTGTACTCGCGCCAGCCCGCGAAGTTCCCCTTCAAGGAATACCGCGGCATCGTCGTGATCGACGCGAAGCTCGAGGTGCTGGGCGAGGTGCTGCGCGATCCGGCCGCCTTTCCGCAGTGGATGGCGAACTGCACGAGTGCGTCGATCGTCACGAAGATCGACCGGAACAACATGACGCTGCGCATCGTGCTTTCCATGCCCGCCCCGGTGTCGGACCGAGACATCGTGGTGGAGGCCAAGACCGTCTACGACCTCGCGACGGCGCGGGGCATCGTGAAGCTGCGGGCGCTCGCCGATTCCGCCGTCCCGGCCGATACGCGCTTCGTGCGCATCACGACCTTCGCCGGCCAGTACCTTCTCGAATACATCGGGCGGGAGAAGACCCGGGTCGTGTACACGCTCCGGACCGATCCGCGGGTGGGGATGCCGGCCTTCGTGGTCAACTCGTACGTGAAGGACTACGCCTACAAGACGCTCGACGGCATGCGGCGGATGGCCGCGATGGGCAAATACGTCGCGGCGGGCGCGGTTTCGCCGGACCGGCCGATCTTCGACAAAACGCTCAAGGACCCGGCGGCGCTGCGCCGGATCATGAACGCGCGCATGCGCGAGTTCATCCGCGACCCGCTCGTGAGCGAGATCGTCGCGACCGACGCCGGGATCGTAAATATCGTGATGCGCGGCGGCGGTTCGTTCGCGAGCGTCAAGGAATCGTTCAAGCGGGGTTGCGCGCTCTATCTTGCGAAGAAGCACGGGTATGATGCGCGCACGGTCGAGGCGGCGGTGAACAACACGGAGTTCGAACGGGAGATCCTGAACGCGATCCTCTACGGCAGCGAGGCCGGGCGCTTCGACGTGGACTCGTGGATCAAAAAGCGTATCGGCAAGTAGGACGGCGGAGCGCATCGAACGGACCGCGCCCCGCCGCGAGCGTGTGAGTCGGTCTATGAGTCAGAAGGTGGCCGAAAGTCCCGCCAGGAAGTGAAAGCCCGGCATGGGATAGTCGAAACCGCGGTAATTCGGTGATGCGTCGGTCCCAACGTTTGCCTTCACCACCATGGCCGTGTACCGCTGGTTGGTGATATTATACAGGTTCACGAACGCCCGGTAGTTTTTCATGAAGGTGTAGGCGAGCTTCGCGTTTATCACATAGTACGCGGGGATCTCTTTGCGCCAGCGGTTTCCGCAGGTGTCTCCATATTTGTCGGTTTGTGACTGGTTCGCCGCATCGTCGGGCACGGGATTCTCCCAGTAGAGCTCCTTGATGTACTCGCCGCTCACGCCCGCGAAGAAATCGGCGATGGCGAGGCCGATGTTCGCGACGACCTTGTGCGTAGGCACATACGGCAGCACCTGATTGTTCCACTCATTGTCGATGTACGAATACCCGACAGACACATCCAGCATCTTCTCGTACTTGTACCCCGCCGAGGCCTCGAGCCCGCTGTAATAGAATTTGTCCATATTGTCCCACGCCGATCCCTTCATCGCGGGACCGGTCGGGTTCTTGGGATACGGGTCAGATGCAAGGAGGGACTTCTTGTACCACTTATCGTACGAGAAGATGCGATAGCCCGTGAGCGCCAGCGTGAAGTCCGCGATGGTCTGCTCGATCCCCGCCTCGTAGATATAGTAGGTCTCCGGTTTGAGCGCAAATTCGGTTTCTTGTATCGTATTGTCCTGCGCGGCGAACTTGAAGTACAGCTCGCGGATCTCCGGCAGAATGAAGCCCTTGGCGCCGCTCGCGTGGACCTTCGTCGTCTTGTGCGGATTAACAATCACCCCGCCCTGCCAGGCGTCGAAATCGCCGCTCGCGGAATCCCAGGTGTGCCGCGCGCCGGCAGTGAGGACGATGATGTTTTCGAAGAGGCCCTGTTCAACGAGGCCGAAGTACGACTGCTGCGTGATGTACTTATTCTTCACATAGTAATACGGATCGTATTGAACATACCGGTTGTCGTCAATCTGCCGCCGCTGCGGATAGCCCTCGTATTTTTGCGGGTTGACGGCCGTCCCGCCAACCTGGCGAATGTCGAAGCCGGCGGTGATCCGGTTGCCGGGAATAATGTTCTTGAGCGTCTCCTTGAGCTTCACGCCGTAGGACACGTCGTTCGACTTGAAGGTCGAGTTCGACTTGGCCTTGTAGGCGGCGAGGTTCTTGTTCTCCTCTTCGTCGTAGGCGGGCATCCAGGAGCGGTGATGGCCGCTGTTGGCGTAGGCGATGAGCGAACCATCGAGCATGTTGAACGAATTGCGTATCGAGAAAAGACCGCCGTTGCGATCGATGCGGAAGACCTCGAGCCTGTCGCTGGGATACGGGTACTCCTCGCCGTCGAGGGCGCTGTCCACGCCGCCCGGATCGTGCGCGGTCATCTGCATCGCGTAGCCGTCCAGGCTGGCGTAGATGTGCTTCCCGAACTCGTAGCCCAGGTGCGCCGTCGCATTGTGGTCCTGGTAGCGCGCGGTGAAGGTCGTATTGTTGATCCGCTGCTCGCGATGCCCGTCGGTGTGGCGAAAGTTGTACGATATCGCATAGTCGAATCCGCCGATCTTCCCGCGGTGCACCAGCGAATCGTCGGTGGTGTTGAAGGTCCCGTACGAGGCCGTGATCTCCGTCTCGAAGCCCTCCTTCTCCTGGCGCTTGGTGATCACGTTGATCACGCCGCCCACCGCGCTCGCGCCGTAGAGCACCGGCTGCGGGCCGTGCAGCACCTCGATGTGCTCCACGTTCTTCATCGCGAAGACGTCGGCCACGGGATGGCCCATGATCCCCATCGTCGTGTCAACGCCGTTGATGAGGATGGGCAGGCCGTGCGTGGGCGAGGTGGGGGCCGTAAGCGACCAGCTCGAAAGCCCCATGCCGCGGATGGTCATCCGTCCCGCGCCATTGGAGGCGACGCCGAAGCCCATCACCCCGCGCTCGGGCGTGTAAAAGCTGGGGACCTTTTCATTTATAAGGTTGATGAGGTCGGTCGCCGTGGACTTCTTCACCTCCTCCCCCTTGATCACGGACACCACGCCCGGGTGGATCTTCTTCTCGGTCACCACGATCTCGGTGCCGGAAAACGCGGATTGGTCCTTTTTGTCGGCGGGCGTGCCCGTTGTATCCGTCTGCGCATAAAGCGGCAGAGCCGTTACGGCCATCAGCAATAATACAACGATCTTTTTAGACATGGTATCACCCTGGAGCAAAAACTGTATGCATTGAGTAACACACGATTTATTATCGTGTTACCTGTCAATATAAAAAATCGCCCTTCGTGATATCACGAGGAGCGCACTATCATCACCCTACCATAAAAGATTAGTAACCGCGCGGGTCCGAAGCGCCTGGCGGGCGGTAAACGTGCCGGCGACCACACCCGAGTCCAGCAGGGCCACATTGGCGCCGAGCCGCTCGACGATGGCGCGCTGGTGGGTCGCGACGATCATGGTCGTGGGCACCTCCGCGAGGAGGCGCAGGAGCTCGTCGCCGGAGGGGCGGTCGAGGCTCGCGAGCGGCTCGTCGAGAAGCAGACAATCGGGCTCGCGCGCGAGGACGCCGGCCAGCGCGGCGCGCTTCATCTCGCCGGTGGAACAATCGAGCGGATAGCGCCCGGCATAGGCCTCGAGACGGAAGCGCCGGAGCCAGGCGAACGCCCGCTCACGCCGCTCGTCGTACGGCAGCTCCGGTCGCGGATCGCTCAGGATGATGTCGTCGAGCACCGTGGGCATGATGAACTGATAGGCCACGCTGCTGAAGAGATAGCCGATGCGCCGACGCAGCTCCGGCGCACTCGCGCGCGTGCGCTCCACGCCGAAGAGCGCGATCCGTCCGGGACCGTCCAGCAGGCCCGCCAGGTGCATGAGCAGCGTGGTTTTCCCGGAGCCGTTTGCCCCGACCAGCGCGAGACGGGAACCGGCGGGAACGGCAAGGGTGATACCGCGCAGCACCTCAGTGCCGTCGGGATACGAAAAGCGCAGGTCCGCGATCTCGACGGCGTGCGCGGTCATGGCGTCACCGCCGCGAACCCGGCCGCAGCCAAGGACATCGCCGCAAGCGCGGCGGCGAGGTCCCTCGCCGTGAGGGGAGCGAAGGGCGCCGCCGGGAGCGGGCCGTTCACCCGCAGCGCGATGGCGGCCTGGTTCAGGTGCGCCGTGTAGAGCTCCTTGAGGATCACGTTGTGCGCATAATAGCGCGCAAGGCGCCACCGGTGGCCGCGCACGGAACCGAAGCGCGCCATGAGCTGGTGGCGGATAAGCCGGTTTCTCCGGGCCCCGGCGGCGAGGGCGTTGAACACGAGAACGGCGTACAGGGAGATCCGCAGCGACGGGACGATGCGCACGAGGTCGCCGAAGCCGCGGCGGCCGATCCAGCGCATCCCCGCGCGCGCCGCGAGGAACACGTACACGACGGCGGCCGCGTTCCCCGCCGCCTCCCCGGCATTGAGCGCGCCGGCGGCCAGCGACGAGACGACCGTAAAGAGGGAAAAGCTGAGCGCGAAGAGGGCCGCCGGAAGCGTTGCGCGCAATTGCTCACGCGCCGGCTCGCCGCCCATGACCGCAAGCACGACCCCCGCGGCCGTCGGGAAGAGGATCGCGGGCTGCGGAAACGGCCGGCACGATACGAACGACGCGACCGCCAGTCCCAGCGCGGCGATTTTGCAGAGCGTCAGCATGGAGCGGCTTCGACGTAGTTGAGGCCGGGCGCGTCCTCGTAGGCCTCCAGGCGAAAACCGGTATCGGCGAAGAGCGCCTCGAGCTCGTCCCGGCCGGGCATCATGTCGTCGTGAACGGGCGCGTCCAGCGAGGCGTGGAAGCTGTTGAGCGACGCGGTGTCGGCGAGGTGGAAGATGACGAGCCGGCCGCCCGGCGCGAGGAGCGCGCGCATCGCGGCAAGCGCCCGCGCCTTGTCCGCGACGTGCGGGAACACGGCGAAGCACAGGATGATGTCGAAGGCGCCCTCGGGCAGGCCGCAGGTCTCGATGTCGCCGGCGATCCAGCGGACGTTCGCATGCCGCCCGTGGAGCGTGCGCGCGCGCTCGATCATCGCCGGGGCGGCGTCGATCGCGCACACCGAACCCTCGCTCCCCACGCGCGCGACGATGTGCGGAACGAGCACGCCGTTGCCGCACCCCACGTCGAGCACCCGCATGCCGCGCCGCACGGGCACGCGCGCGAACACCTCGGCCAGCCGTTCCTGCCGCGCGCCGTCGTTGCCGACGATATCGTCCCAGTTCGGGGCCAGCCGGTTAAAGTACTCCGTTTTGCGCGCGAAGCGATCGTCCACGGTCGGGCCTCAGTCGCCGCTTCGCTCGTAGGGCCGGATGCTGAAACGCCGGAGGAGCTGTGCGGCCTTGGGGACGGCGAACGGCGCGGCGGCGAAGATGATGGCGATCCCCGGCAGCGACTTCACGAGATCGTATGCGGTAAACACTTTTCCGGAAACGCCGAAGAGCGGCATCACGAACCTGTAGAGCAGGGCCATCAGCGAACGCTCCACGGCGAAGGCTGCGACGAGGGTGAGGACGATCGCGCCACGGCTCAAGGCCTCTAAGCGGTGCGACACCAGCGATATCGCCAGGCACATCGCGCCCAGCTGCACGGCCATGGTGACGGCGATGGGCGGATAGAACGGCGGCATGCCGGTGAGGAGCGCGGACACGAGCGGCGTGCACGCGCCCATGAGCGCGGCATCGGCCCTACCCAGCAGGAATGCGCCGATCGCGAGGGGAAGATACATCGGAAGGAAGATGGCGCCCAGCCCCAGGGCGTGAAACAGGATGGGCGCCATCACGCCCAGCCCGGTAAAAAGGACCGCCGTGGTGATTCCGCTGATGTCAATTGTATCGTGCATGCTGGTCCCGGATCGCGCAAGTGGCACGGTTGCCCTATCTGTGCCACCTTAGCGCGGCCCCATCCGGCTGACAAGAATTTTTCTCGGGCGGGGGCCCGGGAGGGGTCAGAGCCCCTCTGCGAGACGGTAGCGCTTCCCGTCGAAGGAGATGCGGCCGAAGCCGACCTCGCAATCGTGCGGAAAGGCGGAGACGGCGTTTTCTCGGCAGGCGTCCGCGAGGAGGCGCTCCTTCACGCGATAGGTGTCCACGGGGAAGCGATCATAGGCCATGATGAGCGGCAAGTGTATATGGTGCGATGTGGGAATGATATCGCCCCAGAAGACGAGGCGCTCGCCGCCCGACTCGAGCATGAGCGCCATATGGTTCTCCGTGTGCCCGCCGGTCACGACCAGGCGGATGTCGTCGTTGATCCGGCCGTCGCCGTCGATGCATTCGAGCTGGCCGCTCTCGCGCACGGGGACGAGGGCCTCGGGAACATAGCTGGGCGCGGTGAGCGGATCCTTCGAGAGCGCCGCGTCCCACTCGCCGCGCTGGACGACGTAGCGCGCCTTCGGAAAGCGCGGGACGAAACGCCCGTCGCGCTCCCGGCGGCAGGCCGTACCCGCGTGGTCCCAGTGCAAGTGCGAGAAGACGGCATGGGTGATGTCCCCCGGCGCATATCCGATCGCGCCCAACGCCGAATCAAGCCGGTTGGTCGATTCGATCGCGTAGGAGCGCATGAGCTTCTCATTGCCGTCGAAGACGTCGCCCGCGCCGCCCTCGACCAGAAGCGCGATCCCCTTCCCCGCGACAAGCAGCGCGCGGCAGGCGAGCCGGATGCGGTTGTCGGCGTCGGCCTCGTAGAAGCGGCCCCACAGCGCCTTGGGGGCCACGCCGAACATCGCGCCCCCGTCGAGGCGAAAGAAACCATCGGGGAGCGAGTAGCAGTCGTACTCGCCGACGCGGACATGGGCCGGAGACGAAGGTCCCGCCGTCACGAACGCACCTCGTCGAGCATGCCCGTAATTTCCACCGAGCGCCCCTCGAGCCGGTGCGACAGGATCATGAGCGCGTTCAGGTTCTCGGAGATGTTCTCGGTCATGCTGGTCATCTTCTCCATCCACTCCATGATGCGCAGGATCAGCTCGGTCTGGTCGTTAAAGTGGGAGATCACCTCGCCCGTGGTGCGCTTGATCTCCTCGTTGGAGTCGTACAGGATGCGGCTCTCGCGGTACTCCCGATCGGTCTTCGTTCCCAGGTCCTGGATGAACAGCGTCAGGCGCTTCACGAAATCGATGATGGTGGTCAGGCCCGACGACATCCCCTCCACCATCTTCGAGACCTCCTCGATGTTGCTCACGGTGCTCTTGATGATGGTGGAGATCTCCTTGGACGACTCGACGCTGATGTTCGCGAGCTTCGAGATCTCGTCGGCCACGACGGCGAACCCGCGCCCGTACTCCCCGGCGCGCGCGGACTCGATGGCCGCGTTGAGCGACAGGAGGTTGGTCTGGTCGGCTATCTCGTTGATGGTCTTGGAGATGTCCTCGATCTTGCGCGAGTTGTCGCGCATCGCCATGATGAGACGCGCGCTCTCGCGTACGTACTGCTCGTTCGTCTCGGCGAGCGAGAGGGCGCCGTCGGCCATCTCGCGCTGTCCCGCGCTCGACTTGTACACCTCGTCCATCAGCTCGGATATCTCGCGGATCTTGGCGAAGTTACCCTCGATCGACTCCTCCTGCGTATTGATCTTCTTGCGGATCTCCCCGATCCCCTTGGAGAAGGTCTCGGAGATCTCGGTGATCTCACGGATGAGCTTGTTGGTCTGGTCCACGGTGGTGCCGATGCTGTTGGTGGAGTCGCTGAGCTCGCCGCTCCCGGATACGAGATCATGCGCCACGGCCTTCACGGTGCCCAGGAGCTGGCTGGCGAAGGAGAGGTTCCTGTCCGCCGCGCCGCGCGCGTCCTCGATCTTCCGGATGTTCCGGTTGGTGAAGTCCGCCATCACGTACAGGAAGTACGTGAACACCCCGAGGAAAAGCACCTTCGAAAATTCGTGGGAAACCCGCATGCCGTTGCTCGAGAAGACGAGCGCGTTATCGGTGCTGAAAAACATGCCGCCGTCGAATATTGCGAGAAAAACGAGAAGACCGTAGCTCGCGACCGACAGGGAACCGAAATACAGTATCATCCGCTTGTTATACCTGAGCGCGTTGACGATTCCGAAGATGAAATACACCAGGAACGTGGCCGGCTCCTTGATCGTCATGCCGTAGCCGTGCGCGGGATCGAAATGAAAGGCGAATTTGACCGTGAAAACGAGAATCGCGTCGGTGGTGAGCATCGTCATGATGAGCCACAGGGGGATGCGCTCCCGCCGGATGAACAGATAGTGCACGATTGAGATCGCCAGATACATCCCGGTCGCGGCAAAAATGGAGGCATACACTACGGGCGCCGAGCCGCCGGTATACGACGAGATGCCCGCCAGCGCGACGAATAGAACGAAGAGATACCTCGTCCGGTTGATGATTTTTTCTATGAGGATCGTATTCATGATTCGCAATTTTCGCCCAGAGATTTCTTTTAATAATAATCCCGCAGGGTGACCGAAATCAAGCATTTATTCGATCCTTTTCCCGGAACAGGGAGGGAAAACCCTTAAAAAGCAAAAAGAGGGACCGGTTGACGCCTCGAGAGACACGAAGATCACGAACCTCAAAACGAATAACGAACGCGCAACTCCACCCTCGTTTTGTTTGGCTTTTCGCCTGACTCGCTGTATTGCTCGCCGATGAGAAACAGCGCCTTCAAGCGCAACTCGAGATTGGTCACGCCGGTGTACACGATCTCCGGGGAAAGCGTGGAGCTGTAATCGGCGGTATTGTATATCCAGGTGACAGCCGGCGTCACGTAGAGGATATCGAAGGGGTCCTTCTGGCTGATGCGAGCGTACGCGTAATCACGCATCGGGTTCACCTTCGCGATCGCGGTATCGGCACTGTCGGAAATCTTCTGTAGGAGACCGTCGTCACCGGTCATCTCGTAAAATGCGTATGCCTTGTTGATTGACACGTACTGACGCTTCATGACGGCCGTGTCACGGCCGGCGCCGTTGTGATAGTACTCGACGATAAACGTTGTGTCGGCCTCATTGAGATAACGGATCCCCGCCAGGAACGATGCCGCGGCGCTCTCCCGCACGGAAACGACGCCCGAATCATCAAGCACGGTTTTACTCACCCGCGTTAGATATGCGGCCTCGCCGTGCACCTCGATATTGGTGGTAATGTTACGCGAGAAATCGAACCCGAACCGCGACCGACTGGAAAGGCTGTACGAATAAATAAAGTCCAGGTCCGTGTCGAAGAGCAGCAGGTACAGCTTCGCCGCCGATTCGAGATCCTGGCGCGGGGCGTAATCCTCGTTAACGCCGGTGAACACCGGCAGGAACACCGGGGTGAACGAAACCGTCTTGAGCGGCCCCTCGAAGCTCCTGGTATACTCGAAGCGGGCGAGATAGTACCCCTCGAGGTCGAGCTCGGGCTCGTCCGGATTCTTTGGCCGGGTGAACAGCGCCGCCGGGTTCCAGGCATAGCCCTTCCCCCACTTCAGGGATTCCTTGCCAACGTGAACGCGAAAGGAATCCACCGGCGCCAGCGAGCCATACCCCTCGTAGAGCGTGGCATCGCCGTGATTGCCCGCATAGTCGCGCCTCCCGCCGACATTCCCCTTCGCGTACAGGCCCACCATGCGATACTCGAGATTGCCGTCGAGCTGCACCCTGCCGTTATATTCATCCGTACGTTCGCCGACGGTGCTATCGTAGAAATTCAGCTTATAGAGCGAAGCATCTCGGTTCAGCCACGATTCGACCGGCCGCAGCTCGGCGAAACCTCCCACATGATAGGGCTTCTTTTCGGTTTCGGCTCCCAGCTCCCTCTCGTCGAAGGCATACTCGTCTTCTCCGTATGCTGCAGTCACTGTCGCAACCAGCAGAAGGAGAACCGGGAACAGGCGCTTCATTTTCGGAGCGAATCGACGCGCGGCATAAAGGTCATGGTGAACACCTCGTCGCTCACGACCCGCTTCCGGAGCTTCGCGAAAACCATGATGGATTTGTAGTTTTTATAGAGCGGGCTGTCCGTCTCGATCACCGAGGGACGGACGATACCCCCGCCGAAGTCCTTGATGGTTTTAAAATGCAGGGTCTTGATGAGCATGTTTTTTTCCGTGAGGCATTCGATTTTTACGGGGAGCTTCCGTTCTTTATCCGCCCACATCCTGATACGGTCATAGGCAACCGTCTTCGTCTTGGCTTTCAAATGCAGCAGGTACTGCTGCCCCTTCGATTCCACCGTCTCGACGTTGTATTCGGCGGCATAATCGAGCTGCAGGATATCGGCATTGTTGAAAACGCCGCCGACCACAGACTGCAGGCTGGTGATCCGCACAGGCTTTCCCACGTTGGGGATATAAAGCCACATATTCTCGCCGAGCCGCAGCGTGCTCCGCCCCTTTTCGCTGGCGGGGGAGATAAAGAGAACGACCATTTTTTCAAGACCCTTCTTCACCGAAAACATGACAAACTCTTTCTTCCTGCCGCCTGGCTCAATATTGATGAGCTTCCGGTACGACTCGTAGGATTGCGGATTGAGATTGCGATCGATTTCCTTCAACAACCTCTCATTGTCGCCGGCATATGTGGCTGCCGGACTTATCATCATTATGAGCGTTACAAGCCGAATTGCTTTTATCATGTCACCCTCCTCGCCCTGTCTCCTTTTTTATACGTGTCGCAACGCGGTTATCGGCTCCATGCGCGACGCCTTGAAAGCGGGCTGGAGACTCGCGATCAGCGAAATGATGATGACGATTATTGATATAGCAAACAGATCGGACGGGTTTACACTCGCTTTAAGAACAAGACCGGTTTGCATGCCAAAATTAAATTTCACCTTGGCGATGTTGATCGCAAATACGACAATCACCCCGATGATTCCGCCCAGTACCGAACCCGCGGCCCCCAGGCACAGGCCCTCTACCATGAACATTGACAGAATCTTGCCCGGCATGGTCCCGATGGCGGCGATGGTGCCGATCTCACGGATGCGCTCATAGACGGCCATGATCATGACGTTCATGATGCTCACGAGCACAATCGCGACCAGCATGATGCGGATAAAAACGGTCATCACATCGATCATTTTGGCGATATTGAAAAACGGCGAGAGCGTCTCCCAGGTATGCACCTCGAGCAGCCCCGCAATGTCTCCATTGGCGTTTTTAACCAAAAGTTTTTTCATCATGGCTTCAGCTTTGTAGAGCGCTCCGAAATCCTTGAGCCGCACGGCGATCTCGCTCGCCTCCGGTTCATCCATCCGCAACAGCTCCACGCCATCCTCGTAATGAATGTAACCGTCCCTTCCGCCTGGACCGGACAGGCTTCCCAGCACACCCGTGACGATGAATTGTTTTCCGTTAACCGACCCGTCCCTATTGGTCGCGATAATCACCGCCGTATCGCCCGGTTTGACGTTCATACCCTTCGCCAGGAGTTCCGGGATGAATATCTCACCACGCTGGAGCCCCTTCTTCCCGTCGATGATACGGTCGATGAGGAGCGGAACCGTTTTGAATTCCTTTTCGGGATACACCGCGTTCAGCCGAATGTTAGTCGTTTCGGCGAAATTGCTAAACATCCCGCCAAATTTAATACGCACCGAATACGCTTCAACATTCGGCATGCCGTCGAGCGCTGCTCCAATCTCCTTCACCGCAGCTTCTTTGAGCGCGAGATTCAGAGGGAGATTGTCAATCGACGACACGTAACCCTTTTTATGTATCTGGATATGCCCCAACATCGAATCCGTAATCTGGCCGATCATCATGTTTTTAAAGGAGCCTGATACGGCAATGAACACGATAACGAATACCACCCCGATGGTGATGAGCGAAGCCGTCAGGAGGGTCCGCCGTCGGTACCTGACCAGGTTCCGAATCGCAATTTTAATTATATTATGCATGTTTTCTCCCCCTCGCGGCCTTACCCTTCTTAACGACCTGTTTCGACTTCAATGCACCGTCCTCAAGTGTGTAGATGATCTCGGCCTCCCCAACGATCTTGGGGTCGTGCGTCGAGAAGATGAAGGTGGTATTGAATTCATCCCGCATCTTTTTCATCAAGCCCAGCACCATGTATGCCGTGGCGTGATCAAGGTTTGCGGTTGGTTCATCCGCCAGGACGAGTTTGGGATTGGTTGATAATGCGCGCGCAATGGCCACCCGCTGCTTCTGGCCCCCAGAGATCTGGTCGGGATATTTTCCTTTCTGGTCGGCCATGCCCACCTCGTCGAGCAGACGAAGCACCCGTTTTTTCCGTTCGGCGGGTTCGACATTCTGCACCATGATGAGCGGGTATTCGATGTTCTCATAGACGGTCAGCACCGGCAGCAGGTTGAAATCCTGAAAAATGAAGCCGATATGCTCGCCTCTGAAGGTCGCCCGCTCCTTCCATCCCAGCGCTGGAGTCTTCACACCGACGATCTCCATGGTTCCCTCCGTGGGCATATCGAGACAGCCGATGAGGTTCAGGAGCGTCGTCTTGCCGCTCCCCGAGGGCCCCACGAAGGATACGAATGAAGCCGGACTGATGGTGAAGCTCAGGTTTTTAATCGCCGTGATCTCGACCTCGCCGATTCGATAAATCTTCGTAATGTCACGAGCCGAAATTAAATCCATATCCTACACTTCCTTATCCATTATCAATCTCATCACTTCCCATCTTGACAGTATCACTCCGAGTTGCACAGCAACATACTGCCAAACCATAGCTGCGATCCCATCCGAGAAATAGTATTACGCATTTGACCCTGATTTTCGAATAATGGTTCAATTATTTCCCTCGAGGCCGGTAACTGGCCTCGAAAACCGGAACTCATTGATGTTCAAGCCGCTGCTTGAGCCTGGGGATGTCGACTTCTTTAATAAACTCGAGCGCCTTGTCATGGTCATCGTCGATTCCGATTCCGATCGCCCGCTGAACGTCAAACGCGTCAAGCTCGATAACCGTACCCTTGATTTCCACAAGCCGCCCCCAGCAGCAGTAAAATGTTTTTCTTCGATTCCGATAAAATATATTGACGAGTATTTCTTATTTGGCTAAATTGTCAATTAAGAAAACAATGGTGATTCGATGAACGATGCAACAAGAAAACAATATGTGGCGCGCGCGTCCATCATCAAGGCGATGGCGCATCCCACACGCTTGTTTGTAATCGAAGCGCTGGAAAAGGGAGAACGCTGCGTCAATGACCTTACCGACATGATTGGTGCCGATATGTCCACTGTATCAAAACATCTATCCATTCTTAAAAACGCCGGCATCATCGGCGATAAGAAATCGGGAACCAGCGTATTTTATCATCTCAAGACCCCCTGCATACTGGGGTTCTTCGGGTGCATCGAGGATGTCATCGAGTCCAACATGCGCCAGCAGGGCGAGGTGCTCAAATCATGCAAGGCACGAAGGTGATTTTTTTTCTCATTATTGGTAATTTTGTCAAATATGCATCAATAACACATATCCGAATGGAGTAACTCAATGAAGGTTGACTGGAAAATCGAATGGAAGGCGCTCCTGTTCATTGGCGGCTTCTTCCTTGCGCTGTTTTACATGCCGGTGGGCACCCGGCATTTCGACAATGCGGTCTTCGAGGCATTATACCTGGCGAAGTGGTACGCGCAGGAACACGTACTCCTGTGCCTCGTCCCGGCGTTCTTCATCGCGGGCGGAATCAGCGTGTTCGTGCGCCAGGACTCGGTGATGCGGTACCTGGGCCCGGCCGCCTCGAAGTGGGTGGCCTATCCCGTCGCGTCGGTGTCCGGGACCATCCTGGCGGTGTGCTCCTGCACCGTGCTGCCGCTGTTCGCCGGGATCCACATGCGGGGAGCGGGGCTCGGGCCTGCCACGGCGTTCCTGTATTCCGGGCCCGCCATCAACGTGCTGGCCATCATCCTGACGGCGCGGGTCCTGGGCCTGGAACTGGGTGTCGCGCGGGCGGTGGGCGCGGTCGCCTTCGCGGTGGTCATCGGCCTGCTGATGCACGCGATCTTCCGGAAGGAGGAAGCCGCCCGGGCCGGGGCCGCCTCCAGGGCGCCGGTTCAGGAGGCGCCCCG
>JAKQUI010000061.1 GCA_029562645.1 Spirochaetota bacterium
CAGGATGAGATCCGGCTTCCCCTGGCAAAGCTCTCCGATGCCAATTACGAAAAGCTCAAGCAGGCCATGAAGGCATACGGGCTCATCAAGTAACAGTCGCGTCGGATTCAATGCGGAGCCCGTCTGAAAAGCGGGCTCCACGTGTATGGGGAAGGCGAAAGGCGAAAGGCGAAAGGCGAAAGGCGAAGGGCGAAAGGCGAAAGGCGAAAGGCGAAAGGCGAAAGGCAGGGGAAGAGAAGCCCCTTTCGTGTTATGCCCTGAGCCATGCGCCGTAAGCCATAGGCGTACCAGGTTGAAAAGGAGGGGCGAGATGGTCAAGGCAATCGTCATGGGAGCCGGAGGGAAGATGGGCGGACGGATCGCGTCTGTCGTCAGCATGACGGACGGCATCGAGGTCGCGGCGGCCGTCGAAAAGGCCGGGCACTCCGCCATCGGCCGGGACGTGGGGGAGACCCTGGGGCTGGGGAGGAAAGGGGTGCCGATCTCCGCGGGACTCGAGTCCGTGATCGGGAAGGGCGACGTCGTCATCGACTTCACGCATCACGACGCCTCCGTGGAACATCTCCGCATCGCCGCGGAAAACGGGAAGGCCATCGTCATCGGGACAACGGGTTTCACCGCGGACCAGATGGCGACGATCCGGGAAATCGCCCCGAAGACGCGCTGCGTGCTGGCCCCCAACATGAGCGTGGGCGTCAACGTCATGTTCAAGGTGCTGGAAACCGTGACGAACATCATCGGCGAGGACTTCGACATCGAGATCATCGAGGCGCATCACAACCTCAAGAAGGACGCCCCCAGCGGCACGGCCATGCGCATGGCCCAGATCATCGCCGCGGCCCTCAAGCGCGATCTCGACAAGGAGGCCGTCTACGAGCGCAAGGGCATGATCGGGGCGCGCAGCAAATCCGAGATCGGCATCCAGACTATCCGCGCCGGCGACATCGTCGGCGAGCACTGGGTCATCTACGGAGGCCTCGGCGAGCGGCTCGAGTTCATCCACCGGGCCCACAGCCGCGACAACTTTGCCAAGGGAGCCGTGCGGGCCGCGAAGTGGATCGTCGGCCGGCCCAACGGGCTCTACGATATGCAGGATGTGTTGGG
>JAKQUI010000017.1 GCA_029562645.1 Spirochaetota bacterium
GTGGTGGAGTGGGCACCACCCTCGTAAAAAGCGGCGTTGTCACCCTGCAGAACGTCATCACGTTCTACCGTCCCGCTGACGTGGCCCCGGACTCGAACGGGTATCGCGCAATGCGGAATATCTCGATCATCCAGAACCTCCTCCATAATTACCGCTTGAATTTCGAGGGCTCGAAATGGAAGGGGATCACGATCGTCGAGGACGCCGGGGCCGTCGCGAACATCAACAGCCGCCAGAAGGCCCGCGACATCGGGGCCGTGCTCGACGACCTGCTCGCGCTCGCCGACGTGTTCGCGGAAAACGCCTGGATTTACACCGCGAGTTACACAAAAAAGAGATTGCAACAGGGAGATTGCGTATCGCTCCGCGCCGGGCTCACTGGTTTTGACATCATATTTCCGGTGATACTCTCGGGCGAGGGTGGAATATACAACAGCCTCATCACGTTTGACACTTCAATCGCGATACTCACGCAGGGAGGTAACTGATTATGCCTAATTCCGGGACCGTCCGAAAAGTGGTTATAAACGGCGCGACGTATGACGTGCCGGCCGACATCAACATCACGTTCAACCGGTCGAGTTTCACAACCGAGGGCGTGGCGACATCGGGCCGCACGATGTACAAAATGACGCGCCGGGTTCCGACCATGGAAAGCGTCGTGCTCATGACCGACCCGTCCGAGGCCGAGGCGCTCCGGGCCGTAGCCGAAAGCCTGGCCGACGCGACTATTGCGGTCGAGCTTGCCGATGGCAGCACGTATCGCACGTCGGGGAAAATAAATTACGAGAACTGGGAGACCGAAGAAAACCGCTCGGCGATCGTAATTATCCCGTCGAAGGTCAAGGACGCGTGGACGCCGTTTATCGCGTGACGATTGGAAATGAATTACCATGACCGATCCTGTCTACATCCTCATCCGCACCAGTGGGCGACCGCGATTTTTCGCGCGCGCGATGGAGTCTGTTAAAAACCAGACCTACGGAAATATACAGACCATCGTACACACTGACGATCCGCGCGATGGGTATGTGACGGGAGACATCATAATCAAGGGCTCGGCGTATAGCAATCAATACGGAAATGGATTTTACAATCTCTACAACAACCGCCTGCTCGACGCCATACCAGACGCTCCGGGGTGGTACTGTTTTCTCGACGATGACGACGAGTACACCGCGCCCGACATAATCGAGCGCCTGGTACAATCGAGCAAGCGCGACCATGTAAATGTTGGCCGCGTTATCCGCATTATGCGCGGACGCACCCGTATTTTCCCCGAGCGATGGGGGCATCAGCGCACCTTCCAGACCGAGTGTTTTTTTCTGCACACAGACCACAAGCGCAAGGCGCGATGGTGGCCGAACCTCGGCGGGGATCACGATTA
>JAKQUI010000074.1 GCA_029562645.1 Spirochaetota bacterium
AGTGCATCGACCACCGGCAGGAGCGGCGCAAGAAATTCGCGCGGATGCTTATCGCGCATCATCCCCACAATCAGATGGATTCGCGCGGCAGGCCTGGCACGTCGCCATTCGGCCAGATACTCAGCGAGAACCGTCGCAGCCGCAGGATTATGGGCCCCGTCCACCATCACCGTCGGCGCCTGGCCAACAATCTCCAACCGCCCTTCCCAGGCAACGTGCTGCAAGCCGGCACGTAGCGCGGTCTCGGACACAGTGATCCCCCGCTCACGCGCCAATTCGATGAGAGCCAAGGAGCACGCAAGATTGTCGAGTTGAAATTGGCCTTGCAAGGGACATCTCAGACGCTTGGCCCGCAGCGCGAAGCCGGTGTAGTGGCAGTCGGCCGGTGAGGCCCCTTCACAACGAAAGTCCCGATCAAGACGAAAGACCGGAGCGCCTACAGCCACGGCGCGGTCTTCGATCACTCGACACGCCGGCTCGCCGATACGGCCGAGCACCACCGGCACGCGATGCTTAATAATGCCCGCCTTCTCCATCGCAATCGCTTCAATCGTCGATCCCAGGTAGGCCTCATGATCGAGTCCGATCGTCGTGATGGCCGTTGCCAACGGGTCCACGACATTCGTCGCGTCGAACCGACCTCCCAAACCGACCTCGAGCACGGCGACATCCACCTGGCATTCGGAAAAATAGTGGAACGCGAGCGCCGTGGTGAACTCAAAGAATGTCGGAGCGAGATCGGGCGCGGAGGCGGCGCGCAATGTGTCGACTCCATGGATCACGCGCGACTCGGGAATCATTTCGCCGTTGACGCGAATCCGTTCGCGAAAATCGATTAGGTGCGGCGAGGTATAGAGCCCCACTCGATGGCCGGAAGCCTGCAACACCGACGCAGCCATCGCCGCAGTCGAGCCTTTCCCGTTTGTGCCGCCGATGTGCAACACGGGGTATCGACGATGTGGATCCCCTACCCGCCCGAGCAGGGCGCGAATCGTATCGAGCCCCAACTTGATCCCGTGCTGTTGCAGACCATACAGAAACTGCACGGTGGAGGGGTACGTCATTGTGGTCACG
>JAKQUI010000025.1 GCA_029562645.1 Spirochaetota bacterium
TGATCGGGTCGTTGCGGTCGAGCGTCTGCGCGATGTCTTCGAGTTCGAGCGTGTGCTCTCCGAGAATGCAACCGGCAAGCACACGCTCGAACTCGAAGACATCGCGCAGACGCTCGACCGCAACGACCCGATCAACATCCAGTTCACCTCGGGCACCACCGGCCTGCCCAAGGGCGCAACGCTGTCCCATCGCAACATCCTCAACAATGCCTTCTTCGTGGGCGAGGGCATGGGGCTCAAGCATGGCGACCGGCTGCTCATCCCGGTTCCGCTCTATCATTGCTTCGGCATGGTGATGGGCAATCTCGCCTGCATTACTCATGGCGCCGCGATGATTTATTCGTCCGAAGGCTTCGAGCCGCTCACCGTGCTCAAGGTTGCGCAGTCGGAAAGATGCACGGCGCTTCACGGTGTGCCGACCATGTTCATCGCCGAACTCGAAAATCCCGAGTTCGACAAGTTCGATCTCTCATCCCTGCGCACCGGCGTCATGGCCGGCTCGCCATGCCCGATCGAGGTGATGAAGAAAGTCATCGATCGCATGCACATGCGCGAAGTCGGCATCGGCTACGGCATGACTGAAACCAGCCCCGTCTCTTTCCAGACCGCGATGAACGATCCGCTTGAGCGCCGCGTCTCCACGGTCGGCCGCATCCAGCCGCATCTCGAAGTGAAGATCGTCGACGAAAGCGGCGCCATCGTTCCGCGCGGCCAGCCAGGCGAACTCTGCACGCGCGGCTACTCCGTCATGATCGGCTACTGGAATGATCGCGAGAAGACAGCCGAAGCCGTTGACGAAGAAGGCTGGATGCACACCGGCGATCTCGCCACCATCGACGACGAGGGCTATTGCAACATCGTCGGCCGCATCAAGGATATGGTGATCCGCGGCGGCGAGAACGTCTTCCCGCGCGAGATCGAGGAATACCTCTTCCGCCATCCGAAGATCGAGGATGTGCAGGTCATCGGCGTGCCCGATCCGAAGTTCGGTGAGGAAATCTGCGCGTGGGTGAAGCTGCGCGCGGGCGAG
>JAKQUI010000047.1 GCA_029562645.1 Spirochaetota bacterium
AGTCGGCCAGAAGCCCTATGTTACACTATATGGAAGCCAGGCTAATTGGGACGACTGGGGTGGAGCGAGTGCGCATTTGGATAACTTGGTCATCTGGGACCACGTCGTCTCCGAAAACCCGTCCTGGCTCTACAATGGTGGTGTCGGCCGCGAAAACGCCCTCCACTACATGTACGGCGCCCCCGACTATCGTCCAAAGCTGACAGGCCCCAATAACGGTGTCGGCTACTACTACCTCCCCTGACACTCGTTTGTGAGGATGCTCGATTACCGCTTCACCCCATACAGCACAACGCTCTTTGGAAAAAACCAATTGAAGAATCGCTCCACGCGCCGCATGAGCTTCGAGTAGAGTCCCAGCGTGAGAAAGGTGCGATAGGCCTTCGTGATGGGCTGGTTGTTGTCATGCAGTCCCACCACTGACCGGATCATCCAGTAGATGGAATGGAAGGCGTGCTTGAAGCCCACATGGTAGATGTCGAGCCCGTTCGCGCGCATGATGCGGGCAAGACGGCCGGGGAGGTACTTGCGAATGTGCCCGCCGGGCGAGTTGTGGAAGTACTCCCAGGTGAGCGCGTCGTTTATAAGCTCGGTGAAGTAGGTGGGGACGGTGATGGCGATGGTGCCGCCGGTCTTGAGTACACGCACCATCTCGGCGCAGGCGCGGTTGTCGTCGTCAACGTGCTCCATGACCTCGGAGCAGATGACGCGATCGAAGGTCTCGTCGGGGAAGGGCAGGTGACGAGCGTCGCCGATGTGCGTGAGGTAGCGCCCCTCCGGGTGGGTCATCTTCGCCTTCGCCATCATCCCCAGGTTGAATCGCGCCTTGAGAAGGGAGGGCATGTCCATGTCCATTCCCCAGACGCGCGCGCCGCGGATCAGCCCCTCGATGGAGTGGCGCCCCTCGCCGCAGCCCGCGTCGAGAAGCCGTTCGCCGCTTTTCAGCCCCAGCCAGTCGAAATCAACGGTGAGCATCGATCGCCTCTTGGTAGACCTTCACCATCTCCTTCGTGGCGTTCTCCCAGGTAAAGGTTGTGAGAATGCGCGCGCGTGCCGCCTTCCCCATTCGCCGGCGCAAGGCAGGATCGTCCATGAGCGTGTCGATGCCGGCCGCGATCGCTTCGGGGTCGCGCGTGGGGACGATGTAGGCCGTCTTCAGGTGCTCGCCCACGACCTCGGGAAGCGCGCCGCCGGTGGAGGCGATCACGGGGAGCTCGCAGGCCATCGCCTCGGCCGCGGGGAAGCCGAAGCCCTCGTAAAGCGACGGCGAGAGCGCGATCTCGGATTCGGCGTAGAGCCGCACGAGCTCCTCGTTAGTGACCTTGCCCATGAAGCGGATGCGGTCATTGAGGCCGAAGCGGTCGATCCAGCCGGGAACGAAGCGACGGTTGGGCGCGCCGCCATCGACGACAATCAGGTGTACCTTGTGTTTGGTGAGTGTGAGCGCCTTCAGTATGTAGGCGACGCCTTTCTTGCGGTCTTCCACGTTGCCGACGAAGATGATCTGGTTCCGTTTCTTCTTTACGCCCGTGAGCGGATGAAAGATCGACGAGTCGAGGCCGTTATACACCACGCGCTGCTTCTCCATGGGCACGCCGAAGGCGAGGTTGATCTCCTTCGCGGAATCGTGCGACACGGTGATGATGCGGTCGAGCCGATTGGAGACGAAGGCCTGCATGATGAGCGGATAGTACAGCACGCGTTTCACGCGGAGTGAAAAGTCAGATGGGTACTCGAACCATGTGGTGCGGTCGATGCTCAACGGATGGTGGAGCGTCGATACGAAGGGAACGCCCAGGTTTTTAATGAGCAGAAAGCCGTACCCGAGACACTGGTTGTCGTGGATGATGTCGAAGCGATGCGTCTTCTGTAATTCCTTCAGCTTGAGGAAGGCGCGAAACGAGAAGGTCTCTATCTCGGGGAAGATGCCGAGCTTCGATGCGACAAATTCATAGAAGTTAAACGGCTGGAAGGTGGCGAAGGGCTTGTGCGGCTTCACGAAATCGGGAACATTGAAGTAGTTGTGGTTGCCGATACGATGGAGCGTCACGCCCTGCATCTCGAAGGGATAGGGCGGTCCCACGATCGCGTGCACCTCGTGGCCAAGCTTTACGAGCTCGCGCGCGATGTACATGAGGTACACGCCCTGTCCCCCGCAGTACGGGTTGCCGCGATAGCTCATCAGACATATCTTCATGAGGCTCTCCGGTAGGCGCGGATGACGTCCTCGTACACCGCGAGCGTGTTTTGCGCGGCGACCGGCCAGGCGAAATTCTCCACGGTGCGCATGCGTCCTTTTTTCCCCATCGAACGCTGGAGTTTTTTATCTTTTAATACCATCATGATTGCGTCGGCCAGGGCCCGCGGATTCTCCGGCGGGACGATGAGGCCGGTCTCGTTGTGCGCGACCACCTCGGGCAGCGACCCGACCGCGGTGACCACCACCGGCGTCTCGCAGGCCATCGCCTCCGCCGCCGGAAGGCCGAAGCCCTCGTAGAGCGACGACATCACCAGCACCGCCTTTGAGCTGTAAAGGTTCACCAGGCGGTCGAGGGACACCTTGCCGGTGAAGCGCACGCGGTCCTCGATGCCGAAGCGCTTGATCATGTTGAACGCGCTCGTGCGCACGGGCGGCCCCTCATCAACGATAGTGAGGGTGATTCGCTCCGGCAGGAGCGTCATCGCCTCGAAAAGATATATCAGCCCCTTCTTGTGGTCCTCGGTGTTGCCCACGAACAGCAGCGTGTCCGGTTCGCGCTCCGAGCCGTCGTTGCGGAACATCTCGACGTCCATGCCGTTATACACCACCGATATCCTGTCGCGACGCACCCCGAAGGCGCGCCCGAGCTCCTCGGCCCCCTCGGTCGACGAGGTGATCACGCGGTCCAGGCGGTTGATGACGAAGCGCTGCATGGTGAGCGGATAGAAGAGGACGGTGGTCATGAGCTCCCAGAAGCTTTTATCGTGCGTGAAGTCGGCCTCGCGGTCGCGCGTGAGCGGGTGGTGCACGGTGGTCACGATGGGGATGCCATAGCCGCGCATCGGGACAAGGCCCCAGCCCAGGCATTGCACATCGTGGATGATGTCGTAGCGCCGCGTGCGTAGAAGGTCGCGAAGTTTGAAGAAGGCGCGCCCGCTGAAGGTTTCCATTTCGCCGAAGACGTGCATCCGTGTGAGAAAATAATCGACGAAGTTCCACGGCGAGAGCACACGCTGCAACTTGTCGGGGCCGAAGTGTCTGGTGCGGATTGACCAGATATTGAGGTTTTCCGTTTTGTACACGTCCGCCCATCCCTCGAGCGGATCCGGGTAGGGCGGGCCCACGATCACGTCGATCTCGACGCCGAGTGCGGCGAGCTCACGCGTTAGGTGATACAGGTATATCCCCTGCCCCCCGCAAAATGGGTTCCCCCGGTAGCACAGGAAGAGGGCGCGCATGCTACGAGTTCTTGTCGGCCGGCAGGGTGTTGCGCGTGGTGATGATGGCGATCCCCACCCAGAAAACCATCCCCAGGATGACCAGGGTGATGACGGCCGCGGGGACGGCGAGGGCCCAGAAGCTCTGCAGGTACAGCCCGTAGGCGAACAGCGCCGCGAGCGCGAGCGTCGCCAGGCACAGCAGGAAGGCCTTGGCCTTCGCGTAGTCTTTTTTCTCGACGATTTCCGGCATGGGTTTGACCACCTGTATGGTTAGGATTGTCCAGCCGATCCAGAACCCGGTGACGAGCACCGCGAGGGTCACCACGCCGATGGGAATGGCGATGGCATAGTACGATGCGGAACTGGGAATCGGGCGGCCGATGATGGTATCGTAAAATCCGAAATAGAGAAAGGCGAAGGCAGCGGCAAGGGAAACGATGATGGCAAGGTACCCGTATATTTTCGCGCGCGGCATGATGATATCCTCAGGCGTAAGGTGCGCGCCGGCGGGGGGCGGCACGGTGCGGCCAGAGTAGTCCGGGGCGGCCGGATGTCAATATCTTTTGGCGCAGGTCGATACGGCGTTGGTGGTATACGATGATATGGTCAGTTTTTCATTGGGTTGGGGGGTTTTAGCCAGTATAATTTCCAGCAGATGCCGGTCCCTGTGGTTGAAGATGTTAAAACGTGATGAGAAAAGTGATAGTTATCGCGCTTGATCTCGTCCTTGCCTGTTCCAATGATATCATCGTAAAAATTCATTATGGAATACGCCAAAAGAAGAGACACCGACATCTTGAAAACCTTCCGCATGTCGGTGAAAAACTCATATTCATCCTTCCCGAAACGAACATGCAGGATGCGCCAAGAATCCGCCGGAGCCGATTGTTGATATCGCACGGCGTCCCTGCCCGCTACGGGTGAATAGTTCTTTCGCATGGACAACCGCAGGGCTCGATTCACGAGCGTGGCGCGGGACATTCCGGATTTTTTGCACAACGCATCAACGCGACCAAGAATGTCTTTTCGGATATACAGGGTTGTGGGGATCGACATGGATGCCTCCATGGGTCAGATGAGGGCATGTGGCCCCATGGAGTATTACGTTCATCAATTCGGGATTTTTGATTTTTTCTATCGCTGTTGATGTGCGTATGTCATTCGCCCGTGCGGCGGAGGATCACCATCGTCACATCGTCGTGGCAGTCGTAGTCGCGAAGCGCGGCGAGGATCTCGCGCTTCACCGCGTCGGGCGACTCCGGCGCAGTGTGCGAAAGGATCCCGATCAGTCGCTCCTGTCCGAACATGTCGGTGCGCGGGTCGCGAAGGTCGCGGACCGTTCCCCTGCGCCATGCCTCGGTGATGCCGTCGGTGTACAGGAGCATTGTGTCTCCCGGCTCGAGCGTGAGCGATTGTTCGAGATGGACAATGTCCGGATCATCCTGCATGCCGATCCAAAATCCGCGCGTCTCGATCACCTCGACCGCTCCGCGCGCGCGGCGGTGGACCAGGATGTCCTGGTGCAGCCCGGCGAAATGGAACACGCCGTTGTCGATACACGCCAGCACGGTGATGGTCATGTACTTCGCTTCGCGCAGGAGCCGGATGTTCTCGGTGATGGTGCGGTTGATGATGGACAAGAGCTGCGCCGGACCCATCTCGGCATGTTGATGGAGCGCCGTCCGAATCGCCGTCTGCGCCATCATCATGATGAGCCCGGCCGGCACGCCATGCCCGGAGACGTCGCCGATCACGATCCAGTCCTTCCCCTCCATGTTGATGATATCGTAGTAGTCGCCGCCCACCTCGCTCGCGGGCGCCATGTAGGCCGTGATCTCGTAGCCGCCGATCGCGGGCCGCTGCGGCAGGAGCGTGGTCTGGATCTTCTTGGCCAGCTCCATCTCGCCCCAGAGCGCATCGCGCGCCCGCACGAGCTCCGCGGTCCGTTCGCGCACCTTGTCCTCGAGTTGTACGTTGAGGGCGCGGAGCTCGCCTTGCATGGTGGTGAGGCGGTCGGTGAGACCCAGCGCCAGCAGAAAGGCCTGAAAGGCCGAGCCGATCTGGATCGACCAGTTGGTGATGAAGGTGTGCGGCAGTATCCCGAAGGTCTTGAAGGTGTAGAGGAAGATGCCGATGATGAACGCCGCCCAGCTCAGGTTGAAGAAATGCGCCGGGCGCGAACCCTTTAGCGAGAGCCAGACGCTCGGGGGCAGGGGGATGATGGCCAGCGTGCAGACGAGCGTGCCGAAGACGATGCTGTAGCGGTACGGCACCAGGAGCGATATCGCCATGCCAACCGCGGCGGCGAACGCGGTCACCAGCAGGAAGGTGTCGAAGAAGGGCCAGTTGTACGATAGGTTCAGATAGCGCCTCGAGAAGAGCGCCCCCCACAGGTATGATGAGCACATGAACAGCGGGAGGCAGGCGTTGGCCCACCAGATGCGCGCGGGCCAGAGATACTGGAAGGCCAGTCCGTTGAGCGTGAGCTGGCAGAAGAAGAAGCTCACGAGAAACAGGATGTAATAGAGATAGAGGTGCTCGCGCACCGAGTAGTACATGAACAGGTTGTAGAGGATCAGGCTCAGGAACAGTCCATAGTACATCCACAGCGCCGGGTGTTCGATATTTAATTGCCGGACGAAGTCGTGCGGACGCCAGGCCGCGAGCGCGATGTTCATGGCGCTCGAGCTCTGGAACCGAAGGTAGAGCACGCGCGAGGACGACGGCGCCTCGGTGAGCGCGAACATGAAGTTGCGGTATTCGATGTCGCGCTGCGCGAAGGGATATTGGTCGCCGGTCCGCCGAACCTCCCAGCCGGCGGGTCCGGACTGATAGAGTTCGATATGGTCCAACATCGGATAGCCGATCTCCATGTACCAGTCCATCGCGCGCGGGTATTCGTTCGCAACGGCGAGACGCACCCAGAAGGCCGAACGCGTGAATCCGAAATTATGCGTTGCGCTGTGCACCGGCCGCCATGCGGTACCCGCCGGCGGCTGCGCGCGGCAGACCTCCTCGATCGCGAGCGACGCGCCGGGGTCCTCGAGGATGTCGATGTGCGCGCCGAGCGGATGGTCGTAGAGCTCGGGGGCGACGGAGAACGGCGCTGCGGCGGAAAGCATCGACGGAAGGCCGAGCGCGACGAGCGCGACCACTGCAACGATCGGCGCCCATAACGAACGGCGGCGGGGTGATGGGGTGATGGCGCTCAGGGGCGTGCTGTTCTGCATGTCGAGCTGGTTTCCGGACGGACCGCAGGCGCGCGCCCGGCTGTCGCGCACCTGTCCGCATGATGGCGCCGCCGTCGCGATAATGCAATCACAAAATCAGTCGCCCGTTTTCCAGTAGCGCACAGTGTTGATGAGGACGGTGGGGCGGCCCTTCGCGGGCGACAGTTCGCCGCCATCGGGAGTCACGTGCGAGATCGGCCATGCGCTTGTCTCGGCGCGCGCCGGGCGTACCGTCTTCTCGCGGTAGTCAACCAGCGTGCGCTCGCCCATCGCGTGCGGCTCGGTTGAAGCGATGATCCGGCCGCCCTCCCGGATCACCCGCTCCTGGACGATGAGCGTGAGGACGCCGTCGCGCACGCTCCATCGCCCGCTTTTCGATACCGCGCGCTCGGTCATGCTCCGGTTCCCCGCCGCCCAGGAAAATGTGCCGTCGCGGTTGAACCGGTACGACGGGTTCGCGCGCTCGGCCGTCATCGGCGCGTCCTCCCATCGGCCGACGAGCAGGCGTGAGAGGTGCGCGCGGTTGTCGTAACGCGCGATCAGGTCGTCGATCGTCTGCTTCGCCGCTGCGCGCACATTGGCGAGGTCGGCGTCGCTTCGAAGGTGCGCGTAGTGGTAATAGTTGTTGCGCAGCGCCATCTCGATATTGGTTAGCGCATTGGCGATCCGGTTCGCGAACGATTCCGCGCAGGCCATGTTGTAGTAGATGAGGTGCGTTTTCGACGCGACGGTGTCGAGGGCCAGCGCCGCCTCGTAGGCCCTGATCGCCTCGTCGTAGCGCTTCACGTCGATGAGCGCGTTTCCGAGCTCGTAGTATGTGGGCATCGCCGGATTCAAGACGGCGGACTCTTTAAAGATCGCGACGGCCTCCGCCGGCTTCTTCCGCGTCCGGTACGCGGAAAGCGCCTGTCGGTAGAGCGCCGCGCTTTTCTCGATGTCCGCTTTCGTGGGGCTCTGCGGGCGGTTCGTGTTGTACGGATCTCCATGCGTTTCCGGTGGCGCGGCGATCGTCGCCAGGGTCAGAGCCGTTATCATGATCGCGAGTGTGGTGCGTGGAGAAACCATCATCAACCCCCCGTGAGCCGTTGCTATGATGTATGCAATGCAAGTCCATAGTATGGCGGTCGGCGTGGCGCTTGTCCACAAAAATTATCTTGACGTATTTTGACCGGCAGGATAGGTTTTTCGTGCACGGATGTAATAACGGAAATGCGGAATTTTTTGGTCGAAACTCTGGAGCAGGGATGAGAATTACAGCAAACGACCAGAAAAACTATGTGGTGCTGAAAATCGAGGGCTCGTTTTCGAACGAGCATATCAAGGAGCTCGATTTTCAGGTGAACCTGAACGCCAAAAAGAAGCGGCACATCATGATCGACTTCACCGAGCTGTCGTTCATCTCGAGTTCGGTGTTAAGCGCGCTCCTCCTGTACAATGATCAGCTGCGCTCCGAGAACATCGTGTTTAACATCTTCGGCCTCAGCGAGAACATCCGCAAGATGTTCGACATCACCGGCGTGAGCGAGCACCTGTTCATCTTTGATTCGCTCGATGATGCGGCTGCCGACATTCGAGGCACCGCATGACGCGATTGCGGCGCTCCGGCGAACCGCGGCGCCGTCCGTAAGCCGCTTTCCATGTTTATCATCGCCTGTCTCGGGAATCCCGGAAGCGCCTATGGGCGCAATCGTCACAATGTCGGCTTCCTCGCCGGTGAATATCTCGCCCGCACCAACGGCATTCGGCTCGATAAAAAGTCATTCTCGTCGATCACCGGCAAGGGTCGTTTCGCGGGGAGCGACGTGCTCATCATGCTTCCGCAGACCTATATGAACGCGAGCGGCGACGCCGTGCAGGCTGCGATGTCCTTTTACCGCCTGGGCGGGGAGTCGCTGGTGGTGCTGCACGACGAGGTCGAGCTTCCCTTCGGGGAGGTGCGCGTAAAGTTCGGCGGCGGGCACAAGGGCCACAATGGCGTTCGGTCCATCATCCAGCAAACCGGGAGCGCCGATTTCCACCGGATCCGCATCGGGGTGGGGCGTCCGCCCCGCGAGGGGATGTCGGTGGCCGACCACGCCCTCTCAAACTTCAGCGCCGAGGAGCTGGCGGCCCTCGAGGGCCGCTATCCCGCCATCGCCGCGATGGTCGACGATGTCTTGAATTCTGCTTCCTGAATTCCCCCCAGCATGCCGATATAAAGTACGAGCGCCCATTTCGCAAAACGGGTGGCGGGAATTCGGCGTCGGTTGATGCCGTTCTGGAGGTGCGCATGAAGGCCCTGGTGCCCCTGGCCGAGGGATTCGAGGAGATCGAGGCCGTTTCCATCATCGACGTTTTGCGTCGCGCGGACATTTCCGTGATTACGGCCGCGCTGGCCGGGACCACCGTGACCGGATCGCACGCTATTCCCGTTGCCGCAGACCGGGAGCTGGACGGGGTCCATGCCGAGGACTTTGGCCTCATTGTCCTCCCGGGGGGCATGCCCGGCAGCGAGCACCTGAAAAACGACGCCCGGGTGATATCGCTGGTTCGTCGGATTCACGCCTCGGACGGCATCGCGGGGGCGATCTGCGCCGCCCCCATTGTGCTGGCAGCCGCCGGAGTGCTCGCGGGAAAACAGGCGACCTGCTTCCCCGGTTTCGAAACGGAGCTTGCGGGCGCGATCTACAATCCCAAGCCGGTGATCCTCGACGGCAGGATCGTCACGGGACGCGGGGCCGGATGCGCCATCCCGTTCGCTCTGGAGATTGTGGGGCTCGTGCGGGGGAAGGACGTGATGCGCGGTCTTGCAAAACAATTGCAGGTCTATTGGTTGTGAAGGGGTAGGGCGTGAACAAGCCGGAACAGATGAAAAAACGCGCGTTCAGGAAGGACGCCTACATCTACATCGAGGGCGACGAGGATGTGAACGATATCTACATCGTCGAGCGCGGCACGATCGAGCTGGTAAGCGAGTACGAAAAGATCAAGCGCTTCCGTTCGACGGTCGAAGTGGGCGGCGTGTTCGGCTTCATCTCCGCGCTGTGCCGCCGCCCCCGGATGGAAACGGCCGTCGCCGCGGAAGACGTGCAGGTGGTCGTATGCCCGCGGGCGAAGTTCTTCGAGCTCATCCAGAAAAATCCCGATATCGCATTTAAAATCATCCGGGGCTTCGCCGAGGAGCTGCGGGTGTATGACGAGATGATGCTGCGCCTCATCGACCAGGAGCCCGACACCAACACCACCGAAACGAAATTCTTCAACCTGGGCGAATATTATTTCCGGAAGGACCAGTATCCGTACGCCTATTATGTCCTCAAGCGCTATGCCGGGCAGTACCCCGGCGCCTTTAACCGCCCTGCCGCGATGGAGATGATCGCCGAGATCGAGAAAACCGGCCATCGGGGCATCATCGAACCCATGCGCGAGGGGATCTATCGGGTGTTCTCGGACCGGCAGATGATCTTTTGCGAATACGAGCCCGGCGAGGAGCTGTACATCATCAAGGAGGGCCGGGTCAAGATCGTGAAGGTGAGCCGGGAGAACGAGGTGATGCTTTCCGTGCTCAAGGAGGGTGACATCTTCGGCGAGCTCGCGATCGTGTCCAACAAGCCGCGCAATGCCTCGGCCATCAGCTGGGGGATCGCCAAGGCGCTACCCATCAACCGGAACACGCTGAAGACGGTGCTCGCGAAGTCGCCCACCATCATCCATAAAATCTTCATGGCCATCAGCCAGCGGATTTGGTTTACGTATATCCGCCTGGAGTCGAAGCTCTACAAGAAGCACATAACGCAGATTTACGCCTTTCTCGAAAACCAGCTCCTGGAGCTCAACGTGTCCCTGCGGAGCACCGAGCTCGTGACGCTCAATTTCGGCGTGGACGAGCTCATGCGCATGGTGGGCATCAACCCCGCCACGGCCGAGGAGGCGATGGACATCGTCCTGGAGGACCAGAACCTCGAGTTCAAGGTGAATCAGATCGTGATATGGAACCCGAGCGTCCTCGCGACGAAGGCGAAGTTCTACAAGTCGCGCGACCACCTGTCCGTACACGACGAGGAGAAGGCCTCCTCGCGCGTGGCCGAGCGTCCGGGGTCAGAGCCTCCTCCCCTTGATATGGAGAGTCCGCAGGATGATGTTGCGGGGGGCGGGGAGGATCTCGCACTCGACATGTCCGTCGATTTCGACGCTCCGTCGAAGAAAGACGATGGCGAGTTGCATGTCCCGTCTGAGGAGATCGACTTCAACTTCGACTGATGGAAAATTGTATTGACGGGAACAGCCGCCGATTTTACAGGAAGTGCGGATATGGTGTGCCGGTGGGAAATTGCGGGCCGAGAAAAATGCGGCCATACGGATATGCTGTCAGGAGCGCATTATGAATTATACGATCGTTAAGCAGTTCTGGAACAATTCGGTTGATAATTTCTACAATTTCTTTTATAAGATTGTAGACTTTTTTAAGATCTGGATCGACGTGTGGTGGGCCTTCTTCGAGATCTGGCAGTGCTTCTTCCTCATATTCTTTAATTTTTTCATGTATTTTTACTATCTCTTTCTCTTTATGCTCGACCGTTCTGCGACGGAATCGCAATCGCGCATTATCTTCTGGAAAAAGATTCCCCAGCGCGTGGCCTATACGCCGGCAAAGGCCTACGTGAAAGATGTCGTGAATCCCATCCCGGGCATGTACGGCGCCCAGCCGGTGAAGAAGGTCGCCGAAACGGTTACGGCGACCACCGCGAAGGTGGCCGATGTGTCGCAGATTCTGCGCAAGGCGCCGTCGGGAGGGAAGGTGTCCATCATCCGCAGGGCGCTCGAGGGAGTGTCTGAGCTCTTCCGGTCCATCAAGGATTTTTTCGCCGGCCTCTTTAAACCGGCTGCGGAGATGGTTGGCCGTAAGATGAAGCATGTGGACGAAGAGCCCCAGAGCAAGAGCCTGATCGATGAGTATATGCGCGAATACGAACGCAAGAAGAAGCGAGCGTGATGCTCATGATGGGGAAGACTGTGCGAACATGGGTGTTCCGTTGGGCGCTGTGTGCTGTCGTCCTGGGTCTTGCGGGCGCGGCAGGGGGCGTGGAAAAAGGGGTCAGAGCCCCGCTTGTTCCCAAGGTTGGGGATAATCTCCGGTGGGGCTTTGTCGATCACAACGATTCGTTTGTCATCAATCCGCGGTTCGAGTTTGCCGGCCCCTTTCACGATGGGCGTGCGCTTATCCGCGTATCGGGCAAATATGGGTTTATCGACCCCAAGGGCCGGCTCGCGATCCGAACGCAATTCGACGATGCAAGGAACTTCTCCGAGGGTTTGGCCGCGGTGATGATCATGTACGGCGGAAGCGATCGCAAGTGGGGATACATTGATCGAGCGGGATCGTTTGTGATTCCCGCACGGTTCGAGTATGCGTCCGACTTTTTGAATGGAACGGCAGTGGTCCTTGAGAACGGCAAGGAGGTTGTTGTTCGAGCGCCGGCGCATGGAAAGGCGCCATGAGAATCAAGGGCTCTGACCCCACGCTTTTTAAACTGGCAACCCCAATCGTTTTCGGTACATATCCTCAATTAAAAGAAATCTCATTACCCGTTCTGTAAAACTGTCCCCAAGATTAATAAAGAATTGATGGTGCGTAATGCGTACTTTCCCATTGTTGCATGAATCTTGGTCGAGATACTGTGAGATGCTCCCATATTGGTATTTTCGCGGATCCCGAACCTTGTTTTTCCTCACGGCATTATACGCTAGATACCAAAGCAGCCACAAGAGGTAGAACACCGGGTTCTCCTGGAGGTCGACGATTACGTCGCCGAACCGTTCGTTCCAGAATGGCCCGGTCCTGTTGTTTTTCCGATTGAACTGCTCGGCAAACCTCGCCTTGAAGTATTGTATTATCCTTGAAATGCTTGCTTCTCCCTTGCGTGTTCGTATCACAAGATGGATGTGATTGTCGAGGATTTGGTAAAACACAAGATCGAAAGCGTATTTCTCTTGTGTTGCCTGTAAGATTTTTAACAATATTTCCTTATATGCGTCATTTCTGATGAGATCGCTGCTGTTGATGCATCGGGTGAATATGTGATACGTGGCGTCTTCGATATGTTTGCGTAGCGGGCGTGGCATATTGTCCTCCTTTTCGCGCTATGGTAATATCTGGCATCTATATGTATTACGGGCGGATCAGGAAACTTTTGAATAATTCGTTCTATTGAAGAATTTTTCAGGATGATTGTTGAAGTATTTATGGGAAGCGTTGGATGGAAGAGTCAGGGGTCAGAGCCCCTAGGCACCCATCAGGTGAGCCATTAGGAGACAATCTGAAGCACAATCTCGCGTTGCCGCGGCCTGGTGTCGCAGTCAATACAAACCACCTGTTGCCATGTCCCGAGTGTCATTTTCCCATTGACAACCGGGATGGTGATGGAAGGTCCGATCATGGCGGCTTGCAGGTGGGCGGCGCCATTATCATCATGCCAGGTGTCATGGTGATGATACCGATCCCCGTGTGGTAGAATTCGCTCAAGGAACAGATTCATGTCTTTTTTTAAGCCTGGCTCGTACTCGATGGTGGTAAGCCCTGCCGTGGAGCCTGGAATGAAAGCGACAACGACCCCGTTTAATGCGCCACTCTCGTTTATCGCAGCTTGAATCTTATCGGTGATGTCAATTATGTCTCGATTTCCTTTGGTGGGAAAGATGATAGTGGAGGAATATGTAGCCATAATACTCACTTTGTTTGCGTTATGCTAGCGACGAAGTATGTGCTTGGGGCTCTGACCCTTGTGTGATGTTCGTAATGTCCGGGGTCAGAGCCTTTTGCCAGCAATCCTACGGGGTCAGAGCCCTCTTGTCCCCCACATCGATCCTACCACCTCACGCAATCTTGTCCCGATACGCCCGCAGCCCAACCAGGTTTCGGCTGATGATCTCCTCCTGATAGCGATACGCCATCTCGCCGCCCATGGGCACCAGGAGCCCCTGCGACTGTTTGCGGCATCGCCCCTCGAGCGTTTCCAGCCGCTCGATCAGCGCCGTGAGCGACCGGCGCCGGTCGTCGGTGCGATGCTCCTCCATTGCGGCCATGTGCTCGATCTCCTCGGGAAGGATGCCGCGTCCGAAGAAATCGCGCATTTCCACCTCGAGCGCGATCCGGTTTGCGTCGATGCGCCAGAGGAAAAATCGGTTGCCGACGCCCATCAGGTTAAAGAAGATGCTGATGGCCATCGCGAGCTGCACCAGGTTCGAGAGCGGCAGGATGTCCATCAGCCGCGGCGAGTAGCGATCGAGAATTTCCGGGCCGGTGTTGTTGAAGAAATCCCGCGCGGCCGACGACTCGGGAAGGCCGGTGTAGTTGGTCACCGTGCGATTGTAGTTGATCAGGTTCGGGTAGATGTCGCTCATCACCGAGAGCAGTCCGATCACCTGCGACCGTTTCGCCTCGCCGTTCGACACGATCAGCGTGTCCAGCTTGAGCACCTTCTTGCTGGAGGCGGGGAGGTTGCGCACCGGATCATACAGTCCTTCGCGGATGTAGTCCGATTTCAAGAAGGGCAGGCGCATCGCGATGCTTTCGCTCTGCCGGAAGCTTGCGATCTGCATGCCGTCTTCGCAGACCGCCTTCTCGATGAAAACGGATTTCTCGCTAATCACGAACACGCCAAGATCGATCGTTCGCTGTTTGAGGAGCGCGAGCTGCTCGTCGGACGAGTGGTGCGAGAGCGACACCGCAAGTCCCGCGAATTGCGGCGTATTGAAGATGGTCTCGGCCAGGTGCGCGGTTCCGCTCCCTTTTGGGCCGATTCCGATTCGCTTGTGCTTCAGGTCCGCGAGCGTTTTGATCGAATCGGCGTTCGGTCCCAGAAAAAACACCGTCTCCGGAGCGCGCAGGTGCGCGACGAGCTCGATGCCCTCCCCCCACGGCATGCCGTTCTGGGCGAGCGCGAACTGGCCGCGCTTCTTCGTCTGCTGCAGGCGCTTGATGTTGTCGATGGAGCCGTTGGTCGCGATATTCTCGATCCTGCCGCCCCGGCGTCGCGCGATATCGGCCGCGGTGGTCACGGTGGCGTGGTAATTGCCGGTCGTCGCGCCGGAGAAGACCGTCACGCGCAGGTGCGAGAGGCTTGGCGAGAAATCGACGAAGTACACGACCAGCGCGACGACGATGAGGGCGGCGACGCCGACGATCACCCCGAAGATCTTCTGGTCGAAAATCGAGACGGATCGGCCCATCTCCTTGATGTGCTTGATTTTTTCTGCTGCATTGTCCTTGATCATGGCGAACACTCCGGGAACGGAAATCGCGGCGAACGGCGTTTGACGATGGCACGAACGTCGTTTCGCGTCAACCGGTTTTCGGTGGGATGATGGAGCGCGGAGGCGTGTCCCGGGCGATGTCGAGGGAACGCGGAGTGATCAGCGGTCCTCGACGGGCATCAGGGCCCCCCAGTCGCCCCGCAGCGTGTCCGCGCCCACGAGTCCGCGCAGGGTGACCAGAAATTCGTCGCGCGGGATCTCGCGCGCGCCGAGTGACTCGAGGTGATCGGTGTGCACCTGGCAGTCCACAAGGCCAAAGCCGCGCGCGGCCAGGCGGCGCGTGAGGGTGATGAGCGCGGCCTTGGAGGCATTGCTTTCGCGTGAGAACATCGATTCCCCGAAGAAGCAGCGGCCGAGCGACACGCCGTAGAGGCCCCCGACGAGCTCGTCGTCGCGCCACGCCTCCGCGGAATGCGCATAGCCCAGTTCGTGCAGGCGCACGTAGGCCTCGAGCATCTCGCCCGTGATCCAGGTGCCGCGCTCCCGGCGCCGCCGGATCTTCTTGCAGGAGGCGATCACCGCGCGGAAGGCGCGATCGAACGTTATGGTGAACACGTTTCGGCGCAGCACCTGGCGCATGGTCTTGGAGACCAGGAGCTCGCCCGGAAAGAGCACGAAGCGCGGGTCGGGGCTCCACCAGATGATGGGGTCCCCGTGCGAATACCAGGGGAAGATCCCGTTGGCGTAGGCCAAAAGCAGCCGCTCCGGCGAAAGGTCGCCGCCCACGGCCAGCACTCCCTCGTCGGTGGCCAGCGATGGGTGCGGGAAGGCGATCGCCTCCGAGAGCTGATAGACCGGCATGGGCGCTACGAGGCGATGTCGAACACGGCCTCGTCGTCCTTGACGTCGATACGCACCGCGCCGCCGTTCGCGAGCCGGCCGAAGAGCACCTCGTCCACGAAGCGCTTTTTGATCTTCTCCCGCACCACGCGGGCGATCTCGCGCGCACCGAATACGGGCGAGAAGCCGCGCTTCGCGAGCCAGCGGCAGCACTCGTCGGTGACGGTGAGCGCGATCTTCTTCTCGTCGAGCTGTCGCTGAAACTCGGCGAGCTCCTTGCGGACGATCTGCACCGCGATCTCCTCGTCGAGGTTGTTGAAGTTTACGATCGCGTCGAGCCGGTTGCGGAACTCCGGGGAGAAGAAGCGCTCGATGGCCTCGGTGATCGCGTCGTCCTTCACGACGCGCTCGTCGAATCCCACCTTCTTGCGCCCGATCTCCCGCGCGCCGGCGTTCGAGGTCATGATGATGATCACGTTGCGGAAATCGGCCTTCTTGCCGTTGTTGTCGGTGAGCGTCGCGTAGTCGAGCACCTGCAGCAGCGTGTTGAAGATGTCCGTGTGCGCCTTCTCGATTTCGTCGAGGAGGAGCACCGCGTGCGGGGTCTTGCGGATCGCCTCGGTGAGGAGCCCCCCCTCCTCGTATCCCACGTAGCCGGGCGGCGCGCCGATGAGCCGCGCGACGGTGTGCTTCTCCTGATACTCGCTCATGTCGAAGCGATGGATGGCGATGCCCAGGATGCGCGCGAGCTGCCGCGCAAGCTCGGTCTTGCCCACGCCGGTCGGCCCCACGAAGAGGAACGACGCGACGGGCTTGTCGGTCTCGTGGAAGCCCGCGCGCGAGCGCTTGATCGCCTCGGCCACGGCCGCGACGGCCTTGTCCTGGCCGAATATCTGGCTCGCGAGCTCGCGCTCCAGATCCTTGAGCCGGACGGTCTCCGGCGCGGACACGCTCTTTTCCGGAATGCGCGCGATCTTGGCAACGACGCGCTCGATGTCGTGCGCGGTGATTTCGTTCTTCGCCTCGTCCTCGACGCGGTTCATGCGCGCGTAGGCGCCGGCCTCGTCGATTACGTCGATCGCCTTGTCGGGGAGGTGCCGGTCGTTAATGAACTTCGCCGAGAGCTCGGCCGCGGCGCGCAGCGCCTCGTCCGTGTAGGTCACCTCATGGTAGGTCTCGTATTTTTCGCGCAGGCCCTGCAGGATCCGGTGCGTCTCGTCGATGGTCGGCTCGGGGATCTCGATCTTCTGGAAGCGGCGCGAGAGGGCGCGGTCCTTGTCGAAGAACTTGCGGTACTCCTCGTACGTGGTGGAGCCGATGCAGCGGATCTTCCCGGAGGCGAGGGCGGGCTTTAAAATATTGGAGGCGTCCATCGACCCTCCCGACACCGCACCGGCGCCCACGACCGTGTGGATCTCGTCGATGAACAGAATCACGTTCTTCTGCTCGCCCAGCTCCTGGAGCACCCGCTTGAGGCGCTCCTCGAAATCGCCGCGATACTTCGTGCCGGCCAGGAGCGCCCCCATGTCCAGCGAAAATATCTTCGCGCTTTTAAGCGGCTTGGGGACGCGTCCGTCCGCGACAAGCTGCGCGATCCCCTCGGTGATCGCGGTCTTGCCCACGCCCGGGTCTCCCACGTGAATGGGATTGTTCTTGAAGCGCCGGCAGAGCACCTGGAGTGTGCGCTCGAGGATGTCCTCGCGGCCGATGAGCGGCTCAAGCTCGCCCTGCTTCGCCTTCTGCGTGAGCTCCGCGGTGAAAAGCTGCAGCGCTTTTCGGTCCTTTTTCTTGTCGCCGGCCGCCGCCTCATCCTCGTCGTCGATCTCCGGCGCGGCGTCGCCGGCGGAAGCGCCACTGGGAACGACGGAGATGCCGTGGGAGACGTAGTTCAGGAGGTCGAGGCGGGTGATCCCCTCGCGCTTGAGGAAATAGGCCGCGAAGGACTCCTGCTCGTCGAAGATCGACACGTACACGTCGCCGATATCCAGCAGGTCCTTCTGCGCCGAGGTGATGTGGAAGATCGCGCGCTCGAGCACGTTCTGAAAGCCCACCGACTGCGCGGGGTCGGCCCCGTCGGGCAGCGGCGTGATCATCTTCTCGAAGTGCTTCTCGAGCGACGTCTTGAGCCGGTCCACGTTCCCGCCGCAGTTCTCGATGATCTCCTTGGCGCCGGAGAAGAAGAGCGACGCGTAGAGGACGTGCTCGGGCGTGAGGTATTCATGCTTGCGGTTCTTGGCCTCGTTGTACGCGGCCGTGAGTATCTGGTTGAGTTCGTCGCTGATGTCCATGGTCGCTCCTTGATCAGGCCTCCTCGAAGCTGCACTTGAGCGGGAATCCGCGCTCGCGCGCCATCTGGTGGACCTGGCCGGTCTTGGTGGCCGCAATATCATAGGTGTACACGCCGCAGACGCTCATGCCCTGTTTGTGGATCTCCAACATCATGCGCGTCGCCTCGGCCGCGGGCTTGTGAAACACCGCGATGATCACCTCCACCACGAAGTCCATGGTGGTGTAGTGGTCGTTGTGCATGATCACGCGATACATCTTCGGGTGCTCGACCTCGTCGCGCGAATCAAGCGCGAGATCGCCGTCGAGATCGTGGTCGCTATTGGTGTTCGTGGGCATAGTCGTCGGTCCGGTGTACGGGGCGGTACTCCCATCTCCCGCTATTAATGATAGTAGGGAATGCCATAGTTTCAAATATTTTTTTCGGCGCAATGATAATTTTACCGGCGCGGGGCCGGGTGCCGTCGGCGGGGTCCGGCGGGGAGGGTCTTTTCAGGCGGCTGGGGGCTCATGCCTCCGGGCCGAACCGTTCGGCGGGCGCGTCGACCCACTCCTCGTCGAACTTGGATATCTTGTCCCTGAGGTCGAGCGCCATGTCCGCGATCATCTCCGCCTGCCGCTTGATCTCCTCGGCGCTGATGGCGTTTTCCTGCGAGATGTTGTTCACGCCGGTGATGGTGCCCACGATCTCCTCGGCCGCCTTCTTCTGCTCCAGCATGGCGGTCTTGATTTCGTCGGAGCGCTGCTTGGCGCGGTCGGTCTCGCTGCGGACGGAATCGTTGGACTTCACGTACTGGTCCATCGATGCGTTGATGTCGCTGATGGTGTTGTTCGATACGTTCACGCCCTCGATGATGCCGCGCATCGTCTCGACCGTGTCCTGCACGGTCACCAGGCCGCGCCCGATCTCCTGCTCGCTCTTCTTGATGAGCGCGTCGATCTCCTTCACGCTGGTGGAGGTCTGGTCGGCGAGCTTGCCGATCTCGTCGGCCACCACCGCGAAGCCGCGGCCGTGCTCGCCTGCGCGCGCCGCCTCGATGGAGGCGTTGAGCGACAGCAGGTTGATGCGGTCGGAGATGTCGTTGATGATGTTGAGGATCCCCGTCATCTGCCGCGCCGTGTCGTTGATCTCCTCCATGCTGCGGCTCATCCCCATGATGTGCGTCTCGCCCGCCTGCGCGCGGCGCGCGATCTCCTTGGTTTTCGCGAGCGAATCGGTGATGCGCGCCTCCATCGTCCCGGTGATGGCCGTCAGCTCGCCGATGAGCCGCGCGAGCGACTCCATCGCGGCCGACTGCTCCTCCATGCTGTCGCTCACGCTCTCGGAGCCGGAGGAGATCTCCTCGATCGTCGCGGTGATCTCCTCGATCGAGGACGCCTGGCTCTGGATGTTGTCCGAGAAGAGGGCCGAGTTCGACGAGAGCTGGTGCGAGGAATCGTCGAGCTTGCGCGATACCTCCTTGAGCGATTCCAGCAGGCTTTCGTTGATGGCGAGGTGGCGCTCCCGCTCGCGGAGCGTATCATCCATGCGCAGCCGGCGCGCCGTGTCGTTGATGCGATTGATGATGTAGCCGATGACGCCGGTGAGAATGATGATGATGGACAACGTTCCCGTGACGACCGGCTTGATCTCCGGCGGTATCGATGTCGCGCCCGCCATGACCGCGAGCATGATCGCCTGGGCGAGGGCGGTCGCCGCCACAAGGAGCCAGCGGGTGCTGAAGAGCGTGCAAAGCAAGATGGGCAACGACAATGCGGCTGAGGCGCCGATAAAACGCGCCCCGGAGCCGGTGAGATCGGTTCCCCGCATATTGAACCCAAGTCCGGCCAGGGTCACTATTATGAAGACGATGATGGCGGGGTTGAATAGGCCTCGTGCGGTAAGCAGCACGGAGACGCCAATGACGATGAGGATGGAGCCCACCAGGACATTGAGCGTCTGGAACAGCCCGCGCTGTATGAGGATGTTCATTATTATGATGAAGACGACCAAGATCGGGACAAGCGCCATGTTGAGCTGAATGAAGGCTCTGACCCTGCCCCGCAGTTCGTAGGAGGAATCGGCGTAGGGTTGCATGATGCGAGCTATGATGTTCTTCATTGATAATGCCTCTGTATGTGTCGCACCGTGAGGTGGAATGGTCAAAAACCCCATTGGATGAATAGTGGGTCTTTGGTTAAATCATGTCAACAATATCATTTCCGGCGGGTGTGAAATTATCGAATGACGTTTTTTGCCCTGAAAGGCGCTTAAAGGGGTCAGAGCCCCGGGAAAGTGGGGTCAGAGCCTTAGAGCCTTGGGAAGGACGGGGTCAGAGCCCCAGACGAGGACCAGGTCGGCCTCGAGCCGGATGTGGTCGGCAGATGCAATAGGCCTTTGGCGAGTAGATGCGCGACGGATGTTCGCGATTGACGATTGAAAACGCCCACCCTCTCCCGCGGGAGAGGGTGGGGGAGTGAGGTCTTATTTCATCATGCTCGCGACGAGCTCCAGTGTGGCGCGCGTCTGCGGATCGAACATGCAGTTGAGCCCATCCTGCCAGTTTTCGGTCGCAAGATAATGCTTCATCTGGTCGTACACCGGCTTGCGGAGATTATACTTGAGCAGCCGGAAGGCCCGCGCGGGGTTGTCGATCCAGCTGGTGACGATCTGCTTGGCGCGCGGGAGGAGCTCCTCCTCGCTCGCGAGCTCGTCCACGATGCCCAGCGCAAGCGAGGCCTCGGGGCTGTAGCGCTCGCCGCCGTACATCACGGTGCGGAAGCGCTTCTCGCTGTCGAGGCCGTAGCGCATGAGCGCCGACTGCACCACCGTGAGCCCCAGGCCGATCTTGATCTCGGTCATGCCGATCTGGATCTTCGGGTGGTTCTTGGCGATCCGGTGGTCGGCCGCCATGGAGATGATGAGGCCCCCCGCCATCGCCGAGCCGTTGATCGCGGCGATGACCGGCTTCGGGCACATGAACACCTCCATGAACACCGGCTCGGCCAGGTCGAAGAAGGCGACCGCGTCCTTGAGCTCCTTGAAGCCCAGGAAGGTGGGCAGGTCGAAGCCCGAGCAATAGGTGCGTCCGTTGCCGGTGAAGACGATGCCTTTGAGCGCGTCGTCCTCGGTCACGCGCTTCACCAGGTCGCGGATCTGCAGCAGCGTCTCCGTGGTGATGGTGTTGTACTTCCCGTTCTCGAATGTCGCGATGATGATGTTGTCCTCGTTCCGTTCCTTGATCATGCGGTTCTCCTTGTGGCTGATATGAGTGCGGGTACCGTGATGCACGATCGGCGGTGATCCGTCAATCGCTTCTGCACCCGTCGCACTATCATTTTTATTGACGCGGACGCTCCCGGGGCGTATTGTGATGGCAGGAGCGGAGCGCAGGCGGCGCCGCTCGATTGCGATGCAGCTCGATATCATTGTTGTCATCATGATTGGCGCTTTGGCGGCACTGGCCCTTGCCGCGGGCATGGCCTATCAGCGGATCGTGAGCGCCCGGCTCGAGGAGGCTCGGCGGCTTCTCATGGAGGGCTCCATCGTCGATCCCGAAACCGGGGCGAGCTCACGGCGCTTTCTCCTCGAGCGCTTCGGGCAGGAGTTCCAGAAGGCCCGGCGCCACGGAAGCACCCTTGCCTGCATCGCCGTTGGCATTGACGATTTCGCGCTCCTCGAGGAGCGCTTCGGGCGCGATGCCTGCGCGCGCCTTCTCCGGCAGTTCGCCGATATCTGCCGCGCGAGCGCCCGGCTTTACGATATCGTGGGCCGTTACGAGCGGGACGAGTTTGTTCTGCTGCTCCCCGACACCGACGCGCCGGGCGCCGCGGCCGTCGCCGAGCGCATCCGGCGGAGCATCGCAGGGGATCTCGTCATCAACACCGGGACGTGCAATATCTTCGTGAGCATGAGCGCCGGCGTCGCGGCCCTCGTTCCGACGGACGAGGGCGTCGATCACCTCCTCCGCCGCGTGTACGAGGCCCTCGCCGCGGCGCGCAACAGCGGGAAGAACCGCATCGTGAAGGCGACGTGAGGCGCTCGACCGCCTGGCCCGGCGCGGACCGATTGAGCCGTTGCGCCGCCTCGGGCGGATCATACAAAAATGAATACGGATGCGGCATGTCGATATAAATTCTACGATGAGGACGCGATGATGCGAATAATTCCGCTGGCGGCAGCGACATGCGCGGTCCTCCTCATGGGGACGGCCGGTTTCCCGCACAAGCCGTATCCCATCGACGATGAGCGCGCCGTGCGCGAGGCCCATGCGATCGTTATCGCGACGCTCCGTTCATCATCGAAAAAGAACGAGCGGTGCGCGACCACGACCGTCGATCGCTTGCGCGTGGAGAGCGTGATCCGCGGGGAGGTCGCCGTGGGGACGGAGCTTTCGTTCGTGCGCTCGATCTTTCACTGGCGGAGGGCGCGCTGGCCCTGGGAGAAGGACTGCCCCAGCGTGCACTATTTTGTCCCGCCCCGGGTCGAGCGCGCCTCGCAGGGCGATCGGGTGATTGCGACGCTCGCGCGAGACAGGCCGGACGGGCCGCTGCGCGTGACGGGCACCATCGACATCTCCCGGCTCGACGCCGTGCGGCGTCTTGTTCGATAGCGCCTAACGCAGCGCCGCGAGAAGGCGCGGGACCTGCTCGGCGAGCACGTCCGCATCGGTGAGCGCCTCCCAGAGGGGGCTCACGCCCCCGCATTCGTAGGCGACCGCCCAGGGCTCGCTCCACGCACCGCTTCGTATCCGGCCGATTGACCACTCGTAGAATTCCCAGCAGTCGTCCGTGAGGGGCAGGTGGTCGATCCGGTGGCCGATGAACTCGCGGTATTGCGCCTCCGGAATGCCGGCCTCGCGCAGCGGCCGTATCCAGCTTTCGTCGAAGCGCTGGACGCCGGTCACGTGGAGCTCGCTGATGCGTCCCACCGGGAGCGCCTCGGTGTAGTCGCGCGCGTCCCACCCCAGACGCTCCGCCGCGAGGCGCGCGTGCGAGATGTCCAGAAGGAACCCGCAGCCGGTCGCCGCGACCACCTCGGCGATCACCCCCGGCAGGATGCCGATCGTGAGGCTCTGACCCCAGTCGTCGGAGTTATTCTCCAGGATGACGCGCGCGGGTCCGAAGCGCGACACGACCCGGCCCACGCAGTCGATGAAGTAGTCGGTGAACCGCCGAACCGCGTCGGGATCGCCGTCCGCGTCAACGGCCTCGGGATGGTCAGCGTTTGTCGGGGCGAGGTGGATGTTGATGTACGGCACGCCGGTGTCGCGCGCCATCGATTCGATCCGGCCCCAGTCCGGATCGGCGCCGGTTTCCTTGTCGATCACGGGCCGCGCCCCGCCCACGAGGATGGGGTAATGGACATAGGAGGGCCCGATCGCGAGCGATTCCGCGACCACATCGGGCCATGCGGGGCACTTGAAGCGATCGAAGGCGATCCTCCCCGCGCGGGAGAGCGCCGCGGCCGGCCGGGAATAGTTGACTGCGAGCTGTATCATTCCTCCCCGTTGAAGCGGGTCTAGTAACGGCGATCAGCGGTTTTCGTCAATGGATAACGAAAATTCCTTGCAATATTTTCTGATATCAATTATGTCCCCATCAACAATCCACCCATACAGAAAAAGAACCCGGAGGGCAGGCCTCATGTCAAAACTCGAAGAGAAAGAGAAAAGGAGCAGTCTCAGGATCTCGCTCGTCCTCATTGGATCCGTCGCCTTCGCCAGTTGCGGCGAGGACGGCACGCGCAACGTCTACAACAGCCAGAGCGACTGCCTGGCGGAGAATTCCGCGAGCGACTGCGAGGCCGTTTCGAGCGATTCGTCCGATTACAGCCACTCGCATCGCCGCTATTACGGCGCGTTCATCCCCTACCGAGGCGGAAGCTCCATTTCGTCGCTGCGTACGGGCAGCAAGTCCGTGAGCGTCGCGCGCGCGACCCGGGGCGGCTTCGGCGGGTCCTCCGGGTTCCATTCGAGCGGGAGCTGACGGCGTGCGCCGGATCGCGATCACTCCCCGTCCCGACTGGTTGGAAAAAGTCGAGTCGGTGGGGCTCACCTATCATACCATCAATGACGCCATCTACTGGGACGAGTCGGCCTACTATGCCTTCACGTCGAGCGAGGTCGATACCCTCGATGATGCGACGGCCGAGTTGCATGGCATGTGCCTCAAGGCCGTGGAGCACGTGATCGCGAACAAGCTCTTCTCGCGCATGGCGATCCCCGAGGGCTTCGTGCCGCTTATCCTGCGCTCGTGGGAGGACGCCGATCCCTCGATGTACGGCCGCTTCGACTTCTGCTACGACGGAACGGGCGATCCCAAGCTTCTCGAGTACAATGCCGATACGCCCACCGCGCTGCTCGAGGGGAGCGTGGTGCAGTGGTTCTGGCTCAAGGACCTCTTCCCGTCGAAGGACCAGTTCAATTCCATCCACGAGAAGCTCTTGGACTTCTGGACGGCGCATAAATACGCGGGGACCGTGTACTTCGCCTGCATGAAGGACACCGAGGAGGACCTGGGGAACATCGAATACATGCGCGACGTGGCGATGCAGGCGGGCCTGCGCACGAAGCAGGTTTTCATCGAGGACATCGGCTGGCTTCCCGACCGGAAGCAGTTCGTAGACCTCGACAACGAATCCATCTTCATCATCTTCAAGCTTTATCCCTGGGAGTGGATGTTCACCGACGAGTTCGGCTCGAACCTCATGGAATGCGACTGGACCGTCATCGAGCCCGCGTGGAAGGCGATTCTGAGCAACAAGGCCATCCTCCCGATCCTATGGGAGCTCTACCCGGACCATCCTAATCTGCTTCCGGCCTTTTTTGAGAACACGTTCTCCGACAATTATGTCCGCAAACCCTTCTTCTCGCGCGAGGGGGACAGCGTTCTGATGGTGCGGGGCGGCGAGACGCTCGAGCGTCCCGGCACCTATGGGAAGGAGGGCCATATCTTCCAGCAATACCACCCCGTTCCCGTGTTCGACGGCAACTACGTCTCGATCGGCTCATGGATCATAGACGGAAAGCCGGCGGGCATCGGGATCAGGGAGGACAATACCGAGATTACCATGAATACCAGCCGGTTTATACCGCATCTGTTCGAGGAGGAGTAACATGCAATCGCAGATCATGCAGTCGTTGTCGGGCATTCTCGCGTTTCTTGCGTATTTCGGAGGGGCCATCGGGCTCCTGGTCGTCTTTGCCGGGGTATACGGGCTCGTGACCCCGTATTCCGAGCACACGCTCATCCGCGAGGGGAAAACGGCGCCGGCAGTGAGCTTGGGCGGCGCGCTTCTCGGGTTCGCCTGCCCGCTGGTGAGCGCCATCGCGCACAGCGTGAGCCTGCTGGACATGATCATCTGGGCGCTCATCGCGCTGGTGATCCAGGTGCTGGCGTTCATCGTCCTGCGGCTCTTTTTCGGCCAGGTGATCAAAGGGATCGCCGAGGACAAGATGGGGCCGGCGGCCTTCGTCGCGTTCGTATCGGTGGTCGTGGGGCTCCTGAACGCCGCCAGCATGACGAACTGACGCCCCCCGCGCTTACAGGAAGATGGGCGGGATGCCCGTAATCACGAAGCGCGCATCGCTGCCGGACGGATTGGCGATCGCGCACGGGGTGTGGCACTTGAAGTTGATCGAGTCCCCGCCTTCGAGGGCGAAGGGGCCCTCGTTGTCGATGGTCACCGACGGCGCGCCGGCGATAACATAGATCATCCGCTCGCCGCGGTATTCCCGCGACAGCTCGGCGATGTCGATCGCCCCGCCGGGCCGGAGTTCTACGATAAACGATTCCAGCGAGTTGTTCTGAAGCTTCGAAGCGAGCAGCGTCAGGGAAAAACCTTCGCCATGATGGGTCAGCCGCTCGGAATCGAGCCTGCTGATAAACTGATACCGCTTGTGCTCGGCCTGCCGGAAGAAATCCGAGAGCGGCGTTTCGTAGAGCGCAAGCAGCGTCGAGAGCGTGTGCAGCGAGGGTTGGACCCGGTCATTTTCGATTTGCGAAAGCAGGCTTGTCGATATGTCGAGCCGCCGCGCGACATCGCCTAGGGTATACTCCTTGTCCCGGCGTATGCTCTTCAGGATGGCGCCAAGGAGCATGGGGCGCTCCTACTTATAGAAAGAACTTCACGAACGCCAGCAATCCCGCCAGCAGGATACCCCCGATGATGATCTTTTTAAAATCGACTCGTGCGTCGGTCCCGGCTTCTACGTTTTTTTGAGTCCGTTCGCTCATGGCATATCCGCTCCATAAAAATGTTTGTGTACACAAGAAATCGTAGAAAAAAAATTGGCAAATATAATTCATTTTCGATTAATATTTATTGACAAAATTTTATATTATATTAACGTGAAAATGGGTTGAAACCTCCATATCACGACCACGTTTCATGGAGAACCTCTCGGGGATTCCATCAGGCAGGCATCTGTTTGATCGGAATCCCTTCTTTTTTCTGATCCCTCCCCTGGTATTGAAGCATCTTTTGCGTGAACTATGTAAAATATTTAATATCAAAAAATATTTAGTGAATATATTTCAAGTGAATTTATCAAAATAAATTAATATTTTAATCAATATTTTAACTTATAATAAAATTTTACTTGTCGGGTATTGTGGATTTTGATATAATTATAGTTGAATGGGGATATTGGAGGAGGGTAATCGATGAACTATCGAATCGAAAAGAAAACGGCAACAGAAAACTCCAACACGGAGAACCGGGGCGGGTTCCATCTCGACGTACCCCGCTATATCGCCGGCGCATGCGCCATGATCGCCCTTTTGCTTATCGCGAAATATTATTTATAGGCTTTTTACGCCCAGTGTTGCGAAAACCCGTCTTTACCTTCTTCATACTTCATTGTCGCCAAGCTGAGGAGGAGCGCTAACCTCTCCGGGGTATCCGCCCCGCAACGGGTTTCCCGGAGAGGTTGAATTTTCCCTTTTGGATGCTCATGGGGAGCGGCACCGTCGCAGGAGCGACCGTGCCAGGGAGGTGCGTGATGATGAACGGACGCGACGACAACGTGATTCTCGACATGAGCGTTCCGGTCGGCTCGACCCGCGAGGGGATCATCGACGGGATCGTGCGCGCTCTCGCGCAGGCGGGCGTACGGACGCTGTATGATGATTCCCTGCCGGACCTTCTTGAGCGACTGCTTTCGGAGGTGCTCCGTGGCGGCGCGTCAGACGCGATCGAGCGGGGCCTGTTCACCCACGCGCGGCGAAATGAGGGCTATGTGGAAATAACCGTTCGCGATGGCGCCGAACGCAATCGCTGCTACAGCTATTTATTCGATTCGAAGCTGAGCGCGATGACTTATGCCGCGAATGGCGGAGCCGAAGATCCTATGGGCGTCGTGGTCCGGGTGAACATGGCGCTCAGGAACTAGCGCCGCATGCGCACTGCACCGGGCGCCCGGCTGGCGCATGGTGCGCGTGGTGCATGGGAACGCGGTTCCGGGATCGGCCATCCAGGCCCTGGTGTCGATGGTGACGCGTGTGCGGCGGCGCGTTCCGGTCGGCCCGCCGCATCAAACACGGCGCCTGTGCGGAAAACCCGCGGTGACGTTGCCTGCTATTCGACGCGCATCTTCTCCGGTCCCTCGAGCTCGTCTGGGATCGTCCGCCGCTCTTTCTCCTTCGGTTCGCCGTCCGGACGCGGGTTCTCGCCGAAGGCCGCGATGACCATGACGAGCACCTCGTGGTTTCCCTTTTCGAGTCGTCGGGTGTGCGCGTCGCGTCGCACGGCGTTGATGCCGTATGCATAGTTGAGCATCATGGGCACTACGTCCCCGAGCTTGGTCGTGAACGATGCCGAGACGCTGTGGTAGACGGTGTGCGCATAGTTCCCGACGCCAATCACCTCGTTCTTCTTGTGCAGATAGAGCAGGTTGTAGCCGGGCTGCAGCCGCGAATGCCAGACGCCAAGCGGAAGGCCGATCTGGGCGCGGGCCGTGGCGAATTTATTGTGATAGAACTCCCCCCAGAAGTAGCCGGGCATCGGGGCCGTTTCCGAGAAGAAGGCGCCGATCTTGTCGGAGTTGTTCCGGTCGATATTGTGGTGGTATGCCCCGAGCAGGGTGATGTCGTTCGAGAACGAGTAGTATAGCCCCAGCTCGGCGTACGATTTGTGCGTGTGCGATATGCTCGATTTCATCGTCTCGGGGATGAGGTCCTCGAATGTCCCGTAGCCGTATCGCCGCGCATACTCGTAGATCGCCCGGGCGTACACGCCGTGCCGAATGCGGTCGAGCAGTCCCCGGCGGGTCACGAAATCGGCGACGAGATCGGCGCGGCCCTTGTGCTCCCAGTGGTTGTTGGGCAGGGCGATCTCGGTCGGCTCGTAGTGGTTTTGCATGATGTCCCTGCCGACGTTTTCCCGGTAGAAATACCATCCCGGGTAGTACGACAGCTTCAGCGACACCGGTTTGATGAAGTGGTACTGGAAGAACGCCTCCACGCCCGCATTATGCCCCTGGAACCGCCGCCGATAATCGGACACGCCGTTGGTGTAGGCGTGAAATCCGCTGTACACGGTGTGATTGAGCTGGGGCGAGACCCCGACAAAATACTCCCGCGTCTTGCGGCCGAACACGGTGATCACGTGCGTCGTGAGTATGGAGAGCTCGGCGTAGAGATCGTGCGGGAGCTCCTCCTGGAAATACCGGTACAGAAACAGCGGCGTCGCATTGTTCACCTCCGCGACGCTATACGGCCGGTCGAATCCAAGGACCAGGTTGTGCCGATAGGGCTGCTTCTCCTCCACGGCGTGGAGCGGGAGCGGCGCGTGAATCGTCGCGATCAACATGGCGACCATGATATGCGTGCTGATGGCCGGGGGGATCTTCATGCGCATCTCCTTTTCGGTATGGAATACGTCATTGCCTGCGGCGCGTGCGGTTAACGTAAGGAAGGAGTGCGGAAAAAACAACAACAATGTTACGTTCCGGCAGGATGCGAGAGCTGCTCCAGGAGATCGCGATAGTCGATGAATTGGATGCTGTCGGAAAGGGCGGTTCGTTCTTCGCCCGCGTAGACGATACGGCCTTCGATTGATCGTGTCGAAGGGGAAATCTCGTTCTTTTCCAGGTCGATGAGTTTTACCAGCGAATCGGCCATGCGCGGTTTCGCGGTGCGGGTGTTCTTGATCTCGACATAGTGGACGGTTTGCGCGTGGCGATCCTCGATGATACAATCGGCCTCAAGGCCAAGGTTGTTTCGAAAATAGTAGAGCTCGCTTTCCCGGCCGTTGTGGAGGATGATTTTTTTTATCTCGGAAACAATATAGTTCTCAAAAACAGGTCCCGCCAACGGTCCCCGGTCGAGCAATTTCCGGTCGGATATCCCCGTGAGGTGGCAGATGATCCCGGTATCGTAAAAATATATCTTGGGACGCTTGACGATCCGCTTACCCAGGTTCCGATGATAAGGCGGGAGCAGGAAAATGATATAACTCGCTTCGAGTATCGAGATCCAGCTTCGGATCGTATTCACGCTCACGCCGACCTCACCGGCGAGTTCGCTCATGTTGAGTTCCTGCGCCGACCGCGCGGCGAGGAGCATCAGGAGCCGCCGGAAATCCCGCAGGTTCCCCAGGTTGTAGAGAGACCGTACGTCCCGCTCGAGATAGTTGGCAATATACGATGAATACCATTCTCCAAGGCCGTCGTATTTCCGCATAACCAGCTCGGGATAACTGCCGTTAACGATCTGCCGTTCTCGAAGCGGTGAAGGGATTTCGCTGTACTGAAACGGCAGGAGGGAAAGCATGCCGATCCTGCCGGCAAGCGACTCGGTTATCCCTTTGACGAAGGCAAACTGGCTCGAGCCGGTGAGTATGTAGTGCCCGTAGGAGCCGCGGTCCTCGTCGATGGCCAGCTTGAGGTAATCGAATATCTTGGGAGCCTTCTGGACCTCGTCAAAAATGACGCGCCCGGAATGGCGTTTCATGAATCCCTTCGGGTCGTCATCGAAGAAGGCGCCCTGGGTCGGATCGTCAAAGGTTACATACCGGTATTCCGATTCGAAAAGCTTCTTGAGCGTGGTAGATTTTCCCGACTGGCGCGGCCCGGTGAGCGCGACTGCCGGGAAGAGCGAACAGTACCTCGCGATGGTCTTTTCCGCGTCGCGGTGCAGGTATTTCATGATCTGAATTTATTATACAGATTTTAAGTGTCAAGTAAAATCTGTATATATATTAATGTTGGTGATTATGTCACTTCGGGATGACGGTCACTCCTCGGGCTGCGCCCATTGCTTTTTCTCCCAATCGAACCGCTGGTACGGCCTGAACCGGTTCTTATAGGCCATGAAGTGGTTGCGCGCGACGTGATACCCGAGGTAGTAGTAGTCGAGGCCGAGTTCGCGCGCGTGTTCGATCTCCCTGATTGCGCTCACCGTGCCGAGGCTGTAGCGCCCATGCGCCGTTCGGTAGATGAAGTACACGCTGCTCAATCCCCGGCTCGACTGGTCGATGAAACCCGCGGCGATGAGCGAATCGCCCAGCCGGTACTCCGACTGCAGGGCCGGGCACGAGGGGTAGTAGAAGTTGTGGAGGAAGTCATCCAGCGAGGGATTGGAGCCGAAGCGGTTGATGGAGTGGTCGCAGTAGATGTCGAAAATTTCTTCCGAGAACGCAAGCGGCTCGAAACGCGTCTCGATGGCGCGCGCCTTGGCGAGCGTCTTGCGCTGGTTCGCGGAGGGCGCGAACTCCCGGGCGAGCACGCGAACCGGAACGCACTCGCGGCACTCGCCGCACTCGGGCATGAAGTAGTAGGGGCCAAACTTCCGCCAGCCGGTCGCGAGCAGGTGTTCGAGCTCGTCGGCCGTAACGTCGGTCGCGAAAAAATAGCGGTACCGGCACCGGTTCCCCGGGATGTATGGACAGGTCACTTCATCGCTCAGGCGGTCGGGCTGGAGAATGTTCATTGCGACATGTACGATATTATGGGAAAATGATGGTGCGCGTCTTTTTCTCGGGGATGCTTTTCACGACGGCCTTGTAGGGCTTGAATTCGAAGGGACGATAATGGTATTCGGTTTCCACGACCAGCTTGGCCGGATTCGAGGCGATGTACTGGTTGATGCCTACCAGGCGACCGGCCCCCTCGTAGTGATATGACAGATACACCAGCGCGAGGGGTATGCGGTCCGTGAAGGTTTTGCGTATTTCTTTTGTGGCCTCCACCGGGCTCTGGGAGAGGCCGACGACAAACCCGCCAGTGCCGCCGATGATCGGGGTGGAAACGAATACTACGGCGACGAGGGCCACGACGATTCCGAGAATGGCGAGAATCGCTATTGCGTCCTTCCCCCCGCCACCGGGACTTGAAATGCATCCTGAGCCACAGGAGCCGCTTGATGATCCGCCGGCGCTGCCACCTCCGCCCCCACTCCACAGGCTGATGCCGGTCTCGAAGCCCTTTTGCGTCCACTCGAATACCACCTTGATCGGCCGGGCGAGATCGGCCTTTTCCTGGTGCTTTACGATCATCATCGACAGAGCCTTGCTGGGGCGGTTCTTCTCATCTTTGAACACGAGAACGAATGTTGATCCGATCGCGTCGGGTGTTTTCTTCAGCTTCCCGTCGTACTTCGGCATTCCACGGTCGTCGATCGTCATGGATTGATAGACATCGGCGGCGGTATAGGCCTCGGGGGTTATCTCGAAACGATCAAGCGCGACGTTTTTCGAGAGGCAGCCGGGGAGCGCGTACGTGCAAAGGAAAAAGAAGCAGGTGATGATTCGCAACGGCGTCAATGCGGATATGATCTTCAGGGTCATGGCATTCAGAAAAAGCCGGAGGGCTGCACCCTCCGGCTTTTCAGATCGCGTTTGATTACTTCAACTTCTTCATGAGCTCTTCGGTCACCTCTTTCACGCCGGGCTTCCCGTCGAGTTCGATGATCTTGATGCCCTTCTTCGCGGCGACGTCCTTGAAGTAGTTCACCGCCGCCATGGTGCCGGTCTTCGTATCGTAGTAAATGTCGTGACGCTTGCCGATGGCCACCTCGTCCTGGTCGTCGGAGCGGGCCGAGAGGGCGCCGCCGCAGACGCGGCATACGAAGTCATCACCCTTCTGGGTCGGCTTGATGGCGTCGATGAAGATGTTGTTCGGGTGGTTGTTGTCGTTCGCGCACAGGCGTCGGCCCATGATGCGGTTCTTCGCGATCTCGCGGGGCAGCACGATCTCGATCACGCAGCCGAGCTTCATGCCGGCCTTCTCCACCGCCTCGTCGAGGGCCTTGGCCTGTTCGATGGAGCGGGGGAAGCCGTCGAGCAGCCAGCCGTTCTTGCAGTCCGGCTCCTGGAGGCGGCTGACGATCATGGGGATGGTGATGCCATCCGGGACGAGCTCGCCGCGGTCGATGTATTCCTTCGCCTTCTTACCAATCTCGGTGCCCTTCTTGATATTTTCGCGGAAGATGACGCCCGATTCCACGTGGACGACATTGTATTCCTTCTGGACGAGCGTGCCCTGCGTTCCCTTGCCGCTTCCGTTGGGCCCAAAAATGAGAATATTCATGATTCCACCTCGTTGAAATGATATGGACAATTTACGGCACATTAAAAATTTTTGTATATATAATGCAAGAATAAATTTTCACCAGCGCGACGAGCCGCATCAAGGTGATAAAAAACTGGTTGCGTGAAAACGGCCTCGGCACTAGCGTACATGGGGCGACCATTGAAACAGAGGGGGCGGCATATCGATGGACAATGCGCTCAGCATCGGGATACGCGGCGGGGAGTGCGTCGTTGTCGCGGAGGGGGAGATCCGCGCGGGAGAGTGCTTCGCGCTGGGCGAGGTGTTGCCGCGCTATCTGGACAACGCGAATGCGCCAACGACCGTGTATCTGGATCTGGCCCGGTGCACGTATATGGACTCCACCTTCATCGGCTTTATCGTGGGATTGGCGAAGCGGAGCGGTGCGGGCGGTGTCGTCATAGCCAACCCCTCGGCGGCGGCGAGCGAGGCGTTGCGAAAGCTCTCCGCCCTGAGCGCGATTGAGATCAAGCCCGCTATCACCCTGCCGGACGTGCCGACGTTCCGTATCGCTCGCGATACGACCGCGTTTGGTTCGATCAGGAACATCGAGCTGGTGTTTGACGCGCATCGTACGCTCGCGTCGCTGAGCGAGGAAAACCGGCGTGAATTCGAGAGCCTCCTGCACGAGCTTTCCCGCGTCATTGAGTCGAAGCGGGGGGCGGCGTCGTGAAGGGAGAACTTCGCCGGCAGCAGATCCTCGACAGCGCCTTGCGGCTCTTCGCGGAGAAGGGCTACTACGAGACGCACATCGACGACATCATCCGCGATTTACGCATCGGGCGCGGGACGGTGTATCAGTATTTCGCGAACAAGGACGATATCTTCTTTCAGCTGCTCGAGGACTATTACCATCGCTGGAAGCAGGTGGTGGCCATCTCCGACGAGGAGCGGAAAATTAATGATCCTGTCGCGTACCTGCGCATGCGCATCAGGCGGACGCTCGCGTTTTTCGCCGGCGAGCGGGAGTTCACGCGCATCTACCTGCGCATCGCGCCGGGCATCAACAAGGACATCGAGCCGCTCATCGAACGCATCGAGACAATGGTGACCGACGTGGTGCGCCAGGACCTCGAGCTCGCGCGGCGCTTCAATCATCTTCGCGACGATATCGATATTTCCGGCGCGGCGAACCTGCTGATCGGCGCCCTGCATCGGACTGCATATTATGATTTCATCCAAACCGAGACCGATGCCGACATCGGCGTGACTGCCGAAAATTTCGTTCGCGTGTTCACCGCCGGCATTTTCAAGTGAAACCCCGGCGTTGATGGATGATTGCGGGCCTGTGCGGTTATAGGCGGAAATGGGCTTCGGGGGTTTTGGGGAACCCCCAGCATATTTTCCAAAAGATCAAGCCCTCGGACTCCTCCCTCGATATGATGTAATTCGAAAAGCGATAGTTATCGCCCCATCCGTCAAAACACGATTTCTTGATACAGCCACGCAGATATGCTCTCGCTGCCAGCGCGAGAATCAGCGAATCCGACCTCTTCAGGAAATTCCGCAAGTCCTTACAGTAGTCCGCCTCGTCCTCTCTGAAACTCACGTGGATGGTGCGCCAGCGCCCCGCACGGTCGCGCGCCTGGTATCGAACCGATTTCCCAATTGTCACGTCACGGCTCGCCTCGCGCAGGGATCGTGTCAGAAGCATGACAATGACCTCGGTGCGCTTTTTTCCTGTAATTGCACAGGCGTCGTGAATGAGTTCCAGGGTGTTTTCATGAACGTACAGCGTTGTTTTTACTGACATTTTATCTCCATGTGATTGGTTTATTGATAATACGGATCATCAGGCTGGTAGTTGAAAAAATATTGACAAATGTGAGCCCTTATATTAATCAGAACCGACGTGTCGGTTTTTGGAGGACTCCATGGAAAATATATATCAATCTGAATGTCAGTTACGCATAAAGGCCGATCCCTCCACATGCTACGAGACCCTCTGCGACTGTTCTCGCTTTCCCGATTGGTTCGACTGCGTTCGCACGGTTGACGTGGTCGATCGCCATGAGGACGGCAAGCCGCGTCGCGTGCGTTACCAGTTCGATGCGGTGCTGCGGCAGGGATTCGATGTCATTCTCAGCAAGCAGTACGATGATGCGAACCGGACCATCACGTTCGTTATGCGCGATGAGGATCGACGCGAGGTGAGCGGGTATTGCACGGTGGAGCCGGGCGATCGGGGCGGGGCGCGCGCGACCTTTTATTGCCGGGCCGCGCTCGATTTCCCGTTTCCGCCCATGGTTTCATCCATGTTCGAGGAGCGTTTTGCCCAGGCCGTGCTGGGGTATATTCGCGATGCCGCCGAGGGCCGGTCCTGCATGGCGGTCGCGATGTAGCTCCCGCCGCCGGGCGGGAGCAATCATACCTGATTCGTTTGAGCGTGTCTGTGGGCCGCGACAGGATTATCCGTCATCGCTGATCCGGGCCAGAATAGAAATTATCTCGTCACGCCGCGTCGCGTGCACCAGCTCATTGCGCAGCTTCGAGGCGTTCTTCACGTGATGCACGTATTTCACGATGTGCTTGCGCATCAGTATGATCCCGTACTCGCCGTACCAGTCGATCATCGCGTCGAGATGCTCCATGATCTGCGCGACGATGTCCCCCACCGACGGGCTCCCCCCGGAAAAGATCCACGGATTCCCGACCGCCGCGCGGCCGATCATGACCGCCGCGCACCCGGATGCGGCATGCCGCTCAAGCGCCTGTGCATGTGTGGCGATATCGCCGTTGCCGATCACCGGCACCGATGCGTTCTCTCGGATCTCCCGAATCGCGTCCCAGTCCGCGATGCCGCCGAAGCGCTGCGACGCCGTGCGCCCGTGCACGGTGATCATGCGGACGCCCGCGTCTTCGAGGATGCGGACGAGCTCCCGATAGGTGCGGCTTTCCGCGTCCCAGCCCAGGCGGATCTTCGCCGATACCGGCACGCTCGCGCCGGCCACAACCGCCGCCGCAATCCGTCCCGTGAGAGCCGGGTCGCGCAGAAGCGAGGCCCCCGAGCCGTTGTGACACACCTTGGGCGCGCAGCAGCCCATATTGATGTCGATTATGTCCGGCCCGAGTTCGCTCACGATGCGCGCGGCCTCGCCCATGACCGCCGGTTCCATGCCGAAGAGCTGGATGCCCAGCGGTCGCTCGTCGTCGGTGAAGCGCGTATAGCCGGCCGTCTTCCGGTCGCGCCGCACGATCCCCTCGGCGCTTACGAGCTCCGAGAAGACCAGCGCGGCCCCGTGGCGGCGCGCGATGCGGCGAAACGGGGCGTCGGTGTAGCCCGCCATGGGCGCCAGGACCAGCGGCGATGCGAGGTCGATGTTCTCGAGTATGAGCATTTTTATGTTGCGAAAAACGGTATTGTATCGGTACACGTCATATCAACCTCACTGCCGCATGAGGTGTCGTTTGCAACCATTAATTCAGTGGTGCGGCGGCGCGCGGCGATACGTCGGGCGTTGGGCAAACGATCAATTGATCACGAACGCGGGGTTTTTGCATGGCCGTGAAGCGGTTCATCGTCGAGTGCGATCTGTCGCGGGAGGGAGACCTTCTTCGCGCGATTGAGGCGTGCGGGTGCGCCCAGCGCCCGTTTGTGCCGGACGATGCGGTAACACCCGGCGCGCTCGGCGAGTACAGCACCGACATCCGCATGCTCCGCAAGAGCGAGGCGCATTTTCGCGCGCTCCTGGAGTATATGAGCGTGTACGTGTACAGCGTCGTCTACCGCGCCGGGTCGGTCATCTCGTCCTATCACAGCCCCCGCTGCGAGCAGATCACCGGCTACACCCCCGAGGAGTTTTCCGCAGACCACGATCTCTGGTACGCGATGATTCTTCCCGAGGACCGGCCGCTCGTGGACCGTTTCCTTGCCGATTTAAGCGCAAGCAACGGCCGGCCCGTTTCCGTGGAGCACCGCATTCGCCACAAGAACGGCGAGGTCCGCTGGATTCTGAACACCTGCACGGTCAGGATCAATGTGGAAAAGGACATCACGCGGCGCGACGGGTCCATCATCGACGTGACGCGCCGCAAGGCCGCCGAGGAGGCGCTCCGGGAAAGCGAGGAAAGCAACCGCCGCATCATCGATACCGCCCTCGAGGGCATCATCCGCATGGACACCGAACACCGGATCGTCTACACCAACCGGCGCATCACGGAGATGCTGGGATTCGATCCGGAGGAGATGCTGGGACGGGCCGTGGAGGCCTTCCTCTTCCCCGACGATGTGGGCGATCATCGGGGAAAAATGGCCCGTCGGCGCGAGGGACATGGGGAACGGTACGAGCGGCGATACCGGCACAAGGACGGCCGGGCCGTCTGGACCATCGTCTCGGCCGTTCCCCTTGTCGATGCGGACGGGGCGTTTATCGGATCGTTCGCCATGGTGACCGACATCACCGAACGGAAATTGGCGGAGGACCAGCTGCGCAAGCTCTCGCGCGCCATCGAGCAGAGCCCGGCGTCGGTCGTCATCACCGACAAGACCGGCACGATCGAATACGTCAACCCGAAGTTCACCCGCCTCACCGGCTATACCCTCGAGGAGGCCATCGGGGAAAACCCGCGCATCCTCAAGTCGGGCGAACAGCCGTCCGAGTACTATCGCAATCTCTGGAAGACCATCCTGGCCGGGGAGGAGTGGCAGGGCGAGTTCCATAACCGGAAAAAAAACGGCGAGCTCTACTGGGAGGTCGCGTCCATATCGCCCATTCGCGATGCGAAGGGGAATATCGCGAACTTCATCGCCGTCAAGGAGGATATTACGCGCCGCAAGGAGGCGGAGGAGGCGCTGCGCGTGAGCGAGGAGGCGCTCAAGAAGCGTAATCAGATCTTCGAGAAGGACCTCAAGCTCGCCCAGATCATTCAAAGCGCGCTCCTGCCGCGCGAGCTTCCGAGCAATGGCCGCATCCATGTCGAGTACCGCTATCAGCCCATGGACGAGGTGGGCGGTGACTTTTTTTCGTTTTACCAGCAGCCCGGCGGTAACCTGGGGGTGTTCATCGGCGATGTGGCCGGCCATGGGATTTCTTCGGCGCTGTTCTTGTCGCTGGTGAAGTCGGTCACGGAGCGCGCGGTGAAGGACTGCTTCGACGCTCCCGCCGCGTATCTGGACTCCATCAATCGCGAATTGATCGGCTACATGCCGTCGTATTTTATCACCGGGATTTACGCGTACTTCGATTTCGAGTCTGATCCCGAGGGCTGCCGGTTCGTCTTCTCCAGCGGCGGGCATCCCGGTCCGGTGGTCGTTCGCTCCGATGGAGCCGGCGAGATCGTCAACTCGGGCGGCACGATCATCGGTTCGTTCGATGAGGCCCGCTACTCAGAAACGTCGCTTTCGCTGCGGCGCGGGGACCGCGTCTTCCTCTACACCGACGGCATCCCCGAGACGGCCAATGCCGCGCGGGAGATCATCGGTTTCGATTCCCACCTGGTTGACCTTTTGTGCGCGGCGCGGCGGGATGAGCTTGGGAGCCATCTCGATGCGATCCTGGGACGGGTCGCGGAGTTCCGCGGCGCGTTTCCCGTCGAGGACGATATCATTATTATTGGTTTTGAGGTGGCGTGACTGATCCGTCGCGCGCGCGCTTCATGAGGATGGCGTATTCGAAGCCGTCGATGAGCACGTTGAACGAGGCCGCGTTGATGTTCTCCGAAAGCGAGTAGACCCGCCAGACCCGGTCCCCGTCGGTGAAGATGATGGTGACCTCCACGTCGGTGCTGGTTCCGCGCTTCGCGTCCATGATGTTCGCGCGATAGTCCACCAGTTTCACCCCCTCGATCTCCGGGAACAGCGGCGTGAGGGCCTTCTTGAGGACGTTTGCCAGCGCGTCCACGGGCCCCTTGCCGGTGGACGCCTCGTGGATGAGCGTCCCGTTCGCTTCGATCTGGACCGTGGCCTCGGGCTCCACGCCGTTGTCGATGAGTTTGTATCCCCCCACCACCGCAAAGGGCGATGCATAACTCTTAAGCGACCGAGCGATCGCAAGCGCCCGTGACGCATCCTGGATTTCGTAGGTGAGCATGCAGTACGGTCCCGCTACTCGCTCGAGCTGGAACTGGAGGATTTTGAAGTCGAGGAGTCGGAACTCGAGGAGCTGTTCTCCTCGTCGTACTTGTAGGTTATTGATACTTGCGATGACGTGTTGGAAGTTTCTTTGACTTTTTTTATATTGCCCGACTTGTCTAGTCGGTAAACTTTTATCGACATTGTTGGATACGTTGCCGGAATCGAAGTTGTTGTCAATGCAGCGGTAATATCTATTGTATCAAGTAAATCCTCTGAAAAGTCGTCGCTGGTGATCTCCTTGTCGTAATAACACACGCTATTCGATGATGCATTACTTGCTAATGCACCAGGAGTCCCACCGTTAATTTGATAATTGCCGCTGAACTCTTGGTAACTGCCGCCTTGTGAGTATACAGTGAATTTGATTGTATCCTGAGCCGATTCGCCCGAACAGGAAATCAGAATGGCGATTCCCAAAATTTCTATGACAATCAAGATATTATGAAATATTTTCATAGTTTCTACTGATTCTATAGTATTTTTCGTACTTTGTAAATAATCTACAAAGTAGTGTTGCCGTATGTCAAGAAAAATTAAAACTCGAATCCGACAATAATAGTCTTTGGCGGAAATTTGTACAATTAAAAACGATTGTAATCGTGAAAAATGTATTTTACAGCAAAAGGCCTTTTTATAATTGTTAAGACTGAATAATACACCATGAAGAAAACCGAACTCGCACAGTACGCCCGGGGCGTTTTCATCAACATGCCGTTCCGGCAGATCGAGGAGAAATACCGGCCCCTTATCGAGCGCTACCGGTTCGATCTCGAAATCGGAATTGATCATATCGCGCTGGATACGTTCCCCCGCGAGGTCTTCCGGGAGACCGCGGCGCGTCTCAAGGACCTGGGGCTGGCCTTTACCATCCATGCGCCCTTCAACGAGATCTTCCTGGGCGCGCCCGACCGCCTGGTCCGCGATGCCGCGCGGCAACGGCTCGATATGGCCTTCGGGATCATCGAGCACTTCCTTCCCGTGACGTCGGTCGTGATGCACCTCAACTACGAGGACCGGCGCTTCGGCTTCGTGTACGACGACTGGTTCGGGCACGTTGTTCCCGCCATCCGGGATTTCGCCGGTCGGTGCGCGGAGATGCGGACCACACTCATGCTCGAGAACGTCTACGAGGAGACGCCCGATGCGATGGCCGCGGTGTTCGATGCGCTTTCGGGCGCGGGGGTGGGGCACTGCCTCGACGCGGGCCATCTCTCCGCGTTTTCGGAGACGAGCCTGCCGGACTGGCTCGCGGTCATGGGCGCCCGCGTGCGGCAGTTTCATCTGCACGACAATGACGGGACCTCGGACGCCCATGCGCCCATCGGAACGGGAGCGATCGATTTTGGGCTGATCCGCGATTTCATCGCGCGCATGGACGTGCGGCCCGTGATCACCCTCGAGCCGCACAGCGAAGAGGACCTGTGGGCGACGCTCGCCGGCTACGAGGCGAGCGGGGTGCGCGCCGCGGTTCAAGGATTGACCGCATGAGGTTTGGCCCATGAAAAGCATTCTGGTTGCCGGCGGTGCGTCACTTATTGCACCCCAAGGAGTATCGACATGAAGGAACTGCTGAAGAACGCGATTTCCCGGGGGCAGGCGGCGCTCTCGGAGTACGATTCGAAGCGGGTGATCGCAACCGCAGGCGTATCTGTTTCGCGCAACGGTCTTGCGACGGGAAAGGAAGAGGCCGTCCGAATCGCGCGCGAGCTCGGCTACCCGGTGGCCCTGAAGGGCTGCGGACACGCGCTCACCCATAAAACCGAGCTGGGGATCGTGAAGCTCGGTCTCGGGGACGATGGGGCGGTCGCCTCCGCGTACGATGAGATCGTCGCAAAGGGCCTTCCGATGGACGGCGTGCTGGTGGACTCGATGCTTCCCGGCGACGGGCGCGAGTTTGTCATGGGGATGATGCGCGACCCGCAGTTCGGGCCCTGCGTGATGTTCGGCCTGGGCGGCATCTTCACCGAGGCGCTGCGCGACGTGAGTTTCCGGGTCGCCCCCCTTACCGAGCTTGACGCCGGGGAGATGCTGGACGAGATCCGCGCGAATCGGCTCCTGGGCGGCTTTCGCGGGAGCCCGCCCGTGGACCGCACGGCGCTCGTGCGCGCGCTCGTCGGCATCGGTCGCCTGGGCCTTGAACACCCCGAGATCGCCGAAATCGACGTAAACCCGGTCCTGGTGCACGCCGGAACGCCCGTCGCCGTTGACGCGCTGGTTGTCCTCAACGCCCAGGCGCGATAGTTTTTTTCTTGACCGCACCGATTTGGGCCCGTAAGATCCATCCGTCGTGGGAGCATATCAATCAGACGGGGTGGGCGGCACATGGGCGGACTGAAGCTTAAGCATAATAAAATCGGCATTATCTTTTCGGGCGGTCCTGCGCCCAGCGCCAACACGGTCATCTCCTCGACCGCGATGAATTTTCTGGACCACAATATTCCCGTGATCGGATTCATTCGGGGGTATGAATTCATGCAGGATTTCAATATCCACTACCCCCGCCTGCGCAAGGGCGTGCATTATGAGGAGATCACCACGGAGATTTCGCACTATCGGAATGACCGGGGGATCTATCTTCGCACCTCGCGCGCCAATCCGGGGAAGAACGTGAAGACGATCGAGGACCTGAGGGACCCCGGCAAGAACGTGCTCCTTCGAAACATCCTGGATGTGTGCGAATACCTCAAGATCGGTGCGCTCATCTCGATCGGGGGCGATGATACGCTCAAGACGGCAAACTTCCTGTGGCTCATGGGGCTGCCGGTCATCCACATTCCCAAAACGATCGACAATGACTACTATGGCATCCCCTGGACCTTCGGCTACTGGACGGCCGTGGACGCAGCGCAGCGCGTGATGCTCAACCTGAAGGCCGACGCGCAGGCGACCGACAGCTTCTTTATCGTGGAGCTCATGGGGCGCAAGGCCGGGTGGATCACCTACGCGGCGGGCATCGCGGCGGAGGCCATCCTGATGATCTCCGCCGAGGACATCGAGGGCGACGAGATGAACGTCGACGATATCGTCGAGAAGATCACGGACGTGATCATCGCCCGCGAGAACAACCGCAAGCCCTACGGCGTGATCGCCATGTCCGAGGGCCTTGCCGACAAGCTGCCGAAAAACCTCAAGCCGACCGAGACCGACCGGCACGGCAATGTGATGTTCGCGAAGGCGAACCTCTCGCAGATGCTCGCGGATCGCGTCTGCGCGCTCTATCGGAACAAGACGGGCCTGGAGGTGAAGGTGACGCCCAAGCAGATCGGTTACGAGACACGCGCGGCGGCGCCCATCAGCTTCGACGTGGTGCTCGGGAGCATGCTGGGATATGGCGCGTATAAGTTCTTTTCGGAGGGCACCTTCGGGGTGATGGTGTCGGTGACGGACAACTTCGAACTCAAGGCCGTCCCGTTCTCCGAGCTCATCGATCCCGATACGCTCCGGACCCGTCTGCGGGGCGTTCCGCAGGGGAGCGATTTTTACACGCTCAAGGAGCGCCTTTCGTTCGTGAAGTTTTGGGAGTGACCGCAGTTGTTGTGAACCGGCATGCGGGAGACGGTGGACGGCGTGCATTCACTGTTGGAAAAATCTGACATCATCGGCTCCAAGGAGCAGCGACGGCTCCTCGAGCGCCTGGTCGAATCGGGCCAGGAATACCTTGGGGTCTTCGACCTCGTCCCGCACGGCGTGTGCGTGCTCGTCGACCGCTCGATTGTGCATTGCAATCGCGCCGGTCGCGCCGTCTTCGGGGCCGCCGATCCGGACGTCGTTACGGGGCGGTCGATCATCGACATTGTGGATGTCGCCGAGCGGCGTCGCATCGCCGAATGGCTCAAGAAGGCCCTTGATCTGGGCGTTCAGCTTCCGCCCGCGGAGTTCTCCTTTGTTCGATCTGATGGGGGCTCGGCCGCAATCGAGGCGCGGGCGCTGTCGTTTTCGATGCGGGGGCGCGGCGCCATTATGATGGTGTTCCGCGATGTGAGCGACGAGCGCCGAAATCGCCGCGCGCTCCGGGAGAGCGAGGAGCGCTTTCGTGATATCTCGTGCAGCATCGGCGATGTGATCTGGGAGGTCGACCCCGATTGGTGCTACACCTACGCAAGCGGCCGGGTCGAAGAGCTGCTTGAATGCCGAAGCGAGGAGATCGTGGGCCGAAGCTTTTTCGAGTTCATGCCCGAGGACGAGCGCCTTCGGGTGCAGGCGCTGTGCATGGGGGCGTCGGCGCGGCGCGTTCCGCTTGTGGACGTCGAGCGCCTGATGCGCACCGGCTCCGGGAAAAAGATCTACGTGCAAACCAACGCCGTGCCGGTGGAGGCCCCCGACGGGACCGTGGGGGGCTACCGCGGGGTTGACCGCGACGTGACCGACCGCCGGCTCGCCCGTGACGTTATCCGCGACAGCGGGGAGAAGTACCGGGCCGTGCTCGAGGCCATCAGCGATCCGCTCTATATCAGTTCGGCGGGGCTGCGCGTATCGTACCTGAACCCGGCGATGATCGCCCGCGTGGGGGCGAATGCCGTGGGGAGCGCATGCCACGAGGCGATTCACGGCCTCCCGGAGCGCTGTCCCTGGTGCGTGAGCGGCGAGGCGCTCGCCGGTCGCTGCGCGCGTTTCGAGGTCGCAAGCCCGTTGGACAACCGGATCTATGTGGTGTCGCATTCGCCGATCAGGCACACGGACGGTTCGGTTTCGACGATACACATCCTCGCCGACATCACCGAGCGGCGGCTCGCGGGCGCCGATGGTCGGGGCGGGGGGCAGCGCTGAGGCGCCATCAACACTATGCGAGAGAGGTGCGGTATGAACGGGCGGTGTCGTGTGTGGCGTGCGCTTCTCGGTGCGGCGCTGGCCGTCTCGCTGGCGGGGTGCACGCGCACGGACTCGCCGGAGGGGACGCTGGCGGCGCTGCATGAGCTCGCCGAAAAGGGCGCGTATGCGCAGATGCGCACGCTCCTGACGCCGGAGAGCGTCGCCGCGATCGGGAGCATCGAATCGGCCCATCCCGGTTTCGACGGACTCGACGCCGATTTCCGGCGTAAGTTTCCCCGGGGCGCGCGATGGGGCGTGATCGAGAAGAAAGCGAGCGGCGATACGGTCACGCTGCGCCTTCGATGCGAGAAACATCCCGTGCAAAACATCGTGGGGTACGAGATGGATCTCGCGATGCGGCGCTCGGGCGGCGCCTGGCGGATCGACCTGCGCGGCGACCTGGAGGCGCTCTCGGGCCGCTACGACGCCTATCGCAAGATGATCCAAAATCCCGCGGCGCTGCGGCGCTTCCTGAAATAGGCGTATTTTTTATTTACAAGTTCCGTGGGTCGGCGATAGTGGCCGCAATACCCGTTCGCACCACAGGATCCGCCCATGAGAGTGCTGCTCATCAATCCTCCGTATCCCTTCGAGGAGTCGCCCACGCCTCCGTTTGGGCTCATTTCGCTCGCCGCGTATCTCATCGAACAGGGGGCCGAGGTCCGCATCGAGGACTACATCGTCACGCCCTATTCGGCTGATCGCGCGCGGCGCGTAATCGGCGAGTTCCGCCCCGACGTGATCGGGGCGACCGCGGTGACCATGAACGTGAAGCCGGCCCTCTCGATCCTCGCCGATTGCAAAGAGGCCGCTCCGGGCGCCGTGACGGTGATGGGCGGTCCGCACGTGACCTTCGACGCCGACGCGGTCCTGCGCGAGTACGTGCATGTCGATTACATCGTGCGCGGCGAGGGCGAGCTGACGTTCCATGAAATGCTCTCGCTGGTCGAGGCCGGAAGGCCGCTCGACGGCGTGCTGGGGATTTCGTATCGGGACGGCGGCGTTGTGCGACACAACCCGATGCGCCCGTTCATCGAGGACATCAATATGTTGCCGTACCCGGCGCGGCAGCTGATTTCGCTGGGCAAGTACCGGGCGCTGGGGTTTCCCATCAACATGGTCACCTCGCGCGGGTGTCCGCACAAATGCATCTTCTGCGTGGGCAACCGGATGGTGGGGAACAAGGTGCGTTACTTCGACGTGACGCGCGTGGTGGACGAGTTCGAGCTGCTCGCGACCATGGGCTTTAAGCAGATCAATATCGTGGACGACCTGTTCACCTCGCACAAGCGGCGCTGCATCGAGATCTGCGACGAGATCGTGCGGCGGGGGATCCGGCATCCCTGGACGGCCTTCGCGCGCGTTGATACGGTGTCGGAGGACCTGCTCGCGGCGCTCAAGCGGGCGGGCTGCACCACGCTGTGCTTCGGGATCGAGAGCGGCAATCAGGAGATCCTGGACCTCGTTAAAAAGAAGATCACGCTGGAAAAGGCGCGCCGCGCGGTGGAGCTCTGCCGCGCCGCGGGCATCGACCCGATGACCTCGTATATCCTGGGACTTCCCGGCGAGACGCCGGAGACGGTGCGCAAGACGATGGAGTTCGCGAAGGGGCTGAGTTCGAATTACGGTTTCCATATCCTCGCGCCGTTTCCCGGAACGGAGGTGCGCGAGAAGAGCGACGAGTACGGCATGCGCATCCTGACGAGCGACTGGGACCTCTACGACGCGAACCGCTCGGTGGCGGAGACGGAATTCATCTCGCACGAGGAGATCGACCGCATCGTGAACGAGTTCAACGGCGGCCTGCGCCGCATTGTGATCGACATGCTCGCCTCTCGCGATCGCGGCGAGACGCTGCCCCCGCAGCACGCGCAGATGGTGCAAAGCCTGGTGAACTTTCTCTTCGCGCGCGATCTCATCGTGAACGAGCTGGTGGAGAACTACAACGGCGCGGGGAACGGGTGCGATCGTGACGCGATACTCGCCGGCTTCGCCGCGCACGTTTCGGGCGCTATCGGCATGCCCGAAACGGACGTGCGCGCCCATCTGGAACGCCTCGTTGGCGCGAACTGCATCGCCGTGTGCGGCAGCGGGTCGGGGAACTCGCTGGCGTGGAACTGACGGCGCGCGCCTATCGGCGCTCCCCCTTTCGACAGAGATACGTCGCCAGGCAGTGGTCGCCGTACGCGGCGTCGATGATGTCGAATCCCGCGCGGTAGAGCATCTCTTCCATTATCCAGTCGTAGGTTGAATACTCCTGGCGGATGTGCCGCTCGAAGTTGCGCGCGGTATCGTCCCCGGCGGCCTTGCGGAGGTCCTCCACGGCGTAGGTGAGCGTCTTTTCGTACTTCTCCAGATTGAGCGAGAAGACCACATCCTTCAGATAGAGCATCCCGTCGCTGCGCATCATCCCCGCGACGCGGTGCAGCGCGACGAGCTTCCAGAAATCTGGTAAATGATGCAGGGCGAGCTCCGTGACGATCGCGTCGAGCGGCGCTCCAGCATGTTTGTAGCCGAGAAAGCCCGCGTGAATGAAGTCGATGTTCGCGCGCCCGCGAGCGGCGGCTTTTGTGCGCGCGTATTCTAGCATCACCGGCGAGATGTCGATCGCGATCACTCGCTCGCAGCGCTCCGAGGCGTGGATCGCGAACTCGGCCGTCCCGCAGCCGATCTCCATGACGATATGGTCGTGGTCGAGGCCGATGGCCTCCATTATGGCGTCGGCGTCGGCGGCTCGGTCGCGAAATCGCCCCATCCGCTCGTCGTATTGGCGCACCTCGTCCTCGCTCGCGTAATCGGTGCCAATCTGCGTCATTTCGTCGTACTGCCAGGCCGGTGTGGTCATGGTGCGATGCTCCCGGGTGCGCGAAAATAATTACAATCGTCCTTCCGCGTTCGTATTAATAGTAGAGCAGAAAGCGGGGGTTGATATGTCCGTCGATACTACGATCTATGTGCATGAGACGACGTTGCAGCTTGTCGATGTCGCTATCGCGCGGACCGGCAAAAAGCGCAATCATATTATCATCGCGCTTCTGGAACGGGCGATGGCCGATAGCACGATGAGGATTAAAACCGGTTGCGCGGTGCGCTATCAGGAGCGCGATTGTCCCGCGCGGTGGCGGACGGTGCATGTGCGATTACAGGCGGAAGAAGCGGAATATTTCACGGACATGAGGAATTTTTTCAAGCGGTCGGTTTCTTTGCTGCTTGCGGAGGCGGCGCGGGCATACCTCGCTGAGCTTGTTGAGAATGCACATGAGGCTAAAATGGATAACTATCCATTCTCGGGCTATTCATTATCACGGGAAGTGAAGGACGGGCTTGTTTTGTGGCACATCTGCTGGGGCTCGTCGCTCAACCCGAGCGGAGGTCTCCCACGGCGGCCATAACTTGGACACGAAAAACCAAAAGCACGATCACGCAACCGCCCGAGAAGCCGTTGCGCATGTCCCTATTTTACAACGCGCACAATCGTGACCACGCCAAAGCGCCTGAGAAATCGAAAGCGGGAATTCGCGGCGTTCTCGATCCGGTCGGAGATGCGGCGCAGGCCCTTGTGGAAGCGGCGTGGAATGAGAATCTTGTGCCAGGTCCACTTGGTGTGAAGGTTCCAGGGCGGGCGGAATTCGTGGCCGGTCGCGTCGAACGACGAGAAAAGCCCCGCGCACATCCTCCGCGCCTCGCCGATGCGGTAAAAGCGCATGCGGATCGGGTCTTTATGGCGAAAGAGATGAATGCTCACGAATTGAAGGAAGGCGAACAGCAGGTTCTCCGGCGCGAAGCGTCCCGGCACCCACACATGAGCATGCCCGCCGGGTTTGAGCACCCGATGGATCTCGCGAAACACGGCCCGGCCGTTTTCCTTGGAAAGATGCTGCAGTACCAGAAGGCTGTACACGGTGTCGAAGGAGTTGTCGGCGAAGGGAAGGCGGGTTCCGTCCCCGCGCACGAAGGACGCGTTCCGTTTGTTCGTGTTGATATAGCCCCTGGCCGCCGCGAGCATGTCGGATGAGATGTCCATCCCCACCGCATTCGCGCCGAGCGCGCATACGTTGTTGAGCATGCGCCCCCAGCCGCAGCCGAGGTCGAGCACGCGTTCGCCGGGCGTCACGGGAAAGGGCGGCGGGATCGCGGCGATGTCGCCGTAGTAGTCGGGCAGGATGGCCATCACGCCGGTGGTGATGAAGGCGGGGTCGCGCTTCGCCCCGTCGTCCCAGACGCCGACGAACTCGTCGAGGAAGGCGCTATCGGGGACGTTCATGATGCTCGTTTCGCACCTCGCGGGCGGCCAGCGGCGAGGCGCTCCGTTCTCCCGCAAGCGCGGTCTCGGTGTCGATGGACTCCATCGCGCGCAACACCACGCGATAGTCGTTCGCTGCGTTCCAGAAGAGATAGCCGTAGGCCCCGGAATCCTTCACGGCCTTCACCTGTTTGATGATGTAGTGTTCGTTGTAATTGCTCACTCGCCAGCGAAAGGCCTGCAGCCAGGGCCGGACGGTTTTCCCCTTCGCCAGCGCGATCACCTTTTTGCATCCTTCGTGGATGAAGTAGTAGGGATGGTCGCCGGGCCGCGCGTAGCCGTCGAAATCGTCGTTGAAGTGCGACGGGTAGAGCATGGGCGAGATGATGTCGCAGTGCTCGGCGAGACGCTCGATCCGCTGGCCGGTCTTGATGATGTCGATCTCCTTGCCCCAGGCGACCACGCCGAAGATGTCGATCGACAGCAGGACATTTCGCTTCGCGATCTCCTCGTGCGCGCGCTTCAGGAAGGCGGTGATGGTGTCGTCGCGCGACATGGTCCCGAAATCATAGGCGAACTCGGCGTCGCCCTGCTTTCCCGTGGTGGGGAAGCGGATATAGTCGAACTGTATCTCGTCCACGCCCTTCTCGGCCAGCTCGACGGCGAGCGCGAGATTGTAGTCCTGGGCCGCCTTGTTGGTGGGGTCGAGCCATTTCTCCTTGGCCTCGGCGCGCCAGGGCCCGTCGCCCGATTTCGACTGGATGGCCCAGTCGGGATTGTGCTTGAACATGTGCTGGTCGTGGAAAAGCGCCAGGCGGGCGATCACATAGATCTTCTTTTCCTTTAAGATGCGGATCAGCTGGTCGATGTCGTCGATGGTGCGCTTGCCGTGCGCGTCGGTCTCGATCGCCTCCGGGACCCGGCTCTTGTAGTTGACGATGCCGCAGACGTCCTTGGCGTCGAAGACGATGCAGTTGATGCCCAGCTCCTTGTACTCGTCGATGTTCTCGAGCAGGCTCTCGCGCCCGGCGGAGCTCCCCGTGTAATACAGGCCGCGCGCGAAAATGAGCGGCGGCTTTCGGGAATTCCGCATGTCGGGCATGAGCGCGGGAAGCGAATGAGGGATAAACACCATCTGGCCCTTCTCGATCTCGTCGCCGGAGATGGCGTTAAAACTCCTAATGGCGTCCCGGAGGCGATAGGCCTTATAAAAGGAAGTGAAGGGCACCGCCAGGTCCGCTACCGCGCGGACCGAGGTGTCGGCGGGTGCGGTATAGAAGAGCATACGCCCGCAGTGCGTGAATCCCGCCGGCAGCGTACGGTAAATGGCGTCATATCGCCGGGCAGCGCCGGCATCGGTCGGGGCCGTCGCGCGAGGTTTTTCCGAATTGCCAAAATAGCGCGCTACGCCGAAATTAATTGTTGAATAAATAACCGCGGCGCCTACGATACCGATCGCGATGGCAATGATGCGTCGCCGGGTAAAGATGATGGGATTGAACATGTTTTTCATAGTAGTGCCGGTTCCGTGTGCGCCCATTGGGCGGCGGCGCGGTTTTTAATCAACCAAAAATAGCATGAGCGGGACAATAATCATCATCCGGGGGCTGCTTGGTAAATGTTTCGGCAGCTTCGAGGGCGTTCGGAAGTTTTTTGCCTTCGTGCGCTCCATTTTTGTGTCATTCCGTTCGCTGCGCTATCTGCGCCTGCGCTCGCTGGTGGCCATCGCGGTAAACCAGACGCGCTTCACCGGCTACGACGCGCTTCCCATCATCGTGGTCATCTCGCTCATCCTGGGGGCGACGGTCATCATCCAGGCGACGCAGAACTTCCCGAAGTTCGGGATCGAGGGCTTCATCGGGAACCTGCTGGTCATCATCATCGCGCGGGAGCTGGGGCCGTTGGCCACGGCCATGGTGGTGATGAGCCGCTCGGGCTCGGCCATCGCGACCGAGATCGCCACGCAGAAGCAGGGCCGCGAGATACAGTCGCTCGAGCTCATGGGGATCGACTCGCGGCTGTATATCGTGATCCCGCGGATCGCCGCCTCCATCGCGTCGATCCTGTCGCTCATCATCATCTTCGACATCGTCGCCTTTTTCGGCGGCTATCTCATCTCGCTGTCGACCGTCTTCATACCCATCGACATCTTCCTGCAGACGCTGCTGGACTCCATGAGCGCGGACGATCTCATCATCACCCTGGTGAAGAGCGTCGTTTACGGGACCACGATCCCGCTCGTGTGCTGTTATTACGGCTTCATGCCGCGGTCCAAGTTCGAGATCCCCATCTATGTTTCACGCGCGGTGATGCGCACGCTGCTGATCCTGTTCGTCGTGAACGCGCTGATCTCGGCGCTGTTCTATCTGTGAGCCATGGAAACGACCGATATCATCCTCCGCCTCGAGAACGTGGTCTACGACGCGGACGAATTCGCCCCGCTCACCGGGATCACCTTCGAGCTCGCCTGGGGCGAGGACCTGGTGGTCTTCGGCCCCGAGGACTCGGGGCTCAACACCCTGTGTCCGCTGATCGCGGGGCTGGCGCTCCCGGCCGCGGGCGAGATCTACTTCAAGAGCGCACCGATCAAGGGGTTCGATTATTTCCAGATGCACCGCTACCGCAAGGAGCTCGGGTACCTGCAGCGGGACTACGGGCTCATCAGCAACATGAGCGCGGAGCAGAACATCAGGCTGCCCCTGCAGTACCACTCGACGCTCTCCTCGGCCGAAACGCGCGCGGTGGCGGACCGGCTCATCGACGCGCTCAATCTTGAGGGATGCCGCGCGCGGCGGCCCATCAACCTTACGATGTCGGAGACGCTGCGGACGGCGTTCGCTCGATCGCTCATCCTCGAGCCCGACCTGCTCCTGGTCGAGCACGCCCTCGAGGGGCAATGCCTTATCAACTCGCAGACCTTCCTGCGCGAGCTCGAGCGCTGGGCCGACCGGCCCGGCTGCTCCCTGATGATGACCACCTACGAGCCGGATCGCTTTCTCGTGTGCGCCGATCGCTTCATGATGCTCTACGACGGTCGTATCGTGTTCGAGGGGACGCGTGAGGAGTATCTGCACACCGACAATCCCTTCGTGCGGCAGTATAAACTGGCGTCGGTCGACGGGCCGATGCGCATTCTGTGAGGAGGCGGACGATGCTGAAGCTGGATTCGAACGAGATCAGGGTGGCGGCGTTCATCGTCGTGCCGCTCGCGCTGCTGTTGCTCATCGTCGCGGTGAAGCTGGGCTACTCCATCGAGGGCTCCACCATCGACGTCTATCTCAAGGTCGACAGCATCTCGTCGATCAAGAAGGGCACGAACGTGAAGATCAAGGGGCACACGATCGGCCGCGTGGTGGAGATACAACCCGTCTACAAGCCGGCGCTGCACTTCCTGGCCACGATGCGCATCGACAACACCGTGGGCCTCTTCGAGAACTGCGCGGCGGTGATCCAGAACCAGAACATCATCGGCGATCCGGTCATCGAGCTCCGAAACCCCGAGCGCCCGGCCGACCTCCTGGCCGGCGGTTCGGTGATCGAGGGTATCGAGCACGTGAACCTTGAGGTGATTCTGCAGGACGTGCACAACCTGCTGGCGAACACCAACGCGGCCATCGGCGTCTTCAAGGAGATTCAGCTGCAGAGCAAGGGGAACATCCGCAGCATGATGCAAAACCTCGCCAACAGCGTCGCGAACCTCAACAGCATCCTGGCGAACTCGCAGCGCGACATCGTGGCCATCCTCTCGTCGTTCCGCGAGACCGCGAAGACGTTTACCGAGATATCGGCCGAGCTGAAAAAACGGCCCATGGGCTTCATCATCCGCGGGAAAAAGGACGAGCCGGGCGAGAAGAAACCCGACGAGCAGAAGCCGGAGGCGAAGAAGTAGATCCGGCCGTGGGCGGCCCTTTCTTCGCGGTGGTGATCCCCGTCCATAACCGGCCGGGGGAGCTTGCGCGGGCGGTCGACTCGGTGCTCGCGCAAACGTGCCGCGACTTCGAGCTCGTCGTGGTCGACGACGGCTCGACCGACGCCACCAGCGAGGTCGCCGCATCCTACGGGGACCGCATCAGGCTGATCCGCCAGGAGAACGCAGGGGTGAGCGCCGCGCGCAATCGCGGTATCGCCGCCACGCGCGCCCCCTGGATCGCGCTCCTGGACTCGGACGACGCATGGCGTCCGGACAAGCTCGCGCGGCAGCGCCGCTTCGCGGAGGAGCGTCCGGACTGCTCCATCCTTCAGGCGAACGAGATCTGGGTGCGAAACGGCCGGCGCGTGAATCCGCCGGAGACGCACCGCAAGCGCGACGGGCGGATCTTCCGCGAGTCGCTTGCGCGCTGCATGGTGAGCCCGTCGGCGGTGGCGCTGCGCCGGGACCTCTTCGAGCGCTATGGGCCCTTCGACGAGCGGCTCCCCGCCTGCGAGGACTACGACCTCTGGTTGCGCATAACGGCATTCGAGCCGGTGGGCCTCATCGACGAGGACCTGCTCACGCGGTACGGCGGGCACGACGACCAGCTCTCGCGCCGCTTCTGGGGGATGGACCGGTTCCGCGTCCACGCGATCGTGCGGCTGCTGGAGGAATACGGGGAGCGCCTCGGCCCGGGCGACCGGGAGGCGGCCATCGCCGCCGCGCTGGAGCGGTGCGCGCTCCTTGCGGCGGGCGCCGCGCGCCGCGGGAACGCCGCGTTCGCCGCGCGGATGGATGCGCTCGGGGGGGAGATCAGGAGCGGACGCTATAGCACTGTAGCGTGCGGCTTCCTCGTAGAAGCATGAGCCCGTCCTCGATGTGGCAGTCCAGGAACGACTCCTCGGGGAGCTCGCGGTGCATGAGCACCGTCCCGTCGGGCCGGAAGAGGAGCCAGGCGGCCTCGCCGGTCTCGCGGGTGTAGCTCGCCACGTAGAGGCCCGCGGAGCGGTCGATGCGCGCATGTCCAGGTCGGCGCGCGGGGATGCGGATCGACTCGCCGCGGCGCGAGAAGCCCTCGGTCACCAGCACGGCCTCGCGGTCGATCACGGCGACCGAGCCGTCATCGGACACGAAGAGCCCCGTCCGGGTGAGGTGCGCGCTCGAAAGCTCGATCACCTTGATTTTTTTGTCGTCGGTGCGCACCACGGCGACGCAGTCGTGCTTCGCCCCGCCGTAATGCAGCGCGGCGAACGCGCCGCCGTCGCTCACCGCCGCGCTTTTGATGGGCGGGTTGCCGGGAAGGACGCCCGAGGCGCGGATCTCCCCGCGCGCGTCCACGACGAGCCAGCTCCCGTCGAGAAAGGCGACGCAGGCGCGGTCCGTCCGCTTGGCGAAGGCGATCTGCGTGCACAGCCGGCCGCTCGCTTCCTTCGCGCCGATCTCGTTGCCGTTGTTGTCCACGAAGCGCACGCGGGTCTGGTCGCCGTTGAGGAGCAGCACCAGCTTGCCGTTGGGCGAAATGTGCGGATACTCCAGCGAGCGCAGCTTCCAGAACGGCTCCCCGGCCATGTTCAGGTACTCCACGGACTTGCCCACCTTCTCGTAGCGCACCAGGAAGCGGCCGTCGCGGCTGGCCGCCGCGTGCGATTCGCCCAGGTCGAAGCGCGAGCGCTCGGCGCCGGTGGCGGCGAGGACGACCAGCGTGTTTCCCAGCGCGATCGGCGGGAGCGCGCGCGCGGCGAGCGCCGGGTGCGCGGTCGGCTCGATCTCGTTCAGGTAGGCCAGGGAGCCGTGCCATTCCGGATAGAGCTCCGTTCCGGTCCGATGGGGCCACCACGGGGCGAACCCGAGCGCGATGCCGGCGACAAGTCCGATGATGAGGAATTTCATTGATCAATCCTGCAGGAAGCTTTTCAATTTTTGGCTCCGCGAGGGGTGCCGGAGCCGGCGGATGGCCTTCTTTTCGATTTGTCGGATGCGCTCCTTGGAGAGCTTGAACTTCTCGCCGATCTGCTGCAGCGACATGGGCTTGTAGCCGTCCAGGCCAAAGCGCATCTTGAGGATCTCGCGCTCCGACGAGGTGAGGGTGCCCAGCACCGCGTTCAGGGCGCTGGTGAGCGACTCGTCCAGCACGCCCTTGTCGGGCGCGTCGATGCGGCTGTCCTCCACCATGGAGAGGATGGAGGTGTCCTCGGAATCGCCGTAGCTGGCGTCCAGCGAGATGTAGTCCTGCGAGATGGCGCGCAGGTGGTTGATCTCGTCGTCGTCCATGTCCAGCTCCTCGGCGATCTCGCCGGGGGTGGGCTCGCGCCCGAACTTGTTCTCGAGGGCCTTGTGGACCCGCTCGATCTTCTGCATGTCGGCTGTGCGGTTGAGCGGCAGCCGGATGAGCGAGGTCTTCTGCGAGATCGCCAGGATGATCGCCTGGCGGATCCACCACACGGCGTAGGATATGAAGTGGAAGCCGCGGTCCGGATCGAACTTGTCCGCCGCCTTGATGAGCCCCATGTTGCCCTCGTTGATGAGGTCCAGCAGGGAGATGCCGCTGGTCTGGTACTTCTTCGCGATGGACACCACGAAGCGCAGGTTCGCGCGGATGAGGCGGTCCTTCGCCTTCGGGTCGCCGTCGCGCGCGGCGCGGGCGAGCACGTCCTCCTCCTCGCGCGTTAAGAGCGGGATCTTGTTGATCTGGTCCAGGTACCAGGAGATGGACGAGGGCGGGCCCGATTTCGAGCGCGACGCCTTCTTCGAGCCGCGAACGGGCGCCTCGTCGAGTTCCTCGGCGTCATCGTCCCGCTCGTCTCCGCGGGCGCTCTCCTCGTCGTCACCGACGGCTTCGTCGCGCTCCTCGTCGTCGAGGGGCTCCTCCAGCGGCGCATCGTCGTCGCGTCGCGCGTCTGGGGTGCGGGACGCCCGCGGTTTTTTGCGTGATGGTTTCTTGTCCATGTCGTGGAGCATTCTTGCGGACATTGCATTGAAAATCAAGTGTATTTTCCTGAACAGATATCGCCATCAGTATATTCATTTTTTACAGTGCTGATTGCGGGGGCATTCGCGCCCGCTAAGCGGTACGAAACATCGAGGACGACATCGGCTTGCTTCTGGGTGTCGAAATCCTTGCGGCCGTGCTGATATAATGAAAAACCCTCAGGGAGTCGACACCGGGCGTCGGGGGCTTATTGGCGCGATGATTCCTGCGGAGCGAAAAAGTGTTGTAAAAACCATCGCGCGGGTGCACGTGACCTATCACCAGGCCGCATGTACGGGAGGAGTGATGCGCACGCTTAAAAACATTCTCGTGACCGGCGGGGCCGGGTTCATCGGATCAAACTTTATCCGCTATCTCTTCGAGCGCGTCGGTTTCCCCGGCGCGATCGTCAACGTGGACAAGCTCACCTATGCGGGCAACCCCGAGAGCCTGGACGACATCCGGCAATCATACGGCGGGCAGTATCATTTCGAGCACGCCGACATCGGTGATTTCGAGCGCATGCGCGACATCCTCGCGCGCTACGACATCGACACCGTCGTGAACTTCGCGGCCGAGTCGCACGTGGACCGCTCCATCTTCGGGCCCAAGGACTTCGTGCAGTCCAATATCGTGGGCACCTTCACGCTGCTCGAGGCCGTGCGCGCGCACTGGGGCAAGCGACGCGACACGCTCTTCCACCACGTGAGCACCGACGAGGTGTATGGATCGCTGGGCGAGACCGGCGCCTTTTACGAAACGACGCCGTATGATCCGCGCAGTCCCTACTCGGCGTCCAAGGCCGCGTCGGACCACCTGGTGATGGCGTATCATCACACCTACGAGCTCGCGGTGACGATCTCGAACTGCAGCAACAACTACGGGCCCTACCAGTTCCCCGAGAAGCTCATCCCGCTCATGATCATGAACCTGCGCGAGGGGAAGCCCCTTCCCGTATACGGTGACGGCCGGCAGGTGCGCGACTGGCTGCACGTGGACGACCACAACAGCGCCGTGTGGCTCATCATGAACCGAGGCGCGAACGGCGAGACCTACAATATCGGCGGCGAGAACGAGCGCGAGAACATCTGGATCGTGCACACGCTCTGCGAGGCGATGGCGCGCATAACGGGGAATTCCGTCGATTCGTACAAGCGGCTCATCACCCATGTGGCCGACCGGCCGGGACACGACCGCCGTTACGCCATCAACTGCGACAAGATCAAAGGGGCGCTGGGCTGGACGCGGGCCGTGGCGTTCGATGCGGGGCTGGAGTCGACCATCCGCTGGTATCTGGCGAACGACGCGTGGGTGAACCGCGTGCGCTCGGGCGAGTACCGGAACTGGATCGAGCGGAACTATGGGAAGCGATAAGGCGGCCCGCACCCTCATCGCCACCGCGGCCTTCGGCCTCGAGTCGGTGGTCGCGAGCGAGCTGCATCGACTGGGCTACGGGGACCTTGCGACCGAGAACGGCAAGGTGACCTTCCCGGCGACCGACGCCGACATCGCCCGCTGCAACATCAACCTGCGCTGCGCCGACCGCGTGCTCCTGCAGATGGGCCAGTTTCGCGCAACGGACTTCGAGGAGCTCTTCCAGGGCGTGAAGGCCATCCCCTGGGAGGGGCTCATTCCCGAGAACGGCGTGATGCACGTGACGGGGAAGTCCGTGCGCTCGAAGCTCTTCAGCGTTCCCGACTGCCAGTCCATCGCCAAGAAGGCGGTGGTGGAGGCGATGAAGCGCCGCTACCGCACCGAGAAATTCCCCGAGAACGGGCCGGTCTACCGGATCGAGGTGGCGCTCCTCAAGGACGTCGCGACGATCTCGGTGGACACGAGCGGTCCGGGGCTGCACAAGCGCGGCTACCGATCCGACCGGGGAACGGCGCCGCTCCGCGAGACGCTCGCCGCGGCGCTGGTGCTCCTCTCGCGCTGGCGGCCGGACCAGATCTTCGCCGATCCCTTCTGCGGCTCGGGGACCATCGCCGTCGAGGCCGCGCTCATCGGGCGAAACATCGCGCCGGGCATCAACCGCTCGTTCGCGGCCGAGGACTGGCCGCATCTTTCGCGGCAGCTCTGGATGAAGGCGCACGACGAGGCGCGCGCGGCGGTGCGGAGCGACACGCTCCAGATCCTCGCCTCCGACCACGATTGGAGCGTGTTCAAGATGGCGCGCGAGAACGCCGAGCGCGCGGGCGTGGCCGAGGCGATCACCTTCCAGAAGAAGCCGCTCGCGGAGTTTAGCTCGAAAAAGCGCGGCGGCGTGATCGTATGCAACCCCCCCTACGGCGAGCGCATGGGCGACACGCAGGCGGCGGAGCGCCTCTACGAGGAGATGGGGCGGATCTTCCCCGGCCTTCCCGGCTGGGCCGTCTATGTCCTCACCGCGCACGAGGAGTTCGAGAAATTCTACGGGAAGAAATCGGACAAGAACCGCAAACTCTATAATGGGAAGATCAGGTGCCATTTGTATCAGTATACGAAAGATGTCGGTTGACACGAGGATGGCATTCGCGATGATGCAACCACCGCGTGCGGTCCATTGCTCGTTGTCGTTTCACATGCGGGCTCCCGGTTCGGATTGGGAAGGCGGAAAAAAAACACATCACAGAGGAGCGGATTGGTTATGATAAAGCATGCACTCTCACGAACGTTTCGAAAAAACACGATCTCGGCGCGCCTATTACTCGCGGCGGTCCTGGCCATGTCGCTTGCGGGACTTGCCGCCTGCGGCGGCGGCATGGAGAATGAACCGGTAATCGGCGGCGGCCCCAATACGCTTCGCATGATGGGGTCGCAGGCTGATTTGCACTATCCGGGAGCTGGTGGCGGGAAGGTGGAGCACGTCGTGTGCACCGGCTATGATGCGGATGGGAACGTGGTGTACCGCTCCGGCGAGGAGCCGTACGACGGCGACATCACCTTTTCGGGCATTCCGGACAAGACCGTTAAAGTGCAGATCGATTACAACCGCGGGACCGGGTACACGCTGGCCCGGCACGTGCAGGAGGTCAATTTCGCGGCCGGCAAGGACGGCGTGTTCACGCTCAGCGCTATCACCCCGGTGGCCCTGGGGGACGATCGCGACACGCTCACCGTGCGGATCGTCAACCGTTCCCCGTACCCCGATGACAAGGTTTTTATCACGGTGTACGGGAAGAACATCAAGGATAATGCGTATAACTATCTTGCGTTCGGTAAAGATGGCAATGCCGTCGCCTCCGAGTTCGAACCGGTCAACCCTGATAAAATTGACGATCCGAAAGCCGAAATGTATTCCGTGGCGTTGAACCAATTGACAAATGCCGGGAAAGATCCCGACGACAAGGAAAAAACCATCTATTCGTTTCAGTGTCCCTATAAGAACAATCTCGTTTCGGGCCGTATCGTCTTTGCGTTCGGGAAAAAACTCCTTGGGCTTGGATTGACCAATTCGGCCGACAAGCTTTCGATCCGTGAGCCATCGAGTACGGGCGCTCCCGACTATCAAACCCTGTTCGAATTCATGGAATTGTCGGTGACGCGGCAGGATCCTACTAAAGCCGTGCCGAACCCGCCCTATGTGTTGTTTATTAACACCAGCGTCGTGGATTTTTTCTCGATTGGCATGCAAATGTCGGTGGAGGTTCAAAAGCCCGGGAAAAATGCGGTAACAAAAACCGTTGGCTTCCCTGATGGCGCACGAAAGGACGTGTTCGCTGCCTTCAAAAAGGCGGAAGGGGACGATTCGTTAAAAAAATTCTGTTATTACATTCAAGTTGAAGATAAAGACAAAAAAAAGCAAAAACTGCGCATCATGGCCCCCCACCAGGAAATAGCCGTGAACTCCGGTCCTGATGCCTGTAAGGGAATAAACAGCAAATCGGCGCTGTTTGATTACCTCGATGTTGTTATTGATGAGGGCTGGAAGAATTATTCCAAAAAACCGCTCACGATAGACGATTCGGTGCGGGTCCCGCCAAAGAACGACATATATGCATACGGCTTCCGGTATAAACCGGAGCTCATCACGGCGGAAGGCATATTAAAGATGACGTGCGTTGCATGGCCTGAAAACGAGTGTGGCGTGGATGCGAATGGCAAGCCGATACGATGCCCGTTCCCGAGTGATAATGAGATCTGTTCGCTTCCGAAAATAACCACCCGCGAGGTTTTCGACTGCGATGATATTTGCTATGGCCAGAGAGACCCGAGGCCGGATTTCAATGACTCGTACAAGAATGAAGGGAGCAACGGGCACAAGCGTTTGGTCGCGCTGATTGCGGCGGCGCTCAATCGCGGCGTGTTCGAAAACTACGCCGACTGGGGGAACCCGGACAAGTACTATAAGCGGGCCGATAAGAAATACAATTTCTACTCCAAGGTGATGCACGATAACGCTCTCGAGGTCGCGGACGAAAAGTATCCCGACTACAAGGTCCGCAGGGTCTACGCGTTCGGGTATGATGATATTTACGGGCAGGATCCGACAATTGCCGCGGATGTCCCAACGGTCAACAACGTCACCATCACCATCCCGAAGTTCGATTTGAACGTCGATACGGAATCCCAGGTTTCCGCGAACATCCGCTCCACGCTGGGCAAGCGCACCACGCTCTACGTCGCGCTCGGCGCGGGGGCGCTGGCGATCGGGCTCATCGTGGTCGTGAATATCATCCGGCGGAGGCGGGCGGCGTAGGAGTGCACATGGTTGAATCACCATTTTGTCTTTTGGTTCCGGGTGAATTGCATGGGGAAATACATTGACAAGTCCACTGGCGGTTGATGCAGTATTGTCGCCATGAAAAAGCTAAGAGTATATCTCGACACATCGGTCATCAGTTTTATATTCGCTGATGATGCGCCGGAATATCAATCGGTAACTATTGATTTTTTTGATAATTTCCTGCAAGAGTATGATGTTTATATATCGGAAATCGTGTATCTTGAAATAAATAAGACCGGGGATGTTGCGAGAAAGAACCAACTCCTCGGGGCGATAGAAAACTTTGATGTGAGGGTGTATGATGCGGTTAATGATGAAATTGAAAGCTTGGCCGAGGTGTATGTCCGGTCGGGGGTTATTCCGAGGAATAAGTTCGAAGATGCGATGCACATCGCTTTCTGCACCTACTATGATTTCGATGTGCTCTTGAGTTGGAATTTCAGGCACCTTGCCAATATCAGGAAGCAGATCGAGATCAATTCAATCAACAAGGCGCAGGGATATCTCAAGGATCTCAATCTGCTTAATCCGATGGAGGTTATTTATGAAAAATAATTATGACAAATACATGAAAGAAGTCTGGGATATGAAAGATAAGGCGTATGAGGATTTTGTTGCCAGCGGTTATTCAACATACGCAGACTATCTGAAAAACGAACTCAAGAATGTAAAAATCACCTTTGAGAGCAAGGTTTCCGTGACAAAATAATACGTCCACTCTCCTGGTGCAGTAGCGCTGGTCGTCGGACTGATTGTCGGGATCCATATCATCCGGCGGAGGCGGGCGGCGTAGCGGTTCCGTTGCGGCAGAACGATGCGAATGGTGAAAAGGGCGCCCATGGTAACATGGGCGCTCTCATTTTTCGGGGTCTGATCCGGCCTATCGATTGTGCCGATGGGGCGGATCTCCATCAAAATCTACCAAGGCCCATCCCATGTCGGATGACGTTCCGTTGGCCGTCTGAATAGAGGTTGAATAGGGGCTGATCCGAATCGAAGAGCTGGATAGCCCGTGACTCCACGGGTATTCGCTTTTTTAGAGGGGCTTTTTCGCTTGCTATTTCGGGGATAATATCTGTTAATAAACATTCAATAGATAAATGTATATATCAATTAATGTATAGACTCTCGTCCGGGGGGAACCATGAAACAATCATCGCTCTTCGTTGTCTTGATGTTCGCGCTCATCCTCGCCTGCGCCGGCGGAAAGGACAGCGGTGATGGCGCTGGTGAAGGAGAGAGTGACGGGTCCGGTTCCGTGAATGCGCCGGCCGCTATCACCGATCAGCCGACCATCGGCGGTGCGGTCATCGGCCTGGACGGGGTCGTAATTCTTCAGAACAATGGCGGATACGATTTAAGCGTAACCGCCGACGGGCCGTATGTGTTCGATATGAAGCCGAAGAAGGGCGACGCGTATGCGGTGACCGTTAAATACCAGTCGCAGGGGAACTACTGTTGCGTCAACAATGGCAATGGCGCGGTTGGTGATTCCGCTGTCACGAATGTCAACGTGTACTCACTCAGGAAAGTCTATCCCCACGATGGGGTGGCCAATCTCAACTTCGGTAATTCCATTTCAATTAGCGGCGGCACGGTCGTGGCCGGAGCGGAATGGGGGGAGGGCGTTAACTCGCATCCCGGCCTTGCGTATGTTTTTGTCAAGGACGGATCGGCGTGGACGCAGGAGGCCAGGCTCGCGGCATCCGACGGCACCAATGCGAACAGATTCGGCTGTTCCGTTTCGCTTGATGGCGATACCGTCATCGTTGGCGCAAATTGCGACAGTGCGAAGGGCACCGCGTCCGGCGCCGCTTATGTGTTCAAGCGAAGCGGTACGTCCTGGACTCAGGAGGCCAAACTGGTCGCTTCGGACGGCGCAATCGGAAATTTTTTCGGAGGTTCGGTATCCTTGAGCGGCGATATCGCGATCATCGGCGCGTATCGTAACAACGCCAAAGGCGATAGTTCCGGTGCGGCGTATGTATTCAGGAGAACCAGCTCGGGTTGGACACAGGAAGCGAAACTCGTCGCTTCGGACGGCGCCGCCAACGATTATTTTGGGCTTTCGGTATCCGTGAATGGCGCTATCATAGTCGTCGGCGCGACCGGAGACGACGACAAGGGAAGCGGTTCCGGCTCGGCATATGTCTTCACGTATGCCAATAAGGCCTGGACGCAGGAGGCGAAACTCACGGCCTCGGATGGTGTTGCCGGCGCGTCATTCGGGCGCTCGGTAACCGTGAGCGGCGACACCGCTCTCGTGGGGGCGGACAACATGGACAGCTGGAAGGGCGCCGCGTATGCATTCAGGAGATCGTTCAATAAAACGACGAACAAATATGCCTGGAGGCAGGAGGCGAAGCTCGTCGCCTCCGACGGCGCGTCCGGAAACTACACCGGCGATTATCTCGGATGGTCGGTATCGCTCAGCGGCAATATGGCGGTGGTCGGTTCGTACCATTGCGACACTCGGGCTGAAGCGTCGGGCGCCGCGTATCTATTTAGACGTTACACGGATAAATCGGGGAATACCCTGAAGTGGGTGCAAAAGGCGAAACTTTCCGCATCGGACGGCGCGGCGTATGATTATTTCGGGATAGACGTATCCATAAGCGGCGAAACGATCGCGATGGGTTCCCTGTTTAACAACACCAGAGGCTCTAAATCCGGGGCGGCGTATATTCTCAATAGTACGACGCCATCTTCCCTCGGCGCCAACATCCGCTCCATGCTGGGCAGGCGCACCACGCTTTTCATCGCGATCGGCGCGGGGGTGTTGGCCATTGGCATCATCGGGGCGGTGGCGGTCATCCGGCGGAGGAGAAAGTCGGCGTAATGGAATTATCGTAGTACCAGCCATTCTTGAGCATTGCGCAGGGCTCATTGATTGAACGATAAGAACGAAGTACGGGAAGTTGTCTGCGGTGAAGCCCTCTCCTTTAGGAGTCCCCAAAGGGGAGGCTTCGCGCAGGGCGCACCGGAGGCGGGGTGAGGTTGTTCGCGATACACCGCACCTAACGTCAATGTGAAGTATAACGGGAGCATGCCATGAAAAGAATAGTATTGTATCTTATTCCGGCGATCCTCGCATCATCGCTTTTCTCCGGGTGCATGGGATTTCAGTCCGGCCAGGCGCGGATCATCGATCCCTATCCCCCGAAGAACTTCATGACGAAAAAGAAACCGAAGCTTGTCTCGGTCAAGGTGAACTATCCGGTCGACAACAGCAATGTCCAGGGGGCGGTGAACGCGTCGATGGCGAAGACGACCACCGGCTACATCATGGACGTCTCGGAGGACGTCTTCGACGACAGCAAGTATTTTAAGTACGCGGCCCCCGGCAAACCGTCGGACTGCACGCTGGACATTCACATCAAATACAAGGCGAACCTGAACAACTGCCTGAACATCGTGAGCGGCCTCACGCTCCTGATCGTCCCCACGATCCAGAGCGAGGAGTTCACGGCCACTTGCAAGCTCTATGGCAGGGGACGGCGCTACCTGGGGCAAAAGGTGATCCACCAGAAGCTGACCTCGGTATACCAGACCCTGCTTATCGTTGGCATGCCGTTCGCGTCGGTGGGCACGGTCGAGAAGCGGATGTGGCGCCGGATCGTGCGGGACGCGTCGGTCTGGATGCGGGACAAGATTTAAAAGTCAAAGCATGTTTAATTACGATTGGGGGCTCCCGTGAAAATTCATGAAAGCCCCTTTTTTGTATGATAAGGCGTTGGTTCTGTAGAGCCTGTGAGTTGCCGTCGATATTCGAAAAAATTTACTATAATCGCCTTGACGCGTTCACCAAATATGACTATATTGTCTATGTGATGTGGTCATGTTTGGTGATGATATGAAATGGAAAATAGCACGCGCGAAATTACAATTTTCCGAGCTCATCCGTATGGTTTACAAGGAGCCACAATTGATATTCAATCGTGAGACCATGGTGGCGGCGATTATCGGACCTGAGGAATACCGTGAGTATCTTGCCATGAAAGAGCAGTCATCCCGGCGCTCTCTGGCATCGGCATTCGAGGAATTGCGATCCATCTGTGCCGATGATTCGTATGAACTGATCGTGCCCGCTCGAAGCGATCGAGAGAATAGTTTTCCCTGATGCAGTACCTCTGCGACACCAACATTATCAGCGAACTCGCGAAAGGCGAGCCCAACCCGGGCGTAATCGAATGGGCGGGTACGGTTGCGGGATGCGCCCTGAGCGTGATTACCATAGAGGAGCTGCACTATGGGTTGTCATGGCGTCCCAATACGCGGGTCCAGGCGTGGGTCGAGGGATTCGTCCGGGACCACGCCGAGGTGTTACCGGTCACGGAGCCCATCGCCCGCGCTGCGGGAGTGCTTCGCGGTAGGATGCGGGCCGGCGGCATCACGCGCACACAGGCCGACATGCTCATCGCCGCAACGGCGCTGGTGCACGGCCTCACGGTTGTCACCCGCAATGGGCGTGATTTCGAAGGGTGCGGTGTCCCGGTGCTCGATCCGTTCCGGTAGGGAGTAATCCGTAAAAAAGCTTGCACTGCGCGGGGAAACGAGTATATTCATGGAACCATAGTAGGGGAATAGCGCCATGCACGCCATCCTCATAACCGCCCTCATCGGATTCGCGCCCGTCCCGGTCATCTATTTCTTCTACCTGTACTATTTTTCCATCAAACGCGACGTATTGCACCATCTGGAGTACTTCGCGTATGGCATGCTGCTGGCGCCGCTGGTCCTCTTCGCCGGGCCTTATCTGGTCGCGCTGGTGCCGGCGAAGAGCGTGCTCGCGCAGGGCTTCCTGCAGATCGCCCTGGTCGAGAAGGCCGGCGCCTTCGCCGTCGTCTTCCTGCTCATGCGCCGCTCCCGTGCGCGCCTCACGGTGAGCAATGCCGTCGCATGCGCGATGTTTCTGGGCATGGGCTTCGCGGCCGTCGAGAACGTCGTGTTCGCGGCCACCGCGTCGCTCTCGGTGCTCCTGGTGCGCTTCATGAGCGCAGTGCCGCTGCACGTGCTCTCCTGCGGGCTCATCGGCTACTACCTCGCGCTCCGGGAGCTCTCCTCGTCGCGCACGCACCGGGCCGCGTATTTCGCCGTGGCCGTGGCGGTACCGGTCTTCTTCCACGGCATGTACGATTCGCTCATCCTGCTGGGCGGGAGCAAGACCTTCCTCACCGCGGGGCTCCTCTTTTTGTTGATGGCGCTGATGGAGCTCAACCTCGCGAAATCGCAGGTGCTCCCGCTGCTCGAGGGCCTGGCCGAGGAGCGGCTCTCGCTCGAGGACTGGCAGACCATCGAGCGGCAGCAGCAGTTCGAGCGCTGGATCCAGCTCTCGATGGGCGCGCGCAACGTGCAGGCGGTCCCCTTTTTCCGGTACGTGCTGTCCCGGGTGAAGATGGTCGTGGTGGCGGGCATCGTCGCCTTCGCGGCCTGGTTTCTCATCAAGGGCGGCTGGCTGGTGTCGGTGCTGGGCGTGCCGCTCACGGGCCAGGAGTCGCTGGTGGTGTTCGTGCTCATCCCCGTGCTGTACGCGGCGCAGCTCGTGCTGGTCGGCGTCGTGAACCCGGACTACTTCAAATACAGCGTGATACGGATTCCCGTGATCATCGACACGGTGATGTCGCTCGACGTCGACGCCGCGCGCGAGGACGACGTGGTGGACGCCGTCACCTATCACATCACCGGCTTGAACGCATTCGTGAAGACCGCCGCCCCGCTCGCCCCCGGGACCCGGGTCCGGTGCATCCTGTACTGCTCCCGCTTCTCGTCGCCGGCGCTGGAGTGCGAGGTGGCCTGGGACCATCACGCGGGGCCCGAGCCGCTCAACGGGACGCTCGTGCGCTTTATGGCGCGGCCCGCGGGCTTCTGGGTGTTTTTGGCGCGCTATTATTTCTTCCGCGTCTCGCAGGGAATCGTCTTCGCCCTGCGCCTGCCCGGCTATCGCGCCATCCGGCGGCATTTCGTCCGTCCCGTGTCGGTGATGCAGGACGAGGCGCACTTCCCCGCTGGCCATGTTCTTTTCCGGCAGGGCGATCCCGGCGACCGGTTCTATCTCGTCCTGCGCGGCATGGTGGACATCTACAAGACCTTCCGGAACGGACGGCGGGTGCTCATGACCACGCTCACCCGCGGCGACATCTTCGGGGAGATGGCCCTGGTGGGCAACCAGCCCCGCCTGGCCACGGCGGAGTGCCGCACGGACTGCCTGGTGGCCATCGCCGATCCCGACAATCTCGACGCCCTCATCCGGGGCAACCCGGACTTCACGCGCACGCTCATCGAGACCTTCGCCGCGCGCTTTCACGAGACCGACGCCGCGATGTTCAAGAACCTGCGCCAGATGAACCGCTCGATGCGCGCCGACCGGCGCTTTCTGGGCTCGCTGGCGCGGCTGCTCCTCTCCGGCGCGTATGCCGATCCGGACGGCGACGGCGCCACCGTCGCGATCGACATCGATGGCCGTGCCCGTGCGCTGGGGTGCGACCGCGAGAAGGTTCGCGCGCTGTTGCGCGTCGTGAACGAGAGCGAAAACGAGGAAGAGCTCATAAATGGTGTTGACAGCGCGCTCCGGGACCGTATCGTGAAGGCCTTCGGGGCGGGCCGTATCGAGCTCCGGGAAAAACGATAGCGGACGGAGCGGGCATGCCGGCGTTTCAGTACAACTCCACGGTAAAGGACGGCGTGACGATCGTCGCGATCGCCGGGAGCCTCGATGTCGTCTCAGCGAAGCAGCTCGACGCGAAGCTCTCGGCCGACATCGCGAAGGGCGCGCGCCGCGTCGTCATCAACCTCTCGAAAGTGGACTACATCGCCAGCGCCGGGCTGGGCATCATCGTGGGCGCCAACGCCGCGCTCAAGAAGCAGGGAGGCGAGGTGCGCCTCTCGGCGCTCCCCGACAAGATCGCGAAGATCTTCGAGCTCCTGAGCTTCTCCAAGCTGTTTAAAATCCACAAGACCGACACTGAGGCGCTTGCGTCACTCAGCGGCAAGTGATGCTCCCGCGGGGCTCACTTCGGGTCATCGGGGTAGTCGCGGCGCAGGATGACGATGAGGCGCTGGATGAGGCCGGCCGCGCGCTCGGCCGAGGAGCCGATCTGTTCGAGGTACCTGCGCGCGGGATCGTCCGCGGGGACCTTGAGATTGGCCAGGTCCACCGATCCGATAATGGACGCCATCGCATTGTTCAGGTCGTGCGCCAGCCTGCGGGGATTGTCGCCCGACGCGTCGGTCGCGGTAGTCTCGATATCCTGCATGGCCCCTCGTGTGTGCGGGATGTGTGATGGGTCGATGGTGCCGGCAAACCGTTTTGTTTCAAGAACATTTTACCCGGCTAGGAGGTTCCCGTCACCGTGTAGCCCGCGCCCGTTACCGCGCGTTCGAGGAGCGCGGCATCGACGTCGTCATCGGTCTCGACGATCGCGCTCTTTGTCTCGTGCGACACCCGCGCCGAGCGCACGCCCGCGATCTCCTCGAGCGCTCGCTTCACGCGCATCTCGCAATGAGAGCACGACATTCCTTCAATGGTAATCGTTGTGCGCATGTCCATCACCTCCTCGATGCCGTATACGTATAGCGCCCCGGTCGGCGTGGCGCAAAAAAACTGGAACCGGTTTTGCGGAACCGGGGTCAAACGGGCATCTTGTACGATGAGGTATGCAAACATGGCAAATCACAAAAGCATTTCTAAAGGAGTGGCGATCGTGGCCGCTGCCGCTCTCATTGCGCTCGTTTCGGGGCAATTGCTCGCCCAGCGGGGACCCGGGCGCGGACCGGGCATGGGGATGTGCCCGGGAATGGGCGGCGGTCCGCATGGATTCGCGCATCTGGACCGCATGCAAAAGGAGCTCGGGCTCACCGATGCGCAGGTGAAAAAAATCTTCGATATCGGCACGGAGTACCGCCAGAAGTATTTCGACAATCGCGGCAACCGCGACAAGGTGATGGCGCTGCACGAGGAGCACCGGAAGGCCGTGGAATCCGTATTGACGAAGGAGCAGAGGGAGAAGTACGACAAGCTCTTCAAGGACGGTCGGATGCGCGGCAAGGGCCCGGGGAAGGGCATGGGTCGGGGGCGTTGATAGCGCCTTATGAAATCGCCGGTGCGATCGATGGGTCGGTCGCACCGGGCGCGAAGGGGCTCTGACCCCGCGAAGGGGCTCTGACCCCGCGAAGGGGCTCTGACCCCGCGAAGGGGCTCTGACCCCGCGAAGGGGCTCTGACCCCGCGAAGGGGCTCTGACCCCGCG
>JAKQUI010000075.1 GCA_029562645.1 Spirochaetota bacterium
CAATAGTTTCCTTGTGGACATCCAATCCTACATGATATACGGTTCCCATCGTGACCCCCTTCCCTTGTATTATGGTAATCCCTGTATTATACAGGTAAATCCACGATTGTGCAAGCAGGGGGTCACATCATATTGTCTAACCCCTTCTCCCAAAGGAGAAGGGGAAATAGTATGGAGTTTATTGCTGAAGAGCCCTCTCCTGTGGGAGAGGGCGCGCCGAAGGCGGGGTGAGGTGACGTGAGTTTCTTCGAAAAAACATAGAATACCATCCCAAGAGGTGCATCGATGCGTACGAAGTATGTCACGTTCGTTCTTCTAACTGTATTCTCCGCCCTCGCGCTTTCCGGTTGTTACGAACAGGGTTCCCTGTACTCGAAGGTTTCGAGCCGGACGCTGCCGGCCGGCGATTTTCTTGTCCACTGGTCCAACCCCGGCGAGGGGAAGGCCTTCGTGGCCGTGCGGCACCGATCCAATCCCGGGCGCGTCCTCTGGTCCACCGAGCCCGGGCAGAACTTTCTTCGCGCGATCATGGCCGACATCGACGTGAAGGAGCACCGCGGCTCGTTCACCGTGAAGGACGACGAGCGGCTCTCCTGCGCCTTCCAGAGCGTGGACGATGTGCGGCTCGACGGGGCCGCGGTGACGATCACCGGCCGGCTGGCGGACGCGAAGGCGAAGAACGGCGCCTCGTACGTTATGACCTTCCGGCAGGCGTCGGGCGGTCATCTCCGCTTCGAGGCGAGCGTCGCGAAGATCGGCTGCGCGGGCGAGTTCTGCGCGCGCGCCTTCAATCAGATCGAGATCAGCTACGCGTCATCGTCTAATGAAAAGTTCTACGGCTTCGGCGAGCAGTTCACGCATCTCAACCTGAAGGGGCACCGCGTTCCCATCATCAGCCAGGAGGGCGGGGTGGGCCGCGGGCGCGAGCCGGTCACCTCGGCGCTCAATCTCGTCTCGCCCGGCTCCGGCGGAAACGCGTACACCAGCTATATCTCCGTTCCGCACTACATTACCTCGCTTATGCGTTCCCTCTTTCTCGAGACGACCGAGTACGCCGTCTTCGACCTGCGCGACGACGAATCCGTGAGCGTGAAGATATTTTCGGACCGCATCGCGGGGCGCATCCTCTACGGCGCGAACCCGCTCGAGCTCATCGAGCGGTATACGGAATACGCCGGCCGCATGAAGGCGCTCCCCGACTGGATCGGCTCCGGCGCCATCGTGGGCATGCAGGGCGGCACCGAGCGCGTGTACGAGATCTGGAACCTGCTCGAGGCGCAGGGAACGCCCATCGCCGCCTTTTGGTTGCAGGACTGGGTGGGCAAGCGCAAGACCATGATCGGCTCGCAGCTCTGGTGGAACTGGGAGCTCGATGCGCTGACCTATCCCGAGTGGGACGGCCTCGTCGCCGCGATGCACGAGGCGGACATCCGCGCGATGGGCTATATCAACTCCTTCCTGGTCGATCCGGTCCAGAAGGGGAGCTTCGCGCGCAACCTCTACCGCGAGGCCGTGGACGGCGGCTTCCTGGTGATGAACGGAAACAATCAGCCGTACCCCATCAAGAACACCGACTTCGACGCGGGGATGGTGGACCTCTCGAATCCCGACGCGCGCGCGTGGATCAAGTCGGTCATCAAGGAGGAGATGATCGCTCGCGGTTTCTCCGGCTGGATGCTCGATTTCGCCGAAGCGCTTCCCTTCGACGCCGTGATCGCGAGCGGCGATGCCGCCTCGTATCACAATCAATACCCGGTCGAATGGGCGAAAATCAACCAGGAGGCGATCGCCGAGCTTGGCCTGGACGACGAGATCGTCTTCTTCAACCGCTCCGGCTACACGAAGAGCCCCGGCGCGAGCACGCTCTTCTGGGAGGGCGATCAGATGGTCACCTGGGACGGCGACGACGGTCTGAAGAGCGCTATCAAGGGGCTCGTCTCCGGCGGCTTCTCGGGCTTCAGTCTCAATCACAGCGACATCGGCGGCTACACCTCGGTGAGCCTTTCGGTTCTGAACATCTTCAAGCGCGAGAAGGAGCTTCTCATGCGTTGGATGGAGGCGAACGCCTTCACCGCCGCCTTCCGCACGCACGAGGGCAACGAGCCCGAAAGGAACGCGCAGTTCTATTCCGACGCCGACACGCTCGCGCAATTCACGCGCTTCGCGAAGGTGTTCCGCGCGCTCGGCTTCTACCGCGCCGAGCTGATGCGCGACGCCGAGGCGAAGGGCTGGCCGCTCGTGCGCCACATGCTGCTCCACTACCCGAACGATCCCGCCGCGTACGACCTGAAGTACCAGTTCATGCTGGGCGCCGATTTCATCGTCGCGCCGGTCGTGGACAAGCGCGCCGATTCGGTCCGCTGCTATCTGCCGGCGGGGGAGTGGGTCCACGTGTGGACCGGGGCTTCGTATAACGCCGGATGGGTTGATGTGGGCGCGCCGATGGGGAAACCGGCGGTGTTTTTTAAGAAGGGATCACCCGCCGGGAGTCGGTTCGTGCGGAACCTTCGTGGTGAGGGAGTGCTCTGAGCATTCCGACCTCCTGCCCGCGTCGGGCATGTCCGGGATGGGACAGTTGTCTTATGGCCGTACATGCTCACGCGATTTTCTCCCGGGAGTGGAGAAGGTTTTAGGAGAATCGAACGGCTTGCGATCCTTTCATGGCGTCAACCGCCGCCACCTGCCGGTTTATGAGGATTGCGCGCCGCACCGCATGTCGCGATTGTCGCACGCATTCGCATTCGAATACCGCGCTCACTCGAACATCCCCCTGAAGGACGAATAGTAATCCAGCATCTCGCCGTTTACGATCTCGCGCTGTTTTAGAATGATGCCGAACGATTGGATCAGGTGGCCGATCTCGAACCAGAAGGTCCCCGTGCTGCTCGTGGTGAAGATGTCCTTGCGGAGCAGCGAGTCGATCTCCTCGGTCATGTTCCATGCGGTGAACTGCGCCGCGGGCCGGATGTTCTCGAACAAGTACGTCCCCACGCCGTCCGGGCTGAAGGCGACCAGTCCGAGCTGCGCCAGTTCATCGTACAGCGTGTCCCCGTACTGCATGTAGACATCGCCGTCCCGTTCGACCGTGAGCTGGTATTTCCGCAGGAGCTTCGGCAGGTTTGCCGTCAGGTTGGTGAACAGCCTCGAGTAGCGATCGTCGCGGGTGCAGGGTCGGCAGTTCTCACCCCGATCGTCGCAGGTCTGGCAACTCTCGTCGGAATTATACAGCAGGCTCGCGACGGCCGATCGGACCTTCACGAGATCGTCGGTTGTGATGTCCTGGATGCTGGGCGAGTTGATGAACGCGTTCCAGGCCGTGTTGATGCGCCCGGTCAGGAAGTGCGGATTCGTCCGATATTCCTCGTCGGGATGATCCGGGTCCCCCGGGTTGAGCAGTATCGCGATGATGTCGGCGATATTGTTGAGCTTGTGGCGATGGCGCGCGCCCGCCGGCTCCTGCGCCACGTAATGCGTAACGGCGCCGTTGCCCGGGTTCATGTCGTAGTCGTATCCATCGTCGTAGGCCTTCTCGATCATCACGCCGCGCGACTTCTGAATGACTGTACGGATGCTGGCCCGATGGTTCGTCTCGTCCCGGTAATCCGTGGACGTGAAATATCCCCGGAGGAGCTCCGGCACCTCCATCTCCCGCTCCTCGTAGACGGAGTGGATGATCGAGTCCTTCGCGTAATCAAGCTCGGTCTCGATATCGAGTCCGTCGCCCCAACGGTAGAGCGTGTCGATGAAGGTCGTGGGGCGATAGTACCGGTGCGGTCGGTCGAATGCCAGCGGCATGCCGTTCTCGTCGGTGATGCCCGCCGTGAAGTCGGTCAGGACCCGCGACGTCCGCGGCACCGTGGCGAAATCGCCCGCCGCGAACCTCGTCGCATCGCCGCCGAAGATTCCCTCCATGTTGATGTCGTACTTGTGCGGATTGAACACGTTCGGGCAATCGACGGTTCCGGCGCGATACCACGGGTCCCGGTAGTTGTCGCAGAGCTCGCTGTACGCGTTCCCCAGCGTGCCGTCGTTCCTGAAGTCGAAGTACGCGGTGATGCCGCCGAAGTCGGTGGAATAGTGCTCATCGTCAAGCACGCCCGAGGGCATCATGATCCTCCTGATGTCGATGTAGCGGTAATACCGAAGCAGCGCGCCCTCGCCGTCGGTGAAATCAACGTAGGTTACGTCCGCCGGCGCTTCGCCGTTCTGGTACTCCGCTTGGGTGATCTCGACGTACGTGCCGAAACCGTAGATTGTGTCGCCCCGCTTGAAGTAGCGCGGGTCCGGCACCACGGTCCCCGCATCGTTCCGGAGTCGATAGATCCCGTCGATCAGCCCCTCCTTGAGGTTGACCCCGGCCAACTTCACCAGCGTGGCGTTGATGTCGTCGATGTTCTTCCGGACATCGCTCATCGTGAGTCCGGTGGCGTCCAGGCTCCAGTTGTCGAAGCTGAAGTTGTAGAGCTTCTCGATGTCGTTGATGCCGCTGCGTTTGATGAAGTCGATAATCTGGTGGTAGTCGGTCTCAATGAGCACGTCCGCCGCCTTCTGGATATCCGCGGCCAGTTGCGCCGCCTTCTCGGCGTCGTAGTTCGCCGCTCCCGGCGCCAGCTGGTTCCCGGCGTCGTCCAGGGGGGTGTAGAGCTGTAGGACGCCGTCGTTGAGCGCCTCCACGCGCGTCATCTTGACGCAGCCGGCGGTGCAGGCGTCGTAATTCGCCCGGCAGGCCGCCCGGGCCGGTTCATCCTCGATCCCGGAGCAGTCGCACGCCTTGACGCACGTTCGGTACTGCTCGTCGATGTGCTTCACGATCAGGAAGTTGTCCAGCGCGATGATTGTCTTGCGCAGCATCTCCTTGAACTCGTCGCTGCGCGAGACGTCCCGCAGGAGGTCCAGGCTCTCCTCGAGCCGCCGCAGCGATTCGTTGTCGGTGAAGTATCTGAGCTTGTTGATGGGCGTCTCCCAGTTGTGCCGGTTGCTCACGGCCCGGGTCCCGTCCTCGCGCGTCACGTAATACGGGAGCGGGGCGTCCGCGCCGGTGGCGGTGAGCCGGAAGTTCCCTCCGTTGTTGAGGAAGTTGCGCACAACGTTCCTGACGGCCCCCTCGACGCTTTCCTTGATGGGATTGAGGTTGTTGAGATTGGCGTACGTGCTCTCGATGACGTACGAGAGCACCCCGTTCCGCGCGCCGATCGCGTCGCCCGCCATGCCGCCCCGGTCCACCAGGAGGTTCAAGAGCGAGCTCGGGTCGGGGATGGGCGCGGTCCCGCCCGGTGCGTTCCGCGCCTCGTTGAGGGCGCACACGGTCATGACGAAATCGTTGATCTGCGTCCGGTAGCCGTCGCGGTCGTAGTAGGCGATCACGCCCCTGTCGATTGCGCTGTAATCCGCCGGGACGACGTTCCCGACGCCGTCGAACCCCATGATCCGGCCGTCCTCGTGCAACGTCCCCTGGATGGCGGCGTAGAGGGCGACGAACAGGTCGAACTTCCCTTCCGTCTCGCCCTCGTAGACACGCCAGGCGGTCGCCTGACCGCTATCGGTAAATGAGGTCGGATAGGAAACGCCGGCCACGCGCGGGATGCGGGGCAGGTCCTTCTCCTTGATGCTCTGCTCCCTTCCGTTGTCGTCCCGGTAGATCAGCGTGCCGGCCGTGGCGCCCGGGCCCACATAGGACATCGTGTAGTATGTCCGATAGAACTCATTGAATTTCGTCATTGCGTCGGATGTCGGCGACGCAGCCCCCAGGACGTCCCGTGCGCTGTAGACGCTGTCGCCCAGCGTGATCAACGCCTGCAGATTGTCCCCGATGACCGCCGGGAGGATCGAGCCGTTTCCGACGGCCGACCAGAGCGCATCGACGATGCTCAGCAGCATGCTGAGGATGCCGGCGGACATGTTGTCGGGAAGCGGGATGAGGTCGAACAGGAGGGTGATCTTCGACGAGTAGTCGTATTCCATCGCCACGCAGAAATCCTGCGGCCGGAAGCTCGACGCCGCCATTCTGAAGGTGGCATTGGACTCCTCGATGAGCTTGACCGGATAGGTGGGATTGCCGGCGTCGTCGTTCACCACGTGGTTCGAATCGATGGCCATCGTATTGTCGTACACGTGCTCGATGCCGCCGGACCACACCGCGTTGTTGGTCTTGTCGTTCGGCGCCGCCTGGTGGCGTCTCCCGCGGGCCGCGCCGCCGATGCCGTTGAAATTGATGGTCACGTAGGTGTAGATCTCCGTCTTGATGTTGCACAGCGACTTGTTGATGAGCGGGATCGTGATGATGTCCTTGTCGAGCATGCCGTGGATGGGCAGCAGGTATACGTACTTCTTGTAGTTGAGCAGCCACTGGAAGTTCTTCCGCATTGCCTCCTCGCGGGTGGCGCAGTCGAGCACGACCTGTCGGTCATACGTCCCCGGATCGTCGGGATTGACGGCGTTCGCATAGCTCCCGTCCTGGGTGATGTTCATGCCGACCGGGCTGCTTTTACGGAAATATCCGTACCGCGAGTTGTGCGTCGGCTTGTAGATCGCCTCGAAATAGTGGTATCGGCCCCGGTCGTATTTGAGGCCGGGCCCCTTGTTCCCCCATTCCATCCCGATCATCTGGTACCAGTCCGTGTACCAGTCGTTCCGGTATTTGCACTCCGACCCGTTGGGGGCCTTGCCGAGGTACGTGTAGGGGCCGTAGCCCTCCCAGCAGGCCAGCGCGATCTCCGAATTGAGCCAGTCCGACGTGTTCAGGACGTCATTGCCGGTGGCTGGGTTATGCCGGGTTATGCCGAAGAGGTCGCCCTGCGAGGGAGAAAAAACGCCATGCAACGCCGCGCCCGGATTGTTGCTCCCCACGCGCTGGCGGAAGGTCCCCGGCTGCAGCACCTCCATGACCGGCATCTGGTACTGCGAGGAGAAGGTCGTCCACGACGGCGGGGCGGTGTTGGGCCTGATGGACCCGCTGGCGATATGATACCCATAGGACGGGCTCCGTCTGATGGTGGCGTCCTCGAGGCAATACACCCGCCACGATCCGAACAGCTCGAGCAGCCAATCGATCGAATCATCCACGTAGTCCATGGCGTTGAGGTAGTTCCGGGAGCGCAGCGGCGAGCCGAGCGAGTTCAGGACGTTCCGCAGCGAGAGTTCCGTCTTCGCGTTGTTCGGATCGACCATGCCCCCGCCGGCGGCGAAGAGATAGACGAAGTTGGTCAGGAGCGACAGGCCGTTTCCCGTGTAGCCGGGAACCCGCGGATCCTTGCCGTCCCGGTCCAGTATGACCAGGTTCCGGATGTTGGTGGTCAGGGTGCCGAAGAGGGTCTGCAGGTTGCGATTGGGATCGCCGAAAAACGCCTGGCCGTCCTCGGGGCCGAACGCCCACTTGCCCTCGGACGCCTTGTAATAGCTCGACAGCGTATAGAACTTCAGGTTGGTCATGACGGACTCGATGATGTTCTCCGGCCGTCTGTCATTTCCAGTGCTTGAATACGACAGCCCCACCGTCTTGAAAGTCCCGTTGGCGTTATCGTCGTACCCGCCGAGGCCGTCGCTGTTGAGGATGTCGTTCACTTGGCGACGGAACGGCTTCAGGAGCGCATCGGAGCTCAGCACCCGCCCCAGGGCCGTCACGGCTCCGCCGGGGCTCACCAGGCCGGGGAAGAATGTGGACGCGCCGGCGGTCGGGGAATACGTGTGGCCGTTCCACAGCAAGTCGGTCATCCGGTCCTGGGGAAAGTTCGCCAGCACCGTGTTCCATCGGGGCACCACGCCGCGCCGCGCCGCATCACCCTTGAGCCAGCGCAGGATGTCGTTGTTCACGAAATCGAAGAGGGGAACGTCCTCGAGGCGGTCGTACCAGTCCATGTCGTGATACAGCGCCCCCAGGAACCATTTGGAATACAGGCCGTCGTCGTTCGATTGCGCCGCGGCGTCCGGCCCGATGTTGTACTTGCGCGAGCGGCGCTTCGCTGATTCCGAAAGATACAGCGATTCGTCGTTGAGGAACTTCTTCCCCGATTCGAGCACGTCGATGCTTCGCTCGACCGCGCCGTCGGTGACGATGTCGAAGACGGGTCGCTGCACCTTGGGGAAGAGATCGTTGATGAGATACTCGCCGATGGAGTACTTCAGCGGATCGGCGCCGGGGGCCATCCAATCCGCGATCTCCTTCTCGATGGCGGTGATTCCGGTGAACGGATCGTTCGTTTCAAGATAGTCGATGAAGCTGAACATCTTCTGCTCGATGTCCCAGTGCTCTTCGATCACCGACTCGATGCTTTTTCGGATGATGGTGGACAGGTCCTGGAGCCCCTCGCCGTCTCCGTACAGCGTACGGGCGAAGCTGATGTTCTCGATCAGGGTGTTCACGCCCGCGTACCCGATGCTCTCGAGTTCCTGTCCCTGTCCGAAGAGGCGCCAGGGGTAGGCCGACGTCTCGGCGGGATCGTAGGCTTCGGCGGAATCGAACAGCGCATTGCCGTTCGCGTCGACCCAGTAGCCGCCGTCGGAATTCACGTCGTCCCAGTTTCGCAACGCGACAAGCAGGTCCATGATGACTCCCGCGCCCTCGGACATGACGGTCGGATCGAGATCGAGGATCGCCTTCACGATGTCGACGGTGGTGTCGAGCGAGTCGGGGTCCCGCATGTACGCGTCGTGGAACGAATTGAAACTTTTCGACAGCTTGTCCACCGTTTCGGGGAAAATCGCCTTTGCGCCGGGGGTTTCGGGCAGGTAGAGCGCCTCGCCGGTGCGGACCATCAGCTCGCCCAGCAGGTCGGGATTGGCGAACATCAGGTCGTTCATTTTCCGGTTGAATTCTCGGGGCTCGAGATTGCTGAAGGCGGACTTGAGCGCGGGAGATTCGTTGAGCACCTCGAAGAGCATGACCGTATCGTTCGGCTCGGTCTGCTGGAATGTCTGGTCGCCGTCAGTTTTCGAACATCCAAAAGCGAAAAAACCCGACAGTATGGCTGCTGTAAAAAGCAGTGCGATGCTTTTCATCGAATCCCCCTCGATATCCGGATGAAGAACAAATTTCGAACAGATCTGAGATTTTTTATTAGAGTCGTTGCAAAACAGGATTTCCTGTCATTGCGAGGAGCGATAGCGACGAAGCAATCCGGCGCTTTCGATGGAAAGCCACGGTATTGGGCCAGGTGCTCATGTTGCACGGGTTGTACCGCACGGATCGCTTCGCTCGCGATGACATCGAGTTGCACAACAAGTCTATGAAAACTGCGCCGAAAAGAATCAAAACCGACCGGCTGGTAGTAATATGATGTTTTTTTATGATCCCGTCTTGCCAATAATGGCAATACCCATATTTGGCATGAGATTGTCGCGAGCGCATCATGCGTTCGGAACGTCAAACGAGAGCCAAACACAGGCGACCTGTTTTTGTCATGGCGCCCGTCGGGGCGTCGGGGGTCAGAGCCTCATGGTTTATTTTTCTGCAGGTGGAAGCAAAAAAATGGATTGTCAGTATTGTGGTGATGGTTTCCTGTTATCTCAACGCGCGGCGATACAGAGAACGTCGCGTCCGCACACTGCAGATAACAACGAGATGACACGTCGGGATAACAACATGCCAGATCTCGCACGCGCCCGCCCCGGCAGAGCGCGCCGAACGGTTGTGATCTGTGCGCTCTCTGCGCTGATCGCGCTCGCGGCGGGCGCCGGTCCCCTGCGGGCCCAGCCCAACATCGCCACCCTCGCCGAGCGCAACTCGCTGGCCGACGAATGGCGGATAACCGCGTCGGATCGCCCGGAGTATTCGTCGCGCGCATACGACGACTCCGGGTGGGACACGATCCGGATGCCGGGAAGCTTCTTCGGGTACGCGCTCAGAAAGACCGGAGCGCTGTACGGGACCGTCTGGCTGCGCAAGACGATCATCATCGATGCCCGCGCGGAGCGACTGCCCGCAGTGGGACTCATCCTCGGGCGCATCGCCAATGCAGACGAGACGTATTTCAACGGGGAGCGGATCGGCGGGATGGGCCGGTTCCTGCCCGAGGACAATTCCATGTGGAACCATCCCCGCCACTACCTGGTTCCCGGAAAGCTTGTCAACTATGGCGGGAAAAACGTGATCGCGATACGGGTGTCACACTATATTTTCGGGGAAATGATCGGGACCCTCGCCCTCACTGATCTCGATACGTGGGAACAGGACCGGGTATGGCAGAACTTCACCCGGGTGACCGCCGGTTATATCATCATCGCCATGGGATGCCTCTTTCTTGTCATATTCCTGCTGTTCTATGCGCTCCGCAGGGAGCAGGAATACCTGTACTACGCGTTGCAGATGGCGTGCGGCTTTTTCATCGTACTCGAACTCTGCAATTTCTGGAACACCTTCGGAAGCAACCTCATGCGGCTCAAGGCCCTGGGACTCTCATGGGCCGCGGTCAATGTCGTGCACCCGATTTTCCTGCACCGGATCTACGATCTGCAGAGAAAAAAAATCGAATGGGCGCTCTGGGTGTTCCTGGCGCTGACGATCGGACTCTTGCTCACGATCACGGGCAAGCCCTCCGATCTGCTCCAGGTGAACATCTTCATCACCTTCACCATCTGCATTGGCCTCTATAACATCTCCTGCCATGTTTCCGCCATCTTCAAGAGGCGGCCCTATTCGCGTGTTTTCGGTTTTTTCGGGATCGCTGTGGCCCTGGGGGCCATACACGACGGGCTGGTGTACCTGGCCAAGTTCACCGACTACAGCATATCCCTCTTCGGGTATGTCTTCCGGGATTACATGATCTTTCATTACATGGCCATCATGCTCTATACCGGGACCGCGCTGGTGCTGGTGTTCAGGTTCATCAGCATGGCCACCGAGGTGGAGGACCTCAAGACGACGCTCGAGAACTTCATCATCGAGAACGCGATCCTCAATAAGCAGGTCGTGCGAAGTCGTGACGAAGGGAAAAAGCGCCCGGAGGAATCCGCGCTCACCGACCGGACGATGGAGAAGCTCCAGAAGGTGGTCGCCTTCATCAATGAGAACTACCAGTCGAGCCTCTCGCGCGAGGGCCTCGCCGCCTCGGTCGACGTCCATCCGGACAACCTGGGCAAGCTCTTCCGTCGGTACACCAGCAAAAAGCTGGGCGATTACATCTGCGAGCTCAGAGTCGAGGACGCCGCGCGCAAGCTCGTGGAGACAGACGAACCCGTCATCGACATCGCCTTCGCGACCGGCTTCGAGAGCCTGCGCACCTTCAACCGCGCGTTTCTGAAGTTCAAGAAGATGACTCCCGCCAGCTACAAGAAGAAGAACAAGCCGGCGACGACATCGTGAGGCGCCGCGTTCCCTTTTCCAGCCGCTCCAGCTGATTGACGACCGATCTATCGGACAGGGGCCGGGTGATCGCTTTAAGCCCCTCATCGGCAAGGACAAATTCGGATACTGTCCATTATTGGCCGGAAAGCCCATGCCGGATTGGATAATATTAATCCATCGGGACTGTTATTTGTCATTCCCCGATGGTTTAGATTTCTCATGTGAGTATCGCAAACAATGTAATCAACATATAGAGTGCAGGGTGTTGGCAAACCGGTCGAACCGGGAGCGCCGCCCATGCGAAGGAACAGCGAAATGAAGGTGTCCAGGACGAAACCGCTCATCGTTATTTTCCATGGTATACTGATCGCGGCAGCAGCGATGTTTGTTCATGCCGGCCCCTCGTTTGCGATCGAACCGGTCGTGCTCGACGAGACGCGGGAAGAGTACATACTGGGAAAGCATATCGAGTATCTGAAAGATGCGAAGAAAGAATACGCGATTCAGGATGTTTCCGCGGCCGGATTCGATTCGCGATTCACCGCCAGCACCGAGGACTGGCCGAATTTCGCATACACCTCGGCGGCCTACTGGCTGCGGTTCACGATCAGGAACGCGTCGAAGGAGACACGGCGATGGATCCTTCTGGATAACTATCCGCTGACTGACGACATCAAGCTTTTCATGCCGGCGCAGCATGGGGGCAAGATCCTGAAGCACGCGGGGCGCTTTCTGCCCTATGCGGCGAGGGACGAGGACTACCGGGCGTTCGCGTTCCATCTGGACGTTCCGGCCGGATCGGAACAGACGTACTACCTGCGCCTCGAGAGCGAGGATTCCCTCGTGGCGATCCTGTCGATCGTGTCTCCGAAGCGCTTCACGCAGATCAAGCACAACACCCAGATCATGCTGGGGATCTACTACGGCTTTATCCTGGCGATGATCATCTACTATTTCTTCATTTTTATCGCCACCCGTGACCGGAATTATATCTACTACGTGCTCACGCTGATCTTTCTGCATCTCTTGTTTCAGTTTTCACTCAACGGGCTCTCGGCCGAATATATCAACCAAACCTCGCTCTGGTGGTCGCGCGGCTCCATCGTATTCTTCGAGGCCATCGGCGTGTTTTTCGCCATGCAGGTCGCGAAGGAATTTCTGCAGACGAAGCGGAACGCCCCCGTCTTTCACAAGCTGTACAATATCGTCATGTACATCGTGTTCGCCATCGCGCTCGGGTCGCTGTTCCTCCCGTACTACTATATGATCATCTCGGCGGTTCTGATGACCATGAGCGGGTCGGTGCTGATGTGGTCGGCGGGCCTGTACTGCTACTATAAAGGATTCCGGGCGGCCCGATTCTACCTGCTGGCCTGGACCTCCATTCAGCTCCTCGGCTGCTTCTATGGGCTGAAAACCCTGGGCCTCGCGCCGAGCTTCTTCCTGTCGGAATGGGGATTCCAGATCGGATCGCTGACGCATGCCCTGCTGATGTCATTCGCCCTGGCGGACCTGATAAATATCATGCGCATTGAGAAGACCACAGCCCTCAAGGAATCGATTTCGCTAAAGGAAGAAATGAACCGAAACCTCGAGATCAAGGTCAAGGAGCGCACCGAGGAGCTTCAGCAGGCGATGGCCACAATGAAGGCAATGAACGAGGAGATCGTCACCGCGCGCGACGCGTTGTGGGGGGAGATGCAGCTGGCGAAGAAGATCCAGACGGTCCTGCTCCCCGTCAAGCCCCAGATGAAAGGCTACGACATCTCCGTGTTCCTCAAACCGGCCGATGACGTGGGGGGCGATTACTACGACATCATCAATGTCGAGAACATCGACTGGATCGTCATCGGCGACGTGTCCGGCCATGGCGTTCCCGCCGGCCTAATCATGATGATGGTCCAGACGGCGATCCACACGGTCCTCGCGAGCAAGGGCAACCTGAAACCCGAGGCGCTGCTGACCAGGATCAACCGGGTCATCACGCGAAACATCAGGCTCCTGAGCGAGGACAAATACATGACCCTCACGGTGTTCGCCTGCATCAAGGACGGCAAGTTCTACTACTCGGGCCTGCACCAGGACATCATGATCTATCGGAGTACGGAAAAGCGGGTCGAGCTGATCGGCACCAACGGCATATGGATCGGGCTGCTCGAGGACATCAGGGGCATGGTGACCGGCGAGCACTTCAGCATGGCGGTGGGGGATGTCATGATGCTGTTCACGGACGGGATCACCGAGGCGTGGGTTGAGGGCAGCGTTCGCGACAACCGCACCATGGAGACCGACATGTTCGGCCAACATAAGCTCAAGGAGGTGTTCGAGGAATATGGCGAGCACCATCCCGATGACATCAAGAGCGGCATCCTGAGCAAGCTGGATGGATACCGGATCACGGACGACGTGACCATGGTGATCGTCAAGCGCCGGGAATGATCGGTCGACGCTCAGGGAAAACGGCAGCGGATCACGTAATTCTCTTGCTTTATCGTCACGCCCGGTAGTAGTATATACCCGGACAGCGTCTGGCGTCCGGAGGCCCCGCCCCCGGAGGGATCATGCCGTGAAGCGATCATATCAGCTCATCGTCGCCATCGTATTCCTTGACCTCGCGATCCGCCTGGCGGGAGGCGATGCCGTTCGGCAGATGGGCCACTGTTCGCCTGGTGCCACAACGGCGCCGGCATCGCAACAGGGCGGATTGTGCGATGAAAAAGCTTGTAGAAATACTATCAGTTGATTCGGTGCATATTATCGCCCTCGATGCCCGCGGAAATCGAGTCACGATAGCCATTGCCGACTGCATCAACAATTTCTATCGTGAGTTCATGGGTGCGGAGTATGTCGTCACCGGCAATGACCGCATGATCGGGGAGCGGAACAGCCAGGCCGATCCACGGTATTTTATTTTTCATTCCAATCCGCGTTATTGCATCGAAGTTGATCGCGACCGCTTTGATGCGATCAGTGACATGCTTTCCGGAAATAACCTGCAGACCTTTGATCAAACATAGCCCGTGAATATCGTTTTCGACATGGACAATACGCTGGTGGACGAATTCGGCGCGTCTGCGCGACCGGGCGTCATTGATCTGCTCGTCCATTTGAAACGAACGGGGCACACCCTGATCCTGTGGACAAATTCAAGAAAGGAGCGGGCCCGTCAAATCATACTGGACAACAATCTGCGGCGGTATTTCACTACCTTCATCTTCAGGGAGGACTACGATCCGGAAGAAAAGGGGCTGTCCAAGGATATCCGGAAAGTCAAGGGGGATATCCTCGTCGATGATGATCCGGCGGAGATCCGGCATGTCGCAACCCTCGGAAAACATGGCTATCTGGTAGCATCGTACCGTAAAGGCATGACGGTTGACAGGAATGAATTCGCGGGCCTCCTGAAGATGCTGCGTTAAACGGAAACGGATGCGGAGCACCCGGCATCCGGTCGTCGGCCCGCCGATACTGCGTATCATCTTCGCCATCTTCGTCGAGGCTGCGATCTTCCGCTATCTGCCGGGCGTCTCCGTCCGTCGCGCGCTGAAGACATCAACCATTGCGAACGCGGCCTCCCTCGTTTTCGGCTTGATATTTATCGCCATGATCTGATCCGCTCTTTGCACTACGATTCAGGAGAACGCGCATGCCGTCGCTGATGCACCGACGATCACATCATTCCATGAAGCGCTTCTACGATTGGGTCCACCGCTACTACGGCAGTATCGAAGAGTCGATCGGTCCGGCATTGGATTCGATCATCGAAGGCATGCCGTCGGTGTTCGCCGACGCCGGATCCAAGACCGCGCTCGATTACGCCTGCGGATCGGGGCTCCTTACGCTGAAGCTCGCCCGGCGCTTCTCCGTCGTCGACGGACGAGACGCGTCGACGGGCATGATCGGACGCGCCATGGAGCGGGCGAACGCGCTTTCGGTCTTCAATGCCTCATTTCGCGCGGGGGACATCATGGAGCCGGATGAGGCCCCCGGGTCCTATGATATCGTGTTCGTGTCTTTCGCCCTTCATCTGTTTCATCCCGATGTGGAGCGGGAGATCCTGAGGAAGCTGTTCGCCATCGCCACGGAGGCGGTCGTCGTCATCGACCATGGACGCAGATGGAGCGCAAAAACCGCGCTGATCGAATGGATCGAGGGGAGTTATTACGACCGTTTCATCACGCTCGATTTTAACGCGATGGCGAACGAAATCGGCGCGTCCAGATTCGTCGAGACGGAGATTGCGGACAGCCTTGTGCTTGAGTTTTGCAAATAGCGGGCATTGGAGTTGCCTGTCGCCTGTGGCATAAAAAAGCGCCATGCGCATTTTATGCGCATGGCGCTTTGCGGATCACGATGTTCGTTTGTTCAGCGCGCCTGCTGGATCGCCACGGCCACGGCCACGGCCACGGTCGCGCCCACCATCGGATTGTTCCCCATGCCGATGAGCCCCATCATCTCTACGTGCGCGGGGACGGAGGACGATCCGGCGAACTGCGCGTCCGAGTGCATGCGGCCCATGGTGTCCGTCATGCCGTAGGAGGCGGGACCGGCGGCCATGTTGTCGGGATGGAGCGTTCGGCCGGTCCCCCCGCCGGAGGCCACCGAGAAATATTTCTTCCCGAGATCGACGCACTCCTTCTTGTAGGTCCCCGCGACGGGGTGCTGGAACCGGGTCGGGTTCGTCGAGTTGCCGGTGATCGAGACGTCGACCCCCTCGTGATGCAGGATCGCGACTCCCTCGCGGACGTCATCCGCGCCAAAGCAGCGCACCTTCGCCTTTTCGCCCGAGGAATAGGCCGTTTCCTTTACGATGGCGAGCGTGCCGGTGTAATAATCGAATTTGGTTTGCACATAGGTGAAGCCGTTGATGCGCGAGATGATGAAGGCGGCGTCCTTGCCGAGGCCGTTCAGGATCACGCGCAGCGGGTTTTTTCGCACCTTGTTGGCCGATTTCGCGATGCCGATCGCGCCCTCCGCCGCGGCGAATGATTCGTGCCCGGCGAGAAACGCGAAGCACTTCGTCTCCTCGCGCAGGAGCATCGCCGCGAGGTTTCCGTGCCCGATGCCCACCTTGCGGTCGTCGGCGACCGAACCGGGAATGCAGAAGGATTGCAGGCCTTGACCCAGTATTTCCGCCGCTTCGGGGGCGGCCGTCACCCCCTTTTTTATGGCGATAGCGGCGCCGACCGTGTAGGCCCAGCAGGCGTTTTCAAAGCATATCGGCTGGATACCCCGCACGATCGCGGCGACATCGATGCCCTTCGCATCGCAGATGGATTTGGTTTCCTCAATTGATGTAATGCCATGCGCGCCGAGCACGGCGTTGATCTGCTTGATTCGTCTTTCGTAGCTTTCAAATAGTGCCATTGCAATCACCCTTATGTTACGCGTGACGAGGATCGATCTTCCTGGCCGCATCGTCGAAACGGCCATATGTCGATGTCGCTTTTTTCAGCGCGTCGTTCGCATCGGTTCCCTTCTTGATCATGTCCATCATCTTGCCCAGGTGGACGATTTCGTAGCCGATAATCTGGTCATCCGTGTCGAGCGCAAGCTGGTTGACGTAGCCCTCGGCGAGTTCCAGATACCGCACGCCCTTCGCTTTCGTGCTGAATATCGTGCCGATCTGGCTGCGCAGACCCTTGCCGAGGTCCTCGAGTCCCGCGCCGATGGGGAGCCCGCCCTCGGAGAACGCGGTCTGCGTCCGACCGTAGGCGATCTGAAGGAAGAGCTCGCGCATGGCCGTGTTGATCGCGTCGCAGACGAGGTCGGTGTTCATCGCCTCGAGGATCGTCTTCCCGGGCAGGATCTCGCCCGCCATGGCGGCGGAATGCGTCATGCCGGAGCACCCGAGCGTTTCGACGAGCGCTTCGTGGATGATGCCGTCTTTCACGTTGAGCGTGAGCTTGCACGCGCCCTGCTGCGGGGCGCACCAGCCGACGCCGTGCGTAAGTCCGGAGATGTCCTTGATTTCCTTGACCTGCACCCATTTCCCTTCCTCGGGAATGGGCGCCGGTCCGTGATCGGGGCCCTTGGCCACGCACATCATTTCTTCAACTTCTGCTGAGTATATCATACGGCGTACTCCTTTATGGAAGCTGTAGATACCATTGAGATTTCAATAAAATAATTCAAGACAAAAAAATCACTTCCATGAGCATTGTCCGTATCATGTGATGATCGAAGAAGGCGCAATGAAGCGGGAATATATCGATACAGCATTATCGCATTTCGATGATGGATGTGCGTGCTCTCAATCCATTCTGCTCGCATTTTCTGAAGTGTTCAACCTTGATGAGACGGTCGCGAAGCGGATCGCTTCGACCTTCGGCGGCGGGATGGGGCGATTGCGCGAAAAATGCGGGGCCGTCACCGGCGCGTTCATGGTCCTCGGGCTCGCATTCGGGAACGTCGATCCGAAGGACATGAAGACGAAGCTGTATGCCTACGAGAAGGTGCGCGAATTGAATGCGCGCGTCCAGGGCGAGTTCGGAACGACGCTGTGCGCGGAATTCTTGCGCAAAAAGGCGAGCGCGGCCGATATCGCGGCGAGGGCGCACCATCGTATCGTGTGCAGATCGATTATTGAGTACACTGTGGGCGCGCTCGTCGATATTTTAATCGAGAACGGCCGTCTCTCTCGGGATAGCTAACCGCCTGCCTGATTAGATGCGGGGAGTTCGCGCCGCGGCGTTTTCCGAAGGGGCGCGGTGCACACAAACGGAAGCCGGAGAAACGGCGAACTTCGGGATCAGGCGCCATGCCGTAAATTTTTCCTTGCACCATTTGCGCAGGTGGGGTTGATTGTCCACGCTGCAGGGGATGGGGTCCCCCGTATAACCGCCACCGGCTGATGACTCCTGCCGCACCGACGTGTGGCGGGTGCCTCCAGTGAAAAAGGTCCGCCATGTGTCAGGCGGATTTTTTTATACCTTCGGAGGACTCCATGCTCGAGTTATTCACCATCGTGACCGCGTGGCTCGCCCTTGCGGTTTTTTCCACCATTCTCGCCAACCGGTTAAAAATCTCCATGGCGCTCATGGAAATCTGCGTGGGCGCATTCGCCGGCTATATCGCCATGCGATTTTTTGATCCCGACATCCTGCACCCCAATGCGGAGTGGATGAAGTTTGTCGCCGGATCCGGCGCGGTGCTGCTCACCTTTCTCGCCGGCGCCGAGCTGGACCCGGCCTCGATGCGCGCGAAGGCGAAAGAGGTCACGGTCGTGGGGCTCATCGGCTTCTTCGCGCCGTTTATCGGCTGTGCGGCGCTGGCCTATTTCCTCCTCGGCTGGGACGGGCGCGCGAGCCTTCTCGGCGGGATCGCCCTCTCCACGACGTCAATGGCCGTGGTCTACGCGGTGATGCTGGAGTACGGCTTCAATAAGACCGAATACGGCAAGGGGATTCTTGGGGCCTGTTTTATCAATGACCTGGGGACCGTGATTGGCCTGGGGCTCATCTTCGCGCCGTTTACGTATCGGACGTTGATATTGGTTGCCGCATGCGTTTTGATCGTCTTCGTGCTTCCCCCGATCACCGATCGCCTCACGAAGGTGTATGGCAATCGGACCGCCGCCATCCGCACCAAATGGCTGGTCTTCGTGCTCTTCGGGCTTGGGGCGCTCGCGCTGTGGTCGGGGTCAGAGCCGGTGCTCCCGGCCTATATCGCCGGCATGGCGCTCGCGGGCAGCGTCGCCAAGGACGAGTTCTTCATCCGGCGCTTCCGGACGCTCACCATCGGTTTTCTCACGCCGCTGTATTTTCTGCGCGCCGGTTACCTGGTGTCGATTCCCGCGGTCCTCGCCGCGCCGCTGGTGTTTCTCGCGCTTTTGGGCGGAAAGGTCGCATCGAAGATCCTCGGCCTCTATCCGGTCATCGGGGTCTTCCGTGAGAGCAAGAAGGAGCGCTGGTATTATACGCTCCTCATGTCCACCGGCCTCACCTTCGGCTCCATCTCGGCGCTCTACGGGCTCACGCACGGGATCGTCACGCGCGACCAGTACTCGTTCCTGATCGCGGCGATCATCGCCAGCGCCGTCATCCCCACGGTCATCGCGAACAAGGCCTTCCTGCCGGATCACCTGCTGGAGGCGCCCATGGCCGACGAGGAGATTCCGCAGCTCGACCGCGTGACGGACAACTGGGAGCAGGAGGAGTACGACATGTACACGAAAGCGAAGGGAGAGTGACGCCTTATGTCAACAGGTCGCGTGCTTCGTCGAGCGTCCCCGGCTCGGCGAGTTTCGCGAGATCGCGCGGCGCCTCCTGGAACTTTTCCATGGCATTGTAGAACCGGTCGAGCACGTCGCCTTCCCGGGAGGGGATGAGGAAGATATGCGTGTGCGGGATGCGTTTCCCGCGCGCGTACATGCACACGAAATCGGGCGCGAGCGTTTTCATGATCCGGTTCGCGGCGCGATGGGCGAGGGTAAACAGGCTCGCCACCTCATCCTCGGTGAGCTCGTGCCACCAGGGGACATGCCGCTTCGGGATCGCGAGGCAGTGTCCCTTTGCATAGGGGTTGATGTCGAGGATGACCATCGACAGCTCGTTTTCCATGATGATGCGCGCCGGCGCTGTGCCGGCGACGATGTCGCAGAATACGCACGTGGGTGTGCTCATGGGCCCTTCCTGTCGGTGTGATTGCATACGTATTTCCGGGCGATGGCGGGACGTCAATCGAATTATCGCCCCTGCGGGCAATTGGCGCGGCGATCTGAGGCGCAAGGATTCGAACCTTGGGATGCTGGGATCAGAGCCCAGTGCCTTACCGCTTGGCTACGCCTCACTGTTTTTCAAGTCTGCCTAACCGTCGAACTTCCGCAGCGTGTCGGTTGTCGATCGCTGTGAAAGTCCCACGCTCAATGAGCCAATATGGCCTCGTGCGGAGAGCATGTCAATTTTTTAACGAAAAATAGAAGCGTTCCATTGTGGAATTTACATGGATGTAACAGCCCTGAATGATGATCGCGCGTATTCCCGCGAGAATCGGTTTCTGGCGTGTTACTCGCGAAGGTTCGATGGGGCTGATGAAGGCTTCGCCCGATCGCCATCATGGCGCGATCCATCGGTCAGCGCGGTTGCGGCTCGATGGAACAGGTTGCCGAATCTGCGGTAGTAGACATGCAGCAGCGCCGATCCTCCAATGGCCGCGATGATGATCGCCCCGAAAATCTGGCCCGTTGCCATTGTGCAGCGGATGTCGCCGTTAACCATCGTGCAGTTCGGGAAGAGCCGCAGCAGCAGCGCGAGCCCGATCGTGAATGCGCTGATATAGCAGCAGGGGGCCGAGAACACGATGGCGTAGCAGCGTGATATCACGAGCGCCGGGCGCGAATGCAAACGGCCCACGGCGATCATGAGCACGATGCTCAATGCCGCGAGATAAAGGATCGCGAGAACGATCACGATAATCAGCGGCGTCCGGTTGATCCCTTCGGCGATGATTCCCGCCGCCGGAGGGATCAGCGCAAACGCCGTAAAGAGAACGTCCGGCAGCGCAATGGGATTCCGCATAACGGATTATCGGGGCGCCGCGACGCGCGCGTGCGGTGTTTCGCGATGCGGCGTCGGCGGTCGCTTCGCCGTCATCGTCGCATCATCGTCCCATGCTGATCCCGATCGCCTCGGCGCACTGGATAAGCTGCGAGTCGACCGGCACGGTGCGCACCTTGCCCGCAAGCTCCTCGAGCGGCACCAGCACCATGTCCGGGGTCTTCAGCGCCACCATGGTGCCGAAGCGTCCCTCGGCCGCCGCCTGCACCGCGTAGCTGCCGAGGCGCGTTCCGAGGACGCGGTCGAAGGCGCAGGGCGAGCCGCCGCGCTGGATGTGTCCCAGGACCGTGCAGCGCACCTCGAGATCGATCCGCTTCTTGATCTGGTCGGCCAGGTACTGGCCCACGCCGCCCAGCTGCGGGACGCCCTGCAGGCGCGTCGAGGCCGACGAGAGCGTTATCTGCTCGCCGCCTTCCTCCTTGGCGCCCTCGGCCACCATGATGATGCTGAAGGGGCTGCCGCCCTTTTCGCGGAACTGTATCTTCTCCACCACCTTGTCGATGTTAAAGGGGATCTCGGGGATGAGGATGATGTGCGCCCCGCCGGAGATCCCCGACTCCATGGATATCCAGCCGGCATTGCGGCCCATCACCTCCAGGATCATCACCCGCTGATGGCTTTTCCCGGTGGTCTGGAGGCGGTCCAGAGCGTCACAGGCAACCTGCACCGCGGTCTGGTAGCCGAAGGTATAGTCCGTCTTGTCGAGGTCGTTGTCGATCGTCTTGGGGATGCCGATCGTGGGCACGCCCTTCTTGTGGAGCTTGTAGCCGATCTCGAGCGTTCCCTCGCCGCCCACGACGAACAGGCAGTCCAGGCCCAGCTTCCGGAAATTAGCGACCGTCTCGTCCGAGCGGTCGGTGACGCTGATGGATCCGTCCGCCTTGAGCTCCCGGTATTCGAACGGGTTGCCCTTGTTGGTGGTGCCGAGGATGGTGCCGCCCAGCGTAAGGATGTCCCGCGTGCTTTTCACAGTGAGCTCGGTTGTCCGGTTGAACACCAGCCCGTCGAAGCCGCCCTCGATCCCCACGACCGCGGCATTGTGCCCGATCGCCGCCGCGCGCGTGACCGCGCGGATCACCGCATTGAGCCCCGAGCAGTCGCCGCCGCCGGTTAGAATGCCTACTTTTTTCAGTGTCATGGGGTTCCTCCGGTTTCTTTTGATGCGCTCGCTACCTCATCCCCCAACCCCTTCTCCCATAGGAGAAGGGGGGATTGGCGAGAGATATCTTCTGGCACACCCCTCTCCTATGGGAGAGGGGAAGGGGGTGAGGTGGTCGTTCCTCTACCGTCTTGTTTGATTATATCGTAATGCTAAACTGAAGATATCATATCCATGTACCTCTGTCCACAAGAATTCTATCGCAATCGATTCTCCCGTACGGTGCGTGTGCGCAATAAACATATTGACGCTGCCGAAATCCGTGAGTACATTGTTGCCGCCGGGTGTCTCTCGGCGCCGTCGTATATACCAAGGGACGGTGGGAGGTAACGATGAAGTCGGCAAAAGCAATCGCGGTAATCCTATTCGCACTCGGGGTCACCGCTGCGTTCGCCTGGAACGTCGGGGACCGCATCCTCGGGCAGTGGACGGACGGGATGTGGTATCCCGCCAAGGTCGCCGGGGTGCAGGATGGAAAATTCGCGGTCACCTTCGACGATGGGGACGTGGGCGTGCTCGCCTCCGCGCAGATCAAGCGGATCGATTGGCGCGTGGGGACGAAGGTGCAGTGCAATTTCCGCAATGCGGGGCTCTACTATCCGGGGACCATCACTCAGATGCGCGGCGAGGTGATCCACATCAGCTACGACGATGGCGATCAGGAGGGCGCCACCATCAGCCGCTGCCGTGCGCGGTAACGCGTTACGTCCGAAATGGCTTGACGGTTCGGCGGTGGGTCCTAGGATGCGTCAGTATTGATTTTTCTTTCGCGGAGATAGTATGACGGCTCTTGTTGGATATCGGTTCCCGCTCTGAGGGACGAAGCGATACGACGAAGCTGAAAACCCCATCCTTTGTTGTCCCGCCCCGTCGTTCGAGAATAGTTCTCTCTTTCAGAGCAGGAACGGACCTTCGTGTGTTCGTATCTACTTTATTTACAGGAGAGCTGTCATGAACGACGAATATAGATTTCGCACCGCGCAGTCGCCGGACGACGCGGAAAAACTCAAAAACCACTTCGACGGCATATTCCTTCCCGAAAAGGTCGGAGAGGTGGCCGTCGCGCTGTATCATCACCGTCCCGGCATGGGGCCGGAGAACTGGTTCATCATCGAGGAGGCGACCACCGGCGCGATCGCGTCGGCCTGTACGCTGATTCCGTGGGTATGGGAGTTCGAGGGCGTACGGCTCGACGTGGCCGAGATGGGGCTCGTGGGAACGGCGGCCCCGCATCGCGGGCGGGGGTTGATGAACGAACTCGCGCGCCGCTTCGCGGAGGAGATGAACCGCCGGGGATGCGACCTGGGCGGGATCGAGGGGATCCCGGGCTTTTACGCCCGCTATGGCTATCACTACGCGGTCCCGTTGGAAAACCACATCAACCTGCCCCTGCATACCTGTTCCGGCATGGAGGCCGGCGCGTATGCGCTGCGCACGGCGACCCGCGACGATATCCCGTTTCTCATGGCGCAGGACGACGAGTACCGGCGCGCCTATTCCCTCTCGTCGGTGCGCGACGCGGCGTCGTGGGACTATATTTTTGGCCCGAGCGTCGACACCGAATGCGCGCGGGACATCAGGATCATCGAGCGCGACGGGGCGCCGCTCTTCTCCTTTGCGATGATGGCCTACGGGTTCGGCGCGGGCCTCATCGTCTGCGAGGTAAGCGAGGGGATCACGTGCGAGGCGTTGTGCGCGATGCTTCGCTTTCTCGGGGAGGAGGCCGCGCGGCGCGGAAAGCCGTATGTCCGCTTCAATCTGCATGTCGATTCGTCCCCGGCGCGGATGCTGATCGCGCTCGGCGCGGCGGTGAATCCGGGCTGGGCGTGGCAGGTGCGGGTCCCGCATCCCGAGCGCTTTCTCGCGAAGATCGCGCCCGCGCTCGATCGCCGGCTCGCCGGATCACCATTCCGGGAGAGCACGATGGCGTTCGGCGTGAACCTTTATTGCGCGCGGTACCGTCTGGCGCTCGCGAACGGGCGGATAAAGTCGGTCGAGCGCGATGCGGGCGAATGCGCGCATGCGATCAATGTGAGCGCGGACCTCTTCCCCGCGCTCGCGCTGGGAGCGCACGGCTGGCGCGAACTCAACCGGGTGCGGCCCGAGGTGTGCGCCTCGAGCGACATGGCCGGGCTGCTGGCCGATGCGCTCTTTCCGCCGAGACGGTCGTGGATGCGGCTTGCGTATTGACGGTGCGGGGCGGTTCCGGATTTTTCGCTTGTCGGGATCGCCCCGGCCGGCTGTTTTGTCGTTCGGGCGCGTCGGCGCATGCCGGGGCGTCGCAGTTTTGTTGGCGTGATATCCACAACCATGCGGAGGTGCATCATGGCGAAATCGACCGATGCGCGAAAGGACGCGAAGAAGAAGCCGGAGAAAACGATGAAGGAGAAGAAGCAGGCCAAGCAGCAGAAAAAGAACGAGCGCGATCGCGAGAACAAGTCGCTGTAACGCGCCGCGCATTCCGCCCGCATGTGTGGCGCATCGTATCCGCCTTGACAGAATGGGCCGTGTTCCCATCGTTGACAACGTTTTTCATGCGGATGGCGGATGTGCGCACACTATGTACAGGGCGGTATGATCATGCTTGAGGCTTCCGATGTAACACTCTCATTCGGGAAGCGGGTTCTCTTCAAGGGGGTGAACATCAGGTTCACCTCCGGGAACTGCTACGGGCTTATTGGCGCGAACGGTTCGGGGAAGTCGACGTTTTTGAAGGTCCTTTCGGGCGACATTGAGCCCAACGAGGGGGCCATCATCCGAAATCCCAAGGAGCGGCTCGCCATGCTCCAGCAGGACCAGTTCGCCTTCGACGAGTACCCGGTCCTGGACACCGTGATCATGGGTCACCGCCAGCTCTACGAGGTTCTGCGCGAGCGGGAGGTCGTATACACGAAGGAAGACTTCACCGAGGCCGACGGCCACCGCGCCGCCGAGCTCGAGGAGCTTCTCGGCTCGATGAACGGGTACGAGGCCGAGGCCGACGCCGCGACGCTGTTGTCGGGCCTGGGCATCGATGATGCGCTTCACGGGAAGCTCATGAAGGAGCTCGAGGGTGGACAAAAGGTGCGCGTGCTCCTCGCCCAGGCGCTCTTCGGCAATCCCGACATCCTGCTCCTGGACGAGCCCACCAACAACCTCGACCTGGAATCGGTCACCTGGCTCGAGAATTTCCTCTATAACTTCAACAATACGGTCATCGTGGTCTCGCACGACCGGCACTTCATGAACAAGGTGTGCACGCACATCGCCGATATCGACTTCTCGAAGATACAGATCTACGCCGGCAATTACGACTTCTGGGCGCAGGCCAGCCAGCTCGCCGTGAAGCAGAAACGGGAAGAGAACAAAAAGAAGGAAGACAAGATCAAGGAGCTGCAGGCCTTCATCGAGCGTTTCAGTTCCAACGCGTCGAAGGCGCGCCAGGCGACCTCGCGCAAGAAGCTCGTCGAGAAGCTCACCATTGACGAGATTCCCACCACCTCGCGCCGCTTTCCCTATGTCGCATTCAAGCCGGAGCGCGAGTGCGGGAAGGTGATCCTGAACGTGGAGAACCTCTCGATGACGATCGACGGCGATCCCATCATCAGGGATTTCACCCTCACGGTGAATCGCAACGACAAGATCGCCTTCGTGGGCCAGAACAACCTCGTGAAGACCGTGTTCTTCGAGATGATCACCGGCGCGGTAAAGCCCGACGGCGGAGAGATCAAGTGGGGCGAGACGATCACGACGGCGTATTTCCCGAAAGAAAACGCCTCGTTCTTCGAGAGCGACGTGAAGCTCGTGGATTGGCTCCGGCAGTTTTCGGACGAGAAGGACGAGACCTTCGTGCGCGGCTTTCTCGGCCGGATGCTCTTCTCGGGCGAGGAGTCGCTCAAGAAGGCGAGCGTGCTCTCCGGCGGCGAGCGGGTGCGCTGCATGCTCGCGCGGATGATGCTCTCCAGCGCGAACGTCCTCATCCTGGACGAGCCGACCAACCATCTGGACCTCGAGGCCATCACCGCGCTCAACAACGGCCTCATCGCCTTCCCCGAGGTGGTGCTCTTCGCCTCGCACGATCACCAGTTCATCGATTCGATCGCGAACCGCATCGTCGAGATCGCCCCCGGCGGCGTGATCGACCGGTACATGACCTTCGACGAGTACCTCGAGGACGAGGGCGTGCGCGCACTGCGCGACGAGCTGTATCACGGGCACCAGCGCCTGGCGCTGTGAGGGGCTAGTCGCCCGCAGCGGCAGTCGTATCCGTTCGCGTAAACAGCACCGGCGCGATCGCGATCCACAGGAGCAACAACACCCAGAGTTCGCCCTGCCAGATGCGGTGCATGTCGATGAAAACCTCCACCGGCTTCTTCTGGAGGAAAACAATCATGGAAATCTCGAAGACCTCGGTCATCGCGACCCACAGGAGCCCGATGCCGAGCGCGCGGCCCTTCGACGCGAGCGGCCAGCGCCGGCACGCCCGCCATATGATGAGGCCGAAGATGGCCATGCCCGGAAAGACCGAGAGCTGGTGGGAGAGGTTCCCGGGCAGGAGCTTCCCGTACGTGAAATCCCTGATGCCGGCGTTGACGATGGCGCCTGCCAGGAGCGCGAACCAGAGAAGAATGTATCGTGTCATGGCGTTCCGTTTTAGATACCCCGTCATTTCTCGAACGAACGAGCGGTGGCGCCGGTATACTCGCACCGGGCCGCGAATACGGCAAGCGAAATACTGCCGATGGCGTCGGTATGTCTTGACATTCGCTCCCCTCGCCGCTACAACGGATACCAATCACAATTCGATGATTCCGGAGGCCCGCATGAACCTGCCGCCCGTATACGCCGAACTCTCGAAGAAGCTCATGATGGAGCACTCGAAGCTCCTGCCGGAACTCTGGCGCATGGTGTGCGACGAGGACGAGGCGAATGCGGTGAACGCGCTTCCCGGCACCGCCGAGGAAATCGCGCGGGCGCTCGGCAGGCCCGTGGGCGACATGGAGATGCTCCTCAAGCGGCTCTATCATCGCGGGGCGGTGTTCGATTCCGTGAAAGACGGGACGCTGTACTACCGCATGCCCCGGCAGGTCGTCCAATTCCACGATGCGACGCTCCTCTGGGACGAGGCGCCGCGCGAGCTCATCGATCTCTGGGTGCGCTTCATGGACGAGGAGTATCCGCAGCTTCTGGAGCTGGTCACCACGGTGAAGTTTCCCTCCTTTATGCGGGTGATCCCCATCGGCGAGACGGTCGCTCCGGCGTCGAGCGTGCTCTCCTCCGAGGACGCCGTGGCGATGGTTCGCGCCGCGAAGACGCTCGCGGTGACCCGATGCGTGTGCCGCCTGTCGGTGAAAAATTGCGACAAGCCGGTGGAGATGTGCCTGCAGCTCAACCGCGGCGCCGAGTACACCCTGAAGCGCGGCACCGGTCGCGCGGTGAGCGTCGACGAGGCGCTGGCGATACTCAAGAAGGCCGAGGAGGCGGGGCTGGTGCACATGACCGAGAACCGCGCCGGCATGGGCAACGCCATCTGCAACTGCTGCGACTGTTGCTGCGAGATGCTGCGCTACGCGAAGAACGCATCGACGAAGGGCGTGCTCGCGCCCAGCCGGTATCTGGCCGCGGTGGATGCCGCCGTGTGCACCGCCTGCGGGAGCTGCGCGGACATCTGCCCCATGGGCGCCATTGAGGTGGCGGCCGATAGCGCCGCGGTGGCGGCGGATGCGTGCATCGGGTGCGGTCTGTGCGCCACGGTATGCGCCCCCGGCGCCATCATGCTACAGGGCGTTCGTCCGGAGGATTTCATTCCCGCCCGATGAGCGTCGCTAGCCCGATGCGACGGGCGGGGAAATGAAAAATATTGTTTGCTATTTCTCTCGGGCGTGGTACGGTCGGACCATTCCCATAAGGCCGTTTGGTCCCAGTAAATGAAAGTAGACACGCCAAAGCTCCAGAATCTCCTTTCGAAATACCCCACCGAGTTTACCTGCAACTATTTTTCCGATGTGGTCGTCGTGGGCAAAAAGCTCAAGGCGGGAGAGGCGGTGCTCCTGTTCGATGTGAACAACATGGTCAAATCGGGCATAAAGGACGTCGAGGTGGTCTACGACGTCACCATGTACGAGTATCTCTGCCGCGAATACCCGTCGGAGTACCGCCGGCCGGTGCGGTGGTTGTCGTATTTCGAGATCGACAAGGCCCTCGAGGAGATCGAGAAGGTGAACGCGCAGACCAAGCGCAAGCGCTTCCTGGTGAACATCGGCGACGTGTACGAAAAGGAGGCCAAGGGACAGAAGAGCGGCGCGATCCTGAAGCACAACGAAAAGCTCGACTACCAGAAGTGGAAGACCGTTAAAATGCACATCAACAGCGAGCAGAAGTTCTTCTGCCGCAACTCCGAGCATGGGATCATCCTGTTTATGAGCATGAAGTCGGAGGGCGGCGCCGACTACGTGGACAAGTTCAGTAAACAGGCGGACCTCATCGCCGCCATGGTCTCGCGCCGCACCGACAAGAACGAGATCGCGCCCGATTTCGTCCCCACCGAGGACGTGCATCCCGTGACCGTGCCGGGGCAGCTCCTTGAAGAGTATATCCGCACCAATGCGCGGCTCATCATCATCGGCGAGAACATCACCGGCCCCTTCAAGGAGGCGCTGCTGCAGGTGAAGAGCTACGACCCCTTCGTGCGGATGATGGTGGCCCCGCCCTACGATCCCAAGACCGTTGATCACTTTCTTCAGCAGGTGAAGATCGTATACAATGCGGACCGCTGGAAGAAGTAGCCGCACCAGCTTGTTTGGCGCGCTCTGGAGCCGGGAGCGGCGCCATGCGCATGGTGGCGCTCCGCCATTGACCGCCCGAAACGCCGGACATCCTTTGGAGGCATCCTCCCATGAAAATACGACCGCCGCATGCACTTGTCCTCGCAGCGTTGTTCGCGATGACGATGGCGACCGCATGTGACCGATCCGATTCGCGCTGCCGCTCGCAGATCAAGAATCTCCTGGCGGAATGCGAGTCGTTTATTGCCGATCGCGAGGAGGAGCGGTGGAAGCAGGTCTCCCATGCCGTGGGTAATGTCATCATCCGCGAAATCTTTCTGGGCAAGCGGAATGAGCACATGCACATCGCGCTCACGATCGATCATTTCATGAGCGCGCGTGAGATCGCCGCGATCGGCGTCCAGATAAAGGAGAAGGGCGATTTCCAGCCCTTCATCGCTATCTGGCGCGATCAGGGCCTTGTGCGAAAAACCGGAAGAGAGGCCGTTGTTCCCGAACGCATCGCGAAGGTGTCGACCGCGGCCGACACCGTCATCGACCTGAAGGGATCTGGGGGCGGGACGAGCATACGGGCAACCGTGTTCTATTCGCCGGAGGCCGTCATGTCGTGGATGCAAAACCAGAAGAAGATATTCGGGGCCGAGTGAGAGGGGGCGCTGCCATGGATGGATGCCGTATGTCGCGAATCACGAATTGCCTTCGTGCGGTGATCGCCGTGCTGCCGTTCGCCTTCGCTGCGATCGTAGCGTGCGACCTGGGCGAGACCCGGTCGGGATCGATGGGCAGGGAGATATCCTCCGAGCAGGACGCCGCAATGGTTCTCTCGGAGTTAGGCATTGCCCCTGGACCGACGCTCGCGAGCATCCAGCGCCACCCGAAGAGTGCCGGGACCTTCGGGCGCGAGGGGCTGCGCATCGCGGCCGTCTATCGCGTGAGCCGGGAGCGGGCCGACGCCATCCTCGGAACGCGATTGGCCGCATGGCGACGGGGGCCGTTGCCCGCCATAGCGAGGCGGTTCGAACAGGGGCCGAAGGAGCTCGCCGCGTATTCGCCCGGGGCCTTCACGCGATGTATCGCATGGTTCGCCGAAACGGGAAAGCCGGTGCCCTGCGATGATCCCGCCTTCGCGGCGGCGTTCGGCAAGAACCCGATGGCCTGCCGCCACTACCGGGCCGCCGTGCTCGATCGGAACGCGGGAACGCTGACGGTCGTCTACAAAAACTACTATTAGCGCGCCGGGCGGTTCCATGGAGCGGACTGAAACGAGGATTGGTGTCATCAACGGCATCCTGAGCGCGCTGCATCTCTATTCGCTCGCGCAGGCCCAGGGTCTCGTCATGGCGACGGTGATGACGCTCGGCGCGCCGGCATCGCAGGACAGCGCGCTGCGCACGCTCATCGGGTATGCCGTGCTCGCCCATCCGGTCGTAACGCTCGTTTCCCTCGTATCGACGTGGGTCCTCTTCTGGAAGGGCCGCTATCTCCTCTCGTTGCTGTGCGCGCTTCTGCCTGTTGCGAACGCGATTGTCGCCGGCGCGGCGATACTGCTCTCGGTTCTACTCGGAAGGCCTATCTTCGGCTGAGGTGGCGGTATCGATCACGCCACCGGCGCGTCTCCATTGAAGTGACTTGTTGCGGGAATACTCGAAATATTGGCGGCGGAGTTCGTGGCTGAACTCGTCAATGCGGTTCCAGGGCATGAAGTGGTGTTGTTGTTCAAGCGTATCATGTGGCTTTTTTCCAGTACAGTCTTCGGAAAGAGTCGGGGTATTTCATTTGTGGAAGTGAATAGAAAGCTGTTTTGTGTTTTGCTAATCCTGCTGGAACGGATTATTTCTTGCGAAGCGAAATTTAATGGTTGTAGTGGCGAAATCAGAAATGACTGTGGTTTATGTTCCTGCACTCCTTCGGGAAGGAGCGATTATTTTTGGTTAATGTGTGGAACCATTGGAACGCAGGTTCTGTGTGTGATCGGAAATTACTTCTGCTAACCGATGGGATACTGGTAACTGACAACGAAATGTTCAGGGAGAATCTCAATGAAGAAGTATTTTTTTGTAGCGGTGTCATTGGTTTGCATGGTTTGTATGACCTCTGTGGCGGCGTTCGCGGATGAGATCGATATTAGCAAGATCGCCTTAGAGCGTTTGAGGAAGACCGCTGCGGCAACAAACGCCGCGGGTCAAAAGCTGGTGGGCGTGAAGTTTTTAAGTACGCTCGAAACCACCGGGATCAAATTCAAGCTCCCTTCGGCGGTACCGGAGCAGCCGTTCGTGTTGATGACTCAAACGCTTTCCAATAACCTCGCGTCGGAAGCAAGACTCAAATGCGGCGTGGAGGAATCCAGCATGGACTCCGAGACGATCGGCACGTCGAAAACCTTGGGCGGGGAAACAGAGGTTTCGCTGAGCTATAAGAGCCCGGTCGGTTTGACCGTCGCCGGTAAACAGTCTTTCAATTATTCCACGACGAAGAACATGGAGAAGACCACCAGCAAAACGAGGACCTGGCGCGCCGAAGGGGACTTTCCGGTAGGACCCAAGGAGCGGATCGATGTGCAGTTTGTGGTTTCCGAGAAGCGGTTGGACAATATTCCATGGTCCACCGAAGTTATTATGAAGGGGCCTGCAGAGCTTACCTACAATAGCTCCGGCGGTCCCGTTGAGGTGTGCGTGTATCAAAAGCCAAATCATGGCGGTCACAAGAAATGCTGGACCACCAGCACCCCCATTAACCTCGGCAGTTTTAAAAAGGAAAAATGGGATGGCGGCAAGGGCGGGATGAACGACAGTATCTCATCCATCAAAATTACCGGTAATGCGAAGGTAACGGTGTATCAGAAATATGATTTCGCCGGTTGGTCTGCAAGCTTCACGAGCAGCACAAACGAGATGGGAAAAGGTAAAAACAATAAAGTGTCCAGCATGAAAATCGAGCCGCAGAATACAGTGACGACTGTGCAGATCGAGAAATTTCTCAATACGCCCGCGCTGCAAGGTGTCGCCCTGTCTGGAACATACAATGGCGTGTCCGGTGTGACGGGTTCGTTTCTTTCAAGTGATCCCATGCCGCTGTCTTCCATCAGGACTTTAAAGTCGAGTAAAAGCAGCGGTAGTAAAAGTTCCCCAGTGAAGCCGTCGAGAGAGACGAAACCGATCAAAGGCAAGGTCGTGAAGTCCGGCATTAAATCAGTGAATTAAGGGGACCGACAGGGAGTGGGACTGTCGGCGTAACGATGAACTTTTTTTAGGCCCGGTTGGAATCAATGACTTCCTGTCCCTGTCCCGGCCGTTTATAACGGACCGGGGCAGGGATATTCGGGTACGCTCGATTATCGCGGCGTTTTCGTCGCAACAGCGCTCGTTCCTGCGGTGAGGTTGTCGTGAGTTGTTAGAATGATCTTTTCGGGAGCTGTGTGCTGGCAGTTGTCGTTGAACAGTATAACCAATCGCTTTCCGATCTCATTACGCCCGTCTGCTGCTGTTTGTCCCGACGCGGACAGCTCGACATGTAGGCCGCAACGAGCGGTTGCCACATCGGCGGAGTTGAATTCGTAGAACCGTACTGATCATTTTTGACTGGCGAGGACTGACCACGCCTGCCGGATAGGCTGAGTGAGCAACTCGGACGATATGGAGTAATGCATCGACCCCGCGCTTGATTATTGTTGATTGGAGAACTTCATGAATCCTTCTGCCGTGTTACGCATTCTTTGTTTGTCCGGATGCGCTCTTCTGACGCTCCTTCTTTTCAATAGCTACCCAGTTGACGCCGCCGACGGAAAGAAATGGGACGGGAAGCGATATCCGTTTAGACTGCTTAATCCGTCGCAACCGAACGGCGAGAGCAATCCGTTTATCATCGATACCGCGGGTAAGCTGGCATATTTCGCCTGGCTCGCGAAATCAGACCTGGACATGGCGGATTACGGCAAAAAAAACGGCCTCAACGGGCTTAACCAGGCATTTTCGAAGAATTTCGTGAAACTCGCCGCGGACCTCGACATGAATGGTTCGAAGTTTGAGTTTGTCCCCATACCGGCCACCTATGTCAGTTTTGACGGCGGGGGTCATGTGATCTACAATCTGCGCATCAGCGATAAAACGACCAAGGCGATCACCGATGATGTAACCGGCGAGGTTGAGATGCATCTCGCCCTTTTTCAGGGCGTCGGCATGATAAAGAATCTCGGTATCGGCAAAGGGTCAACCATTACCAATTACGGCCTGCGGAAAGAGTATCCGAAAAGGGCCTACAAGGTGTATGCGGCGGGAATAACCGTAAGCGCGTGGGGGATCGATAACTGTTTCAGCGATGCGACGATAGCCGTAAAAGAAGACGGCGAGGCATGGATCGGGGGGATCGCGGCCAATTGCGAATCCATCGCCAATTCCTATAACCGCGGCGCAATCACCTTCGAGGGGACCGTCATCAATTCGAAGGAAAAAAACAAAACAGGGAAAATTCTTCCGGGACCGCTCTGGGTTGCCGGGGTGTGCGCGATACCCGCAAAAAAAATGTCAGGGTGTTACAACACGGGGGCCATTACCGTCAGGGCGTCGGGAAGGGATCTAAAAATTGGCGGCGTTGCCGCGGAGACAAACGATACCGATTGCATGGATCTTAATAATACAGGCGCCCTGCGCGTAATCGCCACCGGCGCTATCAAAAAAGCGCATATCGGCGGCGTGCTGGGGTATGGATCGACATCCCGGCGGATATATGTAAAGCCCATCAAATACGTCGATCGCGGTATTTTTTATAACAAGGGCGCCATTGCCGTTACGGTGCACACGGGCGACTCCATCAATGCCGGCGGCATAATCGGCGGGGACAAGGGGGGATTCGGCGCGAGCTCCTACGCTTTCGGCGGAGTCTACGGATGCATTAATGCGTACAACACCGGTTCGATTTCCGTTACGTCGACGGGAACGGTCGGTGCGCTCAGCGCGGGCGGCATCGCCGGGAACTTGTGCATGGTGATCAACAGTTACAATTCCGGCCGCATCAGCGGCGCCTCGGGCGCGGGAACCACGCTCTACCTCGGTGGCCTCGGCGGCAGCGATGTGTATGTGCAGAACGGCTACAACATCGGCGCGGTCAGCGCAAAAGGATCCGGGACCAACTTTACGGGAGGCGTAATCGGGCATGCCGGCGAAGCGATATGGGGAGAGGTGGATACCGCGCTGCATGCTTCTTTGAACGGCTTCTGGCTGAAGCAGTCGAAATCCGGCGGCATCAACAGCGACATCAAGTACGCCAAGGGTTCGTATTTTTACAAAAAGAAAAGCGAAATAAAAAAAGCGAACAGCGGGATCGGCACGCTCATCGACTCCTTTGACAAGGAAGATCCGAACACAATGATCGAGGCTTCATACGGCGCGGTCTACTCATTCGATGGTCCGTCCGCATCGGTTATGACGCGATCTGATGACGCGAAGGGGAAAAGATCCAATCTGAACGGTACGCTGCTTGATAATCTCAACCGGATGGTGGAAGATAGAATCAATCGCCTGTACCGCCGATGGGTCGTTGACGGGACCAATGGCGGATACCCGGTGTTGTCACCCAAGCCGACTGTGTTCAGCCATACCTCTGAAAAACCGGACGCATCGGTCGCACAGCGGATAGCCGGCGAGTATTGGGGCGTGCACAAACAATGGAACGACAGAGTCTTTCTAGGCGCGGATGGTTCCTTCAGGCGCGCCAAGGGCGGTGATGGCGGCGCCTGGTCATTTACCGGGAAGAGGATTATACTCAGGTGGGCCAAATGGGAGCCTGAGATTCTCGAGCAGAAGTCTGCGGGAGCGTTCTCCTCTAATGTGTATAATTTTACGCTGAAACGCACAGGCGTCGCTTCCCCTGACGCGTCTGTCCCGACCGATAAACCCGTATCGCCGCTGGCGAAGAAGCTGGCGGGAGTGTATTACGCCCAGCACAAGGACTGGACCAGTAGCCTCACCATCAATGCCAACGGCTCCTTTACGCGTGACAGCAACGGCGATAGGGGGACCTGGACCTATGATGGAAAAACGCTTGTTCTCACGTGGGACAAAGGGGCGTCCGATACGCTCAAGAAAACGGACACGGGATTCTATTGTCCCGCATATAAGTTCACGCTGCGGCAACGCTGACGCGTGCCGTGAATATAAAGTATCGGTTTTACGACAGTTCATTTGCATTCGGCACAAAAACAGCAACAATAAATATGTACGTGCGTGCTCTACGGTCTTTTTAAAGAGAAAAAGAGGGCAGGGCGAAAGTTTCAATTATGAAGTGGGTGCGATCCCTTGATCATTCAACGGAGAAAGAAAAGATTTCTCAGCGCCTTGTGCATCCTCACGGGGATGACGCCGAAGTCCTCCGCGCCGCGCTCCTTTAAAAGCGCGATCGTTTTTTCATCGCCCGACAGGATGGCCTGCCGCAGGGGCGTGGTGAAGAGTTCGCCCCGGGGGTTGACTTCCGCGCCGTTTTCTAATAGCAGTGCGGCGATCCGGCTTCGGCCGCCCCACCGTGCCGCCATGTGAAGCGGCGTGTTGCCGCTATGGTCCCTGGCGTTTACATGTGCGCCATTACGGACCAAAACGGCGGCCCGTTCGAAGGTTCCCCACATGGCGGCCTGGTGCAGCGGTGTTTGCCCGGCATTGTTTTTCGCGTTAACATCGGCGCCGTTGCGGAGCAGAGACCGTATCATTTCATCGTCATGACGTTCGGTGCCAAAGCGCAGGAAAAGAAACAGCGGCGTATCGCCGTCGCGATTACGTGCGTTGATGTCCGCGCCATGGTCGAGGAGAAGCAGCATCATCCTCCCGTCGTTGTTGATAACGGCCCAGTGTATCGCCTGTTTTCCGGCATAATCGCATTGATCGATCCTGAAGCCGTTCCGGAGCGCCTTTCTGACGTTTTCATAGTCCGATTTTTTCACATACGTAAAGAAGTACTCGTATTTGAATGCGCTCGCGTCAGTCGTCGGGCCTGAAGAGCCGCAGGCGGCTGCGATGATGATTGAAAGTGACAATGCGGCCATGCGGAGCGCGTGTTTCATCGGGATGAACGATGTTGTTGCTCGCGTGTCGTTGGTGTCAAATCCGGTTTTCGATCCGGAGTGCAGGGATTCTTTCAAAATGGGTTTAAGATGATCCGATCTCCCGGATTGTGTCCTCCGCCGATCGATCGTCGGTCCAGATGCCGTGTATGGGGTCCTTGAGTTCAATCGGAGTGATTTCCACCTCGGTGTCGTCTCGGAGCTTGACGTGGGGATCGATGACGATCGTATTCCCTTTCACTATTCCCCGATAAGTCATTGTCGCATCCTGTTTTTTCCTGTGATGAAATCATTGTATAATGCGGATTGCGCTTTGTCAAATGTAAATGATCTTCCATGCGCCCTGGGCTTGCCCCGGAAAAGCGGACACGAAGTTAAGCACAAAGTACGATATTAAGCTTAACGGAGGTCTTAATGGGAACAAGACGACGATACGACCGACAATTCAAGATGGATGCCTTGGGGCTATGGAAGAGCAGCGG
>JAKQUI010000002.1 GCA_029562645.1 Spirochaetota bacterium
TTCGTCATTGAAAGGGGCAAGATCCTCCAGTGAGCCGCCGCCTCGCGCGATAATGATGATGTCCACCTTGCCGTAAGTATGGAGGTTGCGCAGGGCAGAAATGAGTTCACCGGCCGCCTCGTTTCCGACCGCCCCGGGTTTGCGCCGATCTCCCGCGCGAATTCGGTCATGGCATCGACGACCCGGGCTGGCTTGGGAAATGAGGTCGCCGCGTTATCGAGATAGATCATGGCGATAAAAAGCCTCCCCGAAAGCGAACGCGTCCGCCTTCCAGTGCGCCCATTTATTGCCTCTTCAGGGTTAACAGGAATTCACCCTCTTTTTCCTTTACCGAGACGGACCAACCCCTGTTCTCGGCCAGCCGCGTGACGTTCTCGCGCGCCGCGCCCGAGTCCACAAGCACATCGAGCACGCCCGATCCCATCGCCTCGATTTTTTTCTTCGTCTCGTAGACCGGCTGCGGGCACGAAAGCCCGCGCATATCCAGCTTATCCGCCATAGAATCCTCCTTCGATCACGCCTTCTGGCGCATGGTAAAACCGATTACAAGGCACACGACAAGCCCCGCAATCACCGAGGCCGGCCCCCAGAGTCCGGGACCTTCGGACGTGCTTGCCGCGGCGAAATTGTGCGCGAAAGCGGCCCCGACGATCATCCCCATCACAAAGATGGCGGCATCTCCATCGCCCTCACCCGAGAGGAAGAGCTGTCTTCCGGGACAACCCCCGGCAAGCGCGAAGGCGAGGCCCGAGAGCGCCATCCCCCCGAAATTCCACACATGTGCCGTGTGCGCCACCGGCTGACCGGCAAAACCGGGGTTGAACTGCCCGAGCGCGAGGTTTGCCGTAAACGCGCCAATCACCAGCGCGACGACCCCCCACATCAGATGCATGTCCCTAATAAGAAGGACGTCGCGGAGCGCCCCCATGGTGCAAAAACGGGTGCGCTGCGCGAGGAAGCCGATGACGAGGGCGATTCCAAGTGAAATAAAAATTGGCGCGTGCTGCGAGCCCGGGGCACTCTCGCTGAAAAACGGCGCGAACTTGTCAGGCTCCGCATAAAGCAGCGCTTTCGAGGCGCCCCAAATGGTATTCCCAAGCAGGAGCAGCATGAGGGCGATCATCATCACCGGCATTATCCAGCCTGCGGAGGTATGGGTCTTTTTACTCGCACCGAGGCTGTAACCGTTCTTTATAAAAAATACCCCTATCGCGACACCGATGGCAAGCCCGGCAAGGCCGACGATTGCGTTT
>JAKQUI010000011.1 GCA_029562645.1 Spirochaetota bacterium
CCAAGCGCATACACTGGGACGTTACGGGTCTCGAAGGCCTCAACCCGCGCGAATGGTATCTCGTAATCGCAAACCACCGGTCCTGGGCCGACATTTTAATTTTACAGAAGGTGTTCAATCGCAAGATCCCCTTTCTCAAGTTCTTTCTGAAAAAGGAGCTCATCTGGGTGCCGCTCATGGGCATCGCGTGGTGGGCGCTCGATTTCCCCTTCATGAAGCGCTATTCGGAGGCCTATCTGAAGCGCCACCCGCAAAAGCGCGGCAAGGACATCGAGATCACGCGGCGCGCCTGCGAAAAGTTCCGGAACATCCCCGTGTCCATCATGAATTTCGTCGAGGGAACGCGCCTCACCCCGGAGAAGCACGAACGGCAGCGCTCGCCCTTCGCCAATCTATTGAAGCCCAAGGCGGGCGGCATCGCCTTCGTTCTGTCCACCATCGGCCAGGAGCTGCATAAAATCCTCAACGTGACCATCGCCTATCCGCATGGGAACGAGAGCTTCTGGGGATTCGTGGCGGGGAAGGTCCCCGCCGTGAAGGTGTATGTGGAGGAGTTCGCCATCACCCCGGAGATCATCGGCGATTACGCCAACGACGAGCAGTTCCGGGAACGCTTCCAGGAATGGGTGAACCAGCTCTGGATCGAGAAGGACCGCCGGCTGTCGTCCATGCTCGCCGAGTAAGCGGACGCGCGGCCCGCATCACCGAAACCAGCCGTCGTCTCTCGTCGCGCGCGGATCCGCTTTTCGTCCGGAGCCAACCCGTTCGCACCTCCGCGGGGCTGTCGAAATCGGGCGCATAAATTCCCTTAGCGCCATTTTCGCACATGGGCCGTATGGGCGTCCCCGCGCTCTCCCCGAACGGTGTTTCGATAGGACCGATTGACCAGAAAAGATACTCGTTCTGTTTCATGACGCATATCATCCGACGACCAAATATATTGTGTAAAATATAACTTGACACAATATATATTCGCCCATCATGGTTCCAGTGTGCAGAGCGATGCACAACAGTCAAACGCAAAGGAGAACAGATATGCTAACTCGTCGTGGGAAAATAATTGCCATTATTTTTGGGGCGGCTATCGTGGCCGTGGGCTCCATGATCGCGGTCTACCTGCTCATCATCGCCCCGTCGTTCGTGGGACGCACGGGACCGGACGGCGCGATGCTGAAACAATACGTCGATCCGGCCGCGCTCAAGACGCTCACCGAGCGGCCCCGCGAGGACATCTGGATCATCGACGTTCGTCCGGCGAGTGCATACCGCGCGGGCCACATCCCCACGGCGCGTTCGTTTCCCTCGCCTGAGATCGAATCGCGCATGGCCGAGCTGCCCCGCGAGAAGTACCTGATCATTTACTGCGAAACCGGTGGGCGGGTGGAGGCGGTCATCAGTAAACTGAAGCGGCACGGCTACATGCGCTATATGAACTGGGGCGCCTCGTATCGATGGCCGTACGACTGGACCACGGGCGCCAACTAATTCACCAGGAGGACAATCATGAAAACCTCACAATGTGAGAACTGCACCCTTCGCAAAAAGTACGACACCCATCCGCAATCGCTGTTGGGCCGATTCTGGAAGTGGCACATTCGGTTTTGCCCGGGATGGAAATCGTATCTGAAGAGCGTTCCCGTGGACGTGCGCGACCAGCTCTTCGAGCGCTACGGCCGGCGGGCGCTGTAGCCGCGCCGACGCGGATCGCGCAGTTCGTGACGAACGCGAGCGCGCCTTACGGGACATCGCAATGACGAACGACGAAGCCTTGCGGCTCGACAACCAGCTGTGCTTCCTCCTGTACGCGGCGTCGCGCGCCGTTACGCGCCTGTACGGGCCGCTCCTCGACGGGCTGGGGCTCACTTACCCGCAGTACCTCACCATGCTGGTGCTCTGGGAAAACGATGGCGTCGAGGTGGGGACCATCACGCGGCTGCTGCACATGGACACCGGCACGATGAGCCCGCTCCTGAAGCGCCTCGAGGCGGGCGGCCTCATCGTCCGGAACCGCGCGAAGGACGACGAGCGAAAGGTGATCGTCTCGCTCACGAAAAAGGGCGCCGATTTGAAGCGGAAGGCCGTATCGGTCCCGGGCGCTCTCCTGTGCCGGTCGGGGCTGTCGTTTCAGGATTACGCCGAGCTGAAGGCCAGGCTCACAGATGTGCTGGACACGCTCGAGCGCGGCGCGGGCTAACGGACAAAACACAGGCGCGTACGGCCGGGGTTGATGCCGCATGCGCGCCGCCGCCAGCGTCCGTCGTGCAAATAGCGCATCGTCACATCCCCGTACAACCTTCACGGAGAACGTCATGACCCAAGAGACCCTTGCGAGAATCCTGGACTACCAGAGAAACGAGATTACCGAACACATCCTCTACGGGGCGCTCGCCCGGCGCGCAAAAGGGAAGAACGCCGAAATCCTACAAATGATATCGGACGACGAACTGCGGCATTATCACTTCTTCAAGAAGATCACGGGACGTGACGTGCGGCCGGCGCGCGCGAAGATCCTGTTCTATCGGACCGTGTCGCGCATCTTCGGTTTCACCTTCACCATCAAGATGATGGACAACGGCGAGGTGCAGGCCGAGCACGATTACAGCGAGGTCGAGGACCGCGTGCCCGGCATCAAGAAGATCATCCGCGACGAGGTGCGCCACGAGGCGGCGCTCATGGGGCAGATCGAGGAGGACGCGCTCAAGCACATGGGCTCGATGGTGCTGGCCATCAACAATTCGATCCAGGAAATCACCGGGATCGCGGTGGGGCTCACCTTCGCGTTGTCCAATGCGCTCCTCGTCGGCAAGACGGCGCTCATCAGCGGCCTGGCCGCGACGCTCGCGATGGTCGCCTCGGAGTATCTGTCGCAAAAAGCCGAGAGCGCCGACCCCAACGCCCCGCGCCGGGCGGCGCTCTACACGGGGATCATCTATCTCTTCGTGGTGGGCGCCGTCGTGAGTCCCTTTTTCATTTTCGCGGGCCATTACGCGGCGCTGGGCGTGGCCATCGGCGCCGTCGTGCTCATCGTGTCGGTCTTCACGTTCTTCATGTCGGTCGTGAAGGGGATCAACTACCTCAAGGCGCTCGCCGAGGTCTCGCTCATCACGGCGGGCGTGGTCGCGCTCTCGCTGTGCCTCGGGATCGGCGTGAAGATGCTGTTGGGCTGACGCCTGCGGCCCGCCCTATCCCTCGTATTCCTCGTCCTGGGTGATGAGGCCGAGCACCCACGAAAACGACGCCGAGCTTATTTTCGATCCGCAGTAGCCGCACTGCGCGGTATCGCCCATTCGGTCCGCCGACGCGCCGCAGGCCGGGCAGGTCGTGATATCGCGATACTCCGCGGCCGCCTTCTTCGAATCGACCCGCCGCACGAAGGTCCAGTACTCGGAGAAGGAACGCCGCGCGCGCTTCGACCCGCCCACGACCTTCCCGTCCGCGTTCACGACATAATCGAAGCAGGATGCGAAGATCCGCACCGTGATCGCCTGATAGTATCGATCGGTGGCGATCTTCACCGGAATGATGCGCTCCAGGTGCAGGTCGTCGAGCCGGTTCGTGAAGGAGGTGCGGCGGTACAATTCGATCCAGCCGTTGTTCACCCGGTACATCCGGTCGGTGAGCAGGTGCCGCGCGCTCGCCCAGTTCTTCTCGGTCCAGGCCCCGGCAAGCGCGAAAAACGACTGCCGCACGATGGTTTCGGAGAAATAGTGCCAGAACGGCTCCCAGCCCTCCAGGGAATCGGTTTTGCACAGCGTTTCAATCGACTGCTGTAATAACGGGCTCATGACAGTCGGCAGGCCGGTCCCGCGCTCGGCCGCATACGTGACCGCCGCGCCCGCATCGAGCTTCTCGGTGCGGTCCGTGCGCTTGTCGCGGATGTACCATTGCATGAGCCCGTTTTTCACCGCGACGCCGCAATGGGCGCATGCGCCGGAAACCGAAAAATGCGCCGGGGCCCCGCAGTTCGGACAGCAGATCGTCTGCATGCGCTCGGGCTCGGGCGACTGCGTCCCGCGGGCGCGCGCCAGGGTCCAGGTTTCAATCACCGCAGAGCGCGTCCGCGCGCCGGCCTGCTCCTCGGTGAAGTTCGCCCGGATCTCCACGTCGATGCGCCACTCGCGCTCCTCGGGCCGTATCTCGCGCACGGCAATGCTTCCCACCACGATCTCGTTCACGGTGATGGCGTTTTTCCGGTAGTGTTCGTTGCCGTCCTTCACCCCGAGACCGATGAAGGGACGCAGCTCCTCGTAGGAATCCGTGCCGATTCGCCCCTTCAGCTCATGGTAGAGCGCGTGGATGAAATCCGTAAGCAGGATCAGCGAAAACCCGGGGTCCTCCCGCTGCAGGTCGAACCGGCCGTTCTCGCCGGCATTGGTTTTTTCCACAACCAGCGGCGACGCGGCGACGCCATCAGCACCGCCCGCGCCCCGGTGCGCCGATCTGAGACCGTCGACGACCAGCGCGACCGCCGTCACGGCCATGGACGCGTAGAGGAACCCGAACGGAATGGAAAAGTTCCGCATGGCGGCCCAGGCGAGCAGCCATACCGCGGCGTTGATGGCCCCCACCGGCGCCAGGACGCCCTTCAGATATCCGGAGGAGCGGTCCATCTTAAAAATGCCCAGCGCCGTGATGCCGATCCCGACGACCAGCAGAAATACGGTCGCCGCGATGCCGAACCAGCGGAACGAATCGAAATCGGCCTGTGTGGGCCTGGGCTGGTCTCGTAACCAGTCCGACCTCTCGCGTTCGCGATCCCGCGTATCCCGCTCACGCGCGGGCGCGCCGTCGACGGCCTTTTCGGGCCCGTCCGGCGTGACCGCGCGCGGCGATTTCCGTTCCGCGTCGGCGCTCTTGTACGAGGAGCCGCCGCCCACGCGCGCGTGGGCGGTATTAGATTGGAATGCGATGATGGCGCTCAGGACCATCACGGCGCACACGGCACGAGATATGCGGCGCACTGCAATCTTCATGGCGTCTCCTTGGCATGGGACTCAATTGGGTGTCGGCTTGGTCCGCCGATGTTTGCATGGCGCGCGATCTCGCACCGGACCCGGCGGTCGGCGGCAGGATGGCGTACTCAGCGGATGAAAGCAAGAAGCATTTTACGCCATCGTCCGCTGCACGTCATTCGAGCACAGGTGTATGAGGGCGTGCCGCAGCGAGCTCACCTCTCCGCGCAGGTCCAGGTTCTCGCGGAACATCGAAATGAACAGCGTGTAGAGCATGGACGGGTGCATCTGGTAGAGCTTCCCCTCGCTGGTCTCCACGGCCGTGGTGCAGCCGCCGAACCAGGGGCTGTAGTAGCGGCACCCGTAGCAGGTCCGCTCCTCGCCGGTGGCGTGGCAGCAGATGTCCGAGTCGAAGCGATAGTACAGCTTCGGGTCGGGCGCGTCCTCGATGTAGATTGATACGTGTCCTTCCATGACGGGCGTGGACCCGTGGGGCAGTTCGAGCGCGAGGTTCACTTTTATCATACCGGGCCTCCTTCGTATATCCCGATCGTCCGGCTTCATGCGATGAAACCGGCCGGTGGGCGGCGGACCCGAGGATCGGCCGTCCGTGATACAGTATAGCGCGAAGGAGTACTCCGTTCTTGCGTGCTACGTTTGATATCGGCCTTTTCCGGAAATTACAAAGCCGAATTTACAAAAATTTACCTGCGCGAAACGCGCTACGCGGATGCGCTAAGGTCGATAAAGTTGAAGGAGAGCCCGGTCAGCTTGAGGACATTTCGGATGGACGGCATGGGATTGGCGATGTAAAAGGAGCCCTTGGTCGATTCGATCTTCCGCTTCGCGGCATACAGCGCGGCGATCCCATTGGAATCGATCGCGGTCACGCGCTCCAGGTCGATCACCAACGAGCGGACGCTGCCGTCCGCCACCGTGCCCACGGTGTCGTTGAGTTTCGTGACATTGTAGATGGTGATCTCGCCGACGATCCCGATCACGGTGTGCGGCGGCTGTTCGCGTATGGTCACATTCATGGGTGCGCATCCGGTCGTTGATGACATCGACAGTACCACACGTTTCGAATCCGTCAAGAAGAATACGGCGCGCCGCGTCAGTAATCGATGTCGAGGATGATGAGCGTCGCATCATCGTCGTGCTCATCGACATGCGCGGCTCCCTTCCAGTCGTCCAGTGCGGCGAAGATCGCGTCCGCCAGCCCCTCGGGGGGGAGCGCGCGGTGCTGCGTGATGAGCCCGCCGAGCCGCTCGTCGCCGAAGAGCTCGCGCTGATGGTTCCGCGTATCCGGGATCCCGTCGGTGATGAGGATGATCCGATCGCCCCGCTCGACGGCGAGGGACAGCTCCCGATACTCGTATTCGGTCGAGAGGCCCAGCGGCGCCCCCTTGATGTGCAATGCCTCCAGCCGGGACGAACGCGCGCGGTACACCAGGAGCTGCTTGTGCCCGGCGTTGGAGTAGCGGATCGCGCGCGCCTCGAGGTCAATGTACAGATAGCAGGCGGTGATGAACTGCCCGTAGGAGTGGTCGGTCATCACCCGGTTGATGGTGGCCATGAGCTCGGCCGGGCGCGCGATGTTGTCGCGGTAGATCGAGAAGGCCATCTCGGTCTTCGCGCCGATGATGGCGGCCGGGATCCCGTGCCCGGAGACATCGGCGATGAGGACGCCCATGCGCGCGTTGTCGACGGGGAAGAAATCGTACAGGTCGCCGCCGACACCGACGGCGGGGCGATAGCGAACCGCCGTTCGGATCTTGCCGCACTCCGGCACGCGCTGCGGGAGAACGGCCTTCTGGATTGCGGTCGCGATCTCCAGTTGGTAGCGGATCCTCTCCAGCTGGCCGTGTTCGTGGACAGAGTCCCGAAGGGCGATGAGGTTTTTCACACGCGCAATAAGCTCATCGCGCTGCACGGGCTTCGTGAGGTAATCGTTCGCGCCGGCCTCGATGCCCGTCACGACGTCCTCCGGGCGGTTCTTCGCGGTGAGCATCACGATGGGCAGCTCGAACATCGTGTGCGAGCGCCGCACCAGCCGGCACAACTCGTAGCCCGACATGACCGGCAGCATCACGTCGACGAGCATGAGGTCCGGCGTCTCTCCCTCCTCGATGCGCTGATAGGCCTCGACGCCGTCGTGATAGCTCGCGATGCGGTACCCCTCGAGCGCGAGGTGGTTGATGATGACCTGCAGGTTCACCGGATCGTCGTCGATGACCATGATCGTTTTCCCGGTATCTTCCGCGCCGGGGACGGGCCGGCGAATGTCGGCGTCAAGCGGCGCCGCTTCGGCAAGGGCCGCGACGGGCGGTGCAAGCGCATCATCGACGCTCTTCGCCGCGACGGGCAGCGTTACGATAAATGTCGCGCCCCGCCCCGGCTCGGATTCGATCCGGATCGCGCCGCCGTGGAGCTCCACCAGGTGTTTCACGATGGCAAGACCCAGCCCGGCGCCGTCCTGACGACGCGAGGTCGTGCCGTCGGCCTGACGGAAGGCGTCGAAGATGACCGACTGCTGCTCGGGCGCGATGCCGATCCCGGTATCGGCCACGGATATGGCGATGCGGGACGGATCGGCGCGATCGGGCGCCGCCGAGACGGTCACGCTCCCCTCGTCGGTGAACTTCACGGCGTTCCCGACGACATTCAACAGGATCTGCTGGAGGCGGTTTTCGTCGGCCATGATCGGCGGAAGCGACGGGGACACGTCGTTCACCAGGACGAGGCCCTTGCGCACGGCGAGCGGCCGCAGGATCGAGATCACGAACTGTGCGGCATTGAACAGGTCAAGCGGCGCCGGCAGGATCACGAAATCGTTGTTGCGCAGCTTCGAGAAATCGAGGATGTCCCCCACCAGCCGATTGAGGCGTCGGCCGCTTGCGATGATGAGGTCCAGGTCGTGGCGCAGATCATCGGAGACCGGCCCGGCGGCGCCGGCGACCAGCGATTCGGCGATGCCGATGATCCCGTTGAGCGGCGTGCGCAGCTCGTGGGTCGTGTTGGCGAGGAACTCGTCCTTGAGCCGGTCCAGTTCCGTGAGTTTTCGATTGGTGCGCTCCAGCTCGTCGATTTTCTGGGTGATGATCCCCGACATGTGGTTGAACGCCGCGGAGAGCGTGGCGAGCTCGTCGGAGCCGCCGGCGCGCACCGGCGTCGTGTAGTCGCCGCGTTCGATGCGCTCGGCCGCGCGCGTGAGGCGCATCACCGGCGCGGCAATCACGTTGCCCAGCACGATCCCCAGCATCACCAGTACGAAGACCGCGGCCCCCAGCGCCGTGGTGATGATCCGCCGCATCCGGGCGACCGGGCGCAACACCTCGTCCTTCGAGAACACCAACCGTCCCACGCACAGCGGCGGCCGGTTGCGCGGGCCGGCGCCCGATGCGAACACGTAGCAGGTCCCCGCCACCCCGTCGATCTGCGTTTCGCGAACGCTTCCGCCGTCCAGGAGCCCTGCGGTCTCCTCCGGGGAAATTCGGCCGCGGGAAAAATACGGCAACGCGGCGTGGTCGGCCCGGGTCTTTTTCGACAGCACCGCGCCATTGATCTCCGGCCGCGACGAGATCATCACGATATCGGCGTACAGCAGACCGTCGTCGCGCAGGTGCGCGAACGTGGCGATCATCTCCGTCGCGTCAACGCGCGCCATGTCGATTCGCCCGGCGTTCATGAGGAGGATGGTGAGCGCAGATTGCGCGAGGATGCGGCTCACCGTGGTCCCGTGATGGTGCAGCAGCGCAATGTGCTCGTGCTCCTGCTGATTGATGATGAACAGCGAGAGCGGCGTCGCGATCGCGATCAATGCGCCCAGAAAGATGCCGATGAACTTGTATTTTATTTTCATTGCGGCCGGTTATTTTATTTCAAAATACGGGCGAAGCTCGCAGTATGGATAGTATGATCCGCGCCGATGCGTCGGTCAAGTACGATATTGACGACGCCGCGCTCACAACAGACGGGGAATTCCGAGAGAACTGCGATGCGCCGTTACGCGCCCATACCGGTCCGATCCCTTCGTGCGCTCGCCATCGCATTCGGCATTCTCGCGTCGGCGGCGATCCCGCAGCGCGCGCTCCATGCGGCCATCGCCATTCAGGGGGTGGTCGTGGACCGCGCGACGAACCGCCCGTCCGGCGGCGCGACCGTGGGCATCATCGAGACCGGACAGACCGCGATCGCCGACGAGAAGGGCCGCTTCCGGATCGCGCTCCCCCGACCCGGCCGCTATACGCTGGCCGCGCACAGCCCCGGCTACGAGCAGACGCGCCTGGTCATCACCGCCGACCCGCGAAAGACATACATGGTCTATCTCACCCAGCGGGTCATCACCACCCGCGAGATCGTGGTGACCGCGAAAAAGGAGAAACAGAACGTGAGCCGCCGCACGCTCGAGCGCGAGGAGATCAAAAAGGTCCCCGGCGGCGCGGGCGACCTCATGCGCTCAATTCAGACGCTTCCCGGAGTGGCGTCGGCCGGGGACATCTCCGGACAGCTGTACGTGCGCGGGAGCGGACCGTACGACAACCGCATCCTCATCGACAAGTTCTGGCTGGCGAACGCCTACCACTACGGTGGTTTCGTCTCGGTCATCAACACCGACCTCATCGACTCGATCGATTTCTATAGCGGCGCCTTCCCGGCCATCTTCGGCGAGGCGACCGGCTCCGTGTTGGAGCTGCACACGCGCGAGAAGGAGGAGCCCACCTGGGGCGGGAAGATCAACGTGAACCTCCTCACGGCCGACGCCGTGCTCGAGATGCCGCTCTCCGAAAACGGCTACCTCATCCTGTCCGGCCGGCGCAGCTACTTCGACCTATACGCCGAGAAGTTCCTCAGCAACATGGACCAGGTGCGCGTGACGGAGATGCCCGTCTTCTGGGACTATCAGGCGAAGGCCGGCTACCAGTTCTCCAAGGGAAACCGCATCGAATTCCTCTCGTACGGTTTCGAGGACCAGGTGGGCGTCCATTTCAAGAACACGAAAGAGGTCGATTCCTATCTGCAGAAACGGAACTTGAGCTACTATGTCCGGTCATATGGAAACGGCTTCACCTGGAAGTTCGCGCCGTCGAAACGGTTCCACTCGGTCTTCAAGGTCGGCTCCGCGGTCGAGAGTGACCATTTCTTTCTGGGGGAATATGTCGATTTCGATCTGCGGCTCAACGCCATCATGCTGCGCGAGGACATGGGGGTTGCCATCGCCGACTTCTACGACATCAACCTGGGCGGCGAGTATGTGTACGCAAACGTGGACCTCAAGGGGCGCCTTCCCATCGCCACCAATACCGCGACGAACAATCCCGTGTTTCCCGACGATTTCACGATCACCGACTTCACCATTCGTAATCTGTACTACTCCCACTGGGCGGGCTACCTGCAGAACGTGTTCACCGTGAAACCGGTCAAGTGGACCGTCGGCGCCCGCTACGATGCGCACCGCGATGTGAGCGAGTTCGCGTATGTCAGCCCGCGCTCCTCGCTCGAGGTCTCCGTAACCGACGCGGACCGCGTCTCGTTCGCAACCGGTCTGTACCAGCAAGCGCACGACATCTACTACACCAACCGGATCTTCGGAAACCCGAGCCTCACCACCGCGAAGGCGGCGCACTACGTCCTCTCCTATCACCGGGACCTGGCTGAGAAAACGACCTTCTCGCTGGAGACGTACTACAAAAAACTCTGGGACCTGGCCGTCACCGGCGCCTCAGATACGCTCTTTTCAGACCGGGGTACCGGCTACGTGTACGGGGGCGAGATCCTGCTGCAGCGGAAGCTCACCCGTGGATTTTTCGGCTGGTTCAGCTACGGCTATTCGGTCTCGCGGCGGGACGATCTCGACGGGAAGGGCGAGTACGCGTTTCAATACGACCGGACGCACATCGTAAACATCATCGCCAGCTACAAGCTCAGGGACTGGTTCCAGGCCGGCATCAAGTGGCGTTACGCGACCGGGCTCCCGTACACCGAGATCACCGGTTCGATATACAATCCGATGAAGAGCGAGTATCTCCCGGAGTACTCATCGGACTACAACGGACGACGCTACCCCGATTACCAGAAGCTCGATATCCGCTTCGATTTCTACACCGCCTGGTTCGGTCTGCGCTGGAACCTCTACCTCGAGATCCTGAACGCCTACAACCATCACAATGTCCTCTCGCAGGACTTTCGACGCCATACGCCGTACGGCGACAACAATCCCCGCTACAATTACGACCTTCCCTTCCTCCCCTACTTCGGGGTCGAAGTGCGCTTCTAGCATATTTTTCTTGACTTTAACAATTAGCGCTTTTACACTACCCCAAACAGATTGGTATCCGCTGATACCGTATAATGGAGTCACGCTATGGTAAAGGGATTTCGGATGGCACTACTATGCGCGGCGCTGGCGCTTGCCGGTTCCGCCGTGTTCGCCCAGGGAGGGGCAAAAAGCGATGATGTCACCTACGACAAGCGCTCGGTCCCCATCCAGATCGTGAAGCGCCTGAGCTATGAGAATTACCGCGACATCAAGCTCCTGTACACGGCCATCGTTAATTACGGCGGCGGTGAGGCGGAGTTCGATAAGCTGGTCGAGGAATACGCCGAGGCCAGCGCATTGTTCTTCTCCAATAAGATCGTCGAATCGGCGAACATGTTCACCCGAAACGAGCGCAACATCGCGGCGGCCGCCTATAAGCTCGCGGCGCAGTACAAGGCCGATGTGAGCAAGCTTCACGACGACGTCGTCAGGATGAAAGTGAAGGCCGGCATCAAGATGTCCCTCAAGGGGGCCGCCATGCACGGCGCCCTTGACAAGGTCGTGGCCGACGCCTCGCACGCCTTCCAGCGCGCGAACGACCTCGAGGTCCGCAAGCGCCCCATCGACGCGATCTTCTACTATCGCATGGCCAAGCGAAATTATTTCCAGGGCTACGATATCGTCAATGGCCAGTTCGTGGAGCTCGCCACCAAGACGTCGAATAAAAACGACAAGGATTATCTCCTTAAGCTCGCCGAATCCTACAAGATACCCGAAAAATACAAGAAGGACGCGGTGGACAACGGCAACCGCGTCTACGAGTCGCGGGAAAAACAGAAGTAGCATTACACCAGGCATTCCGTATCGCGTTGGGATGGGCCGCCAATATCGACGGCCCGTTTTGCGCCGTGGGGCCTGAGACGCGCGGTCACGACGGTGGCGCGCGGGCACGAGCGAGAGGTCTTCACCGACATGCCCGCTGCCGGGCGCCTTCGGTGGCATACCGTCTCACATGAGTGCGCGGTACGAATGCTCGATTTGACATCGCACGGAGGGCTGCGCAATGAGCATCGGAACCGTCGCGCTATTCGTTTTCGGCATCGCCGTGTTATGGATTGGCTCAGAACTTATTATCCGCAATATCGGCCCTATCGCGAAATTTTTCGGCGTCCGGGAGCTCGTCGTCACTATTCTGGGCGTATCGGTGTTCTCGTCGCTGCCGGAGCTTTCGATATCGGCGCTCGCCGCGGCGAACGGACAGGCCGACTTGTCGCTGGGTAACGTCATCGGATCGAATTTCGTCACGCTGACGTTCGTCACCGCGCTCTGTGCGCTCATTCGCCCGCTCTCCATCAACACGGAGATCAAGGAGCGGGAATCGTCATGGATGATCCTCTCCACGGCCATGATTCTCGTACTGGCCTCAGACGGGGTTCTTTCGCGCCTCGACGGAGCGGTCCTCGTGCTCCTGTATGCCCCGTATATCGTAACGGTGATACGCGATGCGAGGAGAAATAGGGAGCGCGATGCCGCAACCGAAGCGCCCGCCCGGGTGCGCGTCGCGATCGCCGTGGCGCTCGAGGCGGCGGGGATCGCCGGGGTGATCGTCGGGGCGAACCTCGCCCTGCAAAGCGGGCAGTCTATCGGCGCCGCGCTGGGCATCCCCCCGCTCGTCCTGGGCGCCATCCTCTTCGCCTTCGGCACCTCCCTGCCCGAGATGTCGATCGCTCTTTCGGCGACATTCAAGAAAAAGGCCGAGATATCGATCGGCGAAATATACGCGTCCAACATCTTTACCGCGCTTGCCGTCCTCGGCATCTGCGCCATCATCGCGCCTATGACCATCACGGACAAGCGCCTGCTCTCTTTCGACATCCCGTTTATGATTCTGGCCGGCGTCATCGTACAGATATTCGTCACCACCGGCTCTCGGTTCAACCGCCTGGAGGCCCTGGCGATCCTCGTGCTCTACCTGGTTTTCGTCCTACAGCATGTCCTGCCCGGCGGGATTTCCCTGTCGTTCTAGCGTTATCGGCCCACATCACGCTAAAAGCGACAGCGCGATCTTTTCGAACAATGACGGGACATATCCTCGCCATGCTCTAAAATAAAAACGCGGGTGAATAGCTCACCCGCGTTTTGTGTCGAGACGTCATCGTACCGGTCGGTTCCGTGCTCCGTATCTGACGCCGTGGTCCCTTCTGCTAAAACTTGATTCCCTTCTTCCCTTTCTTGACCTTCTTCCGGTCCAGCGGAGTCCCCTCGTAGGCGTGCTCTAGAACCATCATGAAATCGTTGAAGTCCAGGTCCTCGGGATTGTAGAACTGCGATGCGTCGCCCATTGCGGTGCGCGCGATGGCCGGCAGCTTGTCCTTGGTGATCATCTGATTGCCGTCGCGGTCCACGATCTCCTTGAGGAAGCGATAATGGCGCCCCTTGGTCGCATCGTGCAGGTCCTGATTGAGCTGTCGGACATAGGCGATCGCCTTCTCGGCGCGCTCGTCCTTGGGGGTCGCGGCGTACACCTCGGGCCCGGCCAGCGCGAAGAGCAGTTCGCCGGTAAGGTGCGCGGTCTTGTGCAGGTTGTATTCCAGCCCGTAGGGCAGCAGGATGCTCATGCAGGCCCCGTGGGGGACGTGGCACACCCCGCCGATCGCGTGGCCGATGGTGTGGACCATGCCCACCATTGAGTTCGAGAAGCTCATCCCCGCAAGCGCCGAGCCGTTGGCGAGTGCGAGGCGCGCGTCGAGATCGCCCGGGTTCTTGATCGCCCGCAGCACGTTCTGGCTGATCAGCTGGATCGCCGCGAGCGCCGTGGTGTCCGAGAGCGGGTTTTTCGCCATGCAGGTGTAGGCCTCGAAGGCGTGCGTCATGGCGTCCATGGCCGTGGGCGCGGTGAGGAAGGCCGGTAGGGTCTTGGTCATCCGCGGATCGAGCACGGCGATGTCGGGCAGCAGAAAGTACGATACGAAGGCCAGCTTCACATTGCGCGCCCGGTCGGCGATCACGGCGACGAGCGTCATCTCCGATCCAGTCCCGGAGGTGGTGGGGATGGCGATCATCGGGTTGAGCTTGCGCTTCACTGCCCCGGCGCCGGCGTAGTTCATGAGGTTCCCGCTTCCCATCGAAACGAGAATATTCACTCCCTTGGCGGTGTCCAGCACCGACCCGCCGCCGACGGCGATGATGGAATCGCAGCCCTTGGCCTTGTACACTTTGGCGATCTCCTCGACCACCTTGATCTCGGAGTCCGGCGGAACATTGTCGTAAATGGAGGCGACCTTCACCTTCGAGCCCTTCGCCTTCATGGCGGCCGTCACGAGCTTGATGAGCCCGGCGCCGGAGACGCCCTTGTCGGTAATGATCATCGGTTTCAGGGCCTTCATGCTCTGGAGCGATTGGGGAATCTTCTCGAGCGCCTTCTGGCCGGAAATCGTTTTAACACGGCAGCAAAATTCATAATATCCTGGCAGTTGCATGATCTACTCCTCTCGAATAAAATCTACACGATGGTCACGGCACGGTCCCTAGGCGATGAGCCGGACATAGGTCCCGATGCGGCTGGCGTATTTCCGCAGCGGCGAGAGCTGCGACCACTTGGGATAGCGCTTCACGCCGAGCTTCGCCGCGGGCGACGGCAGCAGGAGCACCTCCAGGAGGTCCATCAGCCGCAGCACCCCGCAGGCGACCGGCAGGTCGCCGTCGACGATGAGTCGGTCGCGCGAAGTCGCCGTGCAGGAGGACTCCTGGAACGTGAACATCAGAATGGCCGCATCCATGCTCTTCACGCGCATGAACAGCGTGATCTTCTTGCCGTCGGGGTTGCCGCCGAAATACTTGATTTTTCCGTTCTTGTCCTTGCCCACGATCATGTGCGGGCCGTTGGGCGCGACGCACAGGTCCAGCATGAAGTCGTCGGGCATGTTCGCGAACTCCTCCTTCGCCCCCCGGTCCACCTTGGCCACCGCCTGGAAGGCGCGCCCGAAGACGAACAGCAGAACGGTCACGTAGATGCGCTTGATGAGCTTTGAACCCGGCTTTATCTCGGGATACTTGTTGATATTCATTGCCACTTCCTCGCTGTTATTTCGATTTCCCCGCGCCCTGCGGCGCGCCCGTAAAGGCATGCATGATGATGCGCTCGCACTCGGCAGCCGCGAGCGCTTTTCCGCTCATGGCGACGGCCGCGCGCACCGCGCTGTCCAACTGATACCGCGGAACATGCAGCTCGGCGAGCGTCGCCGGCAGATACTTCCGCAGATCGGACATCAGTTCGAGCAGCAGCGAAACGGCCCGGTCGGCGCGCTCACGGTCCGGGGTCGAGCAGAAAACGTCGATGCCGGCGACGGAGAACAGCAGTCCCGGCGCGATGGCGCCCTTCTGCTGGTAGTGCTGCAGCGCATAGGGGAAGATCACCCCCATGCACAGGCCCGCCGGAAGGCCGGTCTCGTCGGCCACGGCGGTACCCAGCGCGTGGGCGTATCCCATCGGCGCATTGGAGAAGGCGATCCCGCCCATCGCGGCCGCATTGGCGAGCGCGACGTTCCGCTTTTTGTTGCAGCTGCACCGGAGGGTCTTGCGCAGGTTCTCGGTGATAAACTGGATGGCCGCCTGGGCATAGGCCTCGTTTACGATGTTGCCCGGCGCGGTGATGCAGGCCTCCACGGAGTGGACCAGCGCCGTCGCCGCGGTCCCCGCGATATCGTCCCCGCAGCGCGGTTTCACGATCCGCGGATCGATGGTGATGACATCCGGAAACAGAAAATCCGAGACGAACGCCCGCCGCTCGATGGTGGCGCGGTTCGAGGTCTCGGAGCCGTTCGAGACGGCGGTGGGGATCATCACGAAGGGCTTGAGCTGATTGCGCAGCGTATCGGTCCCGGCGAATTGCAGGAGATCGTCCGTGCGCTCCGACACGAGAATGTTCACGCCCTTGGCGATGTCGGCCGCCGCGCCGCCCCCCAGGGCGATGATGGAATCGCAGCCGCGATCGCGGAAGAGCCCCGCCAGGTCGCGGATGAGTCCGATGGGCGCGTAGTCGGGCGCATCGTCGAACAGCGCCCCGATGATCACGTTGGATTCGCCGAAGGCCGATACCAGCGTTTTACCGAATCCGGCTTGGGTCGCCCGTTTCGCGGTGATGACCAGCGGCTTGCGGGCGTCGAAGCCGTCCAGCTCCGTAGGGATATGCTCGAGCGCCTTGGATCCCGATGATATCTTCGCCTGACTGAAGAATTCGAAGTAGTGTGGTGATTGCATGATATGCTCCTGATGATCGCCTTATCGTTGTTCTATCTTAAGCCGCTTCAAGGTGCGCTTCGTGGGAATGCCGTTTTCGTCGTATCCACGCGCCTTGTAGTACTTCCGCAGCATGGGCTCGAGCGGAACCGTGCGCTCCAGCGGATCGCACTTGCGCCCCTCGTTGAGCAGCCGTCCGGGAAGGGTATCGTCCTTTTTCGAGATGCCCTCCCGGGTGTTCATATAACGCTCGAGCACGTGAATGCGCTCGCCGATCGCAAGGAACTTGCGCATCGACACCAGCGGGATGTAGGTCTTTCCCAATACCGAGGCCCAGAGCTCGGGCCAGAGGCTCACGTCCATAAGCGCCAGCGCCAGCGGCGTGAGGTTCTGCGTGAGGAGCTTGAGGCCCGGCACCGGCGTGAAGCGGATGAGCGGCGGCTCCAGGAACACCGGGAAGGCCGTGAAGTGGCATATGTGCAGCGAGTTCATCGCCGCATACACGTTCTCGAAGAACTTGACCATGGTGTGTTTATTGCGCTTCGCATAGGGGCTGGCCATGTCGAAGTAGGCCTCCAGGGTAAACAGCGACGTCGAGAGGTGGCAAGCGCCGCGATTGGCCACCGCATAGGAGAGACCGTGGCCGTAGCAACCGCGCGGATCGTAGGCCGCCATCTCCATCCCCTTGACGTGGATCGCGAATTCCTCGCCGCCGTACTTCTTCGCAAGCCAGCGCGATCCCATCGCGAGCTCCTTGCCGATGCCCCGCGTGAGGGCGATGTCCTTGAGCGTCTGCGTCACTTCGGGTGCGGAGCCGAATTTCAGATTCGACGAGAACAGGCCCTTCTCGGTGGCCTCCATGGCCCAGGCGATGGTCCCGCCGGCGGAGATGGTGTCCATGCCCATGAGCGTGCACACCTCGTTGAAATCGGAGATCGCGACCGTGTCGAAGATGCCCAGGTTGGACCCCAGAAGCCCCGTCGTTTCATATTCCGGAACCGACCGCTCCTTGCCGGCGAACGCGCCCTTGTGCCCGCACAGGATGGTGCAGGGCTTGCAAGTGTGGTACTTGGTGTCGTGCTTCTCGCGGATGGTCTCGCCCGAGATCTTGTGCGCCTCGCCGTGCGAGCCGCCGGTGAAGTTGCGCACCGGCAGGATCCACGCCGCATTCGAGAGGTTCACGTTTGCGTTGGTCCCGAAATTCCGGTATGACCCGGAGGTGATGCTGTTCTGGTTGATATACTTGTTGAATTTCTTGCGGGTTTTATCGAAGAATTTTTCGTTCGCGGGCACGATCTTGTACTCCTTGCCCTTCGCGACGATGCCCTTCAGGTTTTTAGAGCCCAGTACCGCGCCCATGCCGCCGCGGCCCAGGAAGCGGTGCCCGGAGCAGATGTTCGCGAAGCGGACCATGCGCTCGCCGGCCGGCCCGATGCACAGCGCGCCGCTGCCCTCTTTCTCAAGCGCCGCCTGTGACGCCTGCGTGTCCTTGCCCCAGAGCCCCTTGGCGTTTTTGAATTGCACGCCCTTGGAATCGATCACCAGATAGACCGGATTCTTCGACGAGCCGGTAATCAGCAGCCCGTCCCAGCCGGATGTCTTGAGCGCCATGCCAAAGGGTCCGCCGCAGGAGGCCGAGGCCATGATGCCGGTGAGCGGCGACTTGGTGACCGCCTCGAAACGGCCCGAGCAGGGGGCCCCTGTCCCCATAAGAACGCCGGGCATGAACACGATCATGTTCTCCTCGCCAAGCGGATCGACCCCCACGGGGAGGCGGTCGAACAGGATCTTCATCCCCAGACCTTTTCCGCCCATGTACAGGGTGCGGTCGGTGCTGCTGATCTCAAAGACTTTACTCTGCTGTTTTGTGAGGTCGACCTCCAAAACCCTGTTACTGGTTCCGATGATTTCTTGCATAGAGCTTCTCCTTACATGATGACTGCGGTGTGAATGCGCGGCTGTCTCTTTACGAACAGGTCTCACGATCGAACGCCGTCGGAGGATGCGAGCACCAGGGACGACGAATCAATTTGTTTGTATCCGTGATGTTTGAACTGTAAAGCGGTGATGTTTTTGTTCAATCAAAATACTGGTTTGTAAAAAAATTTTTTCAAAAATCTGTTGCGTTTCCAAGGAAAGATTGTCTCGCGGTCAAATTTTTCACTGGGCGAACGGGCCCTTGTCATACCGCTTGTCCCGCCACTTCTCCCGTTCGATCTCGTCGCGGAAGATGTAGCGATAGTCGTTGGAGTTGTCGATCCGGATCTGCTCGAGACGGACGGTGTTCTTCGCCGGCTTTTGTTTGCAGCACACGGATACGGCGCAGGCGATGGCAACGGCAATCGGCAGCAGCTTCATAACGGCAGTCCTCCTTCGATACTAATATATCGGGCCGTCGCGGCGCGAACAAGCGTTTTATCCGCGAAATTCTTTATTGACATAACCGGGACGCTATTTTTGATTACTCATCCTCTAGGGAGCGGGAGAGGACCACTCAACAGCGACTGGTGATACGATTATGGTTTATCCGGTAATCCTGGCCGGCGGGGCCGGAACGCGGCTGTGGCCTCTCAGCCGGGAAGACAAGCCCAAGCAATTTCATGACCTCACGGGAAATGGCACCCTGTTCGAAGAGACCGTCAGGCGGCTCAAGCCGATTCGGCCGGGCGCGACCGTCGTAGTCACCGGCGACCGCTACGCAGACCTCACGCGCGAGGAGCTCAAGCGAATGAAGCACAAGGGCGCGGTCCTCACCGAACCGATGCCCCGCAACACCGCCCCGGCGATCCTCTTCGCCGCGACCTACCTTGAGAAGCTCGGGCACGACTCCGTCATGATCGTTCTCCCGGCCGACCACCACATCCAGAAGAAGGACGTATTCGTCGCCACCATCCGGAAGGCGATCGAGACGGCGCGACGGGACTCGTTGGTCACCATCGGCATCAAGCCGACCTATCCGGAGACCGGCTACGGCTACATCAAGGCGCAGAAGGGAAGCGGCGAGGTCCTGGGGATCGACCGCTTCGTCGAAAAACCGAACGTGGAAACGGCGCAGCAATACCTCGACGAGGGCAATTACTTCTGGAACAGCGGCATCTTCATCTGGAAAACCTCGGTGATCCTCCGCTGGTTCGAGCGCCTCATGCCCGAGTGCTACGAACGCTTCGCGCCGCTTCGCAAGCTCACCGCTCAAAAGCTGCTGTCACGAGACCCCAAGGTCGCCGCGATCAAAAAGCGGGTCTTCTCCTCCATCGAGCCGGTCTCCATCGATTACGGCATCATGGAGCGCGCAGAAAACCGCGCGGTCATTCCCTCACAATTCGGCTGGGCCGATCTGGGCAGCTGGCAGTCGATCGACGACATCCTCCCGCACGACGCGAAGAAGAACCGCACCCCCGAGCGCAGCGGCGCGATCTTCATCGACTCGGAAAACTGCTCGGTGGTGTCCGAAAACCTGCGCGTCGCCCTCATCGGCCTTTCAAACGTCTTCGTGGTGCAGGACGGCGACAATATCCTCGTCATGGACAAGGCGGCCTCCCAGGACGTGCGCAAGGTGGTCGACGTCATTAAAAAGAAGAAGCGATGATCCGTCTGCGACGGCGCCAGGACCTCTCCCCCGCGGAGCTGGATGCGCTCTTCAATCGCTTCGGCGACGACTACAGCGCGCTCATGGTCGATACCGTCATCCCCATCGTCACCGACGTCCGGAAAAACGGCGATGCCGCCGTGCTGCGCTATACCGAGAAATTCGACACCGTGCGGCTGGACGCGGTGGTCGCATCGTCCGCCGAGATCGACCGCGGCGCCGCTTCGGTCGACCCGGCGCTCCTCGAGGCGTTTTCCGCCGCGCGGGACAACATCACGGAATTCCACGCCCACCAGAAACGCGAGAGCATCATCTACTCGCGCCCGGACGGCACCACGCTCGGCGTCATGTATCAGCCGATCGAGCGGGCGGCGGTATACGTCCCCGGCGGCACGGCGTGCTATCCCTCGTCGGTGCTTATGGGGGTGATCCCCGCGCAAATCGCGGGCACGCGCGACATCACCCTCATCACCCCGCCCGACCGCACCGGTTCGGTGCCGCCCATCGTGTGCGCCGTGGCGCGCATGCTGGGCATCGCCCGGATCGTGAAAAGCGGCGGCGCGCAGGGGATCGCGGCGGCGGGCCTCGGGACCGAAAGCGTCCCGCGCGCGCACATCATCGTGGGGCCGGGCAATATCTACGTGACCGCCGCCAAGTCGTACCTCTTTAGCCTGGGCGCGGTGCAGATCGATTCCATGGCCGGACCGAGCGACGTGCTGGTGATCGCGGACGCAGGCGCGCCCGCCTCCTGGGTCGCCGCCGATCTCCTTTCGCAGGCCGAGCACGATCCGCGCGCCGCCGCCATCCTGGTGACCGACTCGGAGCCGCTCGCGCGGGAGGTCCAACGGCTCATCGACGCCGATCTCGCGGCCAACACCGGCCGCGCCGATATCAAGCGGAAGGCCATCGCCGACAACAGCCTCATCGTCCTCGTCGACTCGATCGACGAGGCCATTGCCTTTTCGAACGACTACGCGCCGGAGCACATGGAGCTCATGGTGGACCACCCCTTCGAGCATCTTGGCGCTATCCGCAATGTGGGATCGCTCTTCCTTGGGCCGCATGCGCCGGTCCCCGTCGGCGATTACTTTTCGGGGACCAACCATATCCTGCCCACGGGGGGCGCGGCGCGCTTCTCATCGGGCCTCTCGGTGGAGACCTTTTTGCGGCGCACCACCTTCCAGCACCTTACCGCGGACGCACTGAAGCGCGCCGAGGGCCCGGTGCGCCTGATGGCCGAACACGAGGGGTTCGGCGAAAAGCACGGCGGAGCGGTGCGCGTTCGCTTTGCGCCCCGCTAGCGGTTCGTTTATCTTCACGGGAACACGGGAATCGGACATGTTCGAGGGAAAAACGCTGTGGAACATCATGCAGATGGGGGGCTTCACCATTTTGGCCCTGGCATTCTGCTCAGTCCTGTCGCTTTCGGTCATCGCCGAGCGCGTCTACTATTTCTGGAAGCGGTC
>JAKQUI010000015.1 GCA_029562645.1 Spirochaetota bacterium
GTTCGGAGGATACGCCGATATCGGCCTCATATCCGCATCGGCCCTGGTGCAGACGCCCATATTGAAGACGAAGGACGGAAAGCCCTATTTCCCATCGCCGACGGGATACATCGAGAAGGAGGAGGCCGAAAACGCCGGCTATCTCATCGTCTCCGGCCGCTATGGCTATCTCTCGCTCCTTGTGCCCACCATGTATTATCTCATCACAGGAGACAAACTGGAGAGCGTACCGGACTACTGGGATTACCAGGCCAAGGGCAAATACTATCTGAACAGCCGGAATTCGATCACAGTACTCCTTATGGGAAGCAAGGACTATTTCGTGTTCACGGAAAGCGGCGAACTGGACGAGGGCGATGATCCTCTGCTCAAGGGATTGAAATTCAAAACGGATAAAATGGCGCACGGCCAGGGCCTGTATTACACCTGGCAGCCGAATGAGAGAATCTCCAACCGGCTCCTTGCCTACGGCTCTCTAACGAAATCGTACGCCTACGCCAACCTGCCCTCCGATCGGGTCGCCGACGTGTACAAGGACATAAACGTCACCTCGCTTCCATACGTGTTCGGCCTTAAGGATCGCGTCAAAATCCAGGTCGCGGAGAAGATACTGGAATTCCGCGGCGGTCCCGAATACACGGTGTATCATTTTACCGCGCACGGAAAGACCCTGCAGAACAACGCGCTGAACGACGGATGGGACCCGGCCGACCCCGACCAGTTCATTCCCATAATACTGGACGAGAACACCACCAACCAGACCGTCGGCGGTTATATAGAGGCGAAGCTCACCGTGGCCGGGCTCACCTTCGTCCCGGGTTTCCGCTCCGAGTACCTGGACCGCGCCAAAGAGATCACCTGGGACCCGCGCGGCATGCTTAGCTACGAACTCCCCACCGGCACCACGCTTTCGGCGGCCGCCGGAAAATACAGTTACTTCTTTCAGACGAACTCCAACCTCTTCGACCTGATGCCGCATATCTCGAAGATCGGCGAGGAATTACGGTCGGAGAAGGCCCTGCACCGCGTAGCGGGCATCGAGCAGGCCATCGGCATGTGGACGATAAAGCTGGAAGGCTTCTATAACAATTACTGGAACCTGGCCGAGTCCTTCCCTCATTACACGAGCAGCGGCGAGTTCCTCGAGGGGCTTACAAGCGGTAAGATGAAGGCCTACGGCTTCGAGGTGCTGATTAAGAAAGATCTCCGCGAGGACCAGAACGGCATCTTCGGGTGGGCAAATTACACCTACACCCAGTCCAAGTATAAGTCGGGTCTGCCCTGGATTGAGGATTACATGGGTATTCCCGGAAATGATCTGGGCGATCCGTATGGCGACCGCTTTATCGATTCCGACTACGAGCAGGAGCACGCCTTTAAGCTGGTGCTGGGCTACAGGCACAACCGTCACCAGTTGAGCGGCAAGTTCCAGTATTATACGTCTATGCCGTACTATCCGATAGTAGGCGCCCAAAAAGACCCGCTCTATCCCGGAGATCGTTATGTCCCGATGTACGGCGCGCCCAACAGCGCGCGCTTCGAGGCCGACCACAGGCTCGACCTGCGCTATACGTACAGAATAAACCATTCGTGGGGATACGTCTCATGGTACGTGGAGCTCATCAACGTCTACAACCATCAGGCGAAAACCACACAGGAGTGGGACTACCGGTACGACTACAGCGCCAGCAACCCGAAGATCGTAAAGACCGAGGGACTGACCATCATCCCCAACTTCGGCGTGGAGGTGAAGTTCTGAAAGCGCGGATATACACGAGAAAGCGCGGATGGATATCCGCGCATGGATGCCCATCCGCGCCCACAGCGAGCACCCGCGCCACACGACGATGCCTGCCCGAAAGCGCGGATACCCATCCGCGCCCACGGCGAGCATCCGCGCCCACAGCGAGCACCCGCGCCACACGACGATGCCTGCCCATCCGCGCCCACGACGAGCATCCACGCCACACGGCGATGCCTGCCCGAAAGCGCGGATACCCATCCGCGCCCGGATGCCCATCCGCGCCCGGATACCCATCCGCGCCCACGACGAGCATCCGCGCCCACAGGAAGAGATATGAAGGAAAAGGAGCACGCCATGCACTCTAAAAAATACAGCACAGCGGCCATCGCGCTCATCGGAACACTGTTGTTCACCGCGTGCGCCAGCACGCCGGTACCAAAGCTCCAATCGACCGTACCGATAGCTGAAGGCACGAAGTACGAAAATCTGGGCCGCTCCAGCGGGAGCTCGTCCACCTGGTCGTTCCTGGGGCTGTGGATGCGCGGCCGGCCCGACGTCGACAGGGCCTTCGCCGAAGCGATCGACAAAAAGAAGGGCGACGCCATGATCGACGTGACCTGCCGCGAAAGGACGCTCTGGTTCATCCTCTTCAGCGTCACCACGGTGAAGGTGCAGGGCGAGGTCGTCAAATTCATCCCGATGGAGAAAAAAGATGCGCGGAAAAAATAGGAAGGCGCGCCCTGCCTCGCGGCCTTGCCGGATGGCGGCAACCGTACTTGCGCTCGTAACGCTTATGGCCGGCTGCGTGAGCGTAAAAACCAGCCTGACGGGCGTCTCGACGAACGCCCGGACTATGGAAAGCATGGACTACGAGGTTCTGGGCGAGGCCGAGGGCATGCACAGCGCCTTTCGTCTCTTCTGGATCCTCCCGGTGACTCCCCGTGCAGACCGCGAAAAGGCCGTAGAGGAGGCCGTCGCCTCGAAAGGCGGCGATAACCTCATCTTCGTACGGACCTGGCAAGAGCGCCAGCACTGGGTGCTGGGAACCGTCGACATCATCCATGTCCGCGGCCTTGTGGTCCGCTACAGGTAAACCCCCTTTTTCATTTGACAAAAGCCCGCCCCGGCCGGATATATCGGCCGTCGGCGGGCGGCGCCGCATCATCCCCGAAAAACGGCCCGCCGCGTACTTCGCGCAAGGGAGGATTCCGATGCCTGGAATGTGGGAACTCATCATCATCGTGCTCATCCTGGTCGTCCTATTCGGGGGATCCAGGGCCATGGATACGATCAAGAGCCTCGGCAGGGAGGTCTACGACATCAGGAAGAGGCTCGACGACATCAACGATATAAAGAAGGGAAAATTTTAAGGTAAGTCAATGGACATATATCGCATACAGGGCGGGAAAAAGCTCAAGGGCGAGGTGCCCGTATCGGGCGCCAAGAACGCGGCCCTCCCCATCATCGTAGCGAGCCTGCTCGCCGAGGGCGAGACGGTTCTAAAAAATGTGCCGGACCTCATGGACATAAAGACCATTATAAAGGTCATCGAATACTTAGGCGCCAGGTGCGAATTCGATACCGTCCGAAACAGCCTTAAAATCAGGGTCAACTCCCTTTGCAACGCCGAGGTGCCCTACGACCTCGTGAAGACCATGAGGGCCTCTGTGTACGTAATGGGACCGCTCCTGGCGCGCTGCGGCGAGGCCGACGTCTCGCTTCCCGGAGGATGCGCCATCGGCGAGCGGCCTGTGGACATACATCTCTCCGGCTTCGAGGCCATGGGCGCGAAGATCGATATCGAACACGGCTACATAAAGGCGCGCGCCGGGCGGCTCGCCGGGGCCCAGTTCCCCATGAGGCAGGTATCGGTGGGGGCGACGGCGAACCTCATGATGGGCGCGGCGCTTGCCAGGGGCGTAACCGTACTGGAAAACTGCGCTATGGAACCGGACATCGTAGACCTAGGGAACTTTCTCGTCAAGATGGGAGCGAGGATAAAGGGCCTCGGCACCGAGCGCATAACCATAGAGGGCGTAAAAAAGCTCACGGCGACGGATTACACCATCATGCCCGACCGCATAGAGGCGGGCACCTATCTTCTTGCCGGGGCCATCACAAGGGGCGACATCACCATTACCAGGGCCGTACCCGGCGATATCGAGGCGCTCACGGCGACGCTTTCCGACATCGGCTTCGAAATAGGCAAGGGCAAGGACTGGGTG
>JAKQUI010000019.1 GCA_029562645.1 Spirochaetota bacterium
CATATGGCCAAGGTCCGGTCCGTTGAGGGCGACTACGAGCGGCCGTTCCACTCCGGTACTTGCCGTTGAACCCCTGAGCTATCGACCGACAGGTCAGGGTCGAAACGACTCACCAGCCAGTGGCAGCTTTCGGGAAGCGAATATCCAGCGGCGGCTTTCCGGCGATGAACCCGAGTAGGCGTCGGTCGCAGACCGACCCACAGCGGTCATAGAGGCTTCCGCAAAGCTGCCGATCAGCCGGACGGGTCTCCCGCGAGTTTCGCTTCTCGGAAGCTGCCGTTCGCCGCCTCACACACTCGGCCAGTTGCTGCCTGTCACAAGGTGATCCGGATAGCTGCCGTCCGGTAGAAGCGGTATGCTTTCCGCCTAAGGACGTGTCGGTAATGGCGAACCCTCCACGCGGTCGCGAGTTTGCCGCCTTTTCTGTCGGTTTATTTTACACACCCACTGATTTCTACAGTAGAACAGCGACTTACTAAACATGTTATTCAGCGCGCCCGTGTTAGCCGGCAAACCTGTCGCCCGAAAACAAAGTTTTCGCCCCGGAGCCGAGCGGACTGATTGAGGAGGTCGCCGATGAGGAGTCCCAAGTGCATCGTGGAGGGTTGAGTGCATGAGTAAGTTTCCGCCGCCCGTTCCGATTCCTCAGCCTGCGGCGCCGCCGCCCGGTCTCGCTGCGGACGTCGTGGCGTCGGGGCTTCCGGTACATCCCGAGGACCGTGTCAGGCTCTTCAGCCCTGACCAGTGGGAGCGCTTCGTTCAGGAGTGGGTTGACTCGCTTCGCGACGAGTACGAACTAGTCGAGCGGTGCGGCGGCGCGGGCGACATGGGGCGCGACGTCATCGCCACCGTGAAGGGCGGCAACGGCGCATGGGACAACTACCAGTGCAAGCACTACCAGAAGGTGCTTGCGCCGGGCGACGTTTGGGTCGAGCTGGGCAAGCTCGCGTACTACACGCTGAAGGGCGAGTACTCGTACCCTCGGAGCTACTTCTTCGTCGCGCCGCAAGGTGTTGGCCCGAAGCTCTCGAACCTCTTGAAGAAGCCTCACGCGCTGCGTGACGGACTTCTCGCGAATTGGGACAAAGCGTGTCGGACGGAGATCACCAAGACCGAGGTCGTCGACTGCGACGCCGCGATGAAGGCGCACATCGCTAGCCTCGATTTCTCGATCTTCAAGACCAAGCCGCTCCTCCGGATCATCGAGGGGCACGCCAAGACCTGCTGGTATGTAGCGCGTTTCGGAGGTGGACTTCCACCGCGCCCTGAGCCGACGCCGCCGCCAGGCGATCCGACCGACAACGAAGCGGTCTTCGTCGGTGAGCTTCGCCGTGCGTATGCGGATCACCTTAAGCAGGACCTGAAGGATCTCGATGCGGGGCTCGCGTCCCGCGAAGACCTCCGCGAGCACTTCCATGACGCGCGCGTTGAGTTCTACAGCGCCGAGGGGTTGAGAACCTTCTCGCGCGACACGCTGCCTCAGGGCGAGTTCGAGAAGTTGCAGGACGAGGTCCATTCCGGCGTCAAGGACGACGTACGTGGTGTCCATGCAGACGGCTATCAGCGTGTCCTCGCGGTGGTGAAGACGGCCCGCGCGATGCAGCTCACGAGCAATCCGCTAACCACGCGCATCCATACCCGTGACCGTGGGGGCATCTGCCACCAGCTCGCGAACGACGGAAAGGCCCGGTGGGTCAAATGACGACCGAGACGCCCACCCACGTCGTCTCGCCGTTCAACGGACCTGTGGAAATCGGCCTGCGTGCTCTCTGCGTGCTGACCACGGCGTTCCCCGCTGCATACGCTCTGCAGCGGCTCGTGGTGTTCGACTACCTCCTCGTCCACTCCGACGACATCGAGGGTGGCCCCGAGGGGCTGCATCCGAGAACTCCCCATCGCGGCGGCGAGATCCTGGTTCGTCGCGGCGTGATTCAAGACGGGCTTACGCTCTACGAGAGCCGTGGGCTCATCGAGCGCGTCTACAACGGCGGCGGCATCTTCTTCGCCGCAACCGACAAGTCCGCTGACTTCCTCGACACGCTCAGCACCGAGTACCTCGCGGGCCTGCGCGATCGCGCGGACTGGGTGGTCGACAGCTTCGGCGCCCTCGACGACACAGAGCTCGATTCAATGGTCCGCGAGCGCATCGGCTCGTGGGGCGCCGAGTTCTCGATGGAGTCCGTTCTCTGGACCGAGGAGGCGTCATGAAGTTCGGTTTCGCCCTTCGGCGCCTGGCGCTCATCGGACCGGGGAAAGCGCCGGCCGAGGTCACGTTCACGCGCGGACTGAACGTCATCGCGGGCCCATCCGATTCGGGCAAGAGCTTCATCGCTCAGTGCCTCGACTACGCGCTCGGCGGCGGCGCCGCGCCGAAGGAGATCGCCGAAGCGGAGGGCTACAGCTCCGTCGTCATCGACATCGAGGCCAACAGCGACGGGCGCATCTACTCGCTGGAGCGGAGCCTCCGTGGCGGTGGGGTGCGCTGCAAGACCAACGGGCAGCCCGACCGCGTGCTCGCGGCGAAGCACCAAGGGGGCAAGGAGGACACCGTCTCGCAGTTCCTCCTCCACCTGTCGGGACTGGGCACGAAGAAGGTCCGCACCAACGAACAGGGCAAGACGCGGCCGCTCAGCTTTCGCGACATCGCCCGGCTCGTCATCATCGACGAGGAAACGGTCATCAAGGAGAACTCGCCGGTTCTCAGTGGGCAGGTCATTTCGAAGACCGTCGAGAGCGGCGTGTTTCGCCTCCTGCTCACGGGCACCGACGACTCCTCGATCATCGCGAAGGAAGATTCAAAGGTCGCGAAGGGGCGCCAGGCTGGCAAGGTCGAACTGCTCGAAGGTCTGCTGAAGGGGACGCGGGGACGCCTCGCCGAGCTTGGCGAGGTGAGCTCGCTCGCCGAGGAGCGCGACCGCCTGACCCGAATCGAAGCTTCGATTCAGACGGCTCTCGTCGAGCGCAACGCCGCGCAGGCGAGCGTGGTGCCCCTGCAAACGAAGCGCAGCACGGCGTGGAAGGCGCTGAAGGCGGTCGAGTCGAAGCTCGCGGTTCTGTCGGAGCTGCAGACGCGGTTCGACTTGCTGGAGCAGCAGTACGAGTCCGACCTGCGACGGCTGGAGGCGATCGCCGAGGCCGGGGTTCGGCTCGACCAGCTCAGGGAGGAGCGGTGCCCGATGTGTGGCGCGCTCGCCGAACACCAGCATCACGAACATCCGAAGGCAGGCCCGGTACCGGCGGACGTCTCACAGGGGTGCAAAGCCGAGGCGGCCAAGACCTCGAAGCTGCTCCAAGACCTTCAGACCACGCGAGCCGCCAACGCCACCGATATCGAGCAGCTCCAAGCTACCCGCGACACTCACCAAGCCGAGCTCGACGCGATCTCGTCGGAGCTGAAGGGGCTGATGGAGCAGCTCGTTGACGTCGCCTCCAAGAAGGTCGACGAGCTGCGCGTGCGCGCGGAGTATTGCCGCAAGGCGATCGAGCACCTCGAGCGAATTCAGGAACTCGAAGAGCTGCTCGAGGAGGCGAACAAGCCGAAGAAGAAGCAAAAAACGGACGTCGCTGGCGCAGCGGTGAGCACCGCGCAGGCCGATCCGTTCAGCCGCGAGGTCGAGGCGCTCCTGAAGGCGTGGCACTTCCCCGACTTCGATCGCGTCTCGTTCAGCGAGAACGACCAGGACGTGGTGATCTCGGGCCGCGCGCGGAAGAGCCACGGCAAGGGCGTACGGGCCATCACACGGGCGGCGTTTAACCTCGCGCTCCTTCGCCTTTGCATCGAGGATGAGCGCCCCTTTCCGAACTTCGTTCTGATCGATTCGCCGCTGCTGGTCTATGAGCAGCCAGACGCTGAGGAGTCGTCGTTCCCACATGACATCAAGAAGCACTTCTGGGAGAGCGTAAAGGCATCCTTCACCGACACGCAGGTCATCATCATCGAGAATAGGAACCAAGTTCCAGATGATGGAACGCTCGACAGCGTGAACGTCATTCGATTCACGGGAAACGATCAAGGGCGTCGCGGATTTATCCCGGAGGCACGAGGGAACATATGATCTTGCGGGCCGTGCACGGACAAGCGTCGTGGCTTTTGCCTGCGTCGAGATCGTCGTGGAGGTGAATCGCCCCGCGATTCGTGGAGGCTGTTCGGGGTAAGTCAGACCGCTACCGGGGGGTCTGATTAGCTAGGTGCGCCTACGGTTGAGTACTGGGATACATGCGTGAATGAAACTACTCCGTGTCTTTTCCAAGTTCGTAGGCTTTGCGGATCAACGTGTATGCAGAATCAAGCTTCTCGCCGGAATCAACGTAGTACAAGGAACCCAGGGTGCCAGGAATGGCCGAGTTCGCGACCCAGGCCCATCGCGCAGTGACTTGCACGCCAAGAGCTAGG
>JAKQUI010000054.1 GCA_029562645.1 Spirochaetota bacterium
GCTTTTCGACCCCTTCCTGCTTTTGGACGACTTCCGCTCGGACGAGCCGGAGCTCTACCGCAAGGGCTTCCCATGGCACCCGCACCGGGGCATAGAGACCATCACCTACATGCTTAAAGGTACTGTGGAGCACGGCGACAGCCTGGGGAACTCCGGCGTAATACGGCCCGGCGAGGTGCAGTGGATGACCGCCGGGGGAGGGATCGTGCACCAGGAGATGCCGAAGGGCGACGCGGCCGGCTCCATGCACGGCTTCCAGCTCTGGGCGAACCTTCCGGCTTCGCGCAAGATGATGAAACCCCGCTATCGCGGCATTAGGGCGGATGAAATACCGGAAGTCGAGACGGATGGCGGCGCGCGGGTCAAGATAATATGCGGGGCCATTGGTAAGACTCGCGGCCCGGTGACCGATGTCGTCATTGACCCGGAATACCTCGACGTCTCCGTACCTCCAAACGGCGCGTTCACGCACCCCACCACCCCCGGGCATACTGTACTCGCTTACGTCATCGGCGGAGAGGGCGTGTTCTGCGGCGAGGGTGACGAGTTCTCGTATGACGCGGTCGGCGCGAACTACTTCGATCTCACGAGGAAGCCAAATCTGGAGAACGGCACGCTGGCGATCTACGGTGACGGCGACGCCGTGCGCGTTACGGCAGGGGGCGGGGGAGTGCGCTTTCTCCTCATTTCGGGAAGACCCATCCGCGAGAGCATCGCCTGGCGCGGGCCCATCGTGATGAACACGCGCGAGGAGCTTCGACGCGCCTTCGAGGATCTAAACAACGACAGCTTCCTGAGATACGATTACGACTGAGGTGCGGAGGATACTCCGGCAAAAAAAGCTTTCATTTTCGCGCAATCCGTGACACAGAGAGAAACAACAAATAACGCCGAGGAAAGAAAATAGGACCCGCGAGCGACAACAAGGGGCAAAACCGCTGGCCCAAAATAGATCGAAAGGGGAAGCGTTCCGTAGGACCAAATGAAAGGCGGCTTCCGGAGCTAAACTCCGAATGGACTTCAGGCCATTTCGAAGAGGCCCGCTACAGGCGAATGACCAATAGGGTGCTTTTCGTAATGGCGGCCATCTCAGGGATATTTACGGTTCTGGCCCTGGCGGGACTCCTTACCGCCTCGGTTCCTGTTGACACGGCCGTTATACTCGCGTGCTTCACCGCGCTTTTTTCCGGCGGATGGTATATGTCGAACCGCGGAAGTTGGAGGATTGCGCGGCATGTTCCGGTGGCGACCATCTTCCTCGCCGCCTTCTACGGAAATTTTATCGGCGGCATGGGCGCGCCCGCCGTGTTGTTATATGTACTGGCGGTGGTGCTCAGCGCAATGCTCCAGAAGCGCGGCGCCCAGGCCATAGTCCTCGCCGCGTCGCTCGGCTCCTATCTCTCTCTGGCCGTCCTCCACAGGCTCGGAGTACTCACGGCGCTTCGAAGCGACGCGACCGCCTTTCTTAACCGCATACTCATTGCC
>JAKQUI010000043.1 GCA_029562645.1 Spirochaetota bacterium
AGGGGCCGCCATCAGGGACATCATCAAGGTCGCGATGCGGCGCTTCCCGAACATAGAGATCGTGCTCGCCCCAGCCAAAGTGCAGGGCGCCGATGCGGCGGCCTCGATCGTACGGGCGCTCGCCGAGCTCAACCGGCCGGCACACGGCATCGACCTGATTATCTGTGGCAGGGGCGGCGGTTCGTTCGAGGACCTCATGCCGTTTAACGAGGAGCCGGTCGTCCGGGCGGTGCTCTCCTCGCGCGTTCCGGTCATATCGGCGGTTGGCCACCAGATCGATCATCCGCTGACGGACGACGCGGCCGATTACGCCGCGCCGACGCCGTCGGCCGCCGCCGAAATCGCGGTGCCGGTGAAGAGCGAGCTCATCGAGGAGATCGACTATCTTTCGATTCGAGCGGCAAACGCTCTGGTGTCGAGGCTGACCGGCCTTGGTGAAAGGCTGGATTCGATCGCCGCGCTCCGCTGTTTCCGTAATCCGCGCGAGATAGTCGCGATGCGCGAGCTCTCGCTGGTCGACCTGGAGCAGAGAATGACCATGGCGCTCAAGGAAGGCATCTCCGCGGGAAGGCAACGCCTGCTCTCGCTCCCCGACCTGTACCGATTGTGGAAAACCGAGGCGCGCTCCCGGCGTTCCCGCCTGGAACTGGCCCGGGGGGCGGTCGACAAGCTCTCGCCGAAGGGAGTCCTCCGGCGCGGTTACTCTCTCGTGACCGACGCACGGGGACGCGTCATCAAAACCGTGAAGACGATCAAATCCGGGGAATCGATCGGCGTGATGGTGGCCGACGGCTCGATGGGATGTACGGTAAATACAGTGCAACGAGAGGTGCGCGGTGGAAAAGAAATCATCGGCAAAGGCTAAGCCGAGCTTCGAGAAAGCGCTGGAGGAACTGGAAAAGATCGCCGAGCGGCTGGAGGACGGAAGCCTCGGCCTCGAGGAATCAATCGCCGAATTCGAACGTGGCACCAGGCTTGCCCGCTATTGCCGCGAAAAGCTCGATGAGGCGGAGCGCCGCATCGAGATACTGCAGAAGGGCGAAAACGGCTCTGTCGAGAAGCGGGCGGTCCGCGTGAAGCAGGACACCGGCGAGATCGACGACGACGAGGACATGCAGGGATCGCTCCTCTAGCGCGGGCATCCCGACCAATCTGTCAGGAGAGGATACGATGAGGTACACACTGGCCGTATGCCTTGCTGTGTCGCTGTTCGTTTCGT
>JAKQUI010000058.1 GCA_029562645.1 Spirochaetota bacterium
TTCAGGCTTCCAGAGTCTACGGCGCGGCGCTTCCGCTCTGCGCTTGCGCTCGCTGGCGAGACGATGCAGGATATCCTTGAGCGCGCGGTCATGGAATATATAAAGCGTGAGGAGAAAAAGGCGGCATTCCGCCGCTGACCCCAACGGACCAGGCCGGATCGTTACCGGCAGGGGCACTGATGAGAAGGCGCGCCCGAAGGCCAAGGGAAACGCGAGCTCACCACCAAAAATCAAACCCGAGGAGAAACATCATGCCGTCCGTCGCCAAATCTAAGTCGCCCATCAAGATCGGAAACAAAGTCCTGATCCGCACCGTCACGCATTACCACACCGGAAAAATCATCGAGATCAACAAGGACCACCTCGTCCTCAACAAGGCCGCCTGGATCGCCGACACAGGCCGATTCGGCAACGCCCTCGAATCAGGGAGCCTCAACGAGATCGAGCCGTTCAAGAATCCCGTTGCCGTCTTCATCTCCGCGATCATCGACATCACCAACTGGACCCACGACCTGCCGGAGAAGCAGAAGTGAACGCGGCCGTAAAAAGAACCGGCTACGAGTGGTCGTGGTCGCGGTCGCGGTCGTGGTCGCGGTCGTGGTCGCGGTCGTGGTCGTGGTCGCGGTCGGGGTCGGGGTCGGGGTCGGGGTCGTGGTCGTGGTCGCGGTCGTGGTCGCGGTCGCGGTCGTGGTCGGGGTCGTGGTCGCGGTCGCGGTCGTTATAAACAGGAGAAAACACTATGGAACTCATCGTCAAAGCCCAGCTCGTCGCAGGCGCGCTTGAGAACGTTGGTGGCGTTGTGGCGGTGGATGCCGCCATGATCGACCCGTGGTGAGGAGGAGAACACCATGCGTATCACCGACTACATCCGCAAAGTCTTTCGGTTCGGCCTTCGCGCGCAGGAGGATCGCGACGCTTGGGGCTTCCCCCTGCACGACGAATCCAAGCCGCATCTGCACGTCATCGGAGAAGGCGGCAAGCGCTCCATCGAGTATCTGAGCGAGAAGAGCCGCGCAGAACTGGAGCGCGACGTCTACGCCGTGCTCGACCAGGCCCGCGCTGCTGGCCTGTGAAAGGAGAACACCAATGAAGACATCACCAACACTCGGGGCGCTTGCCAAGGCGCTCGCCGATGCCCAGATCGAGATCACTTCGGCATCTATGGATGCCAAAAACCCCCACTTCGGATCGAGATACGCGACGCTCGCATCTGTCATGGACGCCGCGAAGCCGCTTGCGAAGCACGGCATAGCCGTATCGCAGGCCGCTGAGGTTACAGATGGCCGCGTGGCCGTCAGCACGATACTCATCCATTCCTCGGGCGAGTGGATCAGCGAGAGCATCAGCCTCAAGCCCCGCCAGGATGACCCGCAGAGCGTCGGATCGGCCATCACCTACGGCCGCC
>JAKQUI010000038.1 GCA_029562645.1 Spirochaetota bacterium
CGAACGCCGCTACCTCTCCGAAGGATCCATGGCGCTACTGCTCCCCGCCCGCGATAATGAACCCATCGCCGCCATCACCGGCGGCGACGCGTGAGCAACCGGGGAACACCCCGAAAGCCCACCACCCAGCGGGGCGCAATCCAGATCAGATCAATGCTCAGAGACGACCTTCGTCTTCCGGGTGGCGAAGTATGCGTTTTCCCGGCGGTGCCAGAGGATCGCCGTCGCGGCACTCGCAGCCATCAAAATCGGCGCGAAGAGCGCGGCCGGTCCAAGTGTTCCGTAGATCGCGTAGCCGATGAGCGGCACCACAGCGGCTGCGATCAAGCATCCGATGGCGATCCACGACGGCGAACCCCTTCGGAGCCCAGGCAACAGCAGGATGACTCCTGCTACCCCCGCAATCAGCGACAACGGGGCGTCAAAGCGCGCATACCCCAGCAAAAGCGGGTCGAACCAAGAATGCCGAGTCATGGGCATCTCAACACCCAGTGACGGGTCGACGAGCCAGCGCATCTCCAGGGTCGGCAGCAACATCACCACGACGCCCCCCACAGCAAAGACCACGGCGACGGCGCCCAACCAACGCTTCATTGCCCGATCATCGCAGGGCCGATGTTGGCAAGGGTCGGAACCCAATCAAGTAGACTCGAGCTCGGCGCGGCATGTCCCAGCAAGCCCTTCGAGGTCGAGCTTCACTGTGTCACCCGGGGGTGACCGGGAAACACGCGAAACCGACTTCGAAAGCCACTCGAAGAACTCTTTGAAGTTGAGCCCACGGAGCCGGAGCGGCGGCCGGTTCGGGCTGAACCTTGCCAGCACACTCATGTCGGCATCAGCGCCGACAACTCAGCGATGGAATCGTTCTTCGCGTTGCTGGAGCTGCGATTCGTCTGAGCCGAGCCCCCGAGTGTACATCGACGTCAGCCCTCCGGCGAGGTGGGTGGACGTTGTCTTACTGCGGACCTTCGCAGAGTAGGAGGATGGCATCTCCTAGCAAGCGACGCGCTGACGCCGTCAACGAAGGGCCGCGATGATGGCGTCGTGGAGCTCGGTGTCGAGCTCAAGACTGTCGAAGGTTGCGGCATGCTCCCAGATGAGAGCGGCCGTGGCTCGGATTACATTCATGGGCTCCTCCCCCGTGGCGACAAGGCGGACCCGACGCCCGTCGGCGGCAACTACTGCATCAGCGGCGGCCGACTTGAGGAACTTGCCGTTGCGCGTGAGACGGATCGGGGGGTACGGCAAGGTGAGATCACGAAGGTCGCGCAAGATGAAGTCGGGTCTTGCATCGGGGTGCGCGGCGAAGGCATCTTGAGGCTGACTGATGCCAGTGAAGACGAGGGCGCTACTCATCCCGGATCGGTTTGCGCCTCTGATGTCTGTGTCGACCTGGTCGCCGATGAATAGCCATCGGGAGCCGGGGAATCGTTCGCGCGCGGCGTCGAAGATCGCCTCTTCGGGCTTTCCGGCCACGAGCGGTTCGCGGTTGACGACAGCGCGTACGGCTGCGACGATCGCACCATTGCCGGGGGCCAGGCCGCGCTCGAGTGGAAGTGCGGTGTCGAGGTTCGTCGCAACCCACGGAATCCCGGAGGCCAGAGCGTAAGCAGCTTCGGCGAGGTCATTCCAGCTCACGTGTGGTGAGAAACCTTGCACGACCGCATCGGGATGCTCATCCGCCGTGCGGACAAGTCGGTATCCCGCCCCTTGGAGCACCGTCGTCAGCCCCGGACCACCGACGACCAGCAGAGACGTTCCAGGCTCGACGACCCTTGAGAGGAGCAGCAGTGTCGCCTGCGGTGAGGTGACGACATCATCTGCGTCGACGTCGAGTCCCATTGTCGTCAGCTGTTCCGCGACGTCCGCTGCCAGCCGAGAGGCGTTGTTCGTCAGGAACCCCACCGTCTTCGTCTCTCGAGCCGCGTTCAAAGCGGTGACGGCGTGCGGTATGGGTGCTGCGCCGCGGTAGACGACTCCGTCGAGGTCGGAGAGGATGACGTCCGCGCTGTCAAGAGGGGTGGGGTGGGCGTCTCTGGCCATGCTGTCTCCCAGGTCGATGGGTGGACTACAGTCCGGTCTTCCATTCTACGCCGATTCGGTCTATGATCAGCTAGACAGGGCTATACAGGTATAGATAGGAGTCCCGTATGTTGATTGGCATTGGCTGCGACCCGAATGCAGCCACCCTCAAGGATGCCGTCGCTGATTACCTTCGCGAGCTCGGCCACGAGGTTCGTGATTTCGGCTCCGACGACCCCCTGTACCCGAAGACAGCCATAGCGGTGGCGGAAAGCGTCGCGGCGAAGGAGGTCGAGCGTGGTGTCGTGATGTGCGGCACCGGCATCGGCGTCTCCATCTCTGCGAATAAGGTTCCCGGGGCGTACTGCGCACTGCTCACGGACGCGTACCAAGCCGAGCGTGCTCAGCTGAGCAACGACGCCAACATGGTCGCATTCGGAGCTCAGGTCACCGGCGTCGAGTCGATCAAGCGACTCGTTCGCGAATACCTCTCGGTGTCGTACGGGGAGAACGAGCGGAGCGCTCCGAAGCTCGCCGCTCTGTACGACTACGAAACCGAGAACACTCGCGTATGAATACCGTCCCGCTGCAGATCGAGGCGGAACTCGCACGCCTGAACGTCCTGCGGATGGTGCGGGCAGGCGGTTCTGGCCACCTTGGAGGAGCACTCTCGTGCATCGACATCGTGACCGCGCTGTACTTCGCGACCATGCGCGTCAACCCGCAAGCCCCGAAGGACCCGAACCGCGACCGGTTCCTGCTGTCCGCGGGCCATAAAGCAATGGCGCAGTACGCCGTCCTCGGCCGGCGCGGCTACTTCGAGGAGACGCTGTACGACACCTACGGCTCCGTCGGCAGCAAACTCGGCGGTCACCCTGACCTTCACAAGCTTCCGGGGATTGAAGCGAACACGGGCGCCCTGGGTCACGGGCTGTCGATTGCCGCAGGGATGGCACTTGGCCTTCGCGCAGCGGGCAACGGAGGACGGGTTTTCACCGTCCTTGGGGATGGTGAGCTCCCCGAAGGGGCGAACTGGGAAGGCGCGTCCATTGCGGCCCACCACCGACTCGACAACCTCGTCGCTTTCGTCGATGTCAACGATCTGCAGATCTCCGGGCCGACCGCTGAGGTCATGAACATGGAGCCGATTGCCGACAAGTTCGCAGCGTTCGGGTGGAACACCGTCACCATCGACGGGAACGATATCGATGCCGTCCTCGGCGCCGTCAGCACCGCGGACGGTGAAAAGGGCCGGCCTACTGTCGTCGTTGCTCGCACGACGAAGGCGAAGGGCATCAGCTTCCTGGAAGGGACCCTTGCCTCGCACTACTGGAAGCCGACGGTCGAGGAACTCGACCGAGCCGAACGTGAAGTGCACGCCCGCATCGACAACCTGCGCGAATGGAACGACCATGGCTGCTGAGACGCCTACTCTTATCGATCCGCGAAAGACCTTCGGGCAAGCAGTGACCGACCTCGCTGCGAGCGATGACCGTGTCGTCGTCCTCTCCGCCGACAGCGGGCTGTCGTCGGGATTCGGCTCATTTCGCGAGCGCTACCCCGACCGCTACTACGAGTTCGGCATTCAGGAACACGGAACAACGGGCGTCGCGGCAGGTCTCGCAACAACCGGGAAAATCCCCGTCTTCGCAGCCATCGCAGCGTTTGTCACCAACCGGAACTACGAAGCATTCCGTAACGACATCGCGTACATGGGTCAGAACGTCAAGATCGTCGGTCGCAACGGAGGGATCACTTACTCCGACCTCGGGCCCACACACTACTCCCTCGAAGACTATGCAATCATCCGCATGCTTCCCGGGGTCGTCGTCCTCTCACCCCAGGACCCCGGAGAGATCCGGGAGGCAGCGAAGGCGATGATTGAGCACGACGGGCCCGTGTACATGCGCATCGGGGGCCCATCGATCCCCGATCTGTTCCCGCAGGCACCGTTCACCATCGGGGAAGGGCGGATGATTCGGGAAGGGTCTCGCGCAACGGTCGTCACGACGGGGACCATCACCCCGGAGGTCGTGGTCGCGGTGCAACGGCTCGCGGACGACGGCGTCGATGTGGAGCTCATCGGGATGCCAACTGTCGAACCTGTTGACGCGGCGCTTATCCGCGCGTCCGCTCATCGCACCGGACGCGTCATCACCGTCGAGGAGCACTACACCCGCGGCGGTCTCTCCGCGGCCGTTGGCGAGGCTCTGGCATCCTCGGGAATTCCCGTGCACGCCATCGGGTTGCCGCATGAGCACATCGTCACCGGTACGTACTCAGGTCTGCTTGCCCGATACGCGCTTGACGCCGCGGGACTGTACGAGCGCATTCGGCTGCTCGTCCGCTAGGCGGACCCGCTGTGGTGGGCCCCGAGTTATCCACCACGGCGGGTTCACTCACGCTTGTAATCGAACTTCAGCCGCACCGCATCGCCGCGGAAGACGATGGTCGAGTACTCAAAGGCCGTCCCTGCCGGGTTCGTGATGACATCCGTCAACAGCAGTGCCGGGTCGCCCTTGCGCAGCTCCAGCAGCTTGGCGTCGGTTCCGTCCACGGCGATGACTTCCAGATCTTCGGAGACACTCTTCATCGACAGATTGAATTTGTCTTCGAGAACCACGCACAGCTGCTCGTTGACGACATCCAGCTGATCCAGTCCCGGCGCGAGGCTCGCTGGCACGAAGGAGCGGTGGACGCTCAGAGGCTTCCCGTCTACCGTCCGCAGTCGCATGATGGCGATGACCTCGGCGCCCTCCGGCAGATTCAGGTGCTCACGCACTCTCGTCGGCGCGGGAGCGCGCTCCGTAGAAATCAACGTCGTCACGATGTCGTACCCGAGCACTTCGAGCTGCTCACGGATTCCTTTGTATGCAGGAGAGACCGCGTTGATCTTTTGCGGGGCGACGAACGTGCCCTTGCCAGGGACGCGGATGAGCAGACCCTCACCCGCCAGCTTGTTGAGCACACCACGAATCGTCATGCGGCTCAGGCTGTACTCCCGGTTCAGCTCGTTCTCCGACGGGATGCGCTGCTCGGGTGCCCACTCACCACTGGCGATCTTCGCGTGAAAGATGTCCTCGAGCTGCTGATAGATCGGTGTCGCTGAGTCGCGCTCAATCACGTCGGTCATCCTTACGCCTCCAGAATTTTCCACATGATCTTACCAAGTAGGTCTTGTATAGAGTTGTATAGCCATGTACTCTGGGTCCAGACGGACCGGAACGAAGGATGTTCTGGCCCGAGCTCGACACAAGGAAGTGAGATCGGACTATGGCCGTATCAACTCGTCGTCTCACGACGGGAGCTCGGAAGCACGGATACGCGGTTCCCGCCGTGAACGTCTTCGACGAGATCAGCATGCGCGCGGTCATCGCCGCAGCCGAGGAGAAGGACTCGCCTCTGATTGTCCAGGTCTCGACAAAGACTGTTCGCACCTCGGGGACCGCTTTCATCACGAGCCTTTTCCAGGCGCTCACGCGGCACACATCCGTGCCGGTCGCGCTCCACTTGGATCACTGCCCGGACCGTTCTGTCCTCTCTGACGTCATTGCCGCCGGGTGGTCATCGGTTCTCTTCGATGCTTCTGACCGTGATCTTGCTGATGCAGAGCGTGAGACGACGGAAGTCGTCAAGGAGGCTCACGCAGCGGGCGTCGACGTCGAATCCGAGATCGAGAACATCCTCGGGGTCGAAGACGGAGTCGGCAGCGACGAAGCCCACCACGCGTATAGCGTCGACCAGCTCGCAGCCATCGCGGAGCGCACCGGTGCTGACCTGCTCGCCCCGCAGTTGGGCACGAGCCACGGCCTGTTCACGTCCAAGCCGACCCTTCTCCCTGAGCGCGCCCGCGAACTCGCGCACCTCACGGACAAGGGAATTGTTCTTCACGGGGGAACCGGCCTTGAGCCCGCCGACTTCCGCGCCTTCATCAACAATGGCGTCTCCAAGATCAACATCTCCACAGCCGTCAAGCACGCGTACATGCAGGCATCGGCGGAGCATCTCGATTGGGCACGCGCCAACAACCATTGGGATCCGCCGAAGTTGATGACTGCCATCGGTGATGCTGTCACCAGCGTCATCGGTGACCACATCGAGTGGTTCGGCTCCGATGGCATGGCAGCCAAGGCGAAGGCCGTCAAGCCGTGACTCGCGCCCTGATCTTCGACTGCGACGGAGTGCTCGCAGACACCGAGCGCTATGGTCACCTGCCCGCCTTCAACGACACCTTCGCGCATTTCAACCTTCCCGTGCACTGGTCCGAGGAGGACTATGCCGAGAAGGTACGAATCGGCGGCGGCAAGGAGCGTCTCGCCTCGCTTCTCACCAGCGACTTCATTGCGTCGGCGAACTTGCCCACCGACGAAGCTGCACAGATCGAGCTCGTCAAGCGGTGGCACCGCTTCAAGACGGACCGCTATACAGCGAAGGTTCGAGCTGGTGAGATGCCCGGGCGGCCCGGAATCGCCCGAATCGTCGCTGCTGCACACGACGCAGGATGGCTGCTCGCTGTCGCATCCACGTCCGCCGAAGAATCGGTGCGCGCCGTGCTGGAGCATGCGGTCGGTGCAGAGTCCGCCTCCTGGTTCCGTATCTACGCGGGAGACGTGGTCCCGGCGAAGAAGCCGGCACCGGACATCTACCTGCTCGCTCTGCGGGACCTCGGTGTCGACGCGGCGGACGCTGTGGTCGTCGAAGACAGCCAGAACGGGCTGCGGGCCGCCGCCGCGGCCGGCATCACCACGGTCGTGACGGTGTCCAGTTACACCGCCGACGAGGACTTCACCGAGGCGGCACTGGTCGTTGACAGCCTGGGTGACCAGCCGCAGACGCCAGCGCGCTTCCTTTCCAACCCGCGTGGCGTCGAGGAGACCGGTCAGGTCACCCTCGACACCCTCACTGCCCTCACCATCCGATAACCCAACCCGAGGATCATCATGAGCAGCACCTTCAGCCAGGCGGGCGTCGCCCGCGTCGAGAGCGTCATCAAGCTCATCGCACAGACGTGCGTCGACAATGAGAAGTACTTCAGCGACCTGGATGCCGTTGTCGGCGACGGCGACTTCGGATACTCGCTCGCTCGCGGATTCGAGAACGTCATCGCCGAATGGGACGAGTACGACCGGTCGGATCTCAGCACCTTCATCCAGAAGGTTGCGACTACGATGTCCGGCCGTATCGGTGGCTCGTCCGGCCCGATCTGGGGCACGGCGTTCCTTCGCGCCGCTATCTCCGTGAAAGACAAGAACGACATCAGCCAGGCCGATGTGGTCGCGATGCTTCGCTCGGCCGTCGAGGGCATCATGAAGCGCGGCGGCGCCTCCCTCGGAGACAAGACGCTGCTGGACGCTCTGGTCCCGCTCACCGATGCCATCGAGGCGGACCTCGATAAGGGTCTGGACGGCAAGGCTGTCGCTCAGCACGCAGCCGAGGTCGCACGCGCCGCCGCCGAAGAGACCGCGAAGCTCGAGGCACATCGTGGCCGCGCGTCCTACACCGGTGAGCGCAGCATCGGCTCCCCCGACCCGGGCGCCATCGCGATGGCAGTGCTCGCCGAGCGCGTCGCCGAGACCTGGTAACGACTCACCCTCCCTCCACCCCCATCCCACACAAGGAAGTGAGAACACAATGAAGAAGTTCATCAACGACCCGAAGGCGTTCGTTCCGGAGATGCTGAAGGGTCTGGCCCTGGCGAACCCTGACACGCTCACGTACGACCCGAAGTACAACCTCATCGTCCGCGCCGATGCGCCCAACAACGACAAGGTCTCCATCATCCAGGGCTCCGGCTCTGGCCACGAGCCCGCACACGTGATGATTGTCGGCAAGGGCATGCTGGACGCCGCCTGCCCCGGTGACGTGTTCGCCGCCCCGCCCACCGATTTCGTCGTCGAGGCCGCACGCCGCGTCAAGAGCGACAAGGGTGTGCTGCTGCTGGTGAACAACTACACCGGCGACAAGATGGCATTCGAAATGGCAGAAGAGCTCGCTGCCGCAGAGGGCATCAAGGTGCGCACCCTCTTCATCGACGACGACGTCGCGGTGAAGGACTCGCTGTATACCATCGGTCGCCGCGGCGTCGCTGGCAACTTCTTCGTCATCAAGGCCGTCGGCGCTGCCGCTGAGGCCGGCAAGGACCTCGACGAGATCGTCCGGATCGGCGAGAAGGTCAACGCCGTCACCCGCACCATGGGCGTGGCGCTCACCGCCTGCACCCCGCCCGCCAAGGGCGAGCCGCTGTTCGAGATCGGCGACGACGAGATCGAAGTCGGCATCGGTATCCACGGTGAGCCCGGCCGTGCACGTCAGAAGTGGGTCCCGGCGAACGAGATCGTCGACCTGCTTCTGGAGCCCATCGTGAGCGACATCCCCTACAGCAGCGGCGATGACGTCGCGCTGATGGTGAACGGTCTCGGTGGCACGCCCATCAGCGAGCTGTACCTTCTGTACGGCATCGCACACGAGAAGCTCGCGGCCCAAGGAATTACCCCAACCCGTAGCTATGTCGGCGAATACTGCACCTCGCTGGACATGGCGGGCGCGTCCATCACGCTTGTCAAGCTTGACGACGAGATTCGCGAACTTCTCGAGGCTCCCGCGGAGATCCCGATCCGCACCTTCTAAGGAGCCCCCCGCTGTGCGGCGCAGGTCACGCTGCGCCGCACAGTCTCACACTGAGCAATCCCCGGGTGGGCCGCGGTTGGCCCTCGACTGTCCACCCGGCGCCGCTCGCACGCACACCATCCCTTGTACCACGCTCAATCCGAGCCCGCGGTTTGACCTCCGCGGACACAGACGTCCGCGGATGGGTGCCCGTGGCCGGCCCGCTCATCGGAGGCGCGCTCGCCACCGGGTTGTCCATCGCACTGCTTCCTGTCATCTGACGGGAACCCCTAGCCCTCGGTCGGTCCACTGTCTTTCAAGTCATGATCGGGACCGTCCGAGGCTCCACCCCAGTCGTCGCTCATGCGACGCCTAACACCCGCAACACCTGACCTTCAATGAAGAGGAGACACCATGTCGAACCCCAAGATTCAGGACACCATCACCCTTGAGGACGCACTCCGCGTCATCGATGCCGCCATCGCGCGCGCTGAGGAGATCGGACAGCCCCAGGACATCGCCGTCGTGGACGCCGGAGGCAACCTCAAGGCACACGTGCGGATGGATACTGCGAACATCGGCAGCATCCACATCGCTATCAATAAGGCGTATACGTCCATTGCCTTCCAGACCCAGACCAAAGACCTCACGGGAGCAACACGCCCGACCGGCGACCTGTACGGTCTCAACGATGCTCACGGCGGCCGCATCGTCGTGTTCCCCGGAGGCATTCCGCTCGTCCGCGACGGTGTCATCGTCGGTGCCATCGGAGTGTCCACCGGCAGTATCGAAGAGGACCAGACAGTAGCCGAGGCCGGAGCCGCCGCACTCTGACCTAGGGCGTGTCTGACAATGTCTTGACCCAGGCGATGACGGCGTTGAGGACGACGGCCGCGCGGCAGACGATGGCGTGTTTGTCGTGAAGCGCCCTGAGAAGGCCGCAGCAGTGGAGACCTGACCGCCCGGTTGATGCGCTCTGCGGGGATCGAGGGCGTGAGGGGTTCGAAGCGGATCAAGACGACGAGGCCGGACCCGGCGTCGGCGCGGCACCCTGATCTGGTGAAGCGGGAGTTCACCGCGACCGCACCGAACCGGCTCTGGGTCACCGACCTGACATTCGTGACGACCTGGACCGGGCGTCGCCTACGTGTGCTTCATCATCGACGCGTTCAGCAGGATGATCGCGGGGTGGCGGGTCGCATCGCACATACGCACCGAGATGGTCCTCAACGCGATCGAGATGGCCCGCTGGTCCCGCGGCGCCCGGCACGAGAATCCGCGGTGTTGCATCGACCGGTTGAACTCGCCCAATTCACCTCGATTCGCTACGGCGAACCCCTCGCAGACATCGGCGCCACGCCCTCGATCGGAACCGTCGGCTGTCGACGACGGTTGAAAACTGAACACTTTCGACGGTGAAAAGTGGACACTCCCACGACGATCGGAGAGTGATCACTATGGAGGATTGGGCCTTGATCAGGAGGCTTGCCGCGGAGGGTGTGCCGAACGCGCGGATCGCGGCGAGGTTGG
>JAKQUI010000050.1 GCA_029562645.1 Spirochaetota bacterium
GGTCCGGGTGATGCCCGGAATGCAGGCCGCCTTCATCGACATCGGGCGCGACAAGGCCGGCTTCATTCACATCAACGACCTGCGCCCGCGCGCCGGCGAAACCGTCGACCGCTGGGCGAGCGGCGAGCGCGATATCCGGGAGCTGCTGCGCGAGGGCGATATGCTTGCCGTGCAGGCGCTCAAGGATCCCATCGGCACCAAGGGGCCGCGCCTCACCACCTTTCTGTCGGTGTCGTCACGCCTGCTCGTGTTCATGCCCAAGACCGATCACATCGGTATCTCGCAGCGGATCGAGGACGAAGCCGAGCGCGAGCGTCTGCGGCAGGATCTCGAACTGGCGATCGCGGAACATGAAGTTTGTGAGGAACCCAGCGGCTACATCATCCGCACCGTGGCCGAAGGCGCGACCCGCGAGGAGTTGAGCGCCGAAGTCGCCTTCCTCCACCGGCTGTGGGCCTACGTCAAGGACAAGATTGCCTCCAGCGAGGCGGTCGGCTGTCTGTACGAAGACCTGCCGCTGACCCTGCGCACCCTGCGCGATCTCAATCCCGAGGGCATCGACCGTATCCGGGTGGATTCCGACGAGGTGTTCGAACTGTTCGGGCGCTTCACCACGTACTTCAATTCCGAGGTCCGGGATCTGATCGAACGCTACCGGGGCGAACGCCCGTTGTTTTCGCTGTACGGCGTGGAGGAGGAAATCTCGCGTGCGCTGGAGCGGCGGGTGGACCTCAAGTCGGGCGGCTATCTGGTCATCGACCAGAACGAGGCGATGACCACCATCGACGTCAATACGGGTTCCTACACCGGGCGTCACAACCTCGAGCAGACCATTTTCAAGACCAATGTCGAAGCCGCCGGCGCCATCGCCCGCCAGATCCGCCTGCGCAACCTGGGCGGCATCATCATCCTCGATTTCATCGACATGCAGGATCCCGAGCACCGCCGCCAGGTGCTGCGTGCGCTGGAAAATGCACTCGCCAACGATCGCGCCAAGCTCACGATTTCCGGGGTCTCCCAACTCGGCCTGGTGGAAATGACCCGCAAGCGCACCCACGAGAACCTGCAACAGCAACTTTGCGAGCCCTGCGGTGTCTGCAACGGCAGGGGCTACCTGAAGTCGCCCGAGACCGTCACCTTCGAGATATTCCGCGAGATTCTGCGTGAAGCACGGACCTTCGAGTGCGAGAAAATTCGCGTGATGGCGGCGCACAGCGTGATCGACCGCCTGCTTTCCGAGAATTCGACCGATGTCGCCGACCTCGAAGCCTTCATCAAGCG
>JAKQUI010000051.1 GCA_029562645.1 Spirochaetota bacterium
AGGAGCGTCGCCGCGGCGAGAACGATGAGATAATGGTTCCGGAAATTGCCCCACAGGAGGATCGAAACCAGCACCGCGCCGAGGATGAGAAGCCCGCCCATGGTCGGCGTTCCGGCCTTGGAGCGATGACTCTCGGGCCCGAGTTCGCGGATCTCCTCGCCGAGCTTCATCCGCCGGAGCCAGCGGATTACCAGGTTGCCGAGCAGAAGCACCAGGACGAGGGCGGTCAACGCGGCATAGGCCGAGCGGAAGGTGATGTACTGAAAGAGCCTGAGGAACGAGACGTACTCCTGCAGCGGCAGTATAAAATGATAGAACATCGCGATTACCAGACGAGCGCGTCCGCCACCTCCTCCATTTTCATAGAGCGCGAGCCCTTTACGAGCACGACATCGTCCTTCGAAAGCGCACCCTTCAGGAATTCCGCGAGCTCTCCCCTGTCGTCGAAGTGGCGCGCCGCCTCCCGTTTCATGCCCGCGGCCAGCGCGCCGCTCACATAATGCCGCGCGTCCTCGCCGAACGCGCACAGCATGTCGAAGCCGTAATCGACTATCATTCCGCCCACCTTTTCGTGGAGCCCGGCCGAGGAGGCGCCAAGCTCCTTCATGTCGGCGAGCGCGGCGATCTTACGCCTTTCGGGAAAGACCGTGGCTATCGACATAAGCGCATAGCGCGTGGAGAGCGGATTGGAATTGTACGTGTCGTCTATGAGCACGAACTCCCCTTCAAACACCTGCGAGCGCTTGTCCATGTTCCTGAATGAGGCGAGCGCGTGCCGTATGCGTTCGCTCTCCAGCCCCAGTTCGGACGCAATGGCCACGACCGGCAGCAGATTGTACACATTGTGGATGCCGTAAACGGGCGCGCGATAGGTTTCTCCGCAAATCGTCACGCCGCATTCGGATACGCCGAGCGAGTAATCCTCGGCGCGAATGCGCGCATTCTCATACAGGCCGAAGCTTAGGACCTCGCAGTCGCGGGAGAGCGCGGCCTCGCAGAGAAGGTCGAAGCAGCGGGTGTCCCGGTTCAGGTAGATCAGCCCGCCGGGGGCAAGCCCCTTCAGGACTTCGGCCTTGGCGGCGGCCACGCCCTCCACCGAGCCCAGGAACTCCAGGTGCCCCTCGCCGATGTTGGTGATGACGGCCATGTCCGGGCGAGCCATTAGCGAGAGCCTTTCGATCTCGCCCGGATGGTTCATGCCCAGCTCCACGACCGCAAGCTCGTGTTCCGGGCGAAGGTGCAAAAGCGTAAATGGAAGC
>JAKQUI010000067.1 GCA_029562645.1 Spirochaetota bacterium
GGTGCAGACCGCCATCCACACCGCCCTCGCGGGAAAGCCGAACCTCAAGCCGCAGCGGCTCCTCAGCCACATCAACCAGGTGGTCACCGCCAACATCAAGAAGCTCAACGAGGACAAGTACATGACCATCACGGTCCTGGCTTGCCTTAAAAACGGTAAGTTCTACTTTTCGGGACTGCATCAGGACATCATGGTCTACCGCGCCGCGACCAAGGCCGTGGAGATCGTGGAGACCGACGGCATCTGGCTCGGCCTCGTGGACGACATCAAGGGGATGCTCCACGACAGCGACCTCACGCTCGCGAGCGGGGACGTGATGCTCCTCTACACCGACGGCATCACCGAGGCATGGCGACGCGGCGCGCGAAAGGACGAGCGCGATCCCGAGAGCGACATGTTCGGCGACGAGCGACTGAAGAGCTGCCTGTTGACGTTAGGTGAAAAGGAACCGGAGGAAATCAAGCGGGGCATCCTGGACGAAATGCGGGACTACATGCCCGCCGACGATGTGACGCTGCTTATCGTAAAGAAGGGGTGAGCGACTCACCGCCCTAGACCGCCCCGAACCATGGAGGAAGCCATGAATCCGACCGCTCGAAACAAACGCATCGCGACCGGCGTCCTGCTCGTCATCGGGGGGATGATGATGGCGCTCCCCGCGACGCTCCTCTGGTCCGCCCTGGCGGGGCCCGGCGCGCTCGTCAAGGAACGAAGCGGCGATTTCTACCGGGCGCGCGCCGTCCTGGTCGCGGGACCGCTCATCGTCTGCCGCCGCGATGCGGCATCGCACAAAACGAAACGCGCCGCGCTCGACAGCCGCATGGAACGCACGAACCTCGATGCGATCGGCCTGCACCGCATCGAATACATCGAGTTCATCCAGCCCCCTGTTGAAACAGCGGCCGGACCGGCCCATCAGGCGCCGCCGGACGAGTACACCGGAACCTACTCCATCAACGCCGCCGGGAACAGCGGCATCCTGGCGCTCCGACGCGCGAATGGCGCGTTCTATGGCTCGATCCGCTTTCCCAACTGGGGCCGGGGTGCGACCGAACCGCTCAAAGGGGTCCGCATTTCGGGAGGGAAGATTTTCTTCGTTCGCTCCGTGACCACGCCGGATGAGGTGAAACGGACCGGGGCGAACGGGCCGTTCGTGCAGGAATACAGCGGGGAATACACGCAGGGCGGCCGCAGCATTCGCGGGTCTTACCGCGTTTCCGGCATCCAGAAACAGTGGGACGCGTCGAAGGTCAGATAGCGCCGGCGCCGGCGCGTCCGACCGGGCACACCGACACGCAGATCCCGCAGATGCTCTCATTCACGCCGATGCGCGTCCGGGCGAGCTCCCGGCATTTCTCGCGGCATTTCCAGGGATCGTAAAACTCGTCGCGGTCAACCGTTATGCGCCATAGCTTTCCCGTCGCGGCCTTCGCCGGGCAGCGCTCCACGCAGAGCGCGCACGCGCCGCACCGGCTCACCGTAACGGGCGTTCCCGCGGGCGCGACCTCCCGGTCCGCGAGCACCGTGGCCAGGCGCAGGCGCGGACCGAACCGCTCCGAGACGAAAAGGTCCGTTTTGCCGATCCAGCCGAGTCCCGCGCGCGTCGCCGCCATCTTGTGGGAAAAATCGAGCCGCATCGTTTCCATGTAGTCCGCCGCCACCTGCTCGTCGAGCACCGTTGGTTCGACGCTGCGGCAGTCGAATCCGTCCCTCCGCACTCGATCCGCGACCGCGCGAACGGCATCCGACAGCCTGCGGTTGATGTCGCGATAGTGGTCGTAATACGCCCGCACCGGCCCGTCCGCGACATCGTCCATGATGGCATCGTCCAGCCGACGGCCGATGACAATGGCGAAGGGATGCCCCGCAAAGCGTTCGTGCAGGAGGCCGCCCAGATCGGCGAAACCGACGATCCAGTCGCCCTCGCCGCCGGGCAAGAGGGCCGTGATGTCGGCATGCGCGATCACGGCGCGCCGAGCATGTCCTCGAGGATCGCCGCGGCGTCGCGGACATAGCGGGGACACAGCGTGCGAAAGAGGTTCCGCTCGCGCGCCTTGCAGAGCGCAGCCGGATCGGCCACGTCCATCCCCAGAAGGTCCTGGCAGAGGATGGTCCCGTGCGTCCCCTCGAACCGGCGGATGAACTCCCGGACGCGCTCGACCGTCCGGTCGCGCGATTCGGCGATATCGCCGCCCCGCCATCCGTACCGCAGTCCCAACACCATGACCGCGCCCGAGACCGCCCCGCAGGTTTCCCCCCGATAGGCGAGGCCCGCACCAAAGCCCGTGGCGATCGCGTACGCCGTGTCCGCATCGAGACCGGCCTCCGACGCGAACGCGCCGAGGACCGCCTGGGCGCAATTGAAGCCCGCGCCGAAGGTTTGCACCGCCGTTTCCGATTTATCCATACTCGCACCGCCAGGGATGATATGAACGACACCGCGACACGTACCGTCGGTTTCGGCGCACGGCTCCCGCCCGTTCGCCGCATATGAGAGCCGGGACGCCACTCATACCGCCCCGCACGCGGGAAAAAATCAACAGGTTTTTCACGATAGTTGTGGACCGGAGAACGCGGACGGCCGATTGGTATAGTATAACCATCACCGGCTGCGAGGGTCCATGGGCAAACGGATAGCGAGCTTCTCGAAAGGCAAGCGCATCATCAAGAGCGGAAAATACGAACAGCGCATGTACGTGATCCTCGAGGGCGAGGTCGAGATTTCCTTCACGGTGAACGACGAAAAGGTATCGGTCGCGCGCCTCGGCAAGGGCGATTTTTTCGGCGAGGTGTCGCTCTTCCAGGAGATCGAGCGGACCGCGAACGCCTACGCGCTCACCGACGTGCGGGCCACATTCATCGACTCGCCGGAGGAGCTGGTCGCGTTCATCACCAAGAACCCCCGCTACGCCGTGAAGATGGTGCGCACGCTCACCGAGCGCATCGCGAACACCGACCGGCTGCTCGTGGGCGAGCTCTGCGGGAACCGCGTGGTCAAGTACGTCTGGTAGCCGCACACGCCATCGGCGTCATCGAAAAAAAACTTGCCGATCCCCTCATCATTGCGTATACTGTTCGAAATGCGTTTTCCCCGTCACGCCATCATAAAAAAGGAGACACGAGAACCATGAGAATGAAACCGATCGCCGTTATGTGCGCCGCCGTCCTCGTCATCGGCGTCCTTGGCTGCTCGTCCACGCCGACCCCCAAGGGCTGCATCTATACGAAGGTGCAGGGACCCTTCACCGTGACCGCGAACCTGAACAGCCCGAAGGTGGGACGCGCCACGGCCTCGTCGGTCCTGGGCATCGTCGCGTGGGGCGACAGCAGCATCAAGAAGGCCTGCGAGAGCGCCGGGATCACCAAGATCCATCATGTCGACTACGAGGACTTCAACATACTGCTCGTGTACATGACCTACACGACGGTCGTCTACGGTGAATAGCATGCGTGCGCTCGCCGTCGTGATCGCCGCCCTCGCAACCTGCGCGGGATGCGTTTCGTCAATCACCCGCTACACCATTCCCCGGACGCCGCCGCCCGAGGGCTTTTACGTGACCGTGAACAAGGGATCGATCGCGGCCACCGACCATGTCCTTTCGGCCACATCGGCGTCGATCAAACGCGGAACCGACACCGGCGCCGTCACGGGTGATGATGCCGTACCCCGTCGCGAATCCGCTCCCGCCGATAAAAAGGACGAAGGCCCGTCGAAAAAATCCGACGGCGTTCCCCCGGCCCCCGACGGGGACACGAAAGGCGCGAATGACGCCGCGCGGGACGCCGCAGCGCCGTCCGATAAAGCCGCACGCGACGCTCCCGCCGACGGCAAAAAGCCCGCCGACACAACGGACGATACGGCGAAATCCGCCGTCAAAGAAAGCGAGAAAGAAACCAAGCCGGTCGACGCGAAGGACGCGGCCGCGGACGAGAAGGCCCGCCAGGCGACCACCGATTCGGTGCGCACCGGCCGCTCGTCATCGCAGGGCGTCCTGGGCCTGGTGGCCTGGGGCGACAGCAGCATCCGCAAGGCCGCCGACGAGGCGAAGATCACGCGCGTCCACTCGGTCGACTACGAGCGCGTGATGCTGCGCCTTCCGTATTTCAACTGGCTCATCTACGAGAGCCTCACGGTGATCGTGACCGGCGACTAGCGCAGCACGGTCCGGCGCAGGTGGCGCGCGATGTCCTCCTCCAGATCATCGGAGGAGGCGTAGCGCGCCCCGGCGAAATCCTCCCACATGTCCGCGCCCTCCATGCACAGGTAGACGAAAGCGTCCGGGGCGAGCTCGTTGATGCACTCGCGCATCGCGCGGTACATCGCCAGCCGCCGCGGGCGCAGATAGCGATACTTCCCGTCGATGCCGGGAAACATCTCCGCGCGCGTGAGCGCCTCGTCGGGGAAGCGCGCTCGGATGATCTCGCGAAAGCCCGACGCGTACCGAAAGCCCCCCAGCGACACCCACGCCACGCGCGCCGGGTCCACCGCCGCGAGGGCCCGCGCGGCCACCGCGCGGTACTCCGCCTCCCAGCCCTCGCCTGCGATCATCGGATCGAAGTGAAACGCGATCCGGTAGCCGGCCGCGCAGGCCGCGCGCGCGGCCCCGATGCGCCGGTCCAGCGCGGCGGTTCCGTTTTCGTATAACGCGATGTTCCGCTCGGTGTTGAGCGTCCAGGCGAGCACCGCATTGCCCTTCTCCGGGAGCGCGAGCAGGTGCCCCACGTTGTCCGACTTCGTCTTGAGCTCCAGGAACACGTTGGGGAAGCGGCTCATGCGCGCGATAAGCGACGCCGCGATCCCGGTCACCTCGTCCATCATCAGCGAATCGGTGAACTCGCCGGTCCCGATGCGCAGCACCGCCCCCGCTGGCCGCGCGGCCACGTGCGCCTCGATCTCGTCGGCGACATCGAGTATGTTCGTGAACTGCACCACCCCGAAGGAGTTCAGGTAGGTGTTCAGGTAGCAATAGGCGCAGTCGTACAAGCAGTTAAAGCAGGTGTTGATGAGATGATAGTTGCAGCAGATCACCCGCGGCGAGCCGGGACACTTCTGGAAGAAGCGCCCCATGAAACGCTGGAGGACGAGCGCCTCCTTCGAGTCGAGCCCTTCCGCCCGCAGCCCGTCGAGGGCGCGCGTAACCGATTCGCGGTCCGTACAGGCGAGATGCCGCTTTCCCGGGAGCGCGAGAAAACGCGCGACGAGCGGCGCGCGCTCCTCGGCGGGATCGTACACGATGGCCCGAATGTCGTCGATGGTTTTCATGCGTGATGCCTCACCGTCCCGCTTCCCGCCCCATGCGCGCGGGCGCCCCGCTCCGATTCCCGCAATAATGTTCTTGACGAATAGTATCGCGTACGGTACCTGCAAACACGATCCGCCGGCGCCGGCGGAACAATCAACAATAAATCGGTTTTGGAGCGCGCCATGGGATGCCTGTTCTGCAACATCATCGCGGGGGAGATCCCCTCGACGAAGATCTTCGAGAACGAGCGCGTGTTCGCGTTCGCGGACATCAGCCCGCAGGCGCCGGTGCACGCGTTGGTGGTGCACAAGACGCACACCACAAACCTCGACGAGCTCACCGCCGAGAACAGCGGCATCATGGCCGACCTGTTCCTGGGCGTCAAGGAGGTCGCGCGCATCACCGGCGTCGACGCGAAGGGGTACCGCGTGATCATCAACAACGGCGCCGCCGGCGGCCAGGTCATCTGGCACCTGCACGTCCACGTGCTGGGCGGCAGGGACGACATGGGCCCCATGGTCGTGAAATAACCACAGACAGCGCACAGCGAGGCAATCATGTTTCCCATCTTATTCCAGTATAAATTCCTTCAGATCGGCGGCTACGGCGTCATGCTGGGCATGGGCTTTTATCTCGCCTTTCTGCTGCTCGAGCGCGAGCTCAAGCTGCGGGACATCAATCCGGAGCTCGCCTATCGGATCCTGCTGGGCGCGATCCCCGGCGGCATCGTCGGCTCGAAGATGTTCCACATCTTCGAACACTGGTCCGACTTCACGTCCAGCTGGCAGAGCGCGAAGTCGATGATCTTCTCCGGCGAGGGGCTCTCGGCCTACGGGGGCTTCGTGCTGGCGGCCATCATCTGCTTCATCATCATCCGAAAGAGCGGCGAGGACTTCCTCACCGTCGGCGACGCCGTAGCGCCGTCGATGGCGCTGGGCTACTGCTTCGGGCGCTTCGGCTGCCATGTCGCGGGCGACGGCTGCTACGGCGTCGTCTCGACGCTCGGCATCGCGACGCCCTACCCGAACGGCATTGTGCCCACCACCACGCCGGTGCTGCCCACGCCGTTCTTCGAGGTGTACTTCTCGTTTATCGTCTTCGCGCTCCTCATGCAGCTGCGCAAGCTCGACTGGCCCGTCGGGCGCATCTTCTTCCTGTACATGATCCTGAACGGGCTGCCGCGCTTCCTGGTCGAGTTCGTGCGGCTCAATCCGCGCGGGCCGCTGGGACTGTCGCAGGCGCAGGTGATCGGCATCCTCCTCATCATCGGCGGCATCGCCGGATGGATATGGACGGGCCGGCGAAAGGCGGCCGCGGAAGCGTAATACCGCGCGGCCGCTTCTAGGCATCGGACATGACGAAGAGCGCGCGATACGTGCTCATGGTGCGTGCGATAACGATCGCAGCGTTCTGTATGGCAATCCTCCCGACCGAAGCGCGCCCAGCGGAGCGCGGTGATCGGCACGCGCAGGCGCCCGCCCTCTCCCCGGTGAAACCCGCCGCAATCTATCACGGATCACGGCGAACGCCGCTGGTCGCGCTTACCTTCGACGCCTGCGAGCGAATCAACGAAAAGACCGGCTACGACCGGCGCATCATCGACATACTCACGCGGACCCGCACGCCGGCCACGTTCTTCCTGGGCGGACGATGGATGCTCTCGCATCCGGAGGAGACGCGGGAGCTCGCGCGCGTTCCCTTTTTCGAACTTGCGAACCACTCGTATTCCCACCCGGACATGCGCGCCCTCGGCGACGCCGCGCTGCGATACGAGATCCAGGAAACGCAGAACATCATGCACCGCATCGCCGGCAGGCAGGGAACGCTGTTTCGCGCGCCGTTCGGCTGGTACAACAAACGGCTCGTCGCGGCGGCGGGCGCGCTGGGGCTGCGGCTCATTCAATGGGACGTGGTCTCGGGCGATCCCGACCCGCGCGTCTCGGCCGCGATGATCCGTCGCTTCGTGCTCGGCGGCGCGCGCTTCGGGTCCATCGCCATCATGCACGTGAACGGGCGCGGGCATCACACGCACGCAGCGCTCCCCGGGATCATCGACGAGCTTCGGCGACGGGGGTTCCGCTTCGTGACGGTCTCGGAGCTGCTGTCGGTTGCGCCGTGACGGCAGGGAATGGTTAAAAAAGATCCATTTACATCCTCTGCATCCTGCAAAAAACTCATATTCGCACAAGCGGATGCATAAGGGACGAGAAGGACAAAAAAACCTTGAATAAAATTATTGAAATTGCTATCGTGAAAAAATCGACGCCGACAGTCGCTCAGAATACTATCCTCTGAGGTGTAAAACCCATGCAAACAATTAAACAGGAAGCCTTAGCCGCCATCTCGAAGCTCCCCGACAATGCAACCATCGAAGACATGATGTATCGCCTCTACGTCATCGATAAAATCCATGCGGGCCTTGATGACATACGAAACGGCAGGGTCATTACCGCAGAAGAATTAAAACGTGAAATCCAAACATGGTAGACTGGACCGAGTCCGCAAAACGGGACCTCAAAAAAATCTATGATTATATCGCTACAGAGTCCCCTCATTACGCGCGAATAGAAGTCTCTTCGATCGTCTCAAGGGCGGATATCCTCGATGCATTTCCGCAAATGGGACGACTGATACCGGAAATCATGCAAGCTTCCGCGAGGGAGCTCATTGTACCGCCATATCGCATCATGTATAGAACAACCCCGGATGGCGTGAAAATATTGGCCGTTATACACAGCAAAAGAGACTTTGACGAAACCGTGGGCGTCTTTCAAACCCCCTGACCCCACCGCCGTTCACGATTAACCGGTTGAACTAATTAATTCCGACCAGCCGCTAGATTTGCCGAGCGCTGGCGAATACCTGTTTTCGAATGCGACCCGGAAACAGCTTCAACTTCAGTGCCCGATACGCTGTTCGCCACTTCGCCCAATTACACACACCCGCCATTGCCCCAACCCCCAAAAACACGAAACCCCCTGCACGAAGGGGGCAACGACGTTTGTGTCCGGACATTGGACGCAAAGGGAAATAGTCGCAACGAAAAACCCGCTGCTACACCAACCGGCTAAAAAGGATCGAACTTGTAGCAGGCGCCCAGGGTGAGCATTCCCAGGTTGGTCTTGAGCTCGTCCTCGTATTCGAAGGCGTTCTGGAGCGATATCTCGAAGCGCAAACCCACGTTCACGCTCACGTCACGCGCCGCGTCGAACTGCACGCCAAAGCCGAAGCAGATGCCGTATTCGTTTTGCACCTTGCCGGGCTTGAGCGTGGCCATGTCGCGCTCATAGGTGGTGCTTCCCATCGTTTCGCGCATCACCCACCTGCCGCTCCGCGAGCCGTAAAACATGCCGATCTCGGCGAAGAGGCGGCTCTTGCGCGTATCGAAGGCGTCGAAAAAACCGCGATAGGTGAGCACATAATCGATGAAGGCGAGCTGGTACTGCACTTGCTGCGACAGGCGCATGTAGGTCCGGTTGATGGAGATGGGCTTGCTCGCGTACTCCACGCCCAGAAACAGGCCGCCCCCCTCGAGAAGCATGTAGCCCAGCTCGCCGCCCACGGCATAGCCGGCGGTCACGTCGGCGCCCTGGTCCCCCGTGCCGGCGATGAGGCCGCTCGGATACACGAACCCGTATCCCGCATACGCGCCGAAAATAAACTTCCCCTCGTCGCCGAGACGACGCGTCCGCGACGGGGCGTCATCATCCGTCTTGTCGCGGCGGTCCTTCTTCTCGGCGGGCCGCTCGGGCGCATGGTCCTCGGGACGGTCCTTGCGATCGATGATAATGTGCTCGGTCGTGTCTTTCTTTTCCGGCTCCGCCGTGCGGGTGTCGGGCCCCTTTCCGGGCTCGACAGTTTTTTTCGCGTCATCGGAGGGCGCCGCGGTGTCCGCGTCTTTTTTCGCCGGCTGTTCGGTGGCGCCCGGATCGTCAACGGGACGCTTCTGGGCGTCCGCGTCGGGTTTCCGCGTATCGGGCGCGCGGGCGGGCTCGTCGGGCTTCGTTTCGCGGGTCGCATCGGGCGTGCGGACGTCATCCGTCCGTCCCTGCGACAGCACCATCGCGCCGGATAGCAGGGCAATGAGCACCACGGCATAGGCGAAATATTTCATGGCACGGATATCCTCCCGGGTTGATCCGTACGCATCAGCCATCCGCACCGCAGTTTTTGCAATAACAAATGCGCTTCGGGGATATTTTTCTTGCCGCACCGGCGCAGAGCGCATATCTTAGTGACGATAGGAGATGGGCGCATCCATGAAACCGATCCCGTTCATCATCGTTCTCGCCGCGACGATCGCGTCGGCGCTGCCGGCCCGGGCCGATTCCCCGCTCACCGCGACGGAATTCTCCGCGGCCTACCAGGACCATGCCGTCGTCCGCGAGGCCGCGAAAAAAGAGGAGCTCGACCGCGCGCTCTTCGACGTTCTCGCAGCCCCCGGCACCCCCATCGACATCAAGGCGGCCGTCATCAACGCGCTGGGTTGGAAAATCGAGGGGCGGCGGAATTCGCAGGTTTTCCTCTCGATGCTCTCCGAACGGCACAAAAAAAAGCTCGATTCGGTTTCCGTGAAAACGCTCTCAGCCGACGAGCTCTTCTGCCTGGGCTACCTCATGGCCATGGACGATTACCTGCACCCCGAGAAGGCGATCCCCATCCTCACGCTGGCGCACTACAAGAACCGCGCCTCGTTCACCATCGCCATCGTCCTCGCGCTCGCCCGCGCGCAGCGCGCCATGGACCGAAGCTGGTGCGAGGTGTGGCGCGTGGTGGAGGCGGTCCTCGACAACGGCGCGCTCACGATGGACATGCGCGAACCGGCGCGGAAAATTATCGTTGACTACATGGCCCTCTACAAGGATGAGTGCTGATCGCGGCGCCGCCGCGACACGGAACCGGACATGCGCGTACACCTCTTCGACATGGATTCTCTCGAATCGCGCGGGATGATCGTCGCCGACGACCATCACCGCTGGGAGTACCGCGACGTCGCCAACGAGCATCTTGTCCGCACCACGTCCGGTCTGCCGTTACGCGCCGTGCTCGCGTGCCTTTCGTCGTTCAATATCGTCTACGATATCGTCGAGGACTGATCGTCGGTCGATGTATCGCACGCCGTTCGCCGCGTGTTCTTTTTGATTTTCCACGGCGACATGGTCTCAGAGCCACGGAAGCGGGACAGCGGCCCATGCGCCGCTCCCGCGATCTCACAGTGAGCCACTCGTGCATGGCATGTTCATTCTCTCGCCGGCGAATGTCCATACGCATATGCGCTCGCACGCCTGTCCGGCAAGGAGTCTAATCATGCTGAAACGCTTTCGCTACTTTCTGGGAATTCATCTGCTCCCCGCGCTCGTCTATCGGATCATTCGCCTGTACTCCGCGACCTTCCGGCTCACGGTGCACAACGAGGAGGCGGGGATGAAGCACCTCAAGGAGGGGGGCGTCATTCTGCTGTGCTGCCTGCACCAGCAGTTCTTCGCGGCCATCCGCTACTACAAGACCTATGCGAAACATCATCCGGGGCTCATGATCAGCAAGAGCAAGGACGGCGAGGTGATCGCGCAGGTCGCCAATCGCACGGGCTGGGTCACCGTGCGCGGATCGTCATCGAGGGGCGGCGCCGAGGCGCTCAAGGACATGATCGCCCACCTGAAGGAACACCGCCTGGCGGCGCACATCCTCGACGGGCCGCGCGGGCCCATCGGCATCGTAAAACCCGGGCTCATCCGGCTGGCGCAGGAGGCGAAGGCGCGTATCGTACCCTTTTACATCCAGGTCGACCGAGCATGGTTCTTCAAGAGCTGGGACCGCTTCATGCTGCCCAAGCCCTTCTCGCGCGTGAAGCTCATCTACGACGACATGATACAACTCGAGGAGATCACGAGCGACGAGGATTTCGAGCGCCAGCGGCTCCACGTCGAGAACCTGATGAAGCCGCGGCTCTATCCCTTATCCTGACGGCGCCGCATCCACGAGCGGCCTCGTCCGTTCGACCGTAAAAACGACTAGGAAGAGCTTCTTGCCGTCATCGCCGCCGGCGGATCGGTGCCGACGCAGCGGCTCGATCGCGGCGGGATCATCCGTCTCCCGCGACTTCACCAGGTACAGCCGTATGCCGTCGCGCCGGTTTTCCGATTCCGTGAACAGATAGGCCGCCCGGGGATTCGACTGCAGGTTCCGATGGCTCACCCGATCGTTCATGATGAAGGCGACCGTGCCGTCGTCCATGACATGCGGGCGTGAATACAGCGCCGCATCGACGTTCCCCTGCGCGTCCGCCGTGGCCAGCACGCCGGTCCCCTGGCGCGTCTCGAAATAATCCTTAAGATCCATTATCGTCCCCCGTTATTGCCTGTAATAGTGTTGATAGCGCCTCCGGCGTATATACCGGTTCCCGACAGGAAAAATTTCCGCACACATACGCCGCCGCGCCTGACTCCGGATATATATACCCGGACGCGTTCTCGACGATGCCCGCAAGATCCGCCGACCCGCCCGCCGGGCCCGCAACGAGCAGGAGGGCCTGCGGCGGCGCGCCCGCTCGGGCCGCGCGTATGAGATCGCGAACGGCGTCCGACTCCGGATCGCCCGCGATGACGATGTCGCAGGGCGCCGCCATCATGAACTCTTTCTCGGCGAGCATCCCGGCGCAGGCGCTCGGATGTTCCGAGAGCCCGTCGGGATAGGTGCCCGCGATACGCACGGCCATCTCAGCCAGTTCGCCGCGCCCGGTCAGTCGGGCCAGGCGCGACAGGTTCCCCATCGCGACCGAGTTCGCCGAGGGTATGGCGCCGTCGGCTAACTCTATTTTCCGGAAGAGCAGATCGCCGCCCTCATCGTCCGCGGTCGAGAAGAAGGCGCCGGTCGCGTCGTCCCAGAAATGCGCGATGAAAAAATCGTTCAGCACACTGGCGCGCTCGAGGTACACCGCCCGAAAGGTCGCCCCATAGAGCGCGATCAGTCCCTCGATGAGAAAGGCGTAATCGTCCGCCATGCCCGGTATCGGGCGCGCACCGGCGTTCCCGTGCACGAGCCCGCCATCAGCGGTCATCCGCTCGGCGAGGATGACATCGGCCGCCCGGCACGCGATGAGCGCGAGCGAGGGATCGTCAAGCGCGATCGCGCCATGCGCCAGCGCGCCAATCATGAGGCCATTCAGATCCGTGAGCACCTTCTCGTCGCGAAAGGGCCGCACCCGTCGCTCGCGCGCCTCAAAGAGCAACTGCCGCGCCTCCTCGAGCATTGCGCGCACCTCGGCGGCATCAGCGCCGGACGCGCGCGCGATCTCGTCGACCTCACCCGTCATGCGCAGGACGATACCGCCATCGTCCCCGACGTCCGATTCGTCTCGGAAACTTCCGCTCGGACCAGCGCCGTAGATTCGGGCGAACCAGTCCGCGCGCGCCGCGCCCGCGATGCGCACGATCTCCTCGCGACGCCAGAGATAGAACCGGCCCTCGACCCCTTCGCTGTCGGCGTCCTCGGCCGTGTAGAAGGCGCCGTCGGGCGCGGCGAGGTCGCGCAGAACATAGGCGAATATCTCGCGCGCCATCGACGCATGCGCCTCGCCCCCGAATGCCCGGAAGGCGTCCAGGCTGGCCCGCGCGAGCGCCGCCTGGTCGTAGAGCATCTTCTCGAAATGCGGGGTGCGCCATTCGGCGTCGGTCGCATACCGGTGGACGCCGAAGCCCAGCTGGTCGTAGATCCCGCCGCGCCGTATCGCGCGCAACGTTTTCTCCGCCATCTCGCGCGCCTCGGCGCGGCCGGTCCGGGCCCCGTAGCGCGCGAGGAACGACACCACGTGGGCCGTGGGGAATTTCGGCGCGCCGCCGAATCCGCCGTGGGCGCGGTCGAAATGCCGCCCCAGGGAGGCAAACGCTGCGTCGGCGGAGGGGCCCGCACCGGGAGATCGTGAGACCGCCCCCGCATGACGCGCGAGTTCGGCGGCTACCTGTTCCGCGGTTTCTTCAATCCGCGGCCTGTCCTCGCGCCAGAGCGCCTGGATGCGCGCAACAAGCTCCATCATGCCGGTCCTGCCGTAACGCGCGGTGCGGGGCAGATAGGTTGCCGCGAAGAAGGGTTTCTTCTCGGGCGTCATGACGATGGTGAGCGGCCAGCCGCCCGCGCCCGTCATGGCCTGGCAGAAGTCCATGTACAGTCGGTCGACGTCGGGACGCTCCTCGCGGTCCACCTTGACGCACACAAAGGTGCGGTTCATGAGCGCCGCCACCGCATCGTCCTCGAACGATTCGCGCTCCATGACGTGGCACCAGTGGCATGTCGAGTAGCCGATCGAGAGGAAGACCGGGCGGTCCAGCGCGCGGGCGAGCGCGAAGGCCTCGTCGCCCCACGGGTGCCAGTCCACCGGGTTTTCGGCGTGCTGGAGCAGATAGGGGCTGGTCTCGTTCGCCAGCCGGTTGCGTTTCGCGCGGTGCATCATCATCGCCCTCGTTCATTCGGCGAAGACCAGCGTAGCACGTCGTATCCGATACGCCAAAAATGATCGTCGCGAATACGGCGAGAAACCGAACGGAATCACCGCCAAGCTGTTGACATTTCACTGCATGCGTGCTCGTTGATTCCCAACCGAAGGAGGAATGCCATGTGGTCGGGGGACAGGGTGCAACTGGCGATCGATTTCGCGGCGAGCGCGCATGACGGGCAAACCGTCCCCGGACGGGGATACGCCTACATCGTCCATCCGCTGTCCGTCTGCGCCGAGGTGATGCGTTCCCTCGCGCGCGAGGGATCCGACCGTCCCGACCTCGCCGTCCTCTGCGCCATCCTCCACGACACGCTCGAGGACACCGCCGCGACCTACCAGGATATCGTCGGGTCGTTCGGGCGTGACATCGCCGACGGCGTCCGGGCGCTTTCCAAGGACCCGACGCTCCCGAAGGAGGCGCGCATGGCCGACTCGCTTCGCCGCATCCGCGAGCAGCCGCGCGAGGTGGGAATTGTCAAGCTCGCCGACCGCATCGTCAACCTCCAGGAGCCGCCGGAGGAGTGGGACCGCCCGAAGCGCGCGGCCTATCGCGACGAGGCGATCGTCATTCGCGAAACACTCGGGAACTGCAGCGCCCATCTCGCCGCGCGCCTCGACGAGAAGATACGAGCGTACGAGGCATTCCTGCGCTAACGCGCGCCCCCTAGACGGCCGCTGCCCCCGCCGCACAGCGCTCGCGCGCGATGAGGGCCGCGCCGAGCGCCCCCACGGTATCGGGGAGCGCGGGCACGGCGACCTCGCACCCCAGCGCGCCGCGGAGGGCCGCCACCACACCGCAATTTCGCGCAACGCCGCCGGACATCGCGGCCGGGAGCGCGCCGTGGTCCGGCGCGATCCGCTTCACCATCCCCGCGACGCGCGCCGCGATCGAGCGGTTGATCCCGTGGACGATCTCGTTCACCGGCGTCCCATCGGCGATGAGCGAGACCACCTCGCTCTCGGCGAAGACCGTGCACATGCTGCTGATGGTCTGCCGTCCCTCGGCGCCCGCCGCGAGCGGCCCCATCTCGTCGATGTCGACCTGCAGGGCGCGCGCCATCGCCTCGAGGAAGCGCCCGGTGCCGGCCGCGCACTTGTCGTTCATCGCGAAATCGACCACCCGGCCGTCGCGCGCCATGAGGATCGCCTTCGAATCCTGCCCGCCGATGTCCACCAAAAGCCGCGTCCCCGGGACGAGCTTCGCGATCCCGCGCGCGTGGCAGGTGATCTCGGTCACGGACGCCAGGCGGTCGTCCACCCGGTCGCGCCCATAGCCGGTCGAGACCGTGGCGCGGACGGCGCCGCGATCGACTCCCGCATCGCGCAGCACCTCGGCCGAAACGCGCGCGATGGACTCGCGGTTGCGCGCGCCGGTCGGGACCACCGACGAGGCGATCACGTTCTCGTCGTCGTCGATCAGCACGGCGTCACAGGACAAACTTCCGATATCGATTCCCAGAAAATACATGGCATTACCCCACGATGATAAAATGATAGATCGTATCTTACGACCACGGCGACGGGCGACCGGCCAGCATCTCCATGAACGCCTCGATGCGGGTCCGGAACTGCCCCTCCGTGAACTTGCGCGAATCGATGCAGTCCACCTCGAGGTTGAGCACCGGGACCCCGATTTCCTTCAGGCCCTCCTCGATGAGACCGCGCGCGCCGGTCCCCTGCCGGCAGCCCCAGTTGCAGGGATTGACGGCCCCGTGGACCCGATACTCGCGCGCGAGCTTTTTCAGGTGCGCCACGCGGTTCGCGATCGAACCGTTGAACGGGATCGAGATGGAGCGCCGCGCGATGCCCTCGAACGGCTCGTCCGGATCGATGGCGTCCCACGTGATATCGTTGAGCTCGTCGATGACGACGGACGCGCCGTATTCGCGGGCGAGGATGTCGTCGATCCCGTTCTTGAACTGGATGCGATTCTGTATCCAGAGCAGGCGCACCTTCTCGTTGGGCACGCCGCTTTTCGTGTCCGCAACGCGCTTCGCGAACTCGTCGCGAAATGCGCGGGCGATATCGACCGCCGCGTCCGTTCCCAGGAACAGCGCCATCACAATGCCGTAGTTGGCCAGGTCTTTCGTCGCGACCGGCGAGGGCACCGCCTTTGCGAACTCGTAGGCCTCCGCCATCAGGGCGCGCGCCTCATTGGTGTTCGACACGGCGCGCCGGAGCGCGTCGGGATCGAGCGGTGCGCCGGTGTGCGCGGCCACGAACGCCGACAGGTCGCGAAGCTGTTCGGCGAGAAAACGAACGTTCCCGCCCGATTGGTCCTGCGGGATATGCAGCACATACTGCCGCTTCCCGAACCGGCGCGCGAGGTTCTCGATGACGGCGAGCCCGCCCGAGCAGGGATTGGTGGTCCCCACCAAGAAAGCGGGCTCCGGCACCATCCCCTTTCTCGACGCGCCCATGACCGCGCGATGATAGCTGCACGCGTCGGACGAGTAGCCCATGTGGTCGGTCTCCTCGATGAAGGACCCCACCACGCCCGTCGAGGCGAGCATCGCGCCGACGAATTCGACGAAGCACGAGGTGACGCCCATCGCATTGAGCAGATCGAAGGGCGCGGTGATGCCGCACCACGCGACGCCGCCGTTGCCGCCGTAGAGCCGTGTGCCCAGGCGCGCGAGCTCGCGGGCGTAGATTTTCCGCGGGCTGGCCTCTCCGGCGTCGATGGCCTTCGAGAGCCCCGATTCAAGGTTCGAAAAGAATTCATGCATCATGGCGATTACCTCATCATCTCAATGAACGCCTCGAGGCGCGTGCGGTGCTGGCCGATGGAGCGCAGCGTACAGTCGCCCTCGAGGGCCAGAAAGGGGATCCCCTCGGTCCGGAGCGCGTCGCGGACCGCAGGCATGCGCGCGATATACGGGTCGCAGAACTTGGCCGTGTACGCGATCACCGCGCGGGCCCCGAACTCCCGCGCGCGCGTCACGACCGTCTCCGCGAGACCGCCGGGGTGCTCGGCGTCGAAGGTGCGCGCGCACGCCGTCCGTCCGAGAAGCGACGACGCGATCGCGCGGAGCGGATCGGGCCCGGCCGCGTCGATGCGCGCGAAGAGGCGCGAGCCGGTGCACAGGTCTTCGCCCACCACGCGCGCGCCGGCGTCTTCGAACAGCGTGAAGGCCTCCGGCTCCGGCAGCACATTGCCGAACACGAACACGGGAATGCCGTCCCCGGAGGGAGCCGCGAGCGCGCTTGATTCTATGTGATCGAGGCGCGCGATCGCCTCCTCGGGCGGCGCCGTCGATGCGAGATTGTACGCCTCCTGCAGCGCCGGAAAGCCGCCGGGAAGCCGTCCCTCCCGCGCGAGCGCGCGCAGGCGCTCGAGGCGCTCGGCGATCCGGTTATGGGTCCCGACGCCCTCCGCGATCGAGGCGTCGCTCATTATCACGCCGCCCCACGATTGGAGGATCCCCGCACACCGTTCCAGCTCGTCGCGAAAAAAGGACACCGTGCGGTCGTTCACCACCACGGGGAGGTCGACGAGCGCCGCGGGAACGTCCCGCCGCACGGCGGCCCAGGCGTCCGCAAGCCGCCGCATGGCGTCGCAGCTGTTCATGAACACCGCGCCCGCGAGCTCCGGCACGCTTCCCGCCATCGCGCGGTCCAGAACGCGCTTCACGTGCGGACAGAGATTGTCGTGCAGCACCTGCCCGGCGCGGTCGGCGCAATCGACATCGGGCAGGATCCGGTACGGCGAAAACCCCGCCGCGTGGATCAGCGCAAGCGGCGTGTAGGCGCAGGTGTAGCCGATACGTCGTTTTTCATTCATTCGATTCACCCCTATTGGCGTTTGACAGCACGGTCCGGAGGACCTTTTTAAAGACATCCAGCTCGTTCATGTCGATCCCGTCGAAGGACCGCCGGAGGGTCGCCGTGACGGCCTCCATGACGGCGGCGCGCAGCGCGTCCCCCTTCTCGGTGATGACGATGCGCTGCACGCGACGGTCGCTGCGATCGTCCTCGCGCCGCACCAGCCCGTCGCGCTCCATGCGATCGATGAGGCCGGTCATGGTGGACGGCTCGAGACCCGCGCACCGCCCCAGGTCGGCCAGCTTCATGCCACCCTCGCCGCCGAACTTGCCCAGCGCCTCGTCCACGCAACACTCACGCCACAGGCACATCAGCGCGCCAAGATACGCCGGCCGCACATCCTCGACGCCCGCCCCCGTGAAGGCCTTCCGAAACGCTGCGGTGATGGCAAGCGACGCCCGGGTGAGCAGGTAATACGGGCAGTCTTGGGGATCAACATTCACGATATCCATTTTATAACCCTTGTGTAATATTCGTTTAAGTATGATTGATATAAATATATTTCGTATACGTATTATCGTCAACCAAAATATTGATTTTTCTGCAACATCACCGAAAAAAAAATGACTAACGGCCAGTACTGAAACCAAATTGCATAGAAATCGAGATCCGCGCCTGTTGCGCACCGGAAGTTCGCGCGGCCAACCTCGGGGAGGCAATGCCCAATGACGATACTGATCAAGGCGGGAATCGCGATCGCGGCCGCCGGAGGCCTGATTGTCGCCGTTTCACAGTGCGCGCGGCATGTCCAGCAGCGCACCGGCGACAACGGGTTCCCGCTCCCTCGCACGGCATCGCCCAATTTCGACGGCCGCCGCTTCCGCAACGCGGCCGCCACGACCATCAGCAAGCCGGGGACGCTGCTCAGGAGCGCCGCGGAATTCATTACCGGCGGCCAGGTCCGCCGACCGCCCGTGGCCCCCGGCCCCTTCCGCCTGGACGCCGCCCCTGCGGCGGGACCCGCCCACGATGGATTGCGCATAACGTGGATGGGGCACTCGAGCGCCCTCATCGAGATCGGCGGCAAACGCTTCCTCACGGACCCGGTCTGGTCCGATCGCGCTTCGCCCGTGGGGTTTGCGGGACCGCAGCGCTTCTTCGCGCCGCCCTGCGCGATCGAGGAGCTGCCGCCGCTCGACGGCGTGATCATATCCCATGACCATTACGACCACCTGGACCGGGAGACCGTGACGCGGCTGGCCGCGCGGGGGGTCGATTTCTACGTTCCGCTGGGGGTGGGGCCGATCCTCGCGGGCTGGGGCGTTCCGCAGCGGCAGATACGCGAACTGGACTGGTGGGCGGAGGCGCCGCTGGGGCCGACGCATCGCCTCGTCGCGACGCCGGCGCAGCATTTTTCCGGTCGGTTGTTCATCAACGGCAACGGGACGCTCTGGTGCTCATGGGTCATCATCGGGCCCGCGCACCGCGTCTTCTTCGGCGGCGACGGCGGCATGTTCGACGGCTTCGCGGAGATCGGCCGGCGACATGGCCCCTTCGACGTGACTATGCTCGAGATCGGCGCCTACCACCACAACTGGCGCGACATCCACCTCGGCCCCCATCTCGCCATCGACGCGCATCTCGCGCTCAGGGGAAAGGCCCTGCTGCCCATCCACTGGGGCACCTTCACGCTCGCCTTTCACGATTGGGACGCGCCCATCCGGGAGCTCATCGACGCGGCCGCCCCGCGCGGCATCGCGCTCCTCGCTCCCGCGCCCGGCGCCGCGATTATCCCCGACGGGACATCGCGCATCTCGCGATGGTGGGAGCGGGACGGATCGGCGCTGTAGCGGCAGCCCACTGCGCCGCATGCGAAACGCACGCGCGACTCCTGTTGCACGCAACGCGTGACCGAAAACGACCGCCCGTGCGGGCCCGCACCGCGGGCGAACCAATCATTGAAATTTCGGCATCAGGCGTTCAATCCGGCCCGAGTCGACCGGAAGATCGCGCAGGGGCGCGTCCAGGTGCGACAGGGCCAGGTCCTCGAAGGTCGGCTGTTCCGTCCGGTACAGGATCCCCAGCGGCAGCCGGTCGCCTTCAGCGAGAACCAGCTCGAGGGCCTTCATTCGATCGCCCGGATCGTAGTCGGCGCCAAGCTCGTAGCAGTGCTCCTTGTAATACGCGTACGTGTGGACCTTGTCCCAGCTCACGCAGGGCTGCAGGACATGGACCAGGGAAAACCCCTTGTGCCGGATGGCGGCCGACAGCGTGGCCGCCAGGTGATCCCCCCGGGCCGACATGCACTGCGCGACGAAACCGCAATTTTGGGCGATGGCCAGGGCCAGTGGATTGAGCGCATTGCTGGGAACGCCGTGGGGATGGATCTTGGCCTTTGTTCCCCGCGTCGTCATGGGCGACGCCTGGCCCTTGGTCAGCCCGTAGACCTTGTTGTCGTGGACCACCAGGGTGATGTCGATGTTGCGGCGGATGGCGTGCAGGAAGTGATTGCCGCCCTCACCGTAGGCCCCGCCGTCGCCGGCATGCACCAGGACCGTCAGGTCCGGCGCCGCGCACTTGATGGCCGTGGCGCTCGCGACCTCCCGGCCGTGGAGCCCGTTGAAGGTGTTCACCCGCAGGTAATGCGGCAGCTTGGGCGCTTGGCCGATGCCCGTGCACACCACGACTTTTTCCGGAGGCAGGTCCAGCTGCACCAGGGATTTTTTCACCGCTTCGAGAATGCCGAAGTTTCCGCACCCCGGGCACCAGTGGTTCTCCACGGCGCTCCGGTAATCATCTATGCGCACGGTCATGGCAGCACCTCCGTTAAACGCGAGACCATTTCTTCCACCGAGAAGGGGCGCCCGTCGAAGCGATTGATAAACACGTCGTGCGCCCGTTGCGTGCATTCGCACAGCAGGGACCCCAGCTCCGGTACGGCATTGTTTTCAACGAGTATGATTCTGTCGTATCGCGCGAACAGGGCCTTCAGCCGTTCCACGGGCAGGGGCCAGACCTGCGACAGGTGCAGGTGCGCGAACAGGGCGTTCTTTTTTTTCAGATGGTTCCGCGCCTCCCGCAGGGTTTCATAGGTGCTCCCCCAGCTTATCACCAGGTGCGGGCTCGACTTCTGTCCCTCGACGATGGGCTCGAAGTCGAGCGACGATTTTAGCGAGGCGATCTTGCGCAACCGCTTCTGGCACATCTGTTCCGCAATGATGGGCTTCTCGGTCAGGTGGCCGTCCACATCGTGCTCGTCGGAGTCCACCACGACGACGTGCTTCGATATTCCCGGGGCCGCCTGTGGCGAGACCCCGGAGTCCGTGAGTTCATACCGGTGGTACGAACTCATGTCCGCAAGCTGTGCTTCCGACAGCAGGCCCCGTTTCTGGGAGATCTCCTTCGTGGAAAACGCGTCCATCGTCGCCTGGCTGTCTTGGAGCAGCTGGTCGGTCAGGACAAACACGGGACAGCCGAACCGCTCGGCCACCTCGAAGGCCCGTGCGGTAAGCTCGTAGCACTCCTGGAGGTTCTTCGGGGCGAAGATGGCCTTCGCGAAGGCGCCGTGCCCGGCGTGCAACGCCAGGTGCAGATCCCCCTGGGCGGTACGCGTGGGAAGCCCGGTGGCGGGGCCGGGCCGCTGGGCGATAAGTATCACCCCGCCGACCTCTATCATCCCCATAAGCGAAACGCCCTCGGTCATCAGGCAAAATCCGCCGCCCGATGTCGTGGTCATGGCGCGCGCCCCCGCGTAGGAAGCGCCGGCGACCATGTTGATGGCGGCGATTTCATCCTCCGCCTGTTCCACCACCAGGGACGCCTCGCGCGCCCACTCGGCCAGGTCCGTCAGGGTCCCGGTGGACGGGCTCATGGGATACGAGGCGACGAAGCGCACGCCGCCCGCGATAGCGCCGAATGCCACGGATTCGTGGCCGGCGAGCCACAGGCGCGGCGCCTTCGCGGGCGCATGGGCGATCCTGAACCGCGTAGCGTGATCAAGCTCCCCCGCCTTCCGATACCCGAGCTCGAGGGCCCGCAGGTTCGATTCGAGCGCCGCGCCCGACCCGAAATGATCGCGCACCAGGGATTCCATCAACCCTCGCGGAATATCCAACAGCGCGCACACGATGGCCGCGGACAGGAGCGCCAGGGCCTTGTCGCCGCCAATTTCCGCCAGCAGTGACGCCAGGGTGAAGGGCGCCGTTCGAGGATGCGTGTTTTCCCGATTGCACAGGATGATGCCGTTCGTGGACACGAGATGGGAAAACTCCGTTACCGCCGCGTCCGTCAGCGCCACGAGGATATCGATCTGCTGGCTGATGCCGTGGAGCGGCTGGTCGGAACAGCGCAGGTGGGAGAAGTTCAGCCCGCCGCGGATCCTCGATTCCGCGTCGGTATATAAGTAGGCGAAGCTTCCGGCCCGGGTGAGGGCCCGGCCGAGCAGATCGGCGGCGGTTTGAAGGCCCTGTCCCGCGGCGCCGGCAATGCGTATTTGGACTTCCATCGCGACCTCCCGCCGCATTATAATCATCTCATGGGCTATGCCCGTATGATCCATCCCGGGGATGCGTTGACCGACAAACCCCACGCGAAGCAAGTATACTCCAATCATGCGGCGCAGTCAACGATCTAATTATGCGAGTGCCAGTGACGCACATTGCGGTACATGTGTGCCGCACGAATGCTGCAGATGCATGAAAGTAGAATTAGTAAGAAATGCCGAGGATCGGAGGGTTCCCAGCCCTGACGGGATCAGGACGTACGCTTGGGCGATACTGGACTCGAACCAGTGACCTCCTGCATGTGAGGCGAGGCTGGCACTGACACCAATGCGCTTTTATGTGTATCTTCGCATATTATCATGCAGGAAAGTCAAGCATTAATGGTTTTTTTGTATATCTATATGTATCTACGAATATCCTTTTATCTTACACTTTATCTTACACTTGGATAGTGCCTTTGTCCCGCTTCAATGAAATCGAGAAGAAATTAGGGTAAAAATAAGTTGGTAAATCCTCCGAGGATATACTACGGAGGAATCGATGACGAAAAAGCTGCGGAAACGGTATTCAGCCGAGGAGAAGTTCGGGATTGTCAAGCAAGTGCTAAGCCGGTCGAAGACGGTCACGGAGATATGCCAGGAGCATGGCATACATCCGAACATGTACTATCGATGGCAGAACGACTTTTTCGAGGGAGCCTTGGCGTTTTTCCAGGAGAAATCGCAGGGGCGGACCAAGGCTGCGGTGGATCGTGAAAAGGACCGCATGGCTTCCGAGATCTCCCGGATGAAGGAGGTCATAGCCGAAGTCGTGACGGAGAACATCGATTTAAAAAAAAAGAATATGGGATAGCCCAAGGCCGTCATTATGCTGCCGAGATTCGGGAGAAGATCAAGGGCTACATTATGGTCACGATGAAGCGAACTGGCTGGAGTAAACAGCACGTACTCCGGTTACTGGGGATAAGCGCAAGTCAATTGAGCCGGTGGTCGCGTGAACAGGTCGACCGTGTCCGACAGATTTTTCCGATGCATATCCTTGAAGAGGAGATACAAAAGGTTATAGTGTACCGAACGAGTGCTGAGCACCTGCGATCCCTCGGGTATCGCAAATTCACATGGCAGATGGTCGATGAGAACATCGTTTATCTGTCAGAATCGGCCGTGTATCGTGTTTTACGGGCTCACCGGTTGCTTGGCAGGGTATACAAGGCTCACGATGGGGCCCTGAAGGAATACGAGAGGAAGCCGTTGTACGTGCACCATCATTGGCATACGGACATTGCCTATGTTATCATACGGGGAGTTCATTACTATTTGATATTCATGCTGGATGGGTATTCCCGCTATCTTTTGAGCTGGGAGCTCATGACGGACATGTCGAAACTATCCGTCGAGCTTTTCACCCAGAGAACGCTGGACTGCTATCTCGGAGTCAAGCCGATGGTCATTCATGACAATGGGTCCCAATTTGTGAGCCATGATTTCAAGAAGATATTATTTGTGAATAATTGCATAGACATACCGACCCGCCTCAAGCATCCCGAGACGAACGGCAAGGCGGAGCGTTTTGTCGGATTGATCCGTGATGAGGCGTTACGCCCCAACAGCCCCACGTATTTTACCGAGGCGGAACGTGTCATCCGGGATTACGTGTATGAATACAACAACAATCGGTACCATGCCGGCATAAAATATTTGAAACCGGTTGACGTTTTTAATGGACGCGAGAAGGCTATTCTTGATGAACGGAAGCAGAAGCTCCAGAATGCACGCTTGGAGCGTATAAGGATCAATACGAGAAGGAATCAAATTTTACTGGGGGATTTGCCAGCTTAATTAAAGGCCTGAAAATTCCCATTTGGTTGAAGCGAAACACCTTAGATCATCAATAACCAAATCTACCGTGATTACGTGTTTTTTGTCTCGCTTCCGAACTCTAAAAATACACACTATAACCAGAACAAGACCTTTACTCCCGACAACCACAACACGGGAAACACAAATAAGTTGTAATGACCGGAATACACTTCAACAAGCAGATGTGATATGCCCGTTATGTCACATCCTTGGCAAAATAAATTTATTACTGAATAGGTTTTCCATTCGATTTTCATATGAAAAAAAATTGACAAAAATTCACCAAGGAATCCACTGCTCAAAAATATACATTTAACCATAAATTGAAAGGGTTCTGCTCGACACTTTTCACCAAAGATATACCAAACTACTAGCTATGATCGAGCGCACATGCGGCAACAACTGCACATCCAGGCCTTGCTGATTACTAGAAGAGCATCCATACTTCACCAATAGCAATTTTTCGATTCCATTCGAGGTGATTTTCCATGTCCGGTCAATATGCAAAAAGGATATCTTTTGATCTTTTCCTCTTGTCTTGCTGGCTGTTCTTGCTTCCCGGCTGCTCGGACTCGCTTCTTGATGCAGCAAAAACAAAGTACGCCAATGATTTCAAGAAGATCGCAGAAAGCGACGAATGGCTGATAAAGATAAACAATGAGTATCGATACCGGAAAAACGTAATCGAAAAGGATCGAGAACTCTTGGTTAAATGGTACACCAGGCCAGAGGACTACAAACGCGCTCTCAACGACAAGAACCTCCATGCCCTATATCTTGACACCGTACTCAATCAGAATCTGCTGATCCTGCAAGGACTAAAAGAACGCGCCTACGACAATGATGAGTTCCGCCAGTTTCTCTGGATCACAATCCGGGATGCGATGGCTCAGTATTATGTGAAAAAGAGATTTTTTGCCGAAGACCGCAAAAGCCCTGCTTCAACACTAACGGCCAGTGACCGTGACAAGCTCATCAAAAAATATGAGTCGATGTACAAGAGCATAGGGATTAGCGATGCAACAGCTCGCACACAGGCGCATGAAACAGTGATGCGAGATTACCACAATGCCCAGCTGAAAGCGTATGAAAATGCGCTGGTCAACGAATTAAAACTTGGAAACAAGATAGAACTAAAGCGGTGACTGGTCCGCCTCATTGCTACAGTAACTATTCTACAGCACATCGGACACCACACATGAACAAAGCAATCAAGAAAACCAATATCAGTATCGCGATTGCTGCCTGCATCATCGCCATGACAGCATGCAGTGATCGCGGGAAAGCAATGCAGCTATACCTTAAAGGCAAGGATGCCTACATGAAGAACGACCTACAGCAGGCCGAGGCATTATTCAAGAAGGCCGTAAAAGAAGACAAAAGCCTGTTGAATGCTAAACTTATGGTCGCTAAAATAAATTACTACCGAAAGGACTTTGAAAAGACCCTCTCCATCGCTGGTGAAATAATCGACAAAGAGCCGAATCATATCGGCGCATTGTTCTGGAAGGCGCGGACACTGGTGATTAAACCAGGTGATGCCGCCGCAAGCAAGAAAAACGAGACCGAAGCCATGTTATATCTTCAGAAAATTATTGAGCTGGACAGCCACCACCTTGAGGCGCGCAATCTCCTCGCACTCCTCTACGAGAAGAATAAGATGTTCAAGGAAGCCCTCTACGAGTACCATGCCGCACTCGCTGAGGAGGAGTCGCTTATCAACTCCCGTGCGAATCTCAGCATCCTGTATTATCGCCTGGGCCTAAAGGACAAGGCACAGGCTGAGATCGAAAGAGCCATCTCCATCGCCGAAATCGCAGGCGTCAACAGCAAGAATCTCATATCCATAAAGAAAGAGGTACAGCAGTAATGAAAGCACTCTTGTTGCTTCTCCCCATCATGGCACTGTCGTGCTTTTCGAGCGTCGACATTCACGTAAAAAACAACACGTATATACCTCGCCCCAACAAGATGTTGATCGGATATTTCGAGAAACGAAATCTTTCGTTCAATCCTTTCATCTCGAAGGATTTTCGCGACGCCCTGCAGTTCGAATTCTTTAAACGTGGATTTGCCATTGAATTACTCGTGATGGAAAAACCCTCTCCACAGAACGAACATCCCGAGGAGCCGACCGGGCTTGAGGCCGTCGAGATCAAGAAATACCTCGGCAAGCAATCGGCCGATCTTTTCATTCAAGGGACATTGTCCGAACGAACCTTTGGTGATGCGCTCAAGACCGAAACCAGCTGCTTTGTGCTCATCTCGTTGCATACATCCGACGGAGAAAAGGTCTGTGAAGCCCGCTATATGACCTCCGACACCCTGGCGAACTCGGAGATTGTGGTAAAGATAGCTAGCACGATGGCAGAGAAGATAAGTGCGCGATTCAGCGGTCGCTGACCCAATGGCAGGTGACACATAGAGACGACCCATTCGCGTATTGACAAAACATGACAATTCTGAGATCACATCAATGCTTGGTGCCATGTCTCCTGATCATGATTTCCGCCACTAGCTGCCCGCCGTCATTGATCAATGCACAGGACAAACGGGGTGGCAAAGACGAAACACCGGTGATAATAATTGAAAAAAGTGAATCTGATCGGACCCGCGGCATTGATAAAAAGAATGAATCTGCCGGAGAACGGGACAATACTACTATTTTAGATCAAAAACCTGATAAAACCACGGAAAAGCCAGACCGCACAGACTCGCCGGACAACGAATCGGACATCACTCCGCCAAATGACGATCTGGTGCTGCCTCCTCGCGAAACCACCGATCTAAAGCCCCCGCTCACCACACAGAATCAATCAGATGAGGCATATCTCAACAAGAACCGCCTGAAGGCAAAGATAGCGATCACCACGGATCCCTCCTTGAAACCGATATTCATCAACCTCGAATATGCGCTCGCGGTGGGCATCAATAATAATTTCGAACTCAAGGCTATCAATTCGCAAAGCATGGTCTATGATCTCGCCATCAAGGAACGATTCCGAGACTACTTCCCCTCGCTGCAGCTATCATACACCCAGAGCGAGGAGGTGCGTGTTCGGGAACCGGACAGCCGACAACACCGCCTGAGCTTTGACTCGAGAATCGTCATCTTTGACGGTGGGCGACGGAGTCTTAATTATGACGTTGCCAAGCTCCGCGCAGTCCTATCAAGAAACGATTATCGCATCGCACTCAACCTCCTCATAATGGAGATCAGGAACAGTTATTTCCAGGTGCTACAGCTTCGGGACTCGATTGAGATCCACAAGAAGACCCTGGAACACGGCCTGATGCAGCTCAAGTTCATAACCAAGGAATACGAATTGGGCGATGCCACAAAGTTCGACAAGCTCGAGATCGAAACGAAGGTGAAGGAAATTGAGTATAATCTCGAGAAGGCATGCGATGAGTATATCGCGGCCCTGAACCAATTTAAATTCCTACTCAAGATAGACTGGCGTCATCCCATCGAGGTGGCCGGCAGCATCCAGGATGATTTTTCAATCCGACCGGTGAGCAGGAAGTACGATCTCGACTACATGGCCTCACTCGCGATGAAGAATCGCAAGGAAGTCGAAAGCGCCGACGTAGACCTTTTAGTGAAGAAAAAGTCTTATCTCATGAACGAGCTCTATTACTTCCCCACCTTCGCCATCAATCTAAACTATTCCCTCACCGACGACAAGTTCATGCCGAGGAAAAAAGGATGGGGCATCGGCTTCGAGGTGTCAGCGGCTCTGTTTGGAAGCTCTGGCAATGTGAACTCCACCTATCGAAAAGACGACAACAACAACAGCCGAAGCGTCACCAACAGCGGATCCGCGAACATCCTGGACAACATGGCCTACAAGCGTAATATTGTGGAGAGCAAGATCGAACTCAACCGTGCCAACGACTCCGCGCAGCAGATCCGCCAACAGGTTGCCCTCGAGATCTCGACCGCCTTTTCCGCCCTTAACAACTCGTGGGAGATGATTGGCATATCCAGAAAACGGCTGGAGCTGTATGACACCCAACTGGTAATCGAGCGCCTCAAGGCAAATATGGGGGAATCCCGTCGTTACGACCTTATGAAAAAGGAGATCGAGCGGGGTGAAGCAGCAATAGCGCATCTCGCCTCCCTCGTGCGCTATCTCGTTTCGGCATCAACGCTTGAAACGTCGATGGGAGCCGATATCGGCTTTCTCCAGGTTTCAAAATACAGCAAAAAATACACAGGCAAGATCAAGAACGGTGGAAACGGACATGAAGCTATTCAAAAAAAGTAAAGACACCATACGATCCGTATCGGGCATGCTCAACGACAGGGTGCCGAAACCAGCGATTCTGGCAGGAAAACGGAGGTATGTCGTTGCCGGCGTGCTTGCGCTCCTGGTGATCATCGCCGTCTCTTCGATATTCCAGTATTACCGCTGGCGCACCCTGCGAAAAACAGACGACACCGGCGAAATCCAGACCGAAAATGTTGGCATCCAGATGTTCACCGTTGAACGCAAGGACATGATCGACGAGCTGACCATCCTCGGCCAGATCGTTTTCTTGGAAAAGATCAATATCTCCTCGAAGGTAACCGGCCGCCTGGAACGGATCACCGTAGCCGAAGGGACAAGAGTATCAAAGGGACAGTTCCTTGCCGGCATCGAAAAACTCCCTCTGCAACTCACCCTAACCCAGCAGCAAGCGGAGCTTGAGATTGCGAAAAGGTCATACGATTTGTCCAAGGCGAAATACGAAAACGCCATCAAGGCAATCGAGATCAAGCTCAAGACGATTGAGAAAGCCGAAGCCGATCTTGAGGATAAGAAGGTCTCCTACAAGAACACGGACCGAATGCTTAAAAACAAAATCGAGCTTTTCAAGGCGGGCGGCGTCAGTGAAAGCGATCTCGCATCGCTGAAGGCAAACCACAAGACCATGTACACCAAGTACCTTCTCGCGAAATCGGACCTCGACATCCAGAAGGTGGGTTTCCGCGACCAGGACCTCATCAGCGAGGGATTGCCGGTTCCAAAAAACGCGAAGGAGAAGTACGAACTCTTTCAGAGAATCAACACAAAAATCGAGCGAGCTGAACTTGAAGCGGCGAAATCCAAGATCACTCAGGTCGAAAAGAGCATCGAATCGACCAGGATCCTTTTAAGCGAGACGGATATCCGTTCTCCAATAACCGGAATCGTTGCCGCGAAAAGCATGGAAGCCGGCGAGATGGTGAAACAGGAATCCGTGCTATTGACTCTGGTAAACATCTCGAGAGTATTCGTCGCAATGAATATCAACGAGAAGGACATCAGGCGGATCAAATCCGACCAGGAGGTTCATTTCACCGTTGACGCCTTGGGCGATGAAAAATTCAAGGGACGGATATCTCGCATTAACCCTGTGCTCGACGTGAAGACCCGGACCGTAGAGGTGAAGGCCGCGCTCGAGAATCCCGGCATGCGCCTTTTGCCCGGCATGTTCGCCCGCGCTAACATCAATTGTGGTAATCTAAAAGACATCATCGCCATCCCGGTATCGGCCCTACTGAGAAAAGATACCACAACCGGCGAACTGTATGTCGTCAAGCAGGGGATCGTCTTCAAGCAGGCGGTCGAACTGGGACGCGAATTGAAATCCGACATCGAAATCACCAAGGGTCTGTCAGACGGCGACGTGATCGTAATCAAAGGCCTCAATCTCCTCTATCCGGGTGCAAAGATCAGAACGGACGAAAAGAAAACAGCATCGCCCGCGGAGGTGCGTTAAGATGAAGCACACAAGAAATCTGATTGTCACGGCACTCCTGACGATCGCACTTTTCGGCTGCAACAATACAAAAATGATCGAGGACGCAGTGGGCGCCCTCGGAGACTCATTCGACATGCAGACGCTCGCGGTTATTTCTTGCAGTCCATCGAACCACGAATACGGGCTTCCCGTAGATACGGTGGTCACAGTCGAATTTAGCAGCGATGTGGACCGGGCGAGCGTTGAACAAAATTTCGTGCTCACAACCGGATCGACCCCCGTCCCGGGTAGTTTTGACTGGAAGTCCGGCAACTCCTTCCAGTACACCCCGATTGATGATCTTATTGTGGGTTCCCGGTATCTTATTGAAATCGCACGCGAGACCGAAGACTCGCGCGGCAACAAGATGGGGGCGGAGTTTCTTTCCGATTTCTACGTCGGCGGCGAACTTGAAAAGCCGCGCGTGCTATCATCGACCCCCGCCTACACGGCGGGCGGCACAACAATCGACCCGGCCACCTTCACTCCCCGCGAAATCGTTATCAACTTTTCCGAACCGATGAACCGGTCTTCCGTGGAGGCGGCGTTCAGCATCAACCCCCAGCTAACGGGCTATTTCTCGTGGCCCACTGACAGCCAGATGGTCTATTCGATTACCTCGGACCTTGAATACGGGCGGCAGTACACCGCCCGGGTTACCACGGCGGCAACCGATCTCGCGGGCAACACGCTTGCTGGAACCTATACCCTCATCCTGCTCACTGGTAGCGTAGTGACCAATCCCCCTCCCCAAGTCGCGTCAATCACCGTGGACGGCGTCGCAATGAGCACGAATCCTCCGCCGCCGGGCTACAATACAAACGTCAGCCGAGGAACGCTTTCGCCGCTGAGCCCGCCACAGATCGTTGTAACATTCACCACGACGACGGGCATGAACAAGGCGGCGACCGAATCCGCCTTTTCGATCACGCCGAGCGCCAACGGCACATTCACCTGGAACGCCGCGTCTGACGTGCTCACCTTCATTCCATCCAAGCAACTCGCCTCGGAAACCATCTACACCGTCCGACTCAACACTGGCGCGGAAGACGTCAATGGCCTCAACATTCCCTCTGACTTCCAGGTTCGGTTCATGACCAACGCCGCAGACTCTCTATATGTCCGTGTGGGCGACGTCCTGGGCACAAATGACTGGCTGGCAATACCGGGATTCCTGTTTTCGGAAACACCCGCTGGTTGGCCGACAACCATTGTCATGGGACCGGCCAACCCTGACTCTCGTGATTACTTTTTCACCATGCGATTCGTACATGGCACGCCCGCCGTTGGACCGGTGGTGATGGACCCGACGAGCGTCTTCACCAATGTGAGCGTGATTGGATTCCATCCGTCGGGCGCCTTCGAACCGCGCATCCAGGACATCCGATGGAATCCCGCGCAAACCGAGGTAACCATCGAGGTGGAAAACCTCTCGAACATTCTGCTCGATGCTGCCGTCACTGGTGTGCCGGTGCTGTACCGCCTGACCTTCACCGGCGGGGCCAGCGGCATCAAGGACGCCAACGGGAACACTATGCTCGAAAACTTCAGCTTCGACTTCAGGGAGTAGGAGGCATCTCGACTATGAGGAAATCACTCTTTCGCCGCATATGCCTTATACTGCTCACGATCACATCCGCATCATGCCAGAACCTCCAAGAGGAGCTAGAGAAGCACCTCGAGATGGTCCGCCCGACGATCGTGTCTGTGAGCCCGGAAAACAATGCGCAGAATGTTGGCAGCGACACGACAGTCGTGATCACGTTTTCAAGCGAGATGGACACTGTTAAGACCAACAACAGTTTCACGCTCAGCTCCTCCGCTGGAGTGGTGAAGGGCTATTTTGCATGGTCGGACGGAAACACCAAGATGACCTTCACGCCCCAGAACGCACTCGTCGACAGCGGGCAGTATATGATCAGCCTCACCACGGAGGCCGAGGACACAACGGGGAATGACCTTGCCGGGAGCCACACGTCGGTTTTTTTCGTGAACTACGATATTAATCCGCCACGTGTGACAGGGCACACGCCACTCAATGGGGCCCTGGGTGTCCCGGCGACGCCTCCCGGCGCTCCGCTGCCGGCGGGAGCCGCCATACAGATCGATTTCTCCGAACCGATCGACATCGACACCATCTATGATGGAATTAGTATTTCACCATCGGTCGACGGGAGCTGGGGGTGGAGCGCAGGACAAACGTCTGTGTACTTCTATCCCATGTACGACCTGAGCTACGGGACCACCTACACGGTATCGATCAACCAGAGCCTCACTGATGCGGGCGGCACGCCACTGGATACTCCCTACTTTTTTAATTTTACCGTTGGCAACGACTTCGAAGATCCACAGATCGCCTCGGTAACACAGGGCGCCGTCACCTTCACCGCCGGCGCAGTTACACCGGGCGTCGAGAAGCAGGCCACTATCGTCATCACCTTCAACGAGAACATCAACGAGACAACACTGTACGACGCCATTTCCCTTTCGCCGTCGTGTAACCACTATATCACCTATGACCCCGCCGCCTTCCAGGCGACCATCCACTTCGTGGAGGCGATGGAGAGCGAGACCAACTACCTCCTTAGCATCGCCGGGACCATCCGCGACCTCCAGGGAAACAGCCTCGGCAGCGCCGCGAACTACTATTTTCTCACCAATGGGCCAAACTCCATTCGCCCGACGGTTACGGGCATCGCCGATCCAATAGTGGGCGCCTGGAGCGGGGTCCCTGTTGACCTGCTTATGCCTATCGGCACGGTGTATCCCGACAACCCCCAGGGCATACGGGTCACCTTCTCAACAAACATGAATCCGGCCACCATAACGACAAAAATCGAAAAAGTGTACGGGACCGGACTTATGGCCTACATCATCAACCCGTCCTGGCCCACGGCATTCTCCGTTTTCGAATTCTACATCGAAAACATCGCGCCCGGCAACACCTACACGGTGACCATCAAGGGCGGAAGTGTCGGCGCCCGGGACGCGAACGGCAACTATATGCTGAACGACCACGTCACATACATACGGTTCTAGTGATGAGGCGACTGCTGCCGTCACTCTTCCTTGCCGTTCTCATTCTGGGAGGTTCGCACATGCGATCGAGCGGAAAGCCGGAACAGCCCTCCCCGGTCTGCATCCGCGAGGATGTGGCCGGCAGCATCGGTGGCAGGAGCTTAACCGCCATACGACGATCCTGCTATGCGCCATCGCGCGCCTCGCTGTACGACTCCTCGATGCAATACCGCGCGCTTATTGACCTCAAAGATAAAAGCGTGCTCCTGATTGACGATCGCAACCGGTCATACGTGCAGATAACAGTGGACGCATTCCGCTCGCAGGCCGCGGAGGGGATGCGCCTTCTCGCCGGGCCGGGCGGCAAACGATTGCCGGTGCGCGAAACCGGCAGAACCGAAAAAGTCCAGGGCCGCTCGTGCTTCGAGGTGTCGCTTTTTTTTGAACCGCAATCGTTGAAAATGGACCTATGGCTTTCAAAGGAAATTCCGGCGCCTCTGGACGCGTACTTCATTTTTACCGCGAACAGCGGGATTGGAGAGACTTTCCCGGGAATGCTTACGCTCCTGAGAAAGCACAACGCGTACATCGTGGAAAGCACGATGACCATGCTGCGCCCCGGCGGGCTGGAGGTGCGCCTGTACAGCCGGCTGTCCGGGATCGAGGAGATCGACCAGTCCGACGGGGCTTTTGCACCCCCGAAGGGATATGAGAAACTGAGTGTGAAATAGGGATTTTTGTCCTACGCGGAGAGCTTAGCAATTCCGTTCGCCCTTATAAAAGACAATAGGGGGATGAAGCATCACCGAATGCTATCCAACGCTCGTTTCTCGATGAAATACGCATCTCCGCGTTCCGTCTTTCGCCTGCACAGCCACAGGTAGTGCTTTCTCTCCCGGTCCACCGCAATGTCTATATACGGATATCCCGCATCACCCTTCACCAGTATCCGCTGCTTCAGCGACAGCATGTCGTAGTTGCCCAGCAGTATGTTTTTATCCGGGAATGATAGCATGAAATACTTGTTCTTATCGTCCAGATAGTAGAACTTGCTTAGGAACGGATAGTCCGCTTCATCGGCGAGCGGATATTTCCACGTTTCAACGTTCAGCGGATCATTTGGCGTCATTGCCTGTATATTGTCCGCACGCCTGAATATCACCCCAACCGTCTTCGAAGTTTCCGTTAACCATACATTTCCCGCCAACGACGCCGACGACGTCCTCCCGTAAAACCGGTACTGCACAGTGTTTTCGGCATCCAGTTTCCTGGTAAGCTCTATCCCGTATTCCCGCTTGTACACCCCCCATAGCAAGCCCCAGCAGAACATCCCGGTTTTCTTTAATCTGCCGTGTCGAAGCTCCGAGACATTGTCCCAGAAGTAATTCTTGTATTTATGTTCCCCCTGCTCACGGGAAAGCTCAGTGCATGCGCCGCTTGCGATATCAACGGAATATTTCACATAGCTGTATTTATCGCCCTGCTGTACCGACGCATACAGCACCACGCCCATATCGGTTGCGTCGACAAGGTAGGGCTCGCCGGCATAGTTTTTCAGCTGAACCGTGGAAACGGCCGTACCCCCGATTGTGGCCGGGGGTAGGGTTTTACAGGCGGTGACTAATGCGAATAATGCAAAAAACAATGTAATTGATTTCATGCACCTTACCATACCCTGCGCGTACTGTCGCACGTTCTCCGTGATTCACGCGGGTGAGTTTTACCGAATCATTTGTGAACGAGAACAGTCCTACTTCGCGCTCACACTCCCGCCCGAGGGCCTTTTTCACAACAGCCGTGAGATTGCCAATACCCCGCGCGTCTTCGCCCAACGCTGCACGGACGCCATTGCACCCCAACCCCCGAAAACATGACACCCCTGATAAGTGGGGGTGCAACAGCGTCCGTGCGTCGGAGCGTTGTGCAAAAACGCGCGGAGGAAACTATTGCTTCTTCTTCCCCACCTCATCTTCCGGCAGTTTCCCCACGTTTTGCTCGTACAGTCTCACATTCTCCGTGATAATGCGCGCAAATTCCTTCGCGAACTGCGGGGACATGCGCACGTTCACAACGGGCTTGACGCCTTCGTAGTTGCTGCTGCCAAGGCCAAATGTTACTTCAAATTCGTAATGATTGTAATGAATCAGCGAAGCATTGGTGTAAATTTCCGCGAGCTGTGAGGGTTCGCTTGCCATGAACTCATTTTCAATTTTTTTCTTTGTCATTTGTTTAATTCTCATCCTTGTTCTTCTTGTTAAAATAATTCTTCTCAATTTCCTTCCCGTCTTTATAAGTGAAAACCCCATAAAGTGAACCATCGAGATTATACAACATCCATTTGCCTTGTTTTAATGAATATCCATATTGACCTTCGATGGAAATCTTCCCACCTTTATACCTGCAGAGAAATTTTCCATGGTAGTCATTACCTTTAATCTCAATCTCATAACGGATGTCACCGTTGTCGTAAAAAATAATTTGCTTGTCATCTTTGATATATGTCCAACCACCTAATTGCTTGTGCCATGCAATTCCTATCGGCAAACCTCGTGGCGGTGTTTTTGTATAGTCGTGCAGCCAAACTTCCCTATTATACCTATAAAAAGCTTTAAACTTCAAGTTCTCGTTTCGATCTTTGGATATCCACAAACCAACTTGCATTCCGTTTTCATAATTACCTTCTTCTAATAATTTACCATCTTCATACCATTGAATATACTTCCCGTCAATCTTCCCATTCGAGATCCTTGCTTCTGACATCTTCTCGCCATTCATATACCACATGAAAAGTTTACTATTTGCAAAATCCAAAAAAACCCATGCTTTATGTTTTATGTCCCACTTCGCGCCTGGCGGAATGCCAGGTGGTCTTTGTTCGTCTGGATGATAAATATTGAAATTAAAAAGTTTCTTTAGAGCCCCATTCTCATAAACTTGATTCATCATCTTGTCGCCATTCGGCGCCCAAATCTCCCACATGCCATGAGGTTTTCCTAATTTTGTAGGACCTTTGCTTGTCAAAACTCCATTTGAATGCCAGTTGTAAAGCCATTCAGTATACGGGTTGAAGTATTTCCACATCCCTTGCTGCCATACTGCTTCAGGGTGGACATTCTTATGCCTTGGGGGTGACGACCCAGTATTACCAACTGTAAAACTTATTACCAAAAAAAGAGTTATTACCAGTGTTTTCATCATGGGTTGAATCTGAATGTCGCTCCAATATTTCCATTTACACCGTCATACTTAAGCTTTTTATCCTGGATATAAATATTCGCCTTACCTTTGATAAACCAGCTCGTAGATTTATTAATATTAAATTGCTTATTGATCGAAGTAAGAGGAAGATCTATCCTTGCGGTCGGCGTGTTGAATTTATTTATCACATCAGCCACATAAGCAGATGCACCAACAGTCATGGCAGCTTTATCAATAAGATTAGCTTTTGAAGCAATATCATTACCATACAAATCACTCGGATATCTACCTAGTACATCAGCCGCAACCTTATTGAATTCACCTTTAGCCTCATTCCACCCTGATGCCTGCTTCGTTTGTTTCATTCTATCAGCTGAATTTACATCTCTGTCAGTCCATGAGCGTCCATCATCACTCGGCAAATTGCTTTCTGGAATTTGCTCATACTGACTCCTCGCAGCATTATTTTTCATAACACTATCGTAATACTCTTTCGATCTCTGATTGAATGTCTGTCCAAAGACCGAAGCTCCCGGATCAGCATTGAGTTTTGTTTTAGTAGTCTTCTCCCATGCATCTTCAACTTGATCAAATGCATTCCCAATGGCATCTCCTATTGCATCTATAGCGCTCTTTGTTGGTTTTGATGAACCCACGTCGCTGCGTATCTCGTCCAGAGAAGGCCCAATCTTACCTCTATCGAGGTACTTTTTCATTATCATAGCCTCTTCGTAGGTAACTGGATTCTTAAAACCATATCCTTCTTCATTTGAGCCATATCCAGAACCTGTTGAAAAGTCTTTTGAAACATTAATTCCCATCGATTTATAATTCTCAATATCCGTTGGGGTAATAGCATACTTTCCCGCGTTTCCTATACCAGCTTCTGTCGCACCACTACCTACAAATCCATTACTATTTACCGGTTCAGCGTATTGGCTCGATATTTGACCATTTTTGTCATACTCGGTGACCAAATATGAACCATCATATTGACGCTCCTTGGTCATTGAGACTCTGCTTGAATTAAAATTGTTTTCTCTTAATACCTGTTCTATGTTTACGGGCATAAAACTGCCGTCAGGCATTCGACGTGAAGAATCGGCATAGACTCTATCGGTGCCGAACATTTTGATTAATTTTTCTCTGTTGCTTAAATCATCATCGGTTCTAAACCCACGTCCGCCAGCGAGGTTCCCTACCCGAACATCGCCCCTGACCCCGTTGCCCGCTCAAAGATTTCCCGGTATATGCCCCGCCGGAAGGATCAGTTTTTCAAAGAGCTTACCCCGCGAATTCAACAGAAAATACGGTATCCCCAGGCATTTGTCAACGAAA
>JAKQUI010000068.1 GCA_029562645.1 Spirochaetota bacterium
GATGTGGCTGAGGAGCCGCTGCGGCTTGAGGTTCGGCTTTCCCGCGAGGGCGGTGTGGATGGCGGTCTGCACCATCATCATGATGAGGCCGGCGGGGACGCCGTGCCCGGAGACGTCGCCGATCACCAGCCAGTCGAGCCCCTCCACGTTGATGATGTCGTAGTAGTCGCCGCCGACCTCGTCGGCCGGCTGCATGTGCGCGGCGATCTGGAAGCCGGGGATGGCGGGGCGCTCGGGGAGGAGCACCGTCTGGATCTTCTTGGCGAGCTGCATCTCCCCCCAGAGCTGGTCGCGTGCGCTCTTGAGCTCGGCGGTGCGCTCCTCGACCTTGCGTTCCAGGTCGCGGTTCATCTCGTCCTTGATGCGGTCCGTCTCCTTGAGCTGCTCGACCAGCTTCTCCTGGGCGGCGAGCATCTCGCGGTGGGACTCGAGCGCCTCCTGCTGGGCGAGATACCGTTCGCGGCGCATGGTGTTGATGCGGTCGGCGAGCCCGAGGGAGAGCAGGACCACCTGCATGGCCGAGCCGATCTGGATCGAATAGGTGGTAAGGAAGAACGTGGGGACCGCGCCGAGGTTGCGCAGGCCCAGCAGCATCACGCCGATTAGCAGCGCGAGCCAGGCGATGAGGTAGTATTTCGCCGCGGGAACGCCCTTGCGCATGCAGATGATCCCGGCCGCGATCGAAGGGATGGCGAGCACGGTGGCCATGAGGGCCACGAACTTCACCCCGAGCGCATAGGGCGCGAAGATGCTCATGCCCATGCCGAGGACCGAGCACCCGAGGAGGACGAGCAGGACCTTGTCGATCGCCGGGACGTTCGCCTTCGTGTTGAGGTAGTCGCGGCAGAACAGGATCGAGAAGAATATCGACAGGAAGAGCGAGAAAAGCACGCTCACGTTGGCCCACCAGGGGACGGCGAACCACAGGTATTCGAAGGCGAAGCCGTTGAGCGACATCTGCCCCAGGATGAACGCCCCGATGAATAGAATGTAGATCAGGTATACCCGCTCGCGGATCCCGATGAACAGAAAAAGATTGTAGAGCAGCATGACGATCATGATGCCGTAGTAGACGCCAAACCCGTATTGCGAGCGGTTTACCGTTTCGGCGAAGGCCGTGGGCTCCCAGAGCGTGAGCGGCACCTGGAACGAGCTCTCGGTCTGGAAGCGCAGGTAGACCGTCATCGACGAGCCGCGCGGTATGGCGAGGCGGAAGAGAAACGTGTGGTAGCGCACCTCGCGTTCGTTAAAGGCGACGCGGTCCCCGGCCGTGCGCATCTCGTATTTCCCCGATGGGGAGGGGGAATAGAACCGGATGTAATCGTGATGGGGGTATCCCACTTCGAGGAGCCAGTTCTGGATCGCGGGATGGTTGTTTTTCACGGTCACGCGCATCCAGTAGGCCGACTTCGTGAAGCCGAAGTTCATGACCGGCGCGGTGTTGCGGACGAAGCGTTCGTCGTGCGTCCCCGCGCGGATGTCGTCGAACGCGATCGTTCCGTCGCGGTCCTCCAGGTATTCGACGGACGGGCCCAGGGCGTATTCGCGGGCCGCCTCGGTGAGAACGACGGCCGGCGCGGCATGGGCCGCGGTGGCCAGCGCTCCGGCGAGAAGGATGGTTCCGAGCCTCACGATTGGTTGTGTTGTTTTCATTCGCCCCGTTCCTCGTTGCGTGTCCGTCCCGGTCCACTACGTAGCCATCGACTGTATTTCCGTATCGTGCGTGCCGCTATGCTGATCGTTTCACAACAAGCAGGGTCACATCGTCGGCGGGCATGTAGTCGCGCATCGCGTCCAGGATGCCCTGCTTGATTTCCTCCGGTTCCTTTTCACCCAGCGTCAGCAGGCAGCTCTTCAGCCGCTCGTCGCCGAACATGTCGCTCTCGGGATCGCGCTCGTCCTTTCGCGCGCCGCGCCGCCACGACTCGGTGATGCCGTCGGTGTACAGAAACATCACGTCGCCGCGTGAAAGCGTGAGTTCGCTGTCATGAAGCATGCCGTTGATGTCTTCCACGAGACCGATCCAGATGCCGTCGGTCTCGACGAGCTCGACCGTTTTGGTCGCGGCGCGATAGATCATGATGTCCTGATGCAGTCCCGAAAAGTAGAACGTGCCGTTCTTGAGGCAGGCCAGGACCGTGATGGTCATGTACTTGTCCTCGTTGAGCTTCTTGATGTTGGCGGTGACCACCTGGTTGATGTGGCTGAGGAGCCGCTGCGGCTTGAGGTTCGGCTTTCCCGCGAGGGCGGTGTGGATGGCGGTCTGCACC
>JAKQUI010000062.1 GCA_029562645.1 Spirochaetota bacterium
ATCTCGGCGCGGGTCTCGGCGGCGTTCTTGTCGCGGGTGTCCTCCAGGATGAGCGCGAAATCGCGCAGGCGCTCCTCGATGTCGCGGGTGCTCTCCTTGAGCTTGCCGGTTTGCAGGCTGATCTCGGCGGTGAGCTCGCGCGAGCGCTCGCGGACCTTGTTGTTGAACGATTCGATGATGGCGGCGGTGCTCGAATCGAGGTTCGCGATGTTCTCGTTGAGCACGCCGATGCGCTTGGTCACCTCGGAGAAGCTCTCGCGGGTGGCGGAGATGAACTCGATCTGCTGGTTCACGTCGCGCGCGGCCTGCGACACGACGCGCAGGTCCTCCTCGACCTTCTTGAGGTTGGATTTCTCGATGGAGAGCCCCTTGAGCTTCCCCTCGATGTCGATGATGGACTCCTTGAGCCCCACGGAAACGGCGGCGGCCTTTTTAAGCAGGATGTCCATCTCGATGGTGGCGTCGTCGAGCCGCCGCCCCTCGTTCTCGGTGAGCTTCTTGAAGTCCTTCTGGATCTTGTCGGAGTAGCGCTTGAGCTTGATGAGCTTCAGGTTCGAGCGGTCGAGCCGCCGGAAGATGAGAATGAGGACAACGCATGCGGCCAGGGTGATGATGTTCAGGACCATATCGTCTCTCCGGGTTCGCGCCCGTGTGCTCGTGAAGGGATCGTCTTTAGTGAATATATACCCGCAAATGTTTATATTGATGAGACATAACAAATATGTCAATAAAATTTTATGTCACATTATATTAATACATGGCGCACCACGCCGGCGCGGGAACGGCGGGGATATGATGTTGACAAATCGGTTCGAGGAATCGGCAATGGCGGCACCATGACTTCCGGTTCGAACAACCGCGCGCGCGTGCAACGGACGACGGCCGCCGGCATCGCCTTCGGCATGATACATCTATGTGTCGTCGTCGCCATCTCCGCGCAGCTGTATTCCGAGCGGCCGTCGCTCGCGCGTTCGCGTGACGCGACACCCGGCGCGGCGCTCGAGGCGCTCTTCGCGAGCGCGCACTTCGACGACTGCCTGGTGGCCGGGCGCGCATTCGAGATTACCGCGTATTGCCCGGGCCCGTGCTGCAACACCGGGACGGTGATCCGCGACGGCGCGCCCGTCACGGTCGACTGGAGCGGACGCGTCGCGGCAAGCCGCGTGTCGCTGGACCTCTTCCGCGCCGCCGGCATCGATGTCGTCGCGGTGGACCCCGCGTCGGTGCCGTTCGGTTCGCTCGTGCGCTCCGAGGGCCGGCTCTATCTCGCGCTGGACCGGGGGAGCGCCATCGTCGGCGACCGGCTCGACGTGCTCTTGTCCGATCACGCATCGACGGTCCGCTTCGGGCGGCGGCGCGACCGGCCGGCGATCGTGTTCACGCCCGCGCGCCCGGATGCGGTGCTGCGGGCGGTCGAGTCCTTCGCGCTCCGCGGTACCCCGTTCCCGCAGGGCGGGTGAGGCGGCGATGGCGCCATCATCCCGCACCGAGGCGCTGGGGCGGCTGGACGGCGACGACGAGCTCGTTCGCGCGATCCTGCCGCACTGTCGTCTCACGCGCGGCGGCGTTTGGGAGGACCCGGTGCGCGGCCACCGCGTGGGCGTGTGCGACGCGGCCGATCCCGACGAGGTCGCGCGTCTCTTCGCGGACGTCCGTGTGCGCACCGTCATCAACGATCCCCCGTACAATGTGATTGTGGGCGGGGTGAAAAAAAGCGACGCGCTGGGAAAGATGACCCTCGCGGCCTATCTCGAGTTTTCCCGGCGCTGGGTCGAAAACGCCGTGGCCTGCATGGCCGACGATGCCGACCTGTTCGTCTGGCTGGGCGCCGATTACCGGGACCACTTTCGGCCGCTGCCCGATTTCATGGTGCTGATGCGTGCAGTGGAGGCGCTTCGCGCGAAGAACTACATCACCGTGCGCAACCAACGCGGCTACGGGACGCAGAAGAACTGGATGTGGATCCGCCAGGAGCTCTTGCATTACGCGAAGGGGAATCCCTCGTTTCGCGTGGTGTACACCGACATCCCCAAGGTGCTCAAGGGCTACTACAAGGTGGTGGGCGGCGCGATGACGGAAAACATCGAGCGCAGCCGCTCGGAGACCATCCGGCCCGGGAACGTGTGGATCGACATCCAGCAGGTCTTCTACCGCATGGAGGAGAACGTGCCCGGCTGCTATGCGCAGAAGCCGCTTTCCGCGATCGAGCGGATCATGCGCTGCTGCAGCGACGAGGGCGACGTGATCGGCGATTTCTTCGCGCACTCCGGGAGCACCCTCATCGCGGGCGAGCGGCTGGGGCGGCGCGTGATTACGTGCGACCTCGATCCCGTGTTTGCGGAGATCGCGATCCGCCGTCTCGAGCGCTTCCGCGCGACCGGGAAGGCCGGCTGGCAATGGCAGAGCCCCTTCCCCGAGGTGACGGGCGATGCGACGGAATCCGACGGCGGCGACGCGGCCGATCCCGACGACGGTCGGCTCTTCTGAATTAATCTTGACAGCTCCCTGTTGTCCGCACAGGCTCAGGGACGGATACTACCGCCCCGTCCGCGGGGCGCGCGAGGACATGGCATGACACTGGACGACATCATTCCCGACGAAAGCGATCTGCAGGTCGAGACCAACCTCTTCGACAGCGGCCTCGTGCTCGTCGACCAGGTCCTGCCCTCGCAGCTCTATATCATCCCCATCCGCTTCCGGCCCATCTTTCCGGGGATCGTCACGCCGCTGATCATTTCGCACGGGCGTTTCTCCGAGGCCATCGACAAGGTGGTGGGGTCCTCGCGCACCGTGGGGCTGGTGCTCCTGAAGGACGACGACTCCGAGGAGATCATGTCGGCCGACCTGTACCGGCACGGCACGGCCGTGAGCATCCTCAAGAAGCTGAACCTGCCCGACGGCGGGATCAACGTGCTCATCAACAGCATCAAGCGCTTCCGGGTGAAGAAGTACATCTCCGAGAAGCCGCACCTGGTGGCCGATGTGGAGTACCTGGCCGACGACATGCCGCGCAAGAACATGGAGATCAAGGCGCTCACCCGCGCGGTGCTCTCGCAGCTCAAGATGCTCTCGGAGAACAATCCGCTGTTCACCGAGGAGATGAAGCTGACCATGGTGAACGTGGAGGAGCCGGGCAAGATCGCCGACTTCGTCACCTCCATTCTCAATATCGAAAAGAAGGAATTCCAGGACGTTCTGGAGACGCTCAACGTGAAGAAGCGCCTCGAGAAGGTGCTCAAGCTCCTGCACAAGGAGATGGGAGTGCTCTCGCTCCAGAAGAAGATACAGGGGCAGATCAACGAGAAGATCGAGAAACAGCAGCGCGAGTTTTTCCTCAAGGAGCAGCTCAAGGCCATCAAGACCGAGTTGGGCCTGGACGAGGACGAGCGCTCGGCCGAGATCAAGCGGTTGCGGAAAAAGGCCGAGGAGATGGACCTGCGCGGCGAGCCCGGCGAGCGGATCCGCGAGGAGCTCGAGAAGCTTTCGATCATGGACACCTCCTCGTCCGAGTACTCCATCACGCGCAACTACATCGAGACGGTGCTCTCGCTCCCGTGGCACGCGCGCTCGGACGACGCCATCGACATCGCGAAGGCCGAGCGGATCCTGGACCGCGACCACTACGGCCTGGCGGACGTGAAGAAGCGCATCCTGGAGTTTTTGGCCGTGCGCAAGCTCAAGCCCGATTCGCGCGGCTCCATCATTTGCCTGGTGGGCCCGCCCGGCGTGGGCAAGACCTCCCTCGGGCAGTCCATCGCCGCGGCGATGAACCGGAAGTTCTTCCGCATGTCGCTGGGCGGGATGCGCGACGAGGCCGAGATCAAAGGGCACCGGCGCACCTATGTCGGGGCGATGACCGGGAAGATCATGAGCGGGCTGAAGATCGTGAAGACCCGCAACCCCGTCTTCATGCTCGACGAGATCGACAAGCTCTCGGCGAGCTTTCAGGGCGATCCCGCCGCGGCGCTCCTGGAGGTGCTGGACCCCGAACAGAACCGCGAGTTCCGCGACCACTATCTGGACGTGCCCTTCGACCTGTCGGACGTCTTCTTCGTCACCACCGCGAACACGCTCGACAGCATCCCCGAGGTGCTGGCCGACCGCATGGAGGTGATCCGCCTCTCCGGCTACATCACCGAGGAGAAGTACGAGATCGCCCGGCGCTATCTCCTGCCCAAGCAGCTCTCGCGTCACGGGCTCAAGAAGGACGCCATCCGCATCGCCAAGAAGGAATTCCTCTATCTGATCAACAACTGGGCGCGCGAGGCGGGCGTGCGTAATCTCGAGCGGCAGATCGAGAAGCTGTGCCGCAAGACCGCGACGATGATGGCGCGCGGCGCCCGGAATATCCGGCACGATCTCACGCTGGAGATGATCCGCGGGCACCTGGGCCAGGAGCTCTATCCGGCTGACGAGCTCCTCGGGGCCGACCGGCCCGGCATGGCGGTGGGGCTGGCGTGGACCTCGCTCGGCGGGACGACCATGGTGGTGGAGTCCATCGGCGTGGGACGCTCCGGCACCGAGGGACTGCAGCTCACCGGCCAGCTCGGCGCGGTGATGGTCGAATCGGCGAACATCGCGTTCAGCTACGTGCAGCACCTGCTGCGAGAGGACGAGCGCGCACGCTCCTTTTTCGCGCAGAACAAGGTCCACATCCACGTGCCCGAGGGGGCCACGCCCAAGGACGGGCCCTCGGCGGGCATCACCATGGCCACATCGCTCTTTTCGCTGGTCACGGGACGAATCATCAAGCCCCGCCTGGCGATGACCGGCGAGCTCACGCTCTCGGGGCGGGTGCTGCCCATCGGCGGCGTGAAGGAGAAGGTGGTGGCTGCGCGCCGCGCGGGCATCAGGGAGATCGTCCTGCCCCGGCTCAACGCCAAGGACCTCAAGGAGATACCCGCCTACATCAAGAAGGGGATCGCATTTCACGAGGTCGATGATATCGCCGAGGTGATCGAGCTCGCCTTCCCCGGGAAGGGCGCGCGGCGTGCGCGGAGGGTGTCGTGACGCGTCGTCTGCTCGCCGGCGTTCTCGCACTCGCGATTGTGGGCATGCCGTCGCTCGCGCGGGCGATGGGAAAGAGCTTCGCGATGGGCGGCGTCCAATCCGTGCTCTCCGACGGCGCCTACGACGCCGCAAAGAATCCCGCCCTCCTGCCGCTGCATACGGAAGGCGCCGCTGCTGGCCTTATTGTGCGTTCCCTCGCGGGATATTCGTTTACCGGCTCCAGCTATGTCTATTTCCAGGACAGCGAACGCGGTATCACCGCCGAGATGCGGGATGTGATGTTAACCCTGTATGGCGTCGACCTGTGTTTCCTGGCGCGGATCGGCGGTTCCGTTGTGGGCGTATCGGTCACCGATGGGAGCGACCCGCAATATATGCGGGTAACGAGTAATAACACCATCGCTATTAGTAATGCGATTGTGGAAACAAAGGGGGATGATACGACCTACGCCCCCGCGCTCAACCTGTCCTGGGGGATGACGATTTCGGCGCATACGTCCATCGGCCTGATCCTTTCCGGGAAGCACACCGGAAAGCATTCGGTCGAGGGCAAGAGCATGATGAATGAAGGCCGGGAGCTGTATTACATCACGAAAACGACCGACACCTCGACCACGTCCGCGTCCCTCGGGTTTGGCCTGCTCTATCGCACGGACGATGCGCAGGCGGGCATTGCCGTGCTGAGTGGCGATGTCACGTGGATCGGCCAGACCGGCGGGTATGATTATGCCGATAAGCGCTATCTGATAAATCCGTCGATCGAGGACCGGAGCGGATCGGAAGACGCGCTGGTCACAAGCAGCGGGGTGTATACGAAGGGGCCAATGATTGTCGCCGGCGGATACCGGCGGCTCTCGCCGATGTTCGCCGTGGCCGTCGAGGGAAGCTACGTATTTCGCAATTCGTATCGGTCGCGCGCCGTTACGGTCTCAGATCCGAATTCGAACGGCGAATGCGCGGTGACGGAGATTGCCGTCATAACCCGACAGAGCGGCACGACCGGCTTTCGGGGCGGCGTCGAGTTCACGCCCCTCACGGGGCTTTCGTTCATGCTGGGCGGCGCCTACAGTTACGAACGCACCGGGAGCGACACGCCGTCGAGCTCGGACCGTACGAACAGCGCCTACCAGACCACAGGCAAGGAGTCGCTCACCGCGACCGGCGGCGTGGTGTATTCGAGCCCGCAGCGCTTTTCCGTCGGCATCATCGCGGCCTACGGCGATACGGTGATTCGGGAACGAAAACGGGAGTATTCGGGCAACGGGGATTTGACCAGTCGCAGCACGTCACGGATGAGCTTGCGGCTGACCATGGTGGGCCTGAGCTCCCAATTCATTTTCTAGTCGCTGCTACAAGTGCCGCCGTAAAAAGCGGTGCACCCTGACAAAGAGCTCCGGCGCCTCGTCGCCCCGCAGGATGCCGTGATGGTTCGCCGGGACCACGTAGAGCTCCTTCTTTCGGGCCTTGATCTTCTTGTAAATCTTCTTGCCGCTCTCCGCCTTCACCACCGGATCGTCCGAGCCCTGCACCACCAGCACCGGCATGGTGATGTCCCGCAGCCGGTCGTTCACGATTCCCATCAGCTCCTCGAGCTGGTCCACGCCGGCCACGGGGTTGCGCGCGTAATTGATATCAGGGTTCTCCGGGTTGTTGGGCACAAACGGCAAGAGCGCGCGCGGAATCTTGAAACGCGCGAGCAGGCGGTTGAGAAAGGCGAAGAGGAACGCGAAGCGCGACGCGGGATTGGCCAGCTTGAGCGGCGCGTTGATCGAGACGGCGCAGCGCACGGTGTGCGGCTTGTTCGCCGCGTGCAAGAGCGCCAGCCCCGCGCCCGTCGAGAACCCGACGATCGCCATGCGGCGCACGGTGTTTTTCATGATGATATAGCCGCGGTTGACGGATTCGTACCAGTCGACCCAGGTCCGCTGCGCGAGGTCGTCAGGCGTGGTGCCGTGCCCCCGGAGGCGCACGCCGTAGACCGCGTAGCCCTTGGTGCGGAGATAGTCGGCGAGGGGGCGCACCTCCTCCGGCGCCGCCATGTAGCCGTGCACGAGCAGGACGCCCGTTCGCGAAAAAAAGCGACGGAGGAAAAACGGCGCGCCGACCTCCCGGGGCTTGGACTCGCCTTCGCGGAAAAAATGCCGGTAATCGCGCTCGAAGATGTCGCGGTCGAGCGCAACAAACTGATCGCGAATGCGCCGACGCAGCAGAAAGCCCGGAAGCCAGCTTGCGCGGCGCACGCACCGCTGCGCGTCCACGATGGGTTCGATCTCGTTGCGCATCACCTCCACGATATTGTCCTTGCGGACGGAGTGGAACTCGTGCTGAAGGCGGAACCGCGCGCGGTTCCTGATGATGAAGCCGTTCTTCAGACGGATCAGGCCGTCGGCGGCGACCGCCGTCAGGAAGTTGTCGAGCTTGTGAAAGGTGTCGTCCGAGAGCAGATGGGACTGGTCGCGCATCAGGGTCGAGTGAAACGAGCGGATGGTGGACCGGTACCCGTAGAGCAGGTTGGCCGCGTAAAAGGCGCGCATGCGGAAATCCTCTATCCTGATCCGCTTTCGCCAGTAGGCGGTGAGCAGATAGGAGAAGATGTGATCGTGGTTCACGGTGGTCAGCGCGTAGATCTCCGACATGTAGCGCGCCATGAGCGCCGTGCTTGCGCGCGCGAAGGGGAGCCGCCGGGCGGTCTCGTCGCGTCCAATGACCGGCTCCGCCGATTCGAGAGCCCGGACGATGGCGGGATCGCCGAAGTATTCGTCCAGGCCGATGGGCGCGCCGAAGTTGATGTCGATGTCCACCCCGTCGAGGATCATCGCCCCCTCGACCTCGAGCTCCTCGTCCACGCGCGACGGGACCGCGCCCGCGATTTTGCCGGCGATCGTATTCAGGAGGTTCTTTCGCGAGCGCACCGGAAAGTAGGTGATGTTCACCGGCACGATGACGGTGGCGCGCGCGGTGATTTCGTCGGTCCTGAACGAGGCGGGAATCTCGAAGTGCGCGCGATAGGCGGACACCCCCGCCGCATTCCCCGTCTCGGCGAGGCGGCGCATGTGGCGCCGCACGAACTCTGAGCGCAGGGCCAGGAGGGCGGCGCCCGTGTGCGGCGGGCGGCGGATCCCCGAGTTGTACACCATGAACTTTCCCTTCTCGACGATCTTCTTGTCCTTGACCATCTGTCCCTCGGGGAAGATGATGCAGGGGAAATCGCCGCGCAGGAGGGCGCTGGTCATGAGCGTGTCGCGGTTCTCCGCCTTGGTGGAGATCGCGCCCAGCTTCGAGAGGTAGCGCCCGAAGCCGCCGCCGAAGAACTCGTGATAGGCCAGCGAGAGGGCATGCTTGCCCGTGATCTTGTAGATCAGGTGCGGCAGGAAAAAGGTCTCCATCCGCGTGAAGTGATTCACCACGTACACCACGGGCTGATCCGGGATGTTCTCCGCATCGTGCCAGCGGATGTTGGCGCGCGTGGTGTTCATGAGCGTGTCGATGGCCAGGCCCGTCAGGCGGAGGAAGAAATTCGAGAGCTCCATCGTCAGTAGCGCCCCTCCCGGTAGTCTGCGAGGATCTGCGCGTGGTCGAAGACGAGGGGCGCGGGGAGCGCGTCGATGGCGAAGATGCGCGCGGTAAGCGCGTCGTCGGCGCCGGCGGGCTCGCCCTGGGCGCGCGCGACGAACACCGTCGAGATGGTGTGCTGGCGCGGGTCGCGCGCGGGATCGGAATAGACGTGGAACTGGCGCACCAGGCGGACCCGGAGCGAGGTCTCCTCCAGCGCCTCGCGCTCGGCGGCATGCTCCACGGACTCGCCGTAATCGACGAAGCCGCCCGGGATCGCCCAGCCGTGCGGCGGGTTTTTCCGTTCGATGAGGACGATGCCGCGGAGTGCGCTCGTCGCGGCGTCCTCGATCTCGATGATGATGTCGACCGTCGGTGCTGGATTCCGGTAGTGCGCTTCCATGCGCTCTTCTCCTTGCCGGGCGGTTGGGTTCCCGGCGCTCACGAGAATGATTTGCTCAAGTGTACCTCATTGCCCGCCTCATTGAACGATATGTCGAACACGGTGCGCGCGAACTGGATGCCCAGCCCGTGGAGGTTCGCCATGAGCTCCTGGTCGATGTCCTCGGCCGTGCGCTCGAGAAAGCGCCGCCAGTCGAAGCCGGCGCCCTCGTCGCGGATCGTGTAGACGACCCGGTCGGGCTCGAGGGTGTAGGAGACGTGCACCTTGCGCTCGCGCAGGTGGTCCTGGTCGCACTCCTGCACGAGCAGCTCCCAGTAGTTGCCCTCGCGCGACTTGAGCCGCGTTTTCATGTGGTAGTCGATCTCGAGGTTGCCGTGCTCGATCGAATTGATGAGGACCTCCTGGAGGCCCACCTGCGCCATGAGCACCTGGTTCTTGGGGAGCCGCCCCTCGAGGTTTCGCGTGAGGCGCATGCAGAGCTGGAAGACGAGGGAGATGTTGTTGTCCAGCCGGTAGTACTCGAACTCGCGCATGAGATAGCGCGAGCTCAGGAGGTCGCCCTGGATCACGCGCCCCACCGCCAGGATGTGCTCGAAGCGCTCGTTGGTGAAGATGGGGACGAGACGGTAGTTGATGGTCACGATCTCGTTGGTGCCGCGGTTTTTGGAGAAGCAGGTGAGATCGGTCTCGCGCCCGGAGAAGACCTCGCCGAGCTTTCGCAAAATCATGTCATTGAGGCGGAGGTTCCGGTCCAGCTTTTCGTCGTAGACGATCTCGCGAAACGGCTTGCCGATGATGGCGCCGCGCTCGAGGTGCAGCAGGTCGGCCACGTTCCGGTTGACGGCCGTGATCTGGCCGTAGGGATTGAGGATGACCACCAGCTCGTTGGAGTGCTCCATCAGGATCCCCTTCCAGGAAAGCTCCTCCTCGATTTTGGCGAGCGCATCGCTGATGCGGCGGCGCGACGCGATGACGAACGCGAGCGTCCCGGCGAGCGCCAGCGCCGAGAGCGCGATCAGCACGACGATGACGGCCGCCTCGCGCGCCGGGACGGCGTATGCGGCGGCGCCTGCGCCCGCTGCGGCAAGCCCGAGCCCCACCGCCGGAAAAACGATGAAACCTTTGTGCGCGAGGCGGCGTCTAATGGAGTCGATCGGCTCGGCGTCGTTGTGCTGCTGGTTCCGGTTCATGGGTGAGGGAGCGCGCATCGTGCAATTTCCTCGCCTCGCGACGGGAAAAAAAGCAAGCGAAAAATTACTTGAAATATAACCGGTCGTCATCACCGTTCACTCTTCCCGGGACCGCTCGACCGGACGAGCCAGCAGACACCCGATAATACACCATGACAGCGCCCCGCATGCGCGACATCACCCTCTACGACACGACCCTGCGCGACGGCGCGCAGACGGTCGGCGTGTCGTTTTCGCTGCAGGACAAGCTGCGCATCACCGCCGAGCTCGACCGGCTGGGGATCGATTATATCGAGGGCGGCTGGCCCGGATCGAACCCGAAGGACGAGGCCTATTTCCGGGAGGTGCGTTCGCTCGCGCTCGGGCATGCCCGCGTGGTCGCCTTCGGTTCCACGCGGCGGCCGGGGACGCGTTGCGCGGACGATCCGCAGCTGCGCGCGCTGGTGGAATCCGGCGCCCAAACCGTAACGATCGTCGCAAAGACCTGGGACTTTCACGTAACCGCCGCGCTGGGGATCTCCCTTGACGAGAACCTGGACCTGGTGGGCGAGTCGATCGCCTTTTTGCGAGAACACGGCCGCGAGGTCTTTCTCGACGCCGAGCACTTCTTCGACGGCCATCGCGACAATCCCGAATACGCGCTTTCCGTGCTCGATCGCGCGCGGGAGGCCGGCGCCGCCATGCTGGTGCTGTGCGACACCAACGGCGGCACCCTGCCCGCCGACGCGGAGCGGATCACCCGCGAGGCGTGCGCGCGCTGTGACGTCCCGATCGGCGTTCATTTCCATAACGACGCCGGGGTCGCCGTGGCCAATTCCATCCTCGCGGTGCAGGCCGGCGCGGTGTCGGTACAGGGGACCATGAACGGGTACGGCGAGCGCTGCGGCAATTGCGACCTCGCCGCCGCGATCCCCAACCTGGTTTTGAAGATGGGCTATGCCTGCGCGGTGCGCGAGCGGCTTGCGCACCTCACGGAGGTGAGCCGCTTCGTGAGCGAGACGGCCAATCTCGCCCACAACGAGCGCGCCCCGTACGTGGGCGACAGCGCCTTCGCGCACAAGGGCGGCATCCACGTCTCCGCGCTGGGCAAGGACACGCGCACCTACGAGCATATCGATCCGTCCCTGGTGGGCAACCGCCGCCGGGTGCTCGTCTCCGAGCTTTCGGGAAAAAGCAATATCGAGATGAAGGCCGCCGAGTTCGGCATCGCGCTGGGCAAGGACGTCACGCTGTCGAAGGAAGTGCTCCGGCGCATCAAGTGCCTCGAGGACAAGGGGTTCCAGTTCGAGGCGGCCGAGGGCTCTTTCGAGCTCCTGTTGCGCGAGTCGATCGGCGAGTACCGGCCGTTCTTCAAGCTGCTGGGGTTCCGCGTGATCACCGAGAAGCGCGGAGCGGAGGACGTCACCTGCGAGGCCACCATCAAGGTCGAGGTGGACGGCCGCGAGCGGCACACCGCCGCCAACGGCAACGGCCCGGTCGCGGCGCTCGACAATGCGTTGCGCAAGGCGCTGGTCTCGTTCTTTCCCGACATCGAGCAGCTCCAGCTCTCCGACTACAAGGTGCGCGTGCTCAATGAAAAGCAGGGGACCGGCGCGGCGGTGCGCGTGCTCATCGACCACAAGCGGCAGGCCGAACACTGGGGCACGGTGGGCGTTTCCGCGAACATCATCGAGGCCTCGTGGCACGCGCTGGTGGACGGCATCGAGTACATGCTGTTCAAGGGCGCGCGGCGCGCGGGATCGTGAGGGAGGCGCGCGTGGACGATCGTCCCATCGGCGTATTCGATTCCGGCGTGGGGGGGCTCACCGTATGCGCGGCGGTCCGCGACCGCCTGCCGGGAGAGCACATCATCTATTTCGGCGATACCGGGCGCTTCCCCTACGGGACGCGCTCCGGCGAGACCATCATCCGCTACTCGCTCGAGATCGCCGACTACCTGGTGCGCCGGAACGTGAAGATGATCGTGATCGCCTGCAATACCGCGTCGGCCGTGGCGCTCGACACATTGCGCAGCCGCGTCCCGGTCCCGGTGATGGGCGTGATCGGCGCGGGCGCGCGCGCGGCCTGCGGCCGGATGGGCGGCGGCGCGGTTGGCGTGATCGGGACGCGCGCGACGGTGGCGAGCGGATCATACGTGAAGGCCGTACAGGCCGTGCGCCCGGGGACCGCGGTGTTGCAGCAGCACGCGTCCCTGCTGGTGTCGCTCGTCGAGGAGGGCTGGACCGACGACGAGGTGACGCGACTCGCGGCGCGGCGGTACATCGACGGGCTCTACGACGCGGGGGTGCGCACCCTCATCCTCGGCTGCACGCACTATCCCCTGCTCAAGGGGGCGATTCGCGCGGTATATCCCGACCTTGACCTGGTGGACATCGGCGTGGAGATCGCCCTGGAGGTGCAGGCCGTTTTGCGGGAAAAAAACCTTGAAAACGCCGGGCTTTCGGGCACCATTGAGCTCTATGCGTCCGACGTGACCGATACCATGCAGCGGCTCAAAAACCTCTTTTTCGGCGATGATGGGTCGGTGCTGCGCAAGCTGGTGATATCGGGAGCGGACTAACAGGTGGGGCGAATGAAAATGACATTATTCCTGACCGCGCTGCTGTCGGCGGTCCTGCTGGACGCGTCGTATGCAACGACGAAGCTCCCCGGCGCCGAAACCGAGTGGCAGGTCATCGACCGCGCCGTCGCCGTGGTGAACAACCGGCCCATTCTCGAGAGCACGCTCAATCGCCGGTTCGCGCGCGTCCGGCGCCATAAGGCCATCGCCAACAACCGGCTCGCCTTCGAGAAAAGCCGGCTCCTGGACGCCATGATCGACGAGCAGCTCGTGGTCCAGAAGGCGGCCGACGACTCCATCATCGTCAGCGACGAGAAGATCAACGGCAATGTCGAAAAGATCATGGAGCGGATGAAGATCGGCACGCTGGACGATTTCAAGAAGCGCGTGGTGGCGCGCGAGGGGATATCCTGGGAGGAGTACCGCGAGGAGATGCGGGTGCAGCTCATCAAGGAGCAGGTGATGTCGATCTCCATCGGCATCTCGCCGCCCTCGGAGAAGGACGCGACCGACTGGTACAACAAGAACAAGGACAAGCTCGGCTTCCAGGTGAACATCAAGCATATCCTGCTGCGACCCCGCAACGACTCCATGGCCGAGGAGAAGCGCATCAATGAGCTGGCGAAGGAGATCGCGGCGCGCGCGCAGGCCGGCGAATCCTTCGAAAACCTCGCGCGGCGCTATTCGCAGGATCCCGTTTCCGCGGGGAAGGGCGGCGACCTTTCATGGGTGCTCTTGGCCGAGCTCGACCCGTATTTCGCCTCGCAGGTGTACCAGATGGGACGCATCGGCCAGGTCTCCGGGCCCATCCGCTCCAGCTACGGCTATCACGTGGTGAAGTTCTTCGGGCGCCGCGTCACGCCCTTCGACGCCGTGCGCGACCGCATATTGCAGTTGCTCTATCATCAAAACCTCGACATGCAATTTTCCCGCTGGATCGCGCAGCGTCGGCGCGAATCGGAGGTGAAGATATATCTGCAGGAGTACGTCAAGGTGCCCGGGAGGTAGGCGGCCCAGTGAAGATCGACACGCTCATCGCGGTTGACGCAGGATGCACCGACGAGGACCTCACCTTTCTCGGCGGGTTCGTTCCCGAGAGGCTCGCGTCGATCGCGAGCGAAATCACCGGCGGCGCGGTGTACTATGCGCTCCCGCCGGACTACCGCGGGCGCCTCGCGGCCGATCCCGGGGCCCTCGTGCGTGAGGACCGGGAGGACGGCGCTTTCTGGCGCGCGCTCTTCGGGAAGTCCGACGCCGAGCACATCATACGGCTTCATGCCGACGCCGCCTTCCTCGATCCCGACGCCATCCGCGAGATGATCGAGCTCCAGACCTCCTACTGCGCCGAGTTCACCTATTCGGAGAACCTGCCCGCCGGCTTCTCGTGCGAGATCGTGTCGCGCGCGCTGGTGGAGACGCTGCCGGAGACCGAGCAGAAAACGCTCCCGCTGGCGGAGGTAGTGCGCGCGAACATCAACCAGTTCGACGTGGAGCTGCACTACCGCGAGCCCGACATCCGCGACACGCGCATCTCGTTTCGGGCGTCGAACCGCCGCGACCGGCGCATCATGGAAAACCTGTTCCGCATCGACAACCGCATTCCCGCCTATGGCGAGGTGCGCGGGCGTATCGAGAAAAACCCCGGCGCGCTCTATGTCGGGCCCTCGTACGTTGAGCTCGAGCTCACCGGCCGCTGCCCGCTAGCGTGTATCTTCTGCTATCGAAAAACGCTCCCGGCCGAGCGCCCGGACATGGACATGGGCACCCTTCAGGCGGTGCTTGCGGGCATGCGGGGTTTCGATCTCCCGTACGCGGTGTGCCTGGGGGGATCGGGCGAGCCGCTCGAGCACGCGCGCGCCTTCGAGGCGATGGATCTCGTGCTTGCCGAGCCGCTCGTGAGCGCGCTGGTCATCGAGACGAACGGCGTCCGTGCCGATGAGAATTTCGCGGCCTACCTCGCCGCGAAGGCCGATTCGCGCGTGAAGGTGATCGTGAACTGCAATGGGCTCGACGCCGAGACCTACCGCGCGGCGCACGGCGCCGACGAGTTCGCGCGCGTCCACCGCAATGTCATCGCCATGCGCGACGCGGTCGCGGGCGTACCGGCCCTCTCCGGGCTCGTGCACCTGCAGGTCATGAAGATTAACGAAACGGAGCCGTTTCTCGACCGCTATTACAATTTTTGGGAGAAGACCGGCATTCCCATCATTCTCCAGAAGCAGAACACCTATCTGGGCGCACTCGTCGACCGGCGCTACGCCGATCTCACGCCGCTCGAACGGACCCCCTGCTGGCACCTCCAGCGCGATCTCGTCGTGTTCGCCGACGGAACGGTCGCCTTCTGTAAGCAGGACATCGCGGGCGCGAACGCGCGGGGATCGCTTGCCGCGTCGTCGCTCGCCGAGCTCTGGGAGGCCGGGCGGCAGTCGTTTTTAGATGAATACGCGAAGCGCTATCCCCGCCAGCCCGACTGCCGCGCCTGCGACGAGTGGTACACCTTTAACCTCTAGGGCGGATCTATCGCGATCCGTAGTCCGGGTCGTAGAGCGCGAGCAGCGCCGACCGCGTCCGCTCCATGAGTGCGGGGATCGCTTCTTCGTTGCAGCCCGTCGTATCGATGGGCTCGCCGACCGCCACCCGTATCCTTCCCGGCCGTATCAGGAACGAATCCTTCGGCAGGACATGCCGGCTGCCATTCACCGCCACCGGTAAAATGGGGATGTGGCGCGCGATCGCCATCTGGAAGCCGCCCTTCTTGAATTCGCGGATGCTGCTGTCCCGGGAGCGCGTGCCCTCGGCGAAAATAAGCACGCTGGCGCCTTCGGGCAGGCGTTCCAGACCGCGATGTATGCTGGCGATGGCCTTCTGCGTGTTCGAACGGTCGACGAAGATGTTTCGCGAGGCGTACAGGGCGTATCCGAAGAGCGGGACCTTCAGGACCTCCCGCTTGATGACCCAGCGGTATTGGATTCCCAGCGTCGTCACCAGCGCCAGGATGTCGAAGAGCGATTGGTGGTTCGCGATGATGATATACGGCTGGCCCGGGGCGATCCGTTCCCGGTGGACGATCTCCCGGCGCACGAAGTGGACGCCCAGCATGGTATAGGCCCACAGCTTCGAGAGGGTGAAGGCGAGATTGCCCGTTCGGGAGAGCAGCGCCGCCGCGGATATCGGAACGAAGAGCACGACCGAGGCGAGGATGGCCCAGAAAAAGGACCAGGCAATCCGAAATGGTGTGATGATCGCGGTCATGTTCAAAGAAGAAATGCCGAAGGAGGGACTTGAACCCTCACGGAGTTGCCCCCGGCGGATTTTGAGTCCGCTGCGTCTACCAGTTCCACCACTTCGGCGTTGTTCGTTGGGCGTGTGAGCCTATTCGGGCTGCGGGAAGTCGTCGACCTCGAGATATTTACCTTTCGCGCGGGCGACGATCTTGCCCATCTCGTTTTCAATCTCGGCGCGGTTTTCGATCACGCGCTTGTTGCGCTTGACGTACCAGCCGCGTATGTACAGCGCCTCGTTGATAAAGGCCGGCTGAAGATACCGTATGGTGAGCTCGCCCGTCATGGTGACGGTTTCGATGTACTTATTGACCGTCATCATGGTTTCATCGAGCAGCGCGGCGATAATGCCGGCGTGGATGATGTTGGGCGGTCCCTCGAGCTTCTGGTGGGCGGTATACTCACCGTACGCGGTCTTGGTGTCGCTGTCGAAGCGCAACTTGAGCTTCAGCCCGTGCTCGTTGTTCTCGCCGCAGCCAAAACAGGTTTTATCTTCAAATTCAAGCATGGGGCAAGATATTGAAATAATTAAATTTTTGTCAATTACTTTTTGTATAGAATCGCCCAAATGACCACATTGCGCGTTGGGCATTCCTGGTCACGATGGGTGCGCCGTCGCGTTCGGGGATTATGTCGTTTCGGTGTTCTTTTTCTCGATCAACAGGTCGATCTCGTCCTGATCGAGCCATTCGTCGACGTGTTCAGGGTCCGAGCCGGTTTCGACGAGGAACATCTCCATGGCCATGATGAGTTGCTCCTTCGAGATGCTTCCCATGGTTACCAGGATCTCCCCGACGAGGCGCTCGGGATTGTCCCGCTGCATCTCGAGGGCTTCATCGAGATCGGCGCGGGTGACGATGCCATTTTCGACCAAGAACTCGCCGACATGTTTCCGGGGCATGTGATGAAACCTCGCTCCAGTGCGGGATATCGGCGGGCCGTGAGCCGGGCGATGATGATCCGCCCCGCGCGCAACTCGCGTACGAGCGGTCTCTGCGAGCCCGGATCAGCCATTGCCGGCGCATGCGAACGGACACAGGCATTACGGGAGCCGCCAGCCGATGCAATCTCGTATAATAACGATACAAAGGCGTTTGGATAATTGCAAGCAATTTATTTGTTGGGAGGGTGCTGCCGCGTCCCAGTTGATGGAGCGTTTTATGTTTGACACAATCGATAAACGGCAACTATACTCATGCGGGGCGGTGAATGCAGCACACATCGGAGAACGGGATGCCGCGGGCAAGGAAGACCGTACTGTGTATCGCGATTGGCGTCGCCGGCGTTTTCGCCGTCGTCCTGTGCTATCGGCATGCCTATTCGAACCGGGCCACGGCCACGCATGTGGGGATCAAGATGTGCCGCAAATGCCACGAGAGCGACGGGATCGGCAATCAATACAAGATTTGGAGCGGCACCCCCCACGCCAAGGCCTACCAGGTGCTCGCGCCGAACAACCCGCGCGCCGCGGAGTATGGGAAAAAGGCCGGCGTCGCGAACCCCCAGGAGGACGTGCGCTGTCTCCGATGCCATACCACCGGGGGCGGGCGCGCGAGCGAGACGCGGGAGGAGGGCGTGGGGTGCGAGGCCTGTCACGGACCGGGCAGCCTGTATTTCGAGTTTAGCAATCACGCCTCGTTCGACAATCGCGAGGCGGCCTACCGCAAGGCCGTTCGGCTTGGGATGTATCCCATCATCGGCATCGAGGGGATCAAAGCGCGCGAAAAGCTCTGCCTGCACTGCCATCGGGACGAGCGTCCCTGCTATCCCGAGAGCGTCGAAGAGCAGAAGCGGCAGCGGCTGTCGCTGTCGATCATCGCCAACTTCATATATAGGCACCCAATCCGCAGATAGGCCGCTGTTTCGCCTCCGGAACCATCCAGAGAAGGCCGCGCACCCGCCGCACCGCCTGCTGCAGGGCGAGGGCCTGCGTCATGATCGAACCCGCGTGCTCGCCACTGGACAGCGCGCCGCCCGGAAAGAGCTCGCCCTGGAACCGGCGACAGGCCTGCCGGAGGGTGAGCGCGGCATATGGGGTGATGCATTCGGGGTTCGCCTCCCGGTTGATGGCGCACACGGCGCGGCCGATCTCCATGCGAAAAAGCGTCTCGACCAGGAAACCGTAGAGCTCCTCCGGCGAGAGGATCACGCGGCAGAGCCGCTTGAGGCCTGCGGCGATCTCGTGAATGAAGACGCCCTCCTGAAGGCTTTTATAGGCGATGATGGGGGTGTTCCGCAGGGACGGGTCGGCGTGGACGCGCCGGATGAGCCCGCCGAGATCCAGGCCGCGCACGCCGAGGTTGACGAGCGCGCATTCGGTCGTTGCGTCGGCGATAAGCGCGCAGAGCGCCTCGCAGGCCGATGCGGGGGCCGCGCGATAGCCGAAGCGCTCGGCGATTGCGGACAGGACGCCGAGGTGCGCGGGATTGTCGTCGAAGATCGCGATTGCCGCACCTTCCGCGGTCATCGGACCCTCGAGCAAGAAGACGATGTGTTCGGCAAGGTTCTCCCGGTCGGCGATCGCGTCGGGGATCCCCAGGCGCACGAGCAGCGCGCGGTCGGATCCGGTGAGTTCGCTCGCGACGACGATGCGGCTTCCGACGGGGAGGGTGCGCGCGATCCTCTCCAGCGCCGCGCGCGACCGGTCGCACAGCTCGACCACCGCGACGCCCGGGACCGCTGGGGCGGCTCCGCGGGGACCGGCAAAATCGATGTCGCATAACGGCAGCGCAATGGCGTCGATCCCCCTTCGCGACAGGGTGTCGCGAAGGGGCGCGGGGTCCTCGGCGATGCAATAGACGGGCGTCATGGCGTATTATGTCTCATTTTCGCGCGGGCCGGTAAAATAATCAACAACAATACGCGCGCGGCGTGGCGCGCCTATGCGAAATTGAGCGATGCGAGAAAGCGGTCGTTGAAGTCCGGACGATCGGAAAGCTCCACGACCCGAATGCGGTCACGCGCGGCGCGCAGGCTGTCGCGAAAGGCCGCGTCGCGGCAGGCGCGCGCGGCGGCGGCCAGGCTGGTGTTTCCCGAAGCGCAATACGCGGCAACCGGGTAATCGGGGAGAAAGCCGAGTCGGCGGAAGGCGTCCATGTTCACCCGCGTCCCGAGCGTCCCGGCGACAATCACCGTCGTGATGTCGGCGGGGTCGGTTCCGGTCTCGTCGAGGAGAATGCGCGCGGCGGCGAGGCTCGCGCCCTTGGCGAGCTGGAGGTTGCGCACGTCCCGCTGGGTGATCGCGACGCCCTCCGCGATGCGTACGCGGCGCATTCCATCGCGCTCTTCGATGCGCAGGCCGGCCGGCAGGGTGCGCGGTGCTTCGGGGTCGATCCGTCCCGCGTTCGTGATCGCGCCCGTTCGCACCAAGAGCGCGGCGCAATCGACGAGCCCCGTGCCGGAGATCCCGCGCGCGGGTCCGCCGCCCAGCACCTCGAGGTCGAACCCGTCGCCGCGCGGTTCGCAATGGACGACGGCGCCCTCGTCGGCCGTCATGCCGCATGATATGTTCATGCCCTCCAGCGCGGGCCCCATGGCGCACGAGGTCGCCGTGACGGCGCCGTTCGCGTCGATGAGAAACATCTCGCCGTTGGTGCCCAGATCGATAAAGAAGGCGTTCCGGTCGATCCCGTCCGCGAGCGTGAGGGCGAGACCGCCCACGAGGTCGCCGCCGAGGAAGGCCGAAGCGATGGGGAAAAAAAACGACGTCGCATGCGCGAACGCGGGGATGAGCGGCGTCTCCTCCGGCGGGAGGGGGATGTCGCGCCATGGGGTGCGATAGGGATACGCGCCGAGCGTTTCGACCGGGAGCCCGGCGAGGAGGTAGAGCATCACGGTATTGCCCGAAAACGCGATCGTCCGGACGGCGTCGGGGGCGATGCCCGCGTCGGCGAGGGTGCGCGCGACGGACGTGGCGACGGCGTCACGCACGAGCCCGGCGAGGCGGCGGCGCACGCTCTCGTCGGCGGCGGCGGTGATGCGGGCGATCACGTCGTCGCCGAAGCGCCGCTGCGGGTTCAGGAAAGAGTCGGTCTCGACGGCGCGCTCCGCGTCCAGATCGGCCAGGGCGATCTTGATGGCGGTGGTGCCGATGTCCACGGCGACCCCATAGCGCGCGCGGGGATCGAGCCTGGCCGGGGGACGGATGCGCGCGGTCGGGTCGCGATCGACATGCACGACGAGGTCGCGCGTGAGATGCGTGCGGCAGGCGAGCGCCGTTTCAATCGAGCGTCCCGCCGGTCCCTCCGCAGCGGGCATGTCCACGCGGACGGCGCATTTTCCGCAGATGCCCTTTCCCCCGCAGGGAGTGGGCGGGAACGCGCCCAGATCGGCCAGGGCGTCGATGAGGAGCGTCCCGTCGGGGAAGGCGCCGGTGCGTCCGCCCGGCAAAACGGTGAGAGTGCGGTGCGTCATAATTTTTTTATTGATTTTTCTTCTCCAAAAATCAACCCTGATTTTTCTTCTCAAACGATTTTCCATGGACGATGTAACCATCATAGCATATCCCGGTTTCCGGAGCACCAGCCTCCTCTCCCTGGTGGAGGGGCGCTCGCGCTATATGGTCCCCTTCGGGGGCAAGTTCCGGGTCGTGGACTTCCTGCTCGGCGGCGCGCTCGCCTCGAACGCGCGGCGGACCATCATCTACAACAACTACGACGACGATCTCGAGGAGTACGTGGAGCGCCACGGGCCCTTCAAGGGCCAGGAGTTCCCGCGCGTGAAGGTGATGTCCCGCGAGCAGAACGATACGCGCGTGTGTTACGAGCTCATCATGGACTCGAACACCGGCTACTACATCATCTACAACGGCGACCATCCGGCGATCATCGATTTCCCGCTGCTCATGCGGCGCTATCACGCGCTTAGAAAGAACGCCGTGCTCTTCAAACTCAAGTTCGGCGGCTCGGCCACCATGGCGCACACCTGCCTGGTGACCGACCAGGCGAGCATCCTGGCGGCCGTGAACACCGCCATCGAGGAGGGGCGCCAGTCGCCGGGGCTCTTCGAGATGATCATCAATCTCGTGCAGATCAAGGGCGTGGAGGTCAGCGAGTTTCCGGTCGAGTACTGGCCGCTCAAGCGCGTGACCGACTACTACTTCATCAACCATGCGATCTTCCGGACGCCCGACCTTTTCAATCTTCTCTTTCGGACCTCGTCGATCCAGAGCCGCATCGAGATCGAGCGGTACGCGAACCTGGGGCGCTTCGCCAATATCTCGAACGCCTACATCTCCGACGGGTGCGACATCAACGGCACCGTGACCAACTCCATCATCTTTCCGGGCGTGGTGATTGGCGAGAAATCGATCGTGCGCGATTCCATCATCCTGCCGCACGTGCGCATCGGAGACGGGAGCACGGTCGTCCGCACCGTCATTGACGAGCGCACCGAGCCCGCGGAGACGGGCCTGAACGTGGGGCACCGCTGCCGGGTCGGTTCGGAAGAGGAGAATATTCGCAACAGCGATTATTCGCGCACCATCTCGCGCGGGATCACGCTCATCGGCAGGAACGCGCGTATCCAGGACGGCTCCAATATCGGCGGCGCGTGCTACGTGGCGCCCGGCGTCGTCCCCGGCGGCCCGGAGGGCCGGATCACCCTCTATAACGGGCTTTCGGTCGTCAAGTAACCCGCGGTGCGCCACCCATCGCGGTCGCGCTGCGCGGAGAGGGACCATCAATGAAACGATTGCTCTGCGCCGTGCTCCTTTCTCTCCTGGCCGCCGGTGCGGCGCGCGCCCAGGTCGCCGTTATCCCCTACAAGGTCGAGAACCCCTCGTCGTATTTCGCGCCCTCGAACGGGGCGGAGTACGCGAAGCTGCTCGCCCTCGCGCTTGCAATCGCCAAGGAGGTCGATGTCGCCTCGCCGCGAGACACGGTGCTGGACCTGCAGCGCAATGCGATCGATCCGCAGGGCGTGCTCACGGGCGAGGGGCTGCAGGCGCTCGCGAAGGGCGGCTATGTCGATTTTTTCCTCCTCGGGAAAATGAAAAAGACCGCGACCGGATACGCCAGCGACAGCGTCCTGTACTCGGTGCGGGAGCGGCGCGTGGTCTCGTCGTGCGCCTCGCGCGCGAAAACGCTCGTCGGGTTGGCCGAGCGCGACGTGAAGGGCGTGTTCACCCAGTTCCGCGATCGCGCCGCCGGCGCGCCCCGGGCCTCGCGCGTCGATGCCGTGATCGTCCTGGACACCTCCTACGCCGTGCTGCGCGAATGGCGCTCCCTCATCGAGGGGGTGCAGGCCTTCGCCGGGGCGATCTCGGACAATTGGAACCTCGACACGCGGCTGAGCGTGCTGCCCTTCTCGAAACATTGCCCGCGGGTGAACCGGGCGCTCAATATCGCGACGCCCACCGGCCTTTCGAAGGCGCTGGGCGCGCTCGCCCCGAAGGGGGCGGACGGCGAGGCATGCCTCGCGGAGGCGCTTTCATTCGCCGCGCGCAGCATATCCTGGCGCGAGGGATCGACGCGCGCGATGCTTCTTGTCACCAACACCCCGATCAGGAACAAGGGATTTCTGGAGCGGCATCTCATCGCCGCCAAGCGGAAGGGCGTGCGGACCGTGACGCTGTCGCTGGGGCGGCTCTCCGCTTCCGAGACCGCCGCGGTGAAGCAGCTCGCGATTGTCGGCGGCGGGCGGCACGTGAACGCGACCTACCATCAGCGGTTGTACGATATTGACGGCAGGCCGCTCGATATCTTCCTCGAGGCCGGGCGGCTCTTCCAGTCGCGCGGATTCGAGGACTGGCGTCAGGGACTCTTCGCGAAGCGGGCGGGATCGAACACGGGATATGCCAAGCCCGACGCCGGCCTGGAGGAATTCTTTTACAGCGAGAAAAAGCGCAGCGTGGACCCGTACTCCATGGCTGAGCACTTCGGGCGGCTTTCCAAAACGCCGACCGTGAGGGCGGAGACGGTCGAGAGCAATATCGAATCAGCCCTTGTCCGGGCGGGCGGCGCCCTGCCGGTTAAGCGCGGTTCGCGTCGGGCCGCCCGGCAGCTGGGCAAGGCGTTGATTAGCGACGGGGCGGTGTCGCTCTGGGTGCGCATCACCACCGAAAAGGACCTCGCGTTTTTCAGGGAGAAATCGTCGTCCCGGTTTTTCTTTCCGCTGGGCGTGTCGCTGCAGAAGAAGGCCGACGAGCCGTACGGCTTCGCGATTAATTCCGAGCGGATGGTCACGAACATCACCGCGGATTTCGTCCCGGATGTCGTGAGCGCGAAGTTGGGCGACATGGTGAAGAACCCCGCGGCCTTCATGGGGAAAGGCCTGTTTCGGCCGCCGGTGTGGTTCATCACCGTGAAGGTCGAGGAGTTCGAGGGCGAAACGCGGGGCACGGACATCCGGGACCGCTGATAGGGCAGCCGATTACATATTTGAAAAAAATTTTTGATCGATTAACGCCTGCGTGATTAATTACTCCCCGTTATCCTGAACACCGATAGCAGAACTGTTGTGCGGAGGAAGACCCATGCGGATGGACAAACTCACACTCAAGGCGCAGGACATTTTGCAGTCCGCGCAGAACATAGCGACGAACAGCAACCATTACGAGATCCAGCCCGAGCACCTGCTCAAGGCGCTCATCGACCAGGAGGGCGGGATCTTCCAGACCGTCGCGCAGAAGATGGGCGTGCATGCATTTGACCTGGCCACGGAGACCGATAAGGCGCTCGCGAGCCTGCCGCGGCAGGTGGGCGCGGGTCCCGGCGGCGGCGTCATGTCGGCCTCGATGCGCGATGTTTTGAACGAGGCGTGGAACGAGGCGGTGCGCCTCAAGGACGAGTACCTGAGCACCGAACACATCATCCTTGCCCTTGCCGCGAAGGGCGATTCGGCGGCGCGGAAGATCCTGAACGCCCATGGCTTCACGAAGGACCGGGTCCTCAAGGTCCTCATGGACATCCGCGGGTCCAAGCGCGCGACCGACGAGAACGCCGAGGAGAAGTACGACGCTCTGGAGCGCTACAGCCGCGATCTCACGAAGTTCGCGCGCATGAACAAGCTCGATCCCGTGATCGGGCGCGACGAGGAGATACGGCGCGTGATGCAGGTCCTTACGCGGCGCACCAAGAACAATCCGGTGCTCATCGGCGAGCCGGGCGTCGGGAAGACGGCCATCGTTGAGGGGCTCGCGCAGCGGATCATCGACGGGGACGTGCCGGAGAACCTCAAGGGCAAGCGTCTGGTTGCGTTGGATATGGGCGCGCTCATCGCCGGGGCGAAGTTCCGCGGCGAGTTCGAGGAGCGCCTCAAGGCGGTGATCACCGAGGTGGAGGAGGCCGGGGGCGAGGTGATCCTCTTCATCGACGAGCTGCACACGCTGGTGGGCGCGGGCGCGGCCGAGGGGTCGATGGACGCTTCCAATATGCTCAAGCCCGCCCTTGCGCGCGGGGAGCTGCGCTGCATCGGTGCGACCACGCTGAACGAATACCAGAAATACATCGAGAAGGACAAGGCGCTCGAGCGGCGCTTTCAGCCGGTCTTCACCAAGGAGCCGAGCGTGGAGGACACCGTGGCCATCCTGCGCGGCCTCAAGGAGAAATACGAGGTGCACCACGGGGTGCGGATCGCCGATTCGGCCGTGGTGGCCGCGGCGATGCTCTCGGACCGCTACATCACCGACCGTTTCCTCCCCGACAAGGCGGTGGACCTCATCGACGAGGCGGCCTCCGTCATCAAGATGGAGATCGACTCGATGCCCATCGAGATCGACGAGATCGAGCGAAAGATACGCCAGCTTACCATCGAGCGTGAGGCCGTGAAGAAGGAGAAGGACGCCGCGTCGAAGGAGCGGCTGGCGAAGATCGAGGAGGAGCTCGCGAACCTGAACGAGAAGAAGAACGAGCTCGTGGGGCAGTGGAAGAATGAGAAGAACGTGATCACGCAGATCCGCCAGATCAAGGAGTCGATCGAGCAGCTGCGCATCGAGGAGCAGAAGGCCGAGCGCGAGGGGAACCTCAACCGCGTGGCCGAGATACGCTACGGAAAGATCACCGAGCTCGAGAAGCGCATGGCCGAGCTCAACAAGAAGCTCGCGGAGATGCAGAAGGATCGCTCGCTCCTGAAAGAAGAGGTGACCGAGCAGGAGATCGCCGAGGTGGTCTCGCGCTGGACGGGCATCCCCGTAAGCCGGATGCTCGAGGGCGAGATGGAGAAGCTCCTGCGGATGGAGTCGTACATCCAGAAGCGCGTGGTGGGGCAGGACGAGGCGATCACCGCGATCGCCGACGCCGTGCGTCGTTCGCGCTCGGGGATGCAGGAGCCGAACCGGCCCATCGGGACCTTCATTTTCCTGGGGCCCACGGGCGTGGGAAAGACCGAGACCGCGAAGGCCGTGGCCGAGTTCATGTTCAATGACGAGCGCGCGGTCATCCGGATCGACATGTCGGAATACATGGAGAAGCACGCGGTCGCGCGGCTCATCGGGGCGCCGCCCGGCTACGTGGGCTACGAGGAGGGCGGGCAGCTCACCGAGGCGGTGCGGCGGCGTCCCTATGCGGTGATCCTCTTCGACGAGATCGAGAAGGCGCACCACGAGGTGTTCAATATCTTCCTGCAGATCCTGGACGAGGGACGGCTCACCGACGCGAAGGGGCGCACGGTGGATTTCCGCAACGCGCTCATCATCATGACCTCGAACATCGGCACCGTCTACATCAGCGATGCGAGTGTTCCCATGGAGAAGCGCCAGCAGGGCGTGTTCGAGGAGCTTAAAATGCAGTTCAAGCCGGAGTTTCTCAATCGGGTGGACGAGATCATCATCTTTAATCCGCTCACGAAGGAGAACATCAGGAACATTGTGAAGCTGCAGCTTGCGATGCTCGCGCGGCGGCTCAAGGAGCAGCGGAACATCGCGATCGAGGTCACCAAGCGGGCGGTGGATTTTCTGGTGGAGACCGGCTTCGATCCGCAGTACGGCGCCCGGCCGCTGAAGCGCGCGATCCAGAGGCACATCCTGAACCCCATGTCGGTGAAGCTCCTCGGGAGCGAGATTGCCGCCGACGCCTCGGTGAAGATCGACAGCGACGGTAAATCGGTAATCTTCGGTTGACTTCTTCCCGATAAATAAGTATACTCATGGGGTTGTAGGGGGCGTGCCGCAAACGCGCCCCCTTTGCAAGAGGCATGCTTGATGATTATGCGATGTGTCGTACGCTCGTGGTGTGTCGTTGTGTTGGTTGGCCTGCTTGCGTCCGTCGCCGGCGCGTCGACGACCGTGAAGATATCGCCCGATCCAGCTCTCTCAGGGTTTGGTGCAACGATAGACACCACTGCAGCAGAGAAGCAATTTGCGAAATACATCGACACCTTTTTTGAAAAGAACCGGCTGGTGTTTCCCAGCGGCCTCGCAATGGTTAACACACTAGGCTACCCGATCGGAAAATCGTACATTGGTCAGTTCCCTTCGTTCGAATTCGGCACCGCCGCCGGTTTGGGGGTGTTTCAGCGCCATCGGCAGGACGATTACACCGACACCAATCCCACCATGCCCGGTGGGGGGGCAAACGGCGGTTTTCATATCGGGACCGGCATTACCGATGACCTGGATATTATCTTGAAGTTCTTTTCCTTGAATTGGGTGTATCGCGTCGACGAGACCTTTGAGAATCAGGGCGACACGACGCAGTTCATCTTTTACGCAAAGGACATCAATTTCTATTCTTTTGGCGCGAAGCTTCGCTACAATATCATCGATCCGATGTCGCTCGTACCGTTTGTGCTGAAATTCGGCGGTGTCACCGTTGGCTGCGGGCTGGATTATTTCAGGATGACGGCGAATACCAGCATGGATATCACCGATACCCGGGACGTGTCGGTGGACATTCTCGGAACGAATTATTCGACATCCGCCGTTGCGAATTATTCAAGCGATGTCACTTTTACTGCGGATATCGTGTCGGTGACGCCAGAGATTTTCGTCTATGCGGATTTATTCTATTTTATAACGCTGTATACCGGCCCCTCCTGCTCTTTCAACTGGGGCTCGCTAAATTTCAAAATGGATGGAGCCGGTTCGCTGGCCAATAGCGCGACTATCGGCGGTATCGTTCCGGCGAATACTCAGCTCGCCACCATGACCATCGTCTCCGACTACAAGATGGGCCCCTACTTCGTGATCCCCAAGTGGGTGGTGGGCGCGGAGTTCAACTTCTGGGTGCTCAAATTGCAGGCCGAGGTGTCGATGGCGCTCACCGGCACCAACACCGACATCGCCGACAGCATGATGGCGCAGGTGGGCGTACGCTTTCATTTCCAGGGCGACAAGGAGCCGAAGCGCAGCGACGACGATTACGAGGAGCGCGTGAAAAAGCGCGATGAAAGGAAAAAGAAGGAAAAGCGCCCGCTGGACCGGAACCGCAAGTACGAGTTCATCGAGGATTATATCCACTGACCGCGCGTCACGCCGTCAGTCGGCAAACTGCACCAGCGATTGTTTGAATGCCAGATACGTGTCCTTGTAGCGGCCGTACGCGCGCTCGTCCCGGTACTTGATCCCGAACACCAGCCGCGTATTGCGCGTTTCGTCCACCGTATCGGCGTAGGCGCGCAGGTACGCCCTGTTTTTCGCGCGGATCTCGACCCAACGGGTGGTCCGGCCGTCCGTGCGTTCCTGCTTGTGCGATGCGACCGTTTCCGTCGCCGGATCCGGGCGGATATCGTCCGGCTCGCCGCTCCACTGCGGGGAGAACACGTAAAACTCCACTAGCTTGTCCGGCGAGAGGAAAAACGCGCTGTCGCAACCGCGCTCCGAGGTTGCGCTTTTCTTCGACGGTCGCGGCGTGAATCCCGGCGGGTAGCTGATTTCGAACCATGCGCCCTCGAACGGCTTCCAGCCGGCATAGCGCGCCTTGGTGGCCGGACGGGAATGGACCGACTGGATCGCACAGGCGATAATGAGCAGCGAGGCGATGAACGGCGCGGGTCGGGCGATCATGGCGTCTCCGTGTTCGATTGGATGTGACGGATCCCGGCGCTTCGATGAATGAAACGCGGGCGCCATCATCTCTGCCTCCAGTGTACACGATGGACGCCAGCGACGTCAAAACATTTTGGAGGAACCATGTACGCAATCACAATCGCAATCGGCCTCGGCGCCGGGGTGTTGGGCGGCCTTGTCGGCATCGGGGGCGGCATCATCATCGTTCCGCTGCTCGTGTTCGGATTGCACTTCGATCAGCACCTCGCGCAGGGTACGACGCTGGCGGCGATGATCCCGCCCATCGGACTGCTCGCGGCGATCGAATACTATCGAAACGGCCATGTGGATATCGGAATTGCCGCGATCATCGCGGTATCGTTCGTCGTTGGCGGATACGCGGGATCGAGGTTCGCGATCGCGATCGACGCATCAATCTTGCAGAAGGTGTTCGGCGTCGTGCTGATCCTCGCGGGCGTCGCGATGCTGATAAAAAAATAGCACAAAGCCGTCCTTTTCACTTGACGCGCGGCGAAATCGTATGTATATTCCTTTGCTGGATACACGGGGACGATCTGGTTTCGACTGTTATGGTGTGTCCGTGAGCTGCATGCCGAGTTCTCCGCTGACTCGTAAAAAAGGCGGAACCTAAAGTAACTGCAGACAATAGTCTAGCACTCGCGGCGTAAGCCGCGACGTTCCGGGATGATCCGCTCCTCTGGAATCGCCCGGGGCGCCAACGACAGGGGATAGCTTCGAACCTCGTTCCCGGGGGAGACGCGAACTAACAGGGAACACGGCCCCGCGAACGGTTCCCGTTCCCGGTCAAAGGGCTTAAATTAAAAGAACGGGATAAGCATGTAGAGGCTTCGGATATGCGTTGCAGGACGCGGGTTCGAATCCCGCCGTCTCCACAGTACGGGCAGGATGCAAATCCTGCCCTTTTTTGTTATTTTTTCACGCGCTCCATGTACGCGCCGGTCTCGGTGCTTACCTTGATGTAGTCGCCCTCGTTGATGAAGAGGGGGACCTTCACCTCGGCGCCCGTCTCGACCTTCACCGGCTTGGTGACATTGGTCGCGGTGTCTCCCTTCGCGCCCGGTTCGGCGTAGGTTACCTTGAGGACGACGGTCGACGGCGGGGTCACGGTGATCGGCTTCCCCTCGTAGATGGCGATCTCGCAGATGTCCTCCGGCTTCAGGAAGCTCGCCGCGTCGCCGATGGCGTCCGTGGGAATCGACTCCTGTTCGTACGTCTCGGTGTCCATGAAAACCAGGTGGTCGCCCTCTTCGTAGAGATACTGCATGGGCCGTTGATCCAGCCGCACGTCCTCGACCTTTTCGGAGGGCCGGAAGGTCATGTCCTTGACCGTCCCCTTCTTAACGTTTCTCAACTTGGTCCGGACGATCGCGCCGCCCTTGCCCGGTTTGTGATGGTTCTGGTCAACCACCGTATACAATTCGCCGTCCAGTTTGATGACCATGCCGCGTCTGAGGTCGTTCGTTGTAACCATTGGGGCCCCTCGATATTTACTTGCAGCTCGCCGACTTGCCGTCCGCAGCGGCGACGCACTTTTGCGTGGCCGAGCAGGTCTGGGTGACGATGTACTTGTATTTCGTGTACGACGAGCAGGCAATCACCTTCTTGCCGTCGCAGGCCACACGACCCTCCATCGGCCCGATGCCGGTGCAGGAGCCCCCCGCCTTCGGGGCGGCGATGCCCATCGACGATATGCCGCTCACCAGCACAACGGCGAGCAAGAGGCCCAGAACGACCACGGTGGAAGATACCAGCTTATTCATTGTGCAACCTCGCTTGTGTTTGATCGTATCGGCCCATCCCGATACTGAGTTTCGATCGAATGAGTTCGTTCGTAAGAAATATGTGCCGCTACAGCTTTATACGCTCAAGAAAGCCGAGCCTGCGGAGGCGCGCAATGAGCCTGTTCGAAACCTTGTTCAGCAGCTCTTCCTTCATCTTGGCCTTGTCCGTTTCGACGCTGTCGTAGGTGTCGCTCTGATGGTCAACGTAGAGCAGGTTGAGATCGCGGTCGACGATCACCATCACCGAATCGAAATCGAAGTTTTGCATCTCGGTCGAGACGAGCGCGTACACCTCGTAGATGACGATGCTGTCGAGGGAGCTGTCGGCCATGATTTTTTTCAGCTCGGCGGCGTTGTTGCGAATGAAGAGGTTGATGATGCCCAGTGATTTGTAGGGCAGGTAGCTCTTGCTGACCGTCTCCATCACGTTGCGCCGCGTCGAGAGCTGGAAGAAGCGCTCCTCGTGCCGGGTGTAATGATGGACCGCATCGTTCTGCTCGCCCAGGATCACCAGGTCGATGATCGGCTTGAAGCCCGCGAGCCAGTTGGAGAGGTTGGCGTGGAACTCCTGGTGCGCTATGAGGCTCTGGTCGTTCAGGCGCAGAAGGATCCCCGATTTTTTGAGCTTCGATATTTTTTTATCGTTGTCGATTATGGTCTTCACGCGGAACTCGGAGCATGCCGTGAAGATCACGGCGAGCGCCAGCGTGAGAAGCGCCGCTTTGCGTCGGGTCATCGCATCATCCCTGCCTTATGAGATTGTAAACTCACGGCCCATGGTAAAGGCTTTTACGTTCATTTCAACAAAATTTTGCTTCACGGTCCCTTTGACCGCCTCGATCCACTGGTCCGGCGTGAACTCGAGATGGTTCGAGAGAACGCCCAGCATCACGATGTTGAGCGCCCGCTGCGAGCCCACGGCCTTGAGGACGGGACCGAAGTCCGCCACCATGCGGTTTGTGATGTTCGCGGCGATCCACGTTTCGATGTCGTCGGGGTATTTCGCCAGTCCCGCCTGTACGGGCGCGGGGTTCACCCGTTCGGTGTGCACGATGAGCGTCCCGTCGGGTTTCAGATATTCGAGCTTGCGGGTCGCCTCGAGCGGCTCGAAAACGACCAGGTAGTCGCAGGTCCCCTTTTCGATGAGGGGGGAATAGACCTTTTCGCCGTAGCGCACGTTGCAGTCCACGCTGCCGCCGCGCTGGGCCATGCCGTGAACCTCGCTCTCCTTTACATCGTAGCCGGCGTTCATGGCCACCTGCATCAGGATCTTGCTGGCCAGGATCACCCCTTGGCCGCCGACGCCGGCGAAGATTACGTTTGTCATTGGTACGACCTCATTTTTTCAGGATGCATTTGCGCAGGCTGATGATCACCGACGGCTCGGGCGCGGCGACCTCCTCGCGCACCACCGCTTCGAACTCGGCCGTGTTCTTCGGGTCCACCACTCGCACGCGCTTCACGCCCACGGCGCGGCAGAGCTCCTCGAGCTTGATCTCGTAGGTGTCCTCGCCCATCAGGGTCTTCCCGGTCACGGGGTTCTCCTGATGGCCCGTCATCGCGGTCACCCGATTGTCCAGAATGAGGACGGTGCCGGTCCCCTTGTTGTACACCAGGTCGATGAGCGGCGTGATCCCTGAGTGGATGAAGGTGGAATCGCCGATGACGGCGACGCTGTTTCGCGCCATTTCGTCGCCCTGCGCCTTCTCGAAGCCCAGGTGCATGCTGATGCTCGCGCCCATGCAACCCTGGCTGTGCATCGCATTGTAGGGCGGCAGCGCCGCGAGCGTGTAGCAGCCGATGTCGCCGTTCACCGTCACGTCCAGCTTCTTGAGCACGTCGAAGACGAAGCCGTGCGGGCAACCCTTGCACAGCGCCGGCGGGCGCGGCGGGATCGTGCCGGAGTACAGCGGCGCCGTGGGGTACGTCGTTCCGTTGAGCGCCTTGTCGACGATCTCGGGGGTGAGCTCGAAGGTGAGCGGGATGATCTTCTTGCCGATCGGCGCATAGCCCATCGCGCGCACGTAATCTTCGATGAACGGATCGAGCTCCTCGACAACGTAGAGCTCGTCGACGGAGTCGGCGAATGTGCGGATGAGATCGTCCGGCAGCGGCCAGATGAACCCGATGCGCAGGATGGAATCCTCCGGGCAGGTCTCCTTCACGTACTGGTAGGCCACGCCGTTGGTGATGATTCCGCGCTTCGTCTTCCCCATCTCGATGCGGTTGAGCGGGGACGCGTTCGAGAGCGCCTTGAGCTTCACGAGCTGCTCTTCGATGAAGATGTGCCGCGGGCGTGCGTGCGAGGGCAACATCACGAACTTCTGCGGATTACGGACGAAGGGTTTGAGCGGGACGTCCTTCGGGTCGTCCAGGGCCACGATCCCCTGCGAGTGCGCGATGCGCGTGGTGATGCGCACGAGGACCGGCCGATCGTATTCCTCGGAGAGGTCGAAGGCGTATTTCGTATACTCTTTCGCCTCGGCCGGATCGGACGGCTCGATCATGGGAAGCTTCGCTGCGCGCGCATAGTGCCGGTTGTCCTGCTCGTTCTGCGAGCTCCAGGCGTTCGGGTCGTCGGCGTTGATGATGACCAGCCCCGCGTTCACGCCGGTGTACGAGAAGGTGAACAGCGGATCGGCGGCGACGTTCAGGCCCACGTGCTTCATGGCCGCAAGCGACCGCGCGCCGGCGATCGCCGCTCCGCAGGCCACCTCGAGGGCGACCTTCTCGTTGGGCGACCACTGCGACTTGATGCCGCGGTAGGCGGCGGCCATCGCCTCCAGGATCTCGGTGCTGGGCGTTCCGGGGTAGGCGGTCGCGACCCGGCAACCGGCCTCATAGGCGCCCCGCGCGATGGCCTCATTGCCCAGCAGAATCTTCCGTTGCATGTCCTACGCTCCGATGATGTCGATCTTTTTGAGGATGTTGTACCCCTCCGTCTGGAGCGCTTTTTTGGCAAGCTCAATATCGTCGAAGCGGAAAATCATCACCGCCCTGCCGCCGCGCTTCTCGGTGAAGGCGTACATGTACTCGATGTTGAGGTTCTGCTTGCGGAAGCTCTCCAGGGCCTTGAGCAGCGCGCCCGGCACGTCCTCGATCTCGATGGCCAACACGTCGGTGGTGGAGCAGGTGAAGTGCTGATCGCGCAGCGCCGCCGCGGCGCCGGCCGCATCGGTCACGATCATGCGCACGATGCCGAAGTCCGCGGCCTCCGCGATGGTGAGGGTGAGGATGTTGATCTTCTTGTCCGAGAGAACCTTGAGCGCGTTCTGCAGGTGCCCGGGCTTGTTTTCGAGGAATATCGAGAGTTGCGTTACGTTCATGATGGTGCCTCCGTTGTTAGATGGTTCGTTTGTCGATCACGCGGACGGCCTTGCCCTCGCTGCGCGGAATGGCCAGCGGCTCCACCAGAGTGACCTTGGCGGAGATGCCCAGCACGCTGCGGAAGCGGTCGGCGATGCGCCTCGAGAGCGCCTCGAGCACCTTGAGCTCGTCGGAGAAGATCTTCTCGGTCACCTCGACCTTCACCTCGATGTCGTCCAGCGCGCCCTTGCGGTCCACGATGATCTGGTAGTGCGGCTCCACGCCCTCCGTCTCCATGAGCACGGACTCGATCTGCGACGGGAACACGTTCACGCCGCGGATGATGAGCATGTCGTCGGAGCGCCCGGTGACCTTCTCCATCTTCACCAGCGTCCGGCCGCATGCGCAGCCGTCGTAGTAGAGGCGGGTGATGTCGCGCGAGCGGTAGCGGATCACCGGGCAGGCCTCCTTGGTGAGCGAGGTGTAGACGATCTCGCCCTTCGAGCCCTCGGGCAGCACCTCGCCGGTGTCGGGATCGATGATCTCGACGTAGAAGTGGTCCTCGAAGACGTGCAGGCCGGACTTCTGCGAGCACTCGCCGGAGACGCCGGGCCCGATCACCTCGGAGAGGCCGTAGATGTCGTAGGCCTCGATGCCCAGGCGCGACTCGATCTCCCGGCGCATCTGCTCCGACCAGGGCTCGGCGCCGAAGATGCCCGCGCGGAGCTTGGTCTTCCGGATGTCGTAGTCCGGGCGCTTCTTCTCGAGGTAATCGGCGATGTTGAGCGCGTAGGACGGCGTGCACGCGATCATCGTGGTGCCGAAGTCCTTGATGAGCATGAGCTGGCGCTCAGTATTGCCGCCGCCGATGGGAACGGTGAGCGCGCCCAGCTTTTCGGACCCGTAGTGCAGGCCCAAGCCGCCGGTGAACAGGCCGTAGCCGTAGGCCACCTGGATCACGTCCTTCTCGGTGGCGCCGTACATGGCCAGGCAGCGCGCGACCACCTCGGCGAACACGCCGACATCGCCCGTGGTGTAGCCCACGACGGTCGCATTGCCCGTGGTGCCGGAGGACGAGTGGACGCGGGCGACCTTGTCCAGCGGGACGGCGAAGAGGCCGAAGGGGTAGCTAGCGCGCATGTCCTGCTTGGTGAGGAACGGGACGCGGCGGAGGTCGTCAAGGGTTTTGAACGTGTCGGGATTGAACCCCGCGGCGTCGAAGGACTTCTTGTAGTGCGGGACATTGGCATAGGCGTGTGTGAGCGACCATTTCAAGCGCTCCCGCTGCAGTTCCCGCATCTTGGGAAGCGGCATTGCTTCGAATTCTTTGTTGAACATGGCGTGTACCTCGATGGCGGCATGCTGGGGGTGTGTTGCGTCTCGTGCTTATTCGGGACGATCGTTTTTGTCAACAACCTTCCCGTAGGCGGTCGATAAAAATGGGCCGGCGGGGCGCGATCGACGTGGCGGAATTTGGCCTTTTTTTATTGATTTTTTCTATGGGTAAATTTTATGTGCGCTATGCTCGACGGAGTGTTGACAGAAGCCGGTCCCCCGCGCCGCGAACCGCTTGCAATCATCAATCGTATGGGAACCAGTCGGTAGGTCATCGGACGCCGCGAAGCGTCCAGGAGTGGTATTATGAAACAGAGAGTTATTTTCGCAAGCGTCCTCGTCATCGCCATCATGCTCTTCGGCCTGGTGAAAATCAACTGCAAGAGCGGCGGGTCCAGCGTCTTCGGCGCCTCGGGCGATTCGCCCCTGAAGTCGAGCAGCGAGGCGGCGAAGGCCTTCGAAATACAGAAGACCTTCCGCGACATCTATAGCCTCTACGAGGACCGCGTGGTCTTCATCAGCACCGAGCAGACGGTTCGCATGCGGCCCAATCCCTTCCTCGACGATCCGTTTTTCCGGCAATTCTTCGGGGTGCCCAACCAACAACGCCAGATGCAGCGGAAGCGCACGGGCCTGGGAACCGGGTTCGTGCTCTCCGAGGACGGCTACATCTGCACCAACCATCACGTGATCGCGGGCGTCGACAAGGTGACCGTGAAGGTGGGCGGCAATTCGTACGTCGCGCAGATCGTGGGCTACGACCAGCAGACGGACCTGGCGCTCCTGAAGGTGAACGCCCGGCTCAAGCCCGTGTTCATCGGGAACTCCGACGAGGTGAAGGTGGGCGACTGGGCCATCGCGATCGGCAATCCCTTCGGCCTGGACAAGACCTTCACCGTGGGCGTGGTAAGCGCCACTGCGCGGCGCGACGTGGACATGATGGGCGGGTCGCAGTCGCATATCCAGACCGACGCCTCCATCAACCCGGGCAATTCCGGCGGGCCGCTCATCAACATACGCGGCGAGGTGGTTGGCATTAACCGGATGATCTATTCGCAGAGCGGCGGCTACATGGGGATCGGCTTCGCCATTCCCGTGAACACCGCGAAGGCCGTTCTGGAGCAGCTGAAAAAGCACCGGAAGATCAAGCGCGGCTTCATCGGCGTGCAGGTGGGCCCCGTCACCGAGGAGGTCGCCGCGAGCCTGGGGCTCAACACCGTCGAGGGCGCGCTGGTGGGCGATGTGGTCGAGGGGAGCCCCGCGGCGCGCGGCGGCGTGCAGCCCGGGGACGTGGTCATGAGCGTCAACGGCGAGCGCATCAAGAGCTATCAGGGGCTCATCGACGCGGTGGGCGCCGCTCCGGTGGGCAGTACGATCAAAATGACGGTATGGCGCCAGAAGAGCACCGTGAACCTGTTTATTACCGTGGTCGAGCGGACCTAAACGGACCGCAGGCCGATTGCCATAGTGGTATCGCGCCGTACGCGGCGTGCATTTTCGTGTCGGTGAGGTGGAGCGCATGATGGATGAACGATGGAAAAACGTGTTCATGGTCATCGGCATACTCGCGGTGGTGTACGTGCTGTTCTGGCACGTGCTGCCGGCCGTGCTCAAGGCGGTCGGATGGCTGCTGGGGGTGCTTTTCCAGATCGCCATCTGGGGGGCGGTGATTTTTGGCGCGGTGCTGCTGGTCGCCTATATCGCCCGGATGGTGAAAAACAGGGTATAAGGGCGCGCGCCGGAAACGGCCCGCGGGCGGCAGAGCGATAGCGCAAAGGGATGTCAATGGAACAGAGCCAGAAAGTGAAAAAACTCGAAACGATCGCCATCGTGGTCCTGGCGGCGGCCACGCTGCTCGGGGGGATCGTCTTCGGCATCATCACGGCCCAGGTGAAGAACTTCGCGGGTATCGACAACCTGCGCAAGTTCCAGGTGAGCATGCCCACGAAGATCCTGGACGTGCACGGCGAGCTCATCGCCGAGCTCTTTCAGGAGAAACGCGAGCTGGTCGCCTTCGAGGACCTGCCCAACAACCTCATCGTCGCCTTCCTGGCGACTGAGGACAAGGAATTCTTCAGTCACATCGGCCTCAATCCGATGGCGATCGTCCGCGCCATGGGGCGAAACATTTTGGCCGGGAAGATCAAGCAGGGCGGCTCCACCATCACCCAGCAGCTGGCGAAGCGGCTGTTTACCACCGGCGAGCGTACCTTCACCCGCAAGGCCCTCGAGGCGATCCTGGCGCTCCAGATCGAGAAGCGATTCACGAAAGAGGAGATCCTGGAGATGTACTTCAACCAGATCTACCTCGGGCATGGCTGCTACGGTATCGCGACCGCCGCGGATTTCTTCTTTAACAAGAAGGCGCAGCACCTGAATATCGACGAGAGCTCGGTGCTGGCCGCGCTCCCCTCGGCGCCGGGCCGCTACTCGCCGCTCAAGAACACCCGGAACGCCTTCCGCAAGAACTGGGACATCCTCTCGCGCATCGTGGAGCAGGGCTACCTCACCACGGAGCGCGCCGGGCAGATCTACCGCGAGTTCTGGCCGCGCTATGTCGAGATGACCAAGCTCGATTCCCCGTCCCGAACGGTCTACACCAAGAGCATCGACCGGGCGCCGTATTTCACCGACTATATCCGGCAGATTATGATCACCCGCTACGGCGAGGACGCCGTGTACAATGACGGGCTCACCGTGTACTCGACCCTCGACCTGCGCCGCAACACGATCGGCGAGAAGGTGCTGCGCAGCGGGCTCGACCAGCAGCGCGCGATGTCCGACCGCTCGCACGCGACCTTCGACTATTACCACAGCGCGGTGGACATGAGCCTCTTTAGCGCCTATAACACGCTGCGGATGATCTTCAACCTGCCCGCCATGCAGACCAGGGCCGACGACGTGACCCAGGTGAAGCGGACGCTCGCCGAGAACATCATGGACGAGCTGGACATTCTCTCGCTCCTGGTGAACGCTGGCGGCACCAGCAAGTTCATCGAAAATTTCCGCGAGGTGGTGCTGGGCATCTCCACGCTCAAGGTCGAGGGGGCGTTGATCGCGGTGGAGCCGCAGACCGGCTATATCACCACCATGATCGGCGGGCACACCTTCACAGTGGACAACCAGTTCAACCGGGCCATGCAGGCGCGCCGGCAGCCGGGCTCGTCGTTCAAGCCCTTCGTGTACGGCGCGGCCATCGAGGGCGAGTACGTGAGCGACCGCTCCGTCCTGCCCGACGCGCCCATCGTCGAGATCGACTCCGAGGGCGTAGGCTGGAGCCCCACCAACTACGAGGGCGACTTCAAGGGTCTCGTAGACGTGCGGCGGGCCGTTGCGGCCTCCATCAACATCATCGCCGTGCGCGTCTTCGACCTGGTCGGTCCCGACAACGTGATCGACTTCGCCGCCAAGATGCTGAAGGTCCCGCCAAGCCGGTTCGATCCCAATCCGACGCTCGCGCTCGGCACCACCGAGGTGACGCCCTTCGAGATGGCCACCGCCTACGCCATCTTCGCCAACAAGGGGCGCGAGGTGATCCCCTTCGCCATCCGCTACGTGATCGACAAGGACGGCAACGAGGTGATGAACGTCGAGGAGGAGGTCGGCAACATCATAGCCGCGAAGGAGCGCGACGGCACGGTGCAGGTGATCTCCGAGCAGACTGCCTGGCTCGTGAACGACCTCATGCGCGGCGTGATCGACGGCGGGACCGGGAATGAGCCCATCCGCTACAAGGCGGGCTTCCTGAAGCAGGCCGCCGGCAAGACCGGGACCACCACCAACTGGTCCGACTCATGGTTCTGCGGACTCACCCCCGATATCGCGGCCATCGTCTGGGTGGGGTACGACAAGGCGACCATGACGCTGGGCGCGGGCGCGGCGGGCGCGATGGTTGCGGCGCCCATCTGGGGGCGCTACATGAAGGATGTCTACAACGGCATGCCCGATCCGGCGTTTCCCAAGGAGCCGTCCGGGGTCTTCCACGGCGCGATCGGGCCGTATTCGGACTTCAAGGGCTCCAAGATGAAGTCGGTGCTCGAGCGCTACATGGAGCGCGAGGGGATATCGCTCGACGAAAACCAATAAAACCGGCCGACGGTGATAATTATTCTTGATTTGTGGCCACTTTTTTTTACCGTCGCCAAATCGGACGGGGGTCCGATGCCATTATACATTTCTCGAACGACCGCGAAACGCATGGAAGCGGGGGAAGCGCGCGTACTAGGGACAGGAGAACCATATGTATCAGCTGGGTGACAAGGTTGTGTACCCGATGCATGGGGTCGGCAGGATCGACTCGATAGAAAAAAAAGTGGTTCTGGGGAAAAAAACGGAGTTCTATATCATCAACATCATCAACAGCGGGATGAAGGTTATGATCCCGGTTGACAACGCGGCCCGCATTGGCCTGCGGCCCATCATCCAGAAAAAAGACATCAAAAAGGTCCTGACGATCATCAAGCAGGAAAACGTGGTGACCGAGGACGACTGGAAGTTGCGGTATCAGAACAACATCGACAAGGTGAAAAGCGGTTCGATCTTCGAGGTGGCCCAGGTGACCCGGGACCTGTACCGGCGGGGCCGCAGCAAGGAGCTCTCCATTATGGAGCGCAAACTCTACGAAAACGCCTATCAGCTGTTGATCCATGAGATTGCCCTGACCAAGGACGTCGCGGTCGAAGAGGCGGGCAACCTCATCTCCGAAGCGCTCTCGTCCGTATAACCCCCGGACGCATCCCCCGTCCCCGCGACGCGGCATCGGTCCCATCGCCGCGGGCGCCCGCGCGCCGTTTGAAGTGTCGGTATGTGCGTCGTCCGTCGCGGTGTGAGCGTTTTTTTCGGCGCGACACGACGGGTGGCGGTAGAATATCACTATTCACAGAAAGAGGTGTCCGGTCATGATTAATGTTTTACGCGGTTCGTTCATAGCACTTTCGCTGATCTGTTCGGTGCTGTACTATCTCGAGGTGTCATGGCTGGCGATGCTCGTGGCGGCCGTGGTGTCGGTGGTCGTGTCGCTCCTGGTGATCATCGCCATCGAATACGTGTCGCACACCTTCTCCGCGCGGCTGCTCTTCGCGGCCATCATCGGGCTCGCCTCGGGCCTGGTCGTGGGGCACCTGCTGGCGCTGGCTTTCTCCGCGCTGCCGCTTCCCTTCTCGGCGCAGACCCTCGCGGTCGTGCGCGCGCTCCTGTATCATGTGAGCGGGTTCGCGGTGCTGCTCTTCTTCGTGATCAACCACGAGGACATCCGGTTCCTCGACGCCATCGTCCCCGCGCGCGCGGAGGACGACCGCGGCGGCACGATCGCTTACAAGATCCTCGACACCAGCGTCATCATCGACGGTCGGATAGCGGACATCTGCGACACGGGCTTCATCGAGGGGATCCTGGTGATTCCGAATTTCGTGCTGGGTGAGCTCCAGATGATCGCGGACTCGGCCGACTCCATCAAGCGCAACCGCGGCCGTCGCGGCCTGGACATCCTCAATAAGATGCAGAAGGATCAGTCCATCATGGTGAAGATATCGGACATGGACTTCCCCGAGACCCACGAGGTGGACTCGAAGCTCGTGAAGCTCGCCAAGGCGATGAAGGCGAAGATCATCACCAACGATTTCAACCTCAACAAGGTCGCGGAGTTCCACGGCGTGGACGTGCTTAATATCAACCAGCTCTCGAACGCCTTGAAGCCCATCGTGCTGCCGGGCGAGGAGATGCGCGTTTCGCTCATCAAGGAAGGGAAGGACCCCAACCAGGCGATCGGCTATCTCGACGACGGGACGATGGTGGTGGTGGAGAACGGGCGCTCCCGGCTCAACTCGGAGGTGCACGTGAACGTGACCTCGGTGCTGCAGACCACGGCCGGACGCATGATCTTCGCACGGCTCCGGGAGGACTGACGCGGTGGCGCTCGTCCTGTCGCTGTTTGGAAGCCCGCGCGACACGAGCGTTTCCTCGCACCTTCACGAACGGTTTCTCGCCCCGCTCGCAGCGGCGGGACACGAGGTGCGCCGGTATGCGGCCTACGCGATGGACGTGCGGCCCTGCATCGCCTGCGGGCATTGCCGCGATTCGTTCTCGTGCGTGCACGACGACGAGATGACGGCGCTCTATCCCCTGCTCGTGCAGGCCCGACTGGTGAGCGTGTCGTCGCCGGTCTACTTCTCCGGCCTTCCCGGCCCGCTGAAAACCGTGATTGATCGCTGCCAGGCGCTCTGGGAGCTTGCGCGCCGCGAGTGCATCAGCGGCGCGCGGGACGGGTTCTTCATTTCCGTCGGCGAGGGCGACTATCCCCGCCAGTTCGAGCCGTCGGTCGTGACCATGCGGCATTTCTTCAACTCGATCGGGTGCCGTCCCCTCGAATCGGACTATCTGCTCGTCCGCGCGGACCCCGACGCGTCCCCGGAACATATCGCGGAAGCCGCGCGCGCCGAAACGGCGGGGATCCGCAGTGCGACCGCGATGTCCGGTCGGGCGTAAACTCCCGGCCGAAAACGGCCGATATTACAAACGACGCGATATCTCCCGCTGACCGGACCGGCGCCATGAAACTACTCTCTGAAATATCCGTGCGCATCAAGCGCGGCTTTCTCCCCCACCTCACCAACGAGCTCTACAAGCGCGGCTGCGAGATGCGTTCGCTCGCGCAGCTCGAGCAGGACGGGGGCGGGGACCTCTTCGCCATCGAGGTGCAGTGCGACTCGATGGAGGGCTTTGCGGCCTTCCTGGAGCGGATCGGCCGGTTTTCCGAGAACTTCGAGCTCGTATCGGTCCGCAACGCGCTCGACGAGTTGATCGAGGGCGGGCTCCTGCGCGTGTCGGGGGGGCTGCCTCTGGAGCAGGCGGACGATTTCGAAACGAAGGTATTGGGCGCAACGGCGCTCCTGTTGGAACGCGCCGCCTCCGGCGGGTCGGCGCGCACCGGAATCGCGCGCAACGTTGCGGTGGTGAGCGGCGTCCGGGCCAATCCCGGGGGCGGGACGGCGCCGGTGGCGGAGGAGTACGTGCGAAACGAGCGGGACGCGCTCGTCGTGTCCCGGTTCGCCGGCCTCAACGCCTATCCGCTGGTGATCGTCTTCGATCACATCGAGGATTTCGTGAAATCGCTTCGCGCGATTGAGGGGACCTTCGCCGCCGTGCGCATCTCGTCCGTCGGGGAGGTCGAGGACCCGTCCGATCTGGAGCAGGTGAGCGCCGGGGTGACGGTCCCGCTTGTCACGCGCGACCACGACGAGACGCCGGCCCTGTTGCTGGCGGTGATCGACGGCCTCTCGGAAAAAAACGGGCTCGAGCGCGGCGAGACCAGCGTGGGGTTCGCGGGGATCGATTGCGCGGCTATCAGGCTCACGCACCTGCTTGCGGCGCGGGGCTACCGGCGGATACTGGGCTGCGATGCGAGCGAGACCCTGATGCTGGCACTGGAGAAGGCGGGGGGGCTTGCGACCACGCTCGAGAACATCTTCGGCAATGCCGATATCGTCGTGCGCGGCGCGCGCGACGTTACGGAGGCCGATCTGCGCAAGATCCGCCCGGGTCAGCTGGTCATATCGCTCGTCCCGGTTACGGCCGAGGAGGAGGCCGTCTTCCGCGAGCGCGGCGTCCGCGCGCACGTCGTCGTCTCCGAGCAGCACCGCGCATCGGTGCTCCCGGGCCTCCTGATGGGCGCGCACCGGGCGGGGTTGTGCGGCATCGACGATGGGCGTATCATCGCTGCGTCACGGCTTCTCGTCGAGAGCGCCTCCCCGGGGGCCTACCTCCCCGAGCTCTTCGGCGGCATCCACGATCGCCTCGCCGGACTGATTAGCGCTCCCGCGCGATGATGATCCACGAGAGGTTTTTGTAGGTGAAGGGATAATACGAGAGGACCGCGCGCGGGAGTGTGAGACGGTGGCTGCGGGCCTCGACGAGGGTCGCGGGGGCGATGCGCTCGAAATCCGGGTAGGGGGCATCGGCTGGAATTCCGTTACGCGAAATGCGGACGATCCCGGCCCGACTCACGATGGATTCGTTTTCCGCGATGAGTCTCGCGATCCGCTCGGCGCGCACCTGCAGTAGAAACACCCCGTGAAATTCGCCGTCGCGGACCACGCGCCCGGCCGCATAGAGCACGGGACGCTCCGATGCGCCGGGGGACGGGCCCGTGTCGCTCAGGTACAGATCGGTGCCGGTTTTCTCGAAACACTCCTGGAGCGCCGTCCCCTTGAACGATGCCGGAACGCTCTTGGCGAACAGGGCGTCGTCGGCCATTGTGTACACCACGACGCCGTGGCGGTTGATGAGGATGAAGTCGTCATAGAGTCCCGAGGTGACCGCGCGGATCATCTCGGTGATGGCCTCGCGCTCCAACAGATAGTACTTCCGCCCGCCGCCGTCCATGCGCTGCAGATGGGTCAGGTTCTTGGTGATGTCGCGATTGACGATCACCGCGATCGCGTTTTTGCTGTCCTGCTCGCAGACCCGGAAGAAGTTGACGAGGCTGTCGGGTCGAATGGCCGTCGTCTCGCGGCGCATCGAGGCGTCGCGACCGGCGCAGGTCGCTGATACGAGCGCGATGCAGATGGCACAGAGCGCATTTCTCATGGGCGGATCCTCCGTGGGGGGTCTGTTTGTATCATCGTTTCGCAAAGGGAAAATATTAAGCAGAATACCGGCGCGTCGGGCCGGCGCGGGACGTGCGCGAAAAAAAGTATTGTGCATTTTTCTCGTCCATGGGAGGATGCGATGCTCAGATATTTTTTCCGGGAGGACTTATCATGATGCGACGTTTCCTGATGGTGGCCGTGTGCGCGTGTGGCGTGCCGCTAGCGCTTTATGCAAACGACGACGGCCGGGACCTGGTCCGAAAAAGCATGGCACTCGCGCAGCCGCAGACGGCGAAGTTCCGGTACAAGATGCTGGTGTTCAGGGGCGAGAAGGTGCTCGAGCAGCACTTTGACCAGTACGTGAAACGGAACCCGGACCGGGAGAACAAGATGCGCATCACATTCACGCATCCCGCGCGGCTTGAACTCCTCAGCCATGCCCACAAAAACCGGGACGACGATCAGTGGCTCAAGATGTCGGCCGGGAACGTGAAGCGCATCGTGGGCACCGACCTCGACAAGCCGTTCGCCAATTCGAACCTGTACTTCGAGGACCTCAAGGAGCTCAACGTCGACGACTACGACTTCATGCACCGCGGGACGGTGAAGGCCGTGGGCGAGGAGTGCCACAAGATCGAAGCCATCAAGAAGCGCGGCACGGTGGTGTACAGCAAGCTGGTGCTCTACCTGCGCACCTACGATCAATACATTGTCCGCATCGATTACTATCTCAAGGACGAATTCCACAAGTATCTTGAGCGGATCAACGTCAAGCCGGTTGGCAATTACCTGACGCCGTACCGCATCATCATGTACCGGGCCGACGGGCGCGGCAAGACCGAGCTGAAGCTCGCGGGGAACCCGGAGTACGATGTGCCGATCGCGGACGCCTTTTTTATAACCGAAAAATTCAGGTAGGCGGACGGTCGTGCATCTGAAACGCGGAGGGATATCATGATTGAAAGAATTCGAAAAGCGTTAGGATCGGACAATGAATCGCTGCTGACGTATGCGGCGCGCGTTCCGAAGGAACGGATCACCCTGCCGGGGCCGGACTTCGTGGACCGCGTGTTCGCGCCGTCGGACCGGCCGGTCCCGGTGCTGCGGAGCCTGCAGGCGCTCTTCGCGGCGGGACGGCTCGCGAACACCGGCTACCTTTCCATTTTGCCGGTGGACCAGGGGATTGAGCACACCGCCGGAGCGTCGTTCGCGCCCAACCCCGAATACTTCGATCCGGAGAACATCGTGCGGCTCGCGCTGGAGGGCGGCTGCAACGGCGTCGCCTCCACGCTGGGCGTGCTCGCGATGGTCGCGCGGAAGTACGCCCATAGGATTCCGTTCATTCTCAAGATTAATCACAATGAGCTGCTCACCTATCCGACAAAGTACGACCAGGTCCTCTTCGCCAGCGTCGAGCAGGCCGTCGACATGGGCGCCGTCGCGGTGGGGGCGACGATCTATTTCGGTTCGGAGGAGAGCTCGCGGCAGATCCAGGAGATCTCCGCGGCCTTCGAGCGCGCGCACGAGCTGGGGCTGGCCACGATCCTCTGGTGCTACACGCGCAACAACGCCTTCAAGACGAAGGAGGCGGACTATCACACCGCCGCCGACATCACGGGGCAGGCGAACCATCTGGGGGCGACCATCAAGGCCGACATCGTCAAGCAGAAGCTCCCCACGCTGAACGGCGGGTTCACCGCGATCAACTTCGCAAAAACCCACGACAAGGTGTACACGGAGCTCTCGTCGGAGCACCCCATCGATCTCACGCGCTACCAGGTGATCAGCAATTACATGGGGCGCATCGGGCTCATCAACTCCGGCGGCGAGTCCTCCGGCGAGCGCGACCTCGCCGAGGCGGTGCGCACGGCGGTCATCAACAAACGCGCGGGGGGCATGGGGCTCATCTCCGGCCGCAAGGCATTCCAGCGTCCCATGAAGGACGGGATCGCGCTCCTTAACGCCATCCAGGACGTGTATCTTTGCGCTGAGGTGACGGTGGCGTAGGGGGCTGATGCCGCTTCGCGCCGCATCGCGCATCCGCGTCCCGACCCATCGTACGCATGTCGCCTGACGATATCGCTGCCCTCCCGATTTATCCGCACCTCGACGAGATCGCCGAAACGCTCGCGCGCCATTCCGCGATGCTCCTGCATGCCGAGCCCGGCGCGGGGAAGACGACGCTCGTACCGTGGCGTCTGCTGCGGGAGAAGGAGTGTGCCGGCGGCAAGATCGCGCTCCTGCAGCCGCGCCGGATCGCCGCACGCGCGGCCGCCGAGCGGATCGCCGCGCTTCTGGGCGAGGAGATCGGGAGCGCCGTTGGGTTGCGCACGCGAACGGAGACGATCTCGGGCCCGGCCGCGCGCCTCGAGGTGATGACCGAGGGCGTCCTCGTCCGCATCATCCAGGGCGACCAGTCCCTTGGCGGTTACGGGACGATCATCTTCGACGAGTTCCACGAGCGGAGCCTCGTCGGCGACCTGGGAATTGCGCTCGCGATCGATTGCAAAAAACACCTACGGTCGGATCTTCGCTTTCTTTTTATGTCGGCGACGATGAATGCCGACGCGCTCCGCGACACATTGGGCGATGTCCCGCACCGGTCGATCCCCGGCCGCGCGCATCCCGTCGAGATCCGGTATTCGCCCCCGCGGGGCGCCGAGGCCCCATGGGACGCCGCCGGTCGCCTCGCGCTTGAAGCGTTGCGCGAAATACAATGTGCGGGCGACGTGCTGGTCTTTCTCCCGGGCTTTCGCGAGATCCGCCGGGCGCGGGAGGCGTGCGCCGGCCTTTCGTCGGCCGACGCCGAGATCATGGTGCTGCACGGTCGCGTGCGGCCCGAGGAGCAGCGCGCGGTGCTGCGACGCCCCGAAACGGGCCGGCGGCGGATCATCCTTGCCACAAACGTCGCCGAGACGAGCCTCACGATCCCCGGGATACAAGCCGTCGTCGACCTGGGGCTCGAGCGGCGCGTGCGCTTTTCGCCGCGAACGGGGATGGGCCACTGGGAAACCGTCCCGATCAGTGCGGCGTCGGCCGAGCAGCGGGCCGGTCGCGCGGGCCGGCTGGGTCCGGGGCTATGCCTGCGCTGGTGGGATTCACGGGAGTCGCGGTCCGACTTCGCGCCTCCGGAGATCGCCGAGGCGGACCTCGCGCCGCTCGTGCTCGAGTGTGCGCACTGGGGGGCACCATCGCCCTCAGATCTGGCCTGGATAACGCCGCCGCCGGAACCGGCGGTGCGGAGGGCGCAATCGCTCCTTTCCGATCTTGGCTTCCTCGACGGGCGCGGACGGATCACCGACGCGGGACGCCGGGCCGCACGGGTCGGCGCGCACCCCCGTTTTGCGCGCATGCTCTTCGACGGCATCGACCGCGGCGCGGCGGCGACCGCCGCGATCATCGCCGCGATCATCGAGGAGGGCGACCCGCTTCCCGGCGCCGACGTCGATCTCCGGACCCGCCTCGACGCCTGCCGAGAATGGCTCACCGGTTCCCGCGGCCGTCTCTCGGGGAGCGGTGCGGGGCGGATCGCGGATGCGGCGACCCGTCTTTTAAGCCAGGCCGGGGTACGCTGCAGCGCCATCGACGCGGAGGCGATCGATCCGAATCTCGCCGGCCTTCTCCTGCTTGGCGCGTATCCGGATCGCGCAGCGCGAAAAACACGCGACGACGGCCCGGCCCGAGCGCGTCTGGTGCTCGCGGGCGGCCGCGGGGCCACGGTGCGCGGCGCGCTTGCCGCCGAGGAATTTCTAGCCATTGCGGAGATTGACGGCGGTGAGAGCGACGGGCGCGTGATGCTTGCCGCACCCATCGCGCGCGCCGATCTCGAGGGTGGCGCAGCCGGACCGGTCCGCGCGTGTTGCACATTCGAATGGCGGGGCTGGACGCCCGCGGTCCACGTTGAGCGGAGGGTGGGGGCGCTGGTTCTCTCCCGGCAATCGGGAGGCAGTCCGGCCGCAGAGGAACTGCAACGGGCGGTGCGCGAGCGGATCATGCGCGAGGGAATCCAATCGCTCCCCTGGGGCGAAACGTCGCGGCGCCTGTGTGCGCGCTGCCGGTTCGTCCACGGCCGCGGCGTGCGGAATGATTGGCCGGATTTTTCCGACGACGCGCTTTCGCGCGAGGTTGATTCGTGGCTCGTGCCGCATGGAACGTGGTCGGGCGGCCCGGTGTTCGACGAGCGCTCGATCGTGCGCGCTCTCGAGGGCCGTCTGGGATGGGAAAACCGTCGCCTGCTCGACGATATCGCCCCGGAGATATGGACCCTCCCGTCCGGAAGCAGGCGGCCGATCGACTACACCGCGGGTGACATTCCCGTCCTCGCCGCGCGCCTGCAGGAATTCTTCGGCAGCGTCGAGACCCCGCGCCTCTGCGGCGAGCCCATCATCCTGCACCTTTTGAGCCCCGCGGGCCGCCCGGTGCAGATCACGCGCGACCTCGACGGCTTCTGGGACCGCGCCTATCCCGAGGTGAAAAAGGAGCTCAGGGGCCGCTATCCCCGCCATTTTTGGCCGGATGATCCGCGCGCCGCCGCGCCCACGGCGCGCGCAAAGCCGCGGAAATAGCGTTGTGCGCAATTGATTGATCGCTCGGTCGCGCGATCGCCCTGATGCCGGTGCGGGTAAAGCATGGCGAGGCGCATCATTAGGCCGCACAAATCTCCCGGAGTGGTTGACATTGGCGTCATTGTACCGTATACTGAACGGGTATGGCGCGTCCGACATGCGGGCGCGCGGAAATGCCAATTCTGGAGGTTTATGATGGGTTACTGGGCAGAAGTTCGGGAGATTGCGCTCAAGGGGCTGGATCTCGCGGCGCAAAACATCAAGGAGGGGGCCGCGATCGCCGTCGAGAAGGGAAAGGAGGGTATGGCCTATGTGCAGCTGAAGAAGGACCTTATCCTCGCGCAAAGAAAACTGCACAACCTGCTTGCCGATCTCGGCGATGTCGTGTGCGATCTCTATAAGGAAAAAAAGGACGTGTACGCCGACGCCGTCGTGAAGGAAACGATGGATAAAATTCTCGCGGCGGAAAACGAGTGCAAAAAAATCGAGGCGGAGATCAAGGTTATCGGGGCGAAGCAATAACCTGACGCATACGGGTGCGCCCTCCGGATTTTGAATTTTTTGTTTGAAATATTTAAAATCCGGTTTTGGATGCGGTCATCGGCTCCGTGAGAACCGTTTTGCCATAAAGGGGGTGCGCTGTATGGACAGGAATCTCGCGCTGGAACTGGTCCGGGTGACGGAGGCGGCCGCGCTGTACGCAAGCCGCTATATGGGGCGCGGCGATGAGATGCTGGCCAACAGCTCGGCGATCGAGGCGATGGCCAAGGTGTTCTCGTCGGTGTCCATCAACGGGAAGGTCATCAACGGCGAACAGGACCCGGCGGACGGGCCGCTGGTAAAGGGCCAGGCCGTGGGTACGATGAACGGCATCGAGGCCGACATCGTGGTGGACGCTCTCGATGGAAAGACCACCTGCGCGCAGGGGGGACACAACGCCATCGCCGCCATCGCCATCGGCGAGCGGGGGGCGTTCTTCAATGCGCCGCAACTCTACATGGAGAAGATCGCGGTGGGGCCCGAGGCAAAGGGCGTCGTGGACATCACTCAACCGCCGAGCGTCAATATCAAGCGCGTGGCGCGGGCCTCCGGCAAATACATCGAGGACGTGACCGTGTGCGTGCTCGACCGCGAGCGCCACGTCGATCTCATCAGTAAAATCCGGGAGACCGGGGCGCGCATCAAGCTGATCCGCGACGGCGACATCTCCGGCGCCGTGGCCACGGCGATGGAGGACAAATCGATCGACATTCTGATGGGCGTCGGGGGCGCCAAGGAGGGCATTCTCGCGGCGGCGGCGCTCAAGTGCCTCAACGGCGACATGCAGGCGCGCTTTGTTTGTCGCTGCGACGAGGACCGGGCCCGCATCCGCGATTCGGGGATCGACGATCCGGACCGCATCTACGGCATCGTTGACCTGGTGCCCGGCAAGAACATCATGTTCTCGGCCTCGGGCGTGACCGACGGGGAGCTGTTGCCCGGCGTATGGTTCCGGCCCGGCGGCGCCGAAACGCACTCCATCGTGATGCGCTCGAAGACGCACACCGTGCGCTTCGTCAACACGCGCCACCACTTCGACTACAAGCCGCTCTACTAGGCGGGCGGTCCGTCGCTCAACGCCGACGCGCGTGCGCGGCGGGATCAGCATGCGGCCGTTTCCGCTTTTTCCGAAAATGATTGATTTCTGCCGGCGGATATGGGATGATGCGGTCATTCGCGGGACCGAATCGCCGGCATATTCCGCGGGCGAGACCGTCGTCGCGTGAGGAGGCCTCATGCAAACGATTTTCGGATTCGAGTGGCCCGTCGCGAGCGGTTTCGATATCGCGCTCATGATTGGCCTGGCGGCGCTTGTCGTGGCGTTTGCGTCCCTGCTTCGCTATTACCAGTACCTCAAGGACAAGGAGCGCCACGAGGAACAGTTCTTTAATTTCAAGACCAAGCAACTCGGGCTCACCAACTTCCAGTATAAAATCCTGCTGGGCATCGTCCGCATCGTGGGCCTCAAGGACTATCGGGCCGTGCTCCACACGCCCTCGCTCTTCGAGTCGTCGATCGCGTCGTTCATGAGCTACATCCACAAAAAGGACGAGAGCGTCGATTCGCTCCTTGCGATCGGCAAGGACATCGTGATAACGTATGAGAAGCTGTATCATCCGGCCGCCTTTCGCAAGCCGCTGGATTCGATCCGTGATCTCGAGACCGACAGCCTGATGTACTTCCAGACCGAGGACGATCGCGTGTTTGTCGGGAAGCTGACCGCCAAGGACCAAAGCAGCCTTGCGCTCACGCTCTATCGCGAGCTCAAGGAGGGGGAGCTGCTGCAGGAGAAGGTGAGCGTGTTCGTGTGGCGAAACGGCGACGCGGAATACACCTTCGAGGCCACGGTGAGCGAATCGGACGGGAACGGCGTGCGCATCCTCATCCCGGACGTTTTCAAGCGTGGGCGCGAGGTGCGTCACCCCTATCTCGAGGTGATGATCCCGTGCACGCTGTCGTGGCCGGTCGACCGCGAAAAGGGCGGCGGCGCGGAGGAAACGGATTCGGTCCGCGGGACCATCTGCAAAATGAACGAGCATGAGATCGTGGTGCGGGTGGGAAGCCCCATCGCCTTCGAACGGGAGTATTCGATCGACTTCACGCTGTCGGATTTCAAAATACGCTCACCCCTCAAGACGATGGCGGACGCCGTCATCCACGAGGAGAACATGCACTACTACACCTTCAAGTTCCTGGAGATTTCTGAGATCGCGGCGGACATCATCAGGAAGTACATCGTCGAGCGCATGGACTAGCGGCGTCCGCCGCCTAGCGCCATTCCTCGTCGGGCAGCGGGCGCGAGATGCGCGGGTCCTTGCCCTCCTGCAGCATGCGGTCGTGGAGGATCACGATGTCCACGCGCCGGTTGAGGGCGCGCCCCTCCGGCGTGTTGTTGTCGTCGATGGGCCGGTACTGGCCGAAGGCCACGGCGGAGAGCTGCTTGGGGTTGACGCGCTCGTCCTCGATGAAATAGCGCACAACGCTGATGCTCCGCGCCGAGGAGAGGTCCCAGTTCGATTCGAAGCCCTCGCGCACGCCCGGCGTGCCGATGGGTCGGCTGTCCGTGTGACCCTCCACGCGGATAAAGTTCGTGATGCCCGTGAAGAGCCCGGAGAGCTTTTTGAGCACCGGTTTGGCCTCGGGCTTGAGGCGTGAGCTGCCGGAGTCGAAATAGATGTCCGACGAGAGCGAAATCACCAGGCCGCGCTCGTCCTCCGTGACCCGGACCTGCTTGGCCCGGATCTCGGGCCGGAACAGCTCCTGGGCGCGCTTGACGCCCTTGGCGAAGGTGCGCTCGCGCGTCGTGGAGGGCAGCGAGAGCAAATTGTGCCCCATCTCCGCGAGCTTGCCGCGAGCGAAGGTCTTCCCGCCGTCCATGATGCCCACGTTCCCCTTGATGGCCGACATGATGAGCTGAATGTCCTCGGCCTGGGTCTTGACCACGTCCTCGCCCATGAGCACGATGAAGAAGCACATGAGCAGGTTGTTCATGTCCCCCATCGAGACCATCCAGGGCGGGGCGCCCTTCTGCTTTGACTTTTCGAACTTCTTTCCCACGGGCTATTCGACCTCGCGTGAGATCGCCTCGCGCTCGGACGGCGGCAAGTACATGACCAGCTTGTCCTTGACGATCCGCGGGTTTTCCCCGGACTGGATCGAGAGGATGCCCTCGAGCGTGATCATCTTCACGATCACCTCTTCCTGCGTTTTCATGTCGAGCTTGGTCGCCATGGGGGTGAACAGGACGTAGCACATCACGGCGCCATAGAGGGTCGTGAGGAGCGCGACGGCCAGATAGGGGCCGATGGTGGACTTGTCCTGGAGGTTTACGAGCATCATGACCAGACCCATGAGGGTCCCGATCATCCCGAACGACGGCGCCAGGGTGGCCCAATCGTCGAACATGCGCTTGTACGAGTCGTGGCGCTGGGCCATCTGGTCGATTTCAATTTCCAATATTTTACGCACCAGTTCGGGGTCGTTCCCGTCCACCACGAGCTGGATGCCCATTTTCATGAACGGGTCGTTGAGGTCCTGCAGATCGTCCTCAAGGGCGAGCAGGCCCTCCCGGCGCGACTTCTCGGAGAACGACACTAGCGTGAGGATGAGTTCGGAATAATTGAACTTCGAGTCGAATAGGCATATCCGGAACAGGTCCTTGATCTTAAGCAGTCGCACCAGGGGGTAGCCGACCATGAGCGACGCGATGGAGCCGCCGACGGTGATAAATACCGACGGGAGGTCGGCGAACATGAGCAGATTGCCCCCCGCTGAAAAAATACCGAACACCAGGGTGACCATGCCGAAGGTGACGCCAAGAATATAGGTTAAGCTCATATCGTTTCCCCGGAGACGTGCTTTCGCGAAGCCGGATTGAACCTGCTACGATAGTTTATTATCGGTTGGCGGATGCGGATTGTTTGATAGTATAAATCGCCCGGATCGGGTTTTTTTACTTGTTCGATCCGGGCCGAGCGAGCTCGCCCTGCAGCCGCTGCATGTTATTTTTGCACGCCTCGATGTACTCGTTCTTGACGTTCGAGTCGGGTAGCTTCTCCAGGTCGCCGTAGAGCTCCTCGTAGGTCGCCAGGGACTGGTCCGGGCGGCCGCTGTCGTAGTACATCCGCGCCAGGCCGAAGCGCGAGCGGTAGTGTTTTTTGTTCTTGGAAGCGAACTCCTCCATGAGCCGCAGGCCATCGTCCTTCTTGTTTTTCTGATAGTACAGGAGCACGGCCAGCGCGAACCCCGCCTCGTTTCGGACCATACCGTAGTCGAGGGAGCGCCGATACTGGGACTCGGCGCGGTCGAAATCCTCCGGCCGGTTGAGGTCACGGCCGCGGTTGGCGTACGCCAGGCCCAGCGAGTAGTGCAGATTGGCGCTCTGCCGTCCCTGCGCGATCACCTTCTCGAGGTTGACGATCGCCTGTTCCCAGACGCCCATCATCAGGTAGCGATCGCCCAACTGTTCGTACCAGTCGAGCAGGCGCTGGTGCTGGCGGCTGGATTCGTCCTTTTTGAGCTCGCGCGCGATCTTGTCCTTCAATTCCTTTACGATCTGGTCGTCGGTCTTCCGCTCGCGAAGGCTCGATGTGCATTTCATGTCCCCGCAGGACACGGCCAGCGTCGTAACGATGACAATCGGGAGGATTCTGAACATGCGCGTTCTCATCATCAACCTCGCTTGTGTGACGATTGTTCGCGCCCGCAGCCGTTTCGCCGAAGGCGGGCCGCCTGCAAGACATTCTCTATTATGCCGCACGATGATGCGGCGTCAAGCGTTATCCGCGTGTTTACTCGATCACGTACTTGAAGTCCAGGTACGCCGCGAGTGCGTCGCGGGTGCGAAGCGACAGCTCCACGGCCAGCGGGATATGCCGCTTGGCCGAGAAAAGCGTCCGACGCCGGGGGACGATCGCGTCCGGGTTCGCCTCGGCAAACGAGCGCAGGTGCGCTTCGCCCAGGCGAACGGTGAACACCCGCGAGTCGTTCGGCTTGATCGAGAGGTCCCGCGTACCCGCGCCCAGCGGAACCGAGAGCACGGTCGCCTCGTCGTGTCGGAAGGTCGCCACGGCGACGGGATCGAGAAAGAAGAGCCGCTGGGGGATCGCCCGCTCGTTTTTCATGGTGAGCGTCACGTCGATGGTCTTTGCGGACTCGTCGTGCGTTATCGTGAGCCGATAGGCGGTCCCGGCGTATCGAACGAGCGTGTGATGGATGGTGCGATCGGGCGCGCTCCGGTAGTGATACGACACCATGAGGCCCAGTATAATGAGATTGAGGAGAAGCAGCCAGGGGGCGAAACGGCGCTTGGGCGCGCTCGGCTGGCGCTGCCATTTCGCGCGTCGTTCATTGAAGCGCTCAAGGAGTTCGGTCCGCGGATCGCTTTCAGCCATGCGTGCTCCAGCTCGATGGAATATCCTCAGAGTAGCGATATCGGCGCGGTCGAGTCAATCGAAATAATTCATGGGACATAATTCGAAGAGTATGCGTGAATAGTTTGGAGATAATAAAAATTGTAACTTTTTATATTCATAAATATTTATATGATTATTTCCTAGCCGTAAATCAAACTTTTTTAGGAAATATTAATTATTATTTTGGTGATACCTATTGACGATAAGTTTTTTGTATATTACATTAAAGTCTGGTTAGACGGTTTAACTAATTACAAAGAGAAGCGTATGTCCAAGAGAGTTGCATTAGTTATTTTCGCGGTTGTCGGTATCGCTATATGCGGTTTGTGCTTTGTTACAACACAATCGGCGACCATCGCCCGCGAAACGGCCCCCGAACGCATCCAGCCGGCTGGAGCCATTCCCACGGACGTCGAGGTGCGGATTCTCGAGACCCTCATGAACGCCCGTCCCGAGGCCGACCGCGCCGCGCTCACGAAACACGATGGCGCTCCCGCCGGTAACACGCCCGCCGTAACCGTCGACGTGGACGATGTGTCCCGCAGGGCCTCGTTCATTTTCCGTCCCTACGAGAACGCCGAGGAGAAGCGCGACGTACTGGACCGCCTCGAGGAGACCGGCGCGCTCTTCGACCGCATGATCGATACGACCGTTGACAGCATCGAGAAGGCGCTTTCCGACGGCTCGCGCACTACCGCCGAGATCGACGAGGCGAAGGCGGCGCTTGCGGAGATGAAAAAGGGCCGGCAGTTCATCAGCGGCAGAATCAAAATGGTTGAAAACGACGAATTCAGCCAATAGCGATAGGATCGTACTTAAAAAAACGTATTCACGTCCTGGAGGATCTGTAATGAGGAAACTGTTCATCAGCATCACCATCCTGTTGTTCTGTGTTGCCCTGAGCGGCACCGGCAGCGCATGGAAATTTAACTCCCATCGCGACACCGTCGTGAAGGCGTTCGAATTCATGGAAAGCTCGCATGCCGACTACATCCAGCAGTGGACGGCCAATTTCCTGAAATACGCCGGCGGCAGCGACATCGCCCTTAAGATGGGCAACAAGAACGGCGACACCGACAATTTCTACGACACCTCCATCGGCGGATGGTGGGTGGGATACCGCACCCACGTGGGTATCTTCGGATTCGACACCAACTTCACCAGCTTCTGGCATTTCATCACCATGTTCCGCCCGGGCAACTATGGCAACGCCTATAGCGGCTACAGCTACAAGTATTCCCTGGAAGACGGGTTTTGGGGATTAAACGGCGTCATCAAGTCGCTGCTCTATAATCAGGATGTCCGCAACTCGGGCAATGCCGGGAACAATATTTCGTACCCGACCAACGGCAAGGGCGTCAAAGACGCATACAAGTTCCGGTATCAGCTTTCCGCCGGCCAGAAGTACTACAGCACCACATCGGGCGGAAACTATGACGATTATCAGGACATCATCTTCGAGCCCAACTCGAACGCGTCGGCCTACTGGTACGCGAAGGCGCTCGAGGGCCGCACGCCGTCGAACATCGGCGCCGCGCATTTGTACTACCTCGGGCACGTGTTCCATATGGTGGGCGACTCCAACGTTACCCAGCACGTGTGGAACACCTCCGACCACAACCACGTTGATTACGAGGGTTGGGTCGACGACAATCGCGCGAGCCTCGTGAACTTCGCCCGCGTGAAGGAGCTCGTCCAGGAGTTCAAGAACGCCCACGGGATCACCTCGCCGGACAAGCTGCGGAACGTGACGTTGCAGCAGATTACGGTGTTCTTCGCGACCAAGGCCGTGAACCGCCCGGCGCCGCTGTACTCGAAGGATTACAGCGTTCGCGTCACCAACGGGGCCGAGGAGTATAATGGATCCATCGCCATCAATGTGATCGTACTCGAGAAGTACATATACGATCTGTACCTTGCGGAAAGCGCACGGAAGTTTTAACCCTACCACAGGAACCTCTTTGAAGGGCGTCCATTGGGCGCCCTTTTTTTATGCGCCCGACGCTGAAGGGGCGAATACGACCTCTCGCGTACGGGCGCTGTCGTATGATGGCGTATGCCGCATGATTGACGCTTTCCGCTGGACAGCCGATACCGCGGGTGCTATGCTGTGCCCATATCAATCGCCCGGGAGGAACACCGTGCCATGGTTAAGTATACATCGTATGCGCTCTGTATCATGATCATACTCACCGTCTTTTGCTCGTCCAATCGACCAGACCCCGCGCCGGCGGCGAGGGTGGGCGATGCGGTGATATCACGGGGCTTTCTCGCGCATGTTCTTTCGAAGATGGCGGCCGACCGGACGAAACAGTCGGAGCGGGAAACGCTGGACCGGATCGTCGCGAATGTCCTCGTCGCGCGAAAGGCCGAGGCCGACGGGCTCGCGGCCGCGCCCGGCTTCGCCGCTCTTGCCGCGGCGGCGCGGACGGCGGCCCTCCGCGATTTTTTGTGCGAGCAACACGGCATCACGGACGACCGCGACGCGAAGCTCTATGCGCTCGTCGTAAAAACCTTTGAGCTTTCGGCGCCGGCCGTTCGGTGGGACGCCATTATCCGGGAGGAGCGCCGGGCGCCGGTCCCGCTGGGCGGAGCGATCCCGCGACGGTCGCGCACCACGGACGCGAACCGCGACGCCGCGCTCGACCGCGATGCGGCGCGGGCGGTCGTCATCGTCTCGCGGGTCGTGCGCAGCACGCTCCTGGACGTCCTCGTCGGGCTCGACAGCGACACGCTCGACGGGATCATCGCCGGTTCACCCGAGGAGCGCGACATGCGGCTGCGGGCCGCGTTGACGGATCTGCACCTGCCGCACCTGGCGGAGCGACTGGATGGGCCTGCGCGTGCGCTGTTGGACGAGGTGCTGGTCCGCGCGCGGGAGAACCTATTGGTTGAAACCTACCGGGAGCACATTGGCTTCGAGAAGCTCTCCGGGGGGCGCGCATCGAGCATCACCTATCCGGTGAGCCCCGCCGAGGCGCGCGAATTTTATGACAAGAACCGCGCGCAGTTCGAGGAGCCGCAGCGGATCGACGTGTCGCATATTCGTGTGCGCGATTATGCCGAGGCCGAGCGGTTGCACAAGGCCATCGTCGTCGATCCGTCGTCGTTCTGCGCGCTGGCGGCGAAGCACTCCATCGCCCCCGACGCGCGCGACTGCGGGCGCATCGGCGTCATCGAGCGAAACGCCGCGGTGAAGCTTCCGCTCTACAAGGAGTTCGGGTTTACGCTGCAGAAGCCAGGGCAGCTGAGCGTGCCCTTTGTGACGCCGGACGGCGTGGAGATCGTGCGCCTCAACTCGATCGAAAAGCGCTTGCGCCCGTTTGGCGATCCATACACGCAAAAGCTTATCGTGGAGCAGATGCAGCCGCTCAAGCGCGAGGCGAAGCTCAAGGCGTCGATTGAGGAGATGAAAAAGAAATATCCGGTGACGATGTATTGAAATTTTTTTCTTGCTATTTCACCGTGGCATCCCGATAGTCTCCCGTCTGTCGTCCAGGCCGGGAGGGTGCGGCATGCGGCGTTAGAATAAATCGCAACGAGGTAACCACATGAAGTTTTTCATAGATACCGCCGACATCGCTGAGATCAGGAAGGCGAAGGCGCTGGGCATCCTGGACGGCGTGACCACCAACCCGTCGCTCGTGGCCAAGACCGGGCGGAAGTACGTCGAGGTGCTCACCGAGATCGCGAAAGAGGTGGACGGCCCCGTGTCGGCCGAAGTGATCGCGACCGAGTGCGACGGTATCGTGAAAGAGGGGCGCGAGCTTTCGAAGATCGGGCCGAACATCAACATCAAGGTGCCGCTCATCGAGGAGGGGCTCAAGGCGGTGAAGATCCTGTCGGACGAGGGGCTCAAGACCAACGTGACCCTTTGCTTCAACTCGGTTCAGGCGCTCATGGCCGCCAAGGCCGGCGCGACCTTCATCTCGCCCTTCGTGGGCCGGCTCGATGACATCTCCGCCGACGGCATGGAGGTGGTCGAGGAGATCGTGGCCATCTACGACAACTACGGCTACGATACCGAGGTGATCGTCGCCTCGATCCGCAATCCGCTGCACATCAAGCATGCGGCGCTCATCGGCGCGCATATCGCGACCATACCGTTCTCGGTGTTCCAGGGCATCATCAAGCACCCGCTCACGGACAACGGCCTGGCGAAATTCCTTTCGGATTACCAGAAGATCCCGAAATAGGCCATGCAACCGTTTCTCGACAGCGCGGTGAAGCTCATCCAGGGGAACCAGTACGTGTTCCTGGGCGTGTGCATCGCGCTCGTGTTCCTGGCGGGGTTCATCCTCAAGCAGGTGAAGGCGCTCGCGGTCGTGCTGGTGCTTCTAGCCTCGGCGATGCTCTACTTCATCGTCTACAAGGGATCGGTGGACACGAAGAAAATAAGCGAGATGAAAAAGCAGGTGAAGGGAAAACTCATCGAGGCGCCCAAGGACGTGAAAAAGAAACGACTATGAAACTCTCAATCGTCAACACAAACGATCCGGAATCGCTCGTCTCCGCGGTGGGCGCGGCCATCCCGCCGTCCGGGATACGGGAATTCTTCGACATCGTGTACTCCACGCCGGACTGCATTTCGCTGGGCGTCGGCGAGCCGGATTTCATCACGCCCTGGCGCGTGTGCGAGACCGGGATCTTCGCCATCCGCGACGGGTGTACGCACTACACCTCGAACCGGGGCCTCCTGGAGCTTCGCGAACTCATCGCCGCGCGGATCGAGAAAGAAACCGGGGTCGGGTACGATCCCGAGACCGAAATCATCGTGACCATGGGCGTGAGCCAGGGGCTCGATATCGCCCTGCGCAGCATCGTGAACCCCGGCGACGAGGTGATCATGTTCGAGCCCTGCTATGTCTCGTACATGGCCAACGTGCAGCTTCTGCACGGCGTGCCGGTGGTGCTCCCCACGCGCCTGGAGGACGGCTTCGCCATTGACGCGGCGCGCGTCGAGCAGGCCATCACGCCAAAGACCAAGGCCGTGCTCCTGAACTACCCGCGAAATCCGACCGGCAGCACCATCGACCGTCCCACGCTCGAGCGTATCGCGCGCATCGCCGCCGAGCGCAACATCATCGTGCTGGCCGACGAGATCTACTCGGCGATCGATTATCTCGACGAGCGCTTTTCGATCAACTCGGTCCGGGGCATGCGCGAGCGCACCATCTACCTGAACGGTTTCTCCAAGTCACACGCGATGACCGGATGGCGCCTGGGGTATGTGGCGGGCCCGAAGTACCTTATCGACGTGATTCTCAAGATCCACCAGTACACGGCGCTGTGCGCGCCGTCGATTGCGCAGTATGCCGCCATCGAGGGGCTCAAGAAGGGCGACGGCGACGTGAAGCGCATGCGCGCGGAGTACCTCAAGCGGCGCAACTTCATAGTGAGCCGCTTCCGCGAGATCGGACTTCCGTGCCACAATCCGGAGGGCGCGTTTTACGTATTTCCCTCGGTGAAACCCGCGGGGCTCTCGTCGCGCGATTTCGCGCTGGGGCTGCTCAAGGCCGAGAAGGTGGCCGTGGTGCCGGGCGAGGCGTTCGGCCCGTCGGGCGCGGGGCACATCCGCTGCGCGTACGCGACGTCGATGGAAAACCTCACCGAGGCGATGAAGCGGATCGAGCGCTACTGCACGGGTTTGATGAAATAATATCACCCGCCTCCCCTCGACTGAGCTCGGGGCAAGCCCCTCGATAGAGCTTGGGGACCACCGGGCCGCCTTTAGCGACAGGATGTCGCGTATGCAGCACCGTACTAGGATGTACAAGGTGCTGCCTCCCATAGGAGAGGGCTCAATACAAAAGTACTACTTGCTGATCACCCCCTCTCCGGTGGGAGAGGGGGCTGGGGGGCGAGGTAACGCTACTATGCCAATCCTGATCGACGGTTTCAATCTCATCTACAAGTTCCCCGAGCTCGAGGGCCTCATGTACGAGGGCAAACTCGCCGAGGCGCGCGCGGCGACTATACGGAGCCGAATTTTCGTCCGCAATAGTCACTTTTTTGTTGACGATGTCGGGCGTTGTAATAATATTTATTACAAATAATGGCGGAGTGCGAATATGCGTGAAATACTTACTATCAGCATCGATAAACATCTCAAGCGAAAGGTGGAGAAAGCCGCCGGCATGCTGCACGTGTCAAAAAGCGAACTGGTAAAAAAGGCCATAGAAAAATATATCGCGCATGAAGAGCTGCGGGTCATCCGGGAAACGCTGGTCCCCTATGGCGAGAAGTCGGGGTGTTTCACGGACGAGGATATTTTCAACAGTGTTTCATGAAGGTTGTTCTCGATACGAACGTCATTATCTCGGCATTGGTGACACATGGCATATCCTTCCGCGTGCTCGATCTTTGCATCGACCATCACTCGCTCTATATTTCGGAATTCATTGTCAATGAGCTGTGCTCGACGCTCAGCGGGAAGTTTCGAGTGCCTGCAAAAGATATTGCCAGAACGAAGAGCTTTATCGATAACGTGTTTGCGAACGTGCATCCGCAGGGTGCACTCCCATCGGTATGCCGGGACGCCGACGACAATAACATTCTCCTTCTGGCGGAATTTGTTTCCGCAGATCTTTTAGTCACTGGTGACAAGGACTTGTTGTCATTGCAGAAATACGGGAATACCAGTATACTGAGCCCGCGATCGTTCATGGATCAGTATTATCGTATACAATGACGACTTTTTTGACGCTCCAGGGGGCGCTTTTGGGAATACAAGGTCATTACCATGCCAATCCTGATCGACGGTTTCAATCTCATCTACAAGTTCCCCGAGCTCGAGGGCCTCATGTACGAGGGCAAACTCGCCGAGGCGCGCGCGGGGCTCCTGGACCGGCTCAAGGAGTACGCGCGGCTCACCGGCGCGAAGGTGCGCGTGGTCTTCGACGGCAAGAAGCAGCCGTCCCTGCTCATTAAAAGCGAGAGCGCGGGCGTGATCGACGTCTATTACTCCCTGGATTTCTCCGCGGACCATCTTATCAAGGAATTCATCAAGAAGGACATCAATCCCCGCATGGCCACGGTGGTGACCTCCGACAAGGAGATCATCGCGTACGTGACGCGCTTCAAGGCCAAGGTGAAGACGAGCGAGGAGTTCGCAAAGATGGTCGACGAGATTATCGAGGCGAGCCGCGCGGCGGCGATCCCCGAGAAGGAGGACGATCCGGCGGTGAGCCAGGAGGACGTGTCGTACTGGGAGCGGCTCTTTAAAGGGAAAAAGCGAGAAACGCCGCGCCGATAGCGCCGTTCACCTGCGCGTAGTCCGACACCGCGAGGGGGAAGCCCAGGCGCGATTCGAGCGCGCGCACCACGCCGGAGTTCTTGGCCACGCCGCCGGTCATCATCGCGGGGCCGCGCACGCCGATGCGGTTTCCCATCGCGACCACGCGCGAGGCGATGGAATCGTGGATGCCCGCGATGATGTTCTCGCGCGACTCGCCCTTGGCGATGAGCGAGACCACCTCCGACTCGGCGAAGACCGTACAGGTGCTGCTGATGGACGCCGGGCGCTCGCCCGCGCGCGAGAGCTCGCCCAGCGCGTCGAGATCGACCTCGAGGGCGCGCGCCATCACCTCCAGGAAGCGCCCGGTGCCGGCCGCGCACTTGTCGTTCATCGCGAAATCGCGCACGCCGCCCTTCTCGTCGATCACGATGGCCTTGCTGTCCTGCCCGCCCACGTCGATGATGGACCGCACCGTCGGATCGAGGTAGTGCGCCCCGGCCGCATGGCAGGTGATCTCGGTGATGGCCTTGGTCGCGACCTTCACGCTCGCGCGCCCGTAGCCCGTGGCGACGACCCGATCAACCTCGGGCGCGGTCATGCCCAGCTCGCCCAGGAGCTCGTCGAACACGCGCCGCCCCGCAAGCTCCGCGTTGTAGCCGGTGAAGATGACCGTGGCCCCGAGGATCTGCCGGTCCTTCATGACGGCCGCCTTCGCGGTGATGGAGCCGATGTCGATGCCGGCGGTGATCATGGCGCGGTATCCTTGAAGCGCTCTTCGTAGTCGATGATGTCCATTTTATACTCCAGCGGCAGGTATTTGATGATGGCGGCGGGCGCGAGCCGGTCTTTGTGCATCGCGGCCACGACCGTCGCGCGGATCGCGCCGGGCGAATCGTGCCGGAATGCGCGCAGGACGACCGGGACCTTGATCTGCTCGAAGCGCCAGTGGCGCTTGATGGAGGCGCCCATCGCCGATTGGATCTTCTGCATCACCGCATCGACGATCGCGTTTTCGACCTCGTCGGTGAGCCGCGCCCGGAGGGGATCATACTGCGCGTCCGTTTGTGCCGCGCCCTCGCGTGAGAAGAAACGAATATTGTCGTACTCCGCGAGCGGGAAGCCGAAACAGGCGGCGGTGTGTGCGCGGTCGCGCAGATGGTGCGTCCCGTGTAGTGCACAGACATAGTCGTATGCCGTGACGGCCGGAACGCTCGCGCAGCCCGCACACGCCGCGACGATCGCGAACACCGCGGCGCCGCTCGCGATGGCGCGCCGGGGCGTCATTTGGCGAGCGTCTTGTCGAAGAAGCCCATCATCGCGGGTATCATCCCGGCCCAGAGGCCCCAGTCGTGGAACCGGTAGTAGCGCAGGTAGTACTCGACCCGGTAGTCTCCCAATTCCTTCTTGAGCTGCAGGATGCGGATGGCCAGGATGTTCGACTGCTCGTAGGGGACCGTGCGGTCCTTCTCGCCATGGGTGAGGAAGACCGGCGTGCCCTTGAGATTGGCGGCAAGCTTGATCACGTTGTCGTCGTTCTCCCAGCGCTGGCGGAACTTGTTCATGTCGCCGTACACCGAGGTGAAGAGCCGGTCCTCGATCATGGAGATCGCGTCGTAGTCGCCGGACATGCCCGCAGTCGCGCCGAAGACAGCGGGATAGCGGCAGGCCATGAGGACGGCCCCGCGGGCGCCCGTCGCATTGCCGAAAATGCCGGTGCGGATGCGTTCCCGCGCAAGGCCCAGGCGCGCGCGCAGAAACGGGACCAAGACCTCGCCCATCCAGCGCCCGCCCGGCATCGGGTTCCACTTATTGGTCGTTTCGGGATAATAGCGGCTCTCGTAGAGCGTGGTCCCCATCGCGGGAAATACGAGGGCGATGTCGTATTTGTCGGCGAACTGGACGATGGCCGGGTGACGGCTCCAATCGCGATTGGTGCCCCCGTGCGCGTGAAGGCCGATGAGCGTCCGTACCGGTTTTTTCGCGTCGTATCCCTTCGGCAGGTACACGCGGACCGGGACCGTCATCGAAGCCCCCTCGAAGACGGATTCGACGGCGATGTCCTCGATCCAGGTCCCCGGCAGCATGCGCGCGCCGTAGTCGGGGCCCTTCGGGGCGGTTGCGCAGGAGAGCGCGACGAGCGCGCACAATCCGAAAAGCATAAGCCTGTTCATGGTGTCCATCCGGTGCTCAGTGTCGATAGCGTTGGAGTATCGTGCGGCGGCGGTGTGGCGTCAACAGAATTTTATCGGGTGCCGGCGAGCGTCCGGACGATGCGGGCGAATGCGTCCAGCCGGGACATGACGGCGTCGAAGGCCTCGTGAACGGATACGGCGCGCGGTGATGGCGCCGCCAACGCCGCGTCAATCCGACGGCGCAGCAGGGCATCGTCGTCGTCGCCGTCCACGCCGAGGTTTTCGACCGGGAGCCGCGTTCGGGCCAGGTCCGCGAGGCGCGCGTGATATGCCGTCGGGTTGAGGGCGAGCGGGCGGCAGCCGGCCGCGTGGGACTCGTAGAGCGCGACGCCGAAATGCGAAAGGAGCGCGCGCGAGGAAAGGAGCAGGCGCGCATACGGGCAGGTCCCTGCGGGTCGCCGTTCCGCCCCGGTGCGGAACACGAACGATCCGGCGCCGCGCAGGACGGCGGAGGTCGCCCCCGCGGGCATGAGCCCGAGTAGGCGCTCGATGCGCGCTTCGTCGGCGAAGGCGCCGGGGTAGATCGCGCAGTCGATATCGCGCGCGATGTCAGATGCGTCTTTCGCTGCGAGCGCGCGCAGCGAATCAACATAGCCCCAGCCGTAGATGAACGCCTCCGGTTCGCTGGCGCCGGTTGTGGGATTGGGCAGGAGGTCTATCGCGCAGTCGGCGAGGGCGCGCCCCGGGCCCGCGTCGTCGATCGCGAGGACGGGCCCTCGCCGTGCGAGATGTTCGATGTCGTCCTCGGTCGAGTCGCGCATGTCGCGGATGATGAGCGCGGCGCGGTCCGGCAGGCTCGCGCGAAGATATGGGCGCAGCGGGTCTGGGAAAAACGGCCCGACCTCGCGGGCCACCACAACAGCGTCAAGATCGCTCACTTCGACGAGATGCCATAACAGCGTGGTCATGCGCTGCAGGTGCCCCGAACCCAGCGCGGGCGAGGCGGCGGTCACGATGGCGATGGTCCGGTTATCGCGTCCCATGCTCGGAGTGCGTCATCGCGCGCTGTGTGATGCCGGCGTTGAGCGCGGCAAGCTCCGGGCGCCGCGCGATCTCGGCGATGACCGCCTCAAGCGGAAACGGCCCGTCGCGGTAGAGCGCCTCGTAGAGTGACCGCGCGAGCTCGAAATCCTCGGGCGTGTCGATCGTGAGGCGCAGGCCGGGAAAGGGATTGTCGATCTCGATTTGCTTGCGCGCAATGCGGAAGCGCTCGGGGTGTTCCTTGATGAAGGGCGACACGTGCTCGCGCTGGTGCGGTTCGGCGCTTTCCTCGTAGGCGCGCGCGAGCGCGTCGGCCGTGAAGATCTCCACGGCGGTGCCCAGCGGGATGCCCGCCACCGAACAGAGGTCGGCCCCGGTTTCGATCGCGAAGGCGACGGCCTGCGAATTGTACGCAACGTCGGTGAAGGGATTGTCGCCCGTCACGCGCACGATGATGTCGCCGCCGAACTCGCGCCAGGCGAGGTAGTAACGCTCCAGCACGTCGTGCACGGATCCGGCGAAGGCAGCGCAGCCCATCTCGCGCGCGAGCTCCATGAGCGGACGGTCCTCCGCGCCGGTCGTGGTGGCGATGACCGTTTGCCCCACGCCCGCGATGCGCATGGTGCGCTCGATCACGTGCGCCGTGAGCGGCAGCCCCGCCAGCGGCAACAGCGCCTTCCCCGGCAGTCGCGTGGACCCCATGCGCGTCTGGATGATGGCGGTGACGGCGGGGGGTGTCATAATTCAATTCTACGAGAAGAATAGTAAAAAATGGGTTCACTTGCATGTTTTAAGTTTTTCATCGATATCGCCTGTTAATCCCAATCTGCGAGCCTTGTTCCAATCAGCGCATGCTCCCTTGATGTCCCCGTTTGCCGCTTTGATTGTACCGCGCTCAAGATAGGCTTCTTTAAAGTCAGGGTGTATCTGGATAGCTTTTGAATAATCATCTAGTGATCCTTGCTTGTCTCCGAGATGCGCCTTTTCTTTGCCGCGATAGAAATAGGCATATGGAAGCGTTGGTTGCATTTCAATAAGTTTGGAGTAATCCTCAATTGCCTTTTCGTGCAAACCGAGTTTGCTTTGTGTCGCGGCCCGTTTGATGTAAGCCCAGTTGTCGTCAGGATTGATGGAGATCAATGCGGAATAGTCTTTAATAGCATTCGCAAGGTTGCCAGTTGTCTGGTAGTGCTCGCCGCGGATCTTTCGGGCCCTTATTGATTTTGGGGACACGCTTATTGCCCTGGCGATATCATCGAGAAAACCTTTCAGGTCGCCAAGTTTTTGCTTCGCTAAACTACGAGCTATATATGCTTCCGATAACTTGGGTTTGATGAGAATTGCCCGGGAAAAGTCTTCAAGTGCTTCCCTCGGTTTTCCACATGCTGTTTTGGCATATCCCCTGCCCAGATATGCAGCGGCGAGTTTTGGATTGAGCGTGATCGAAGTTGAATAATCACGTATGGCTTTATCGCATAGGTCTAGGAGCGCATAGGCTTGTCCGCGCAATTGATATGATTGAGCAGATCGAGGATGTGCCGAAACAACCCTTTGGTACACGTCAAGCGCTACCGTTATCCTATCTGTGAGCGAAGTGTCAGCTTGTTTATCTCCGAAGATTGTTCGAATTCTTTTAAAATTATCATTGATCAGTTGGATGTCGTTATTTGCACTATCCCTATCTCCGGTAATGCGGTTCATTATTGCCCGATTAAAAAACGATGAAAAAAATATTCTTCCCTTATCTCGACTGTACAGAATCCAATCGTGATAGGCAAACGATAGCGATAGTCTCGGATTGAGTTGTATGACTGTATTGAAGTCCTTAAGTGCCTTCAAGAGTTCAAGGTTTACGATGTACACACATCCTCGATAGTGCAATGCGTCTTCATCGGTTGGCTGAATTTCAAGGGTTCGGTTGAAATCCTGTAAGGCGTCGGCATACTTTTCTTTTAAATAACTGATACGTCCTCGTTGGTAATAGGCGCGATGATGCTGATTGTCGATGGAAAGCACCTTGTTAAAATCCCGCAGGGCTTCATCGATCCTGTCAAGACGTAAAAATGCGGTTGCCCGGTTGTAGTAAGCCTTAGTGTATCCAGGATTGATTTCAATTGCCGCGCTATAGTTGCTGATAGCCTCCTTGGTGAAACCCTCAGATGCTTTTATGGCCCCATCGGAAAAATAATCTTCTGCGCTTTTCCCATGAATTGGATGTGCTAAACAAAGAAGAAATAGCATGACCGCGGCAAAAGGCATAGCTCTTTCCAGTCCGATGATTTTCATATAATTGCCATAGCACAGCGAAGCTGCAATCAAAACTGTCAATGTTATATTATACCCCTATCCCCCGGCCCGCCGAGCGCTTTTTGGCGCCGTCGCTTTTTTGCACATCCTGTGCGGCGACGGTATTCGAACATCCTGTTCAGCACCTCCTGTCCGGCACTGCAACATCCTGTTGGGAGCCTTCCCCTTCGTAAGGGGAAAGGGGGCGAGGAACATCTCTCTTTACACGCCTCCCCCTAACGAAGGGGGAGGACAGGAGGGGGTCGTCAAAAGATTCAAATCCTGTACAACTCATGCAGGAGATTTCCTAATGTGATGATGTACGTTCACGTTGGTATCGGGTTAATTGTCTGGCTCTGATCGCATGAGCTGTCAAGTCCTTTTGCCATGAACACGTGTTTGGTTTTGCGGACGCCATCACCCCCCCCTAAAAAATTTCAAATAAAACCGCCGGGCCGCGTATACCATATAGAACGGTAGAACGCGCGCACACAATGACCGGCCGGTCCCACGGGGCCGTCGAGTCGGCATGCGTCGAGAAAAGGATACGATACCATGAACAGATTGGTGAGATCATTCGCACTCGCGCCGCTCGCCGCCGTTGCGTGGCTGGCCTGCGCGAGCGGCGGGGCGCAGGTTGCGAAGCGTCCGGAGCCGGAATCGATTATCACGACAAGCGGGATAACCGCGCATCGGGAATTCCGGAAGAAAGACTGCGCGAAGGCGCCGTCATTCGATGGGGCCATTGCCGGGGTGAAGCGGATCGCGATCCGCTTTGCCGCGCCGCGCGATGGGCGGAACAACGGCGGGGGGCCGCGGCATGCGGATTGGGCGCTCGAGCTGCAGACCGCGCTGCTGCGCGCCGGGTATGTCATCAACGACGAGAAGGAGCGCGACGAGTTCCGTTTCGACGATGAGGGGGAGAAGGTTGAGGTGAAGTCGGACGCTTATCTGTGCATCGACACCGTCGAGGTGCGCGAGCTTTCGCTCACGCACGCCGTGTCGGTGGTCGTCGCGGGGGAGGCGATGGCGGCGGAGCATCCGTATCGGCTCCACGTCGGCGCGCTCAGCGGGCGGCTGGTGCTGGCGAACAATGACGTGCTCTGGAGCGGGAGCGTGTGCGTCACCTCGCTGGATCTCGCGGCGTCGGCGGAGGCGCCCGCGGTTTCCGCGACCGCGACCCGCGCATACCGCTTCTCCGAAAAGCTGCGCGCATGGGTGGCCGACAAATGGGAGCTCGCGACGAGGGACAATTTCAGCGCGTCCTTCGCCGACTGGCAGGCCGACCATCACCGCCGCGCGCTCATTCGGCATGCCGTGAACGAGTTTCTGGGAGGCCTCAAATGATACGGGCGGGGCGGGTGATGCTGATTGTCCTCCTCGCATGCTCATGCGGCGGGGGAGCCGGAGCGGATGAGCGGTTTGCGCACTGTCTGGCGCTGTATCAGAAGCGGGATCTCGCCGGGGCGGAGCGGTGCCTGCGCGAGTGCGTTTCGTCGCGTCCCGGGCATGTCGAAGCCTGGCGATATCTGGCGATGGCGAACTTTCATCTGGGGCGCGACCGGGAGTTCGCAGAGGCGGTGGAGCAGTATCGAACGCGTTCGAATGATGCGCTCGACGCGCTTCGCCTTGAGGCGCGCTGGCACATCAGGGCGAAGCGCCCGGACGAGGCGAAACAGCTTCTTGAGCGCGCGCTCGCGGGATCGCCCGACGACATCGTGTCCCTGTATCTACTGGGCGCCCTTCATGCCGATGCGGGCCGCACGACCGAGGCGCTTGCCGCCTTCGAGCGAGCGCTGGGGCAGTATGCGTACCTGTCGCGCATCCACGAGGCGGTCGGCCCGCTCTACGCGCATATGGGGCTGGACGATCGGGCTCGGGCGCATCGCGCGATGCGCGACAGCATCACACGCTGGATGGAGGAACGGAAATGAATACGATACATGCGATACGGATCGCGGGCATCTTCCTGCTGGGCCTGGCGGTGTCATGCAGCTCGATCGCTATCGACGCCGTGGACGAGGGCGGCGCGCGAACCCGGCAGATCGACTCGCTGTTTCTGGGCGCGGTGGAGGTGAAGTCCGACGAGATGACGAATGCCCGCGAGAGCCTCATGCGCACCATGGGATTCATGCTCAAGAAGCGCGCCTTCCGGGCGGGGACGGCCCTGGACGCCGGCGACCGGGCGGAGCAGTACCCCTTTCACGCGGCGTTGAGCGTGTTCGTCGTCAAGGGCGGCGACGTGCTCGAGCCGCGCACAGCGAGCGTCGCTTTTTTTAGAGTGGTCGATGCGAAAAGCGGCGCCGCGGTGATCACCATCAAGGCCGCGAGCGATTCGTGCGACCTGGCCCATCCCGGCGACCAGGCGGCGCTGTGCGCGACTATCGCTGAGCGGCTCGACGCGGCGGTGAAGGGCCCCGCGGGATGGTTCCGGTAACGGCCGTGTCGTGCATGACGAAGACAGCCATGGGCGCGGGCGGCGTATCGGCGCGCCGGCGTGTGTGTGCAGCCGCAGTAGCGCTGCTGTTGATTGCACCGACGAGCGGTGCTCGCGCACAGGCGGCGGAGTTGTCGCTGGACGAGGCGGTCGCGCGCGCATTGACGTGCAGCACGCGACTGGCGGCGCTGAAATCGAGCATCGACGTTTCGCGGCGCATCATCAACGAGAAATGGCGCAGCTACCTTCCCGATGTGGGCGTGAGCTACAGCAAGGAGGACACGGTCGCGTATCGCGAGGACGATTACCGAAGCCAGTCGATCCTCTTGAATGTGGGCGTGGACCTGTACAATGGCGGGCGCACCTCCGCGGAGTACCGGATCGCGAAGCTCGAAGCGCTCCTGGCCGCGGAGGAGTATCGCATCGAGCGCAATGCCATCGTCCTGAACGTGCGCAGCCTGTATTACGAGCTCCTGAAGAACCTCGACGAGATCGCCATCAATCGAAAACTCATGGAGAGTCTGGAGCTGCAGCGGGTGCAGGTGGAGGCGCGCATCGCCGAGGCCGAGTACGGAATTCTGAAATCGGAAAACGAATACCAGAACCGCCTGAAGGACCTGCGGGTGCTGATCGGGCTCGCGCCCGGCGCCGCGCTCGCGCTCACGCGCATGGAGATCGCGTCGGTGCCGGTCACGGCGATCACGCGCGGCCGAGACGAGCTTGTGGCCATCGCGCTTGCGAAGCGCAATGAATTCAAGAAGAGCACCTACCTGCTGTACAAGACCGGCCGGGAGATGGAGCTCGCGCGCGCCTACTATCTGCCCACCATTCGGCTTACGGGCAGCTACGGCTACACGGGCAACCGCTATCCCCCGAACAAGAAGATGTGGAACGTGGGCATCTCGGTCACGACCGCCATTTTCGGGAGCAGCCTTTCGGGGGCCCAGAACTACGGGGAGTCGAACAATGGCGGCACGCGGTCGTCGCAGCGCTCCGGGCAGGCGGGGCTCTACGATAACCCGTCGTATGCGAGCGCGATCATCCGGACCGAGGCGTCGCACCGGGAGGCGCGCCTGGCGCACGATCTTCTGCGGAAGTCCATCGCGATCGAGGTGGTGCGGGCGCACGACAGCGTGCGCGAGAACGCCACGCGCATCGCGGTGTCAGAGAAGAACGTCGCGCTGTTGGAGAAACAGGTCGCGATCGAGGACGCGAAGGCGCGCCTGGGGGAGATCACGCGTTACGATGTCCTGAAGACCTATCTGGACCTGTCGAGCGCGCGGCTGCGGCGGCTGGTGGCAAAAACGGACTACCTGATCGCAGTCGCCGTCCTCGAACGGACGCTGGGGTACGATATTGGAAAGCTGAGCGGGGCACACGCACCATGAAGATGAAAGGAATGCATGCAGTGTTTCGATTCCTGGCCGCACGCAAAAAGGTCGTGTTCGCGGCCATGCTGGCGGTCATGGCAGCGGGAACGGCCGCAACCGTCTTTCAGGGGCAGATGGCGGAGCGCCTCCTGTCGCGAAAGACCGTTGAGCGCGATGCGGCGCCGGAGATCGCCACGGCGGTGATCGCGCGGCGGGACATGGAGCACCGGCTCTCGGTGATGGGCACCGTCGCGCAGCGGGACAAGGCGGCCATCTCGTCCAAGGTGCTCGGCCGCGTCGAGCGTCTGTTCGCGGAACAGGGCGATGCCGTGCGGCGGGGGCAGCCGCTGGCGCGCATCGAGACGCTCCCGCTCGAGATGCAGCTCAAGAGCGCCCGCGCGGAGCTCGCGGCCGTCGAGGCGGCGCGCCGCCTCGTGAAGGAGAAGCTCGACCGGGCCGGGCGCGACGTTGAGCGGCACATGGCGACCATCAGGAAAACCGTCATCGACGGGCGGGACAAGTACGTCTCGTTCGAGAACATGCGCAGCGTCATGCGGAAAAAGGAGGAGCTGCATCTCGTGGGCGGGGTCTCGGATGCCGAGCTCGATTCCGTGAAGACCACGTACAACAGTTATCTGGCGAAGCTCCTCTCCGCGAAAAAGGACCACGAGATTCTGCGCGTGGGCTATCGCGACGCCGACCTGATGAAGGCGGGCCTTCCCGTGCCGAAGGATCCGAAGGAGAAGCACGCGCTGCTGACGAAACTCAACACGAAGGTTGAGCGCGCCGAGCTGGACGCCGCCGAGCAGGCCGTGAAGAAGACGGAGACCTCGATCGAGATCCTGCAGACATCTATCAAAGAGGCCGTGATCCGCTCGCCTATCGACGGGATCGTCGCGGCGCGCTCGGTGGAGCTCGGCGAGCGCGTGAAGGACGAGACCACCCTGTTCGTGGTGATGAACACCCGGCAGGTTTATGTGGTAGCCAACGTCAACGAAAAGCAGGTGGCGGGCGTGCGGAAGAATCAGCCCGTCGCCTTTACGGTTGACGCCGTCGCGGACACGCCGTTCGCGGGGCGGGTGCACCTGGTGAGCCCCGTTTTGGACGTGGCCACGCGGACCGTGGAAGTGAAGATTCTCGCCGACAACCGCACGGGGCAGCTTCGCCCCGGCATGTTCGCCCGCGCGGTGATCACGATGGAGGTGCTGAAGGGGATTGTCACGGTCCCCAAAGAGGCGCTGAAGGACGTGAAAGACGGAGACGGCGAGGTCTTCATCGTGAAGGACGGCGCCGTGTTCCGGAAGAAGATCGTCCTGGGGCGCGAGTTCGAGGACTCCTTCGAGGTGAAGTCCGGTCTTGCGGAGGGTGACGTGGTCGCCTCCGGCGGCGTAAAGATGCTCATCGACGGCATGAAGGTGACGGAGAAGAAGAATGCTGATGCGACTAAATAGTAACCGATGGATTGTGCGGGTGATGGCGTGCGCTGCAATCGCCTGCGCGGCCTGCTCGCAGGACGTCGCGCCGCCCGCGATCGAGGGCGTCTCTCCCGGGCACCAGGCCTCCGTGCGGGCCGATGCGCCCGTCACCGTGGATTTTTCCGAGCCCATGGACCGCGAGCGGACCGAGGGCGCCTTCAGCCTCACCTCGAGCGAGGGGATGGTCGCGGGATCGTTCCGGTGGGAGAACGATGATAGGCGGCTGGTGTTCCTCCCGGAGCTGCCGCTGGCGAACGGGCGTTACTACACCGTCCGCGTCACGACGGCGGCGCGGGACCGGGCGGGAAACGCCCTCACCGTGGAATATCTCTCGAGCTTTCTCGTGGGCGACGATCTCGCGCCGCCGGAGGTCGTCTCGATCTCGCCGGAAAACCTTACCCGCGCCTTCCCGCTCGACGGCGTCATTCGAATCGAGTTCTCCGAGCCCATGGACCGCATGAGCGTCGAGCGCGGGGTGCGATTCACGCCGTCTATTCCCGGGACCTTCGTCTGGACGAGTGACACGGTCGTGGAGTACCGCCCCTTCGCCCCGCTCGTCTTCGCGACGGACTATCAGATCACCATATCCACGGCGTGTACGGACCTCGCGGGCAACGGGCTTCTCGCCACGGTCGAGTCGTTCTTCACCGCCGGGGACGAGTTCGAGCGGCCGCGCATAACGTCGATCGTCGATATGTCGAGCGGGACCGATCTGGCGGAACATGGGAGCTTCCACGAGTACAATGGGATCTCCCATGCCGCCAGCCTGCAGGTGCGCTTCAGCGAGCCGGTGGACCGCGCGAGCTTCAGGGACGCGCTGTCGCTCTCGCCGTCCGCGGAACACCAGGTCGAATGGAACGATGCCTCGGACGGCTGCACCATCAGCTTCCCGCGCGGGCTGGTGTCCCTGCAGCGCTATGAGCTCCGCGTGAACCGGACCCTGCGCGATACCGCCGGAAACGAGATGGCCGAGGTCTTCGTGGTGTATGCGGTCATCGACGCCGAGACATCGCGACCGCCCGCCGTCGCCGGGGTGTGGTTCATGGACGCCCCGCTTGCGGACGAAGTGGCCGACGACTACTACAACGATCTGGGCGTCGAGTTCTCGTCCGATTCGACCTATCAGTTCAGGGTCGCGTTCGATCGCGACGTGGACCGCGTGAGCGTTCATGACGGGCTGTTCTGCTCGTTCGTGAACGGCGAGCAGGACGACACGAGCGCGATCGTCCGCTCCTATCGCTGGGATGCGGCGCTCCCGTACTCCGTCCTCACCGTCACGCTGGGCTCGATCGAGGGGGGAAACCTGTATCTGCTCGAATTCAAGGGTGGGGAAAACGGCATCAGGGGCGTTACCGGCGTGCCCATGGCCGCGACACGGCGGTATTTTTTCAAGTTCAATGCGGACGATTAGATGGAGCACACAACAATGTTACAGATTCTTCTTCGAATACTTTTCATCGCGATGATGACGGCGCTCATCTCCTGCAGCGGCGCCGATCCGATCGATGACGCGCTCAACATAACGGTTCCCGAGATGGACAACGGGGCCGTACATCCGTCGAACGGCGCGAGCGGCGTGGAGCCCCGCCCGGCGATCTCCGTGACGTTCCCCCGGGAGATGGACCGGCCAAAGACCGAGGAGGCCTTCGGCATCTCCTCGGAGTACGGGGTTCCGCGCGGCTATTTCCGCTGGGACGGGAACCGGCTGCACTACGATCTCATCGAGGACCTGCGCAACGGGGCCACCTATACCGTGCGGGTGTCGCGGGGGGCGGAGGACCTGCGGGGCAACAATATCCGCGAGGAGATCGTCGCGCACTTTTCGGTGGGGAGCGATCTCGAAAAGCCGCGCGTGACGGCGGTGCTTCCGGCGGACGGAAGTATCGGGATCGCGCGCAACGCTGTCGTGCGGGTCGAATTCTCGGAGCCCATCGCCCTCTCCTCGGCGGAGGCCGGATTTTCCATCTCGCCGGGCGTATTGGGGACCCGGACGCTGAGCGACGACGGGAGGACAGTGCTCTTTACCCCCTACGCCGGTTTCGAGAACAAGACCGGCTACTCGGTCATCGTGGGGCGCGATATCACCGACATCGCGGGAAACCCGCTCCTTGAGGAGAAGCGTTTCTCCTTTATGGTGGGCGGCGATTTCGCGGTCCCGACGCTGGACCCGGCGCGCGCCGTCCCGGCCGATGAGGGCGTGGGCGTCTTCGCCGTGCCGCCCGCGGGCGCGCCCCTGCGCCTGGATGCGGGCAATCTCACCGGCGGCGTGGAGAAGGACACCGCGCTGCGGATCGTCTTCTCCAAAGCCATGAAGCCCCTGGAGGCGGGCGACGCCGTGCGGATCACGCCCGCGCCGTCCGGTGGACATCGCATAACGTGGACCGACGCGCGCACCGCGACTGTGTCGCTCAGTGGCGGCGCCCTTGAGCTGGGCCGCGTGTATGAGCTGGAGGTGCGCGATTCCGCGATCGACGTCGCGGACAACCGGCTGGACGCCGCGTACCGCTTTTCCTTCAAGATAAACGGCCCGCATTCGCAGGCCATCTTCGTGCAGGATATCCGGCAGATGGAATGGCTGCCCAACGACGATCCCGCCCTCGCGGTCGTGGACGAGAGCAAGGCCGGGCGGAGCGTGTTCGGCTGTTACGGCATCATCGACCTCGACGTGTATAATTCAGAACTGCCGCCGGACCTGCGGCGCTACTGGGGGTTCATGCATCGTATCAACGACACAATGAAGGCGGTGTACGTGCTGCGCGTGTATTTCCAAAACACCGCGAACAGCCTGCAGGGGATCGGCATGAGCTGGGGAGCGGCGCAGCGCGCGATCAGCTTCGCGTGGGACCGCTACCACGGGCCGGGGACGCACGCGCTCATGCCCGTTACCTGGAGGATGGAGCGCCCGGCGGCGGCGCCCAATGCGATCGACCTGTATCTCTTCGATCTCGAAGCGGACAATTATTTTCGCCTGCGGGTCGCCGGCGGATCCGATGGAATGCGGGACGCACTCGGAAATTACCCGGCGTCCGATTTCGAAACCATCCTCGACATCTGACGCCCGCCGCGCACGGCGTGGTAGGCGATGGGGACGGCATAGACGACCATGACGCCGGAGGCCGCAAGCCCGGCGATCACGGCCAGCGCGAAGGAGCGCCAGAGCGAGCTCCCGCTCCCGCCGAACAGCAGCGGAAGGAGCCCGAGCGTGGCGGCGAGCGTGGTCATCGCGACGGGCCGGATGCGCCGCCGCGCGACGGAAACGATCGCCGGAAAATCGATGTGGCCGCTCGCACGCCGTTCCTTCTCGAGCGCGTCGATGAGCACGATGGCGGTATTGACCGCGATGCCCACCAGAATGATCATCCCCATGTACACGGAGCTGTTGAGCGAGCGCCCGCCCGCGACCAGCGCCGCCAGCACGCCGATGAGCGAGAGCGGTATCGCCGCGAGCACCGCGAGGGGCAGCAGGGTCGATTCGAACAGCGCCGCGACGACCGCGTATACGAGGAGGATGGCGAGCGCGAGCGCGCCCAGCAGTTCCTTTTTCGACCGGCGCAGGTTCGCGAGCGAGTCGCCGTAGTCGATACGATAACCGGCGGGGAGCGGCATCGCGGCGATGACCGCATCGGCCCGCTTCACGAAGCGCTCGAGGTCAGTGTCGCCGAGCGTGACGGTAAGCGTTTCCATGCGCGCGCGGTCCTTCCGCCAGATGGTCGTGATGGCCGACGCGTTCCTGAACGAGGCGAGCTCGCCCAGCGGCACGGCCGCGCCCTTCGCGGTGATGATGGGCAGCGCGGGAAGGCGCTCGATCACGCGCGCCTCGTCGGCCTGAAGGCGGCAGCGGATGTCCACCTCGTGCGCGTCCACGAACTTGGAGGCGACCGGCCCGTGAAAGGAGCTGCGCACGAAATCGCCGATGACGCCCGCGGAGAGTCCGCTCTCCATGGCCTTTCCCGAATCCACCACGATCTCGACTGCGGGGCGGCCCTCCTTGAAGCGAAGCACCACGTCCTCGGACCCGCCGAGGGCCGAGAGGCGCGCGGCGAGGTCGCGGGCGATATCGCGGATCCGCTCCACGTCGGCGCCGATGATCTCGAAGTCGAGCTCGCGCGCGCTTTCCCCGGCGCGCTCCTCCTGGAAGAAGACGAAGGCGTCGGTGGTCCCGGCGAGACGTCGCTTCAGGTCGCGCGCCGTGCGGCGCTTATCGGCCCCGTCGCGGAGCGTCGCGATGAGGTCCGCGCGGCCCTTCTCGATCTTGGTCGAGAGCTCGCGCACGGCGCGCTCCGCGCGAATCGTCCGTTCGATATTACCGACCACGCGCGCCGTCTCCTCCAGGCTGGTGCCCGCGGCGAGCTCCACTGTCGCCGAGAGCTCATTCGACTCCAGCGGGTCGAGATGCTCCTCCCTGAGAAAGGACGACAGGAACAATAATGCCGCGAGGATCATTGCAACAGAGAGCGCCGCTCTGACGCGGTTGCGCAGCAGGCGTTCCATGAGGACCTCGTACTGCGGGAGAGCAGTGCGGTATGCGATGGTGCGCGCGACGATGCGAAGCGCTATCGCATGAACTGCGGCGACCGGGCGCGCGTTGGCAACGCGCCGGGCCAGGCGGCGAAGCGCGCCGAACGGCAGTGTGTTGATGATGAGCGCGACATCAAACCGGTGCGCAAGCGCCGCGGCGAGCGGGATGAGCGTGAGCGCCGAGAAAAATGACGAGCACAGCGCCACGATGACGGCGCCCGCCATGTCGCGAAAGAGCCCCAGGGCCGGTCCCCCGAAGAGCGCCATGGGGACAAAGACGCACACGGAGGTCACGGTCGAGGCGAAGATGGGGCCCGCCACGTCCGCCGTCGCGTCGAGGCAGATTGTATTCATCGCATCCGGCGAGAGGAGGCCGTTGCGCGCCGCGCCGCGCGCCTCCTGCGTACGCTTGTTGATGGCGTCCAGGACGACGATGCCGCTGTCGACCGCCATGCCGGCCGCGAGGGCCAGTCCCGTGAGCGAGAGCACGTTGAGCGTCATCCCACTGAAGTAGAGATAGCTGAACACGGGAAGGAGCGAAAACGGAATGGCGAGCATGACCGGCAGGGCCTCGCGCGCCGAGCGGAAAAAGGCGAAGAGGACCAGCGAGGCCAGCGCGATCCCCGTGACGCAGCTTATCGCGAGGTTGCGGATGGCCCGGCCGATGAACTCCGCCTGGTCGTAGGCGATGTCGATGTGGATGCGCGGGTCATTGGCAGCACGCAGAGCCTCGCGCACGGCGCGCGAGAGCTCCAGACAGTTCGCCGCGCCCGTCTGCATGAGATAGAGCGACACGTTCTCGGCGCCATTGCGCCGCGAGAGCTCCTCGCGCCGCCCGGCATAGTCGCGCACCGACGCGATATCGCCCAGGAACACCGGCGAGCCGGCCGCGGTCGCGAGAATCGGCGTGGCGCGCACCTCGTCCAATGTCCGGAATTTGCCGTCGATGACCAGCGCGTGTTCGCGGCGCTCGCCGATCGTCCCGGCCGGCACAGCCACGTTGTTCATCTGCACCGCCCGCATCACCCGGTCGAAGCCGATCCCGTGGGAGACGAGCCGGTCCTCGCGCACCGCGATCTCGATCTCGCGCTTCACCCCGCCGCCCACCGCCACCTCGGAGACGCCCTCGATGCGCTCGAAGAGCTTCTTGTAGCGCTTCTCGGCGATCTCGCGCAGGGCGTCGATGGCGAGCGTGTCGCTGCGCAGCGTGACGATGAGCACGGGGCGCTCGTCGGCGCTCGCGCCGTAGATCTCGGGCTCGTCGGCGTCGCGCGGGAAACTCGCGCGCACCGGGTCGATCCGCTCGCGCAGCTGCACTGTCGTGTATTTCATGTCCGCGCCCTCGGCGAAGGCCAGGTGGATGCGCGCCTCGCCCTCTTTGCAGGCCGCGACCATGGAGGTGATGCCGCCAACCGCGCTCACCGCCTCCTCGATGGGCATGACGATGATTCGCTCGATGCGCTGCGGCGACTGCCCCGGATAGCGCACCGCGATGGTGACGCGGTTCTTCGCGGCGGCGGGCAGGAGCGCGGTGGGGATGCGCGCGAGTGAGAGGCACCCGAAGACGAGCACCGCCGCGAAGAGCATGAGCGTGGTGATTTTTCTTGTGATGAAGAAGCGGACGATTTCTCGCATGCGCCTATCGCCCCCTGCGTTCGAGCGCCGGTCGTTCGCGAGCGACAAACGCGCACGGTCGCTTTGAGTGATACGCATAACGCGAAATGCGCACGCGTCGCCTATCCATTGGCGCTCCGTTTGCCGGCGCGCTCGGCCCGCGACTCGTAATGATAGTAATACGCCGGCAAAAGCGCCAGCGTGCAGAGCGTCGATACGGCGATGCCCCCGAAGAAGACGATGGCGATGGGCGACTGCATCTCCCCGCCCTCGCGCAGGCCGATGGCCAGCGGCACGATGCCCAGCGCATTGGTGCACGTGCTCATGAGGATGGGCCGCAGGCGCTCGCGGCAGCCGCCGATCACGGCCGCGCGCAGGTCCGCCCCCCCCGCGCGCCGGGCCTGGATATAGTCCACGAGGACGATCGCCGCATTGACCGCCGAGCCCGAGAGGAGCACGGTCCCCATGAGGGAGATGACGTTCACGCTGTTTCCGGTGAACAGCAGCGGCAGGGAAACGCCCGCGGCCGTGAGCGGCATGATGAGCATGATGTAGAGGGGGCGGGTGAGCGACTCGAACTGCGCGGCCAGGATCATGAAGATGAGCAGCATCGAGAGCGCGAGCGAGAAGGCGAGCTCGGCGAGGGAGTCGCGCACCTCGTCCATGTCGCGCGAGACGGCGGCGTGCACGCCGTGCGGGAGGCGCACCCGTTCGATGGCGCCCGCGGCCGCCGCGATGGCGGCCCCGCGGCCCGTGCCCGGCACGGCGTCGAGCGCGATGGAGAACGTACGGCGCTGGTCCCGGCGGGTGATCTTGTTGTAGCCCGACTGCCGCTCGGTCGCGGAGAAGGCGGCGAGCGGGACATTGGCCGATTCGCCCACGCGCACCAGCATGCCGCCCAGGCTGGCCAGGCCGCTGCGGTCGGCCGCGCGCAGGCGCACGCTGATGTCCGCCTGATCGTCGGCCTCGTAGAATTTCCCGGCATCCTCCCCGCGGACGGCGGCGCGCACGGTCCCGGCCACGTCGCCCAGCGCGAGGCCGAAGGCGGCGAGCTTCGCGCGGTCGATGACGAGACGCACCTCGGGCTTGCCCTTCGCCACGTGCGGCACGGCCCGCGCGATGCCCGGCGTTTTTTCAAACGCGGCCGTGAGGACGGCGACCGACTGTTCGATCGCGTCGAAATCGTCGCCCGTCACGTCCACCAGCACGGTCGAGGAGCCCAGCCGCATGAAGCCCGCGAACTCGCGCTCCTCGGAGAAGAACTCCACCGCAATCTCGGGCGGGAGCGCGACGGCGCGCCGCGCAATGCGCATCGCCGCTTCAGTGGACACGCCGCGGTCGCGTTTCAGCGTGACCACGAGCTCGGCCGTCGCGCGGCTCTTCTCGCGGCCGAAGTATTCCGAGATCTCGCCGGGATTGTAGCCCACGTCGATGAAACGGTTCTCCACGAAGGGCAATGCGGCCAGCGCCGCGTCGACGCGCAGGGCGGCCTCGCGCGTGTCGTCTATCGGCGTGCCCGGGGGCATGACGATGCGGATCGAGAAGGAACCGCTGTTGGTCCGGGGAAAAAGCGACGTGTCCAGGAATGCGAACATGAGGAATCCGCCGATCACGAGCGTGACGCCGATGATGAGCGCGCGCCGGTATCCGTCGATGCGGCGCTCGAGACGGACGAGATAGGCGGTATACGATCGTTCAAGAAGCGAATGGGCCCATTCGAGCGCGGCGCGCAAACGTTCGGCCGAGCGTCGAAGCGCGGGAATATTCGCCAGGCGTCGGAGCGGCGCGAACCCCATCATCCCCCCCGATTGCAATGACCGGCGCTCCAGAAGGACCAGGAGCGCCGGCGTGAGTGTGATTGAAACAATGAACGAGATCACGATGGAAACCGATATCGTGAACGCGAGGTCGGAGAAGACCTGTCCCGCGATGCCGCGCACGAAGACGACGGGAAAGAAGACCACGACCGTGGTGAGCGTGGAGACGAAGAGCGCGGCGCGGTCCTGCGCGATCGCCCCCCGACAGGCCGCGCGCAGATCCTCCCCGGCGGCGAGGCGCGCGTGGACGGAGTCGATCACGACGATGGCGCAGTCGACGAGCATCCCCACGCCGATCGCCAGCCCCCCGAGCGACATCATGTTGAGGCCGATCCCCCGCAGGTACATCGCGAGCACCGTGATGAGCACCGACGGCGGCGTGACGGCGATGATGACCAGCGAGCTCTTCACGTCGCGCAGGAAGAATAGGATCACGAAAAACGCGATCACGGCGCCGAGGACGGCCGCATCGACCACATTGTCCACGGCGTTTTTGATATAGCGCGACCCGTCGTAGCAGACGGCGAGCTCGATGGCGCCCCGGTGGCGCGCGTTGATCTCGGAGACGAGGTCGCGCACGGCCGCGCACACGCGCACGGTATTGCTCCCCGCCTCCTTGACGACGGCCAGCCCGATGCTCTCCGCGCCGTTGTGATAGGAGATGCTGTCGCGGTCGCGGTGGCCGTCCACGACCTCGGCGACGTCGCGCACGTACACGGCGCTCCCCCGCGCGGACTTGCGCACCAGGACGTTCTCGATGTCGGCCAGGCTCGCGAACTCGCCGATGGTGCGGATCACGAACTCGCGCGCACCCCGCGTGACGCTCCCCGCGGGGAAGTTGTAGTTGGACAGCCGCACGCTCTCGATGACGTCGCGCAGGCCCAGGCCGTTCGCGTAGAGCCGCGACTGGTCCACCCGGACCTGCACCTCGCGCGTGCGCCCGCCCGCGATGCGCGCGCAGGCGACCCCGTCGATCCGTTCGAAGAGCGGCTTGATCTTCGCGTGCACCATCTGGCGCAGGCCGTCCACGCCGCCGTCGCGCCCCCGGATCGCGATCCCCGCGACCGGCTGCGCGGCGGGATCGAGGCGCGCGATGATCGATTTCTCCGCGTCCTGGGGCAGCGCCCCCTTCGCGAGGTCCACCTTCTCGCGCATCTTGATGGTCGCGAAATCCATGTCGGCGCCCCACTCGAAGGCGGCGGTCACCAGGCTCGCCCCCTCGATGGACTCGGAGCGCACGCGCCGCACGCCGGGCACGCCGCTGGCGGCCTCCTCCACCGGCCGCGTGACCAGCGACTCCACCTCGCGCGGCGAGGCCCCCGAATACAGCGTGATGATCGAGAGCTCGGGGTGCTCCACGCGCGGAAGGAGGTCCACCTCCATCTTCGAAAGCGCGATGGCCCCGAAGACCATGCCGGCGAGGTACACCATGACGACCGCGATGGGCCGTGTTACGCTTATTCCTGCTGTCATACCTGTAATACGAAACCCGCATATTAAGTTAAAAAAATTTTTTCCGCACGCGTATCTACAATAGGGGGTTGATGGCGACCGCCGTTCCATCGCCCCCCGCCGCGCAGTTCCGCTATTCCGGTTCGCGGCGTTCACGATCGAGGTCCTGCCCAATGCTGCCCGGAATCCTTTCCCGCGCCATGCTGTGCCTGCTTGTCGCCGTCCCGCTCGCCGCCGATACCGTTCGCCTCAAACGCTACGGCGAGGTGGAGCGGAAACTGGACCGCTCCTTCGAATCGGCCTCGGTGAAGCGGGACGAGGCCGAATGGGTGCGCGTGGTGAACGCCGGTCGCGACGCGCTCAAGGCCGATTGGGAGCGCGAGGCGGAGGCGGCGCTTGATCGTGAGCTCGTCGCGCGCATCGGCACGGGGGAGGACGCGGAGGCGGTTCGCGTCGAGCTCGCGGAGCTTTTCGCGCGCGCCGAGGCGGAGCTGGACGCGGCGATGCGCGCGGACATCGAGTACGAGCGCGGACGATGGCTCGCCTCGGTCGCGCCGATTGCGCCGCCCCGCTTCGACCACGAGACGTTGCTCGATTCCATCGCGCGCGCCGACGCGCTGCCGGTCGGGACGGGTCTCACGGACGCCTATGTGGCGTGGAACGCCGAGGCGGGCGAGACCTTCGCGGAGCTGTGGGGCAACTACGAGACGGCCCTCGAGGCGGAGCGGGAGCGGGCGCTCGCGGGGATCGAGTATCTGGACGAGCTTCGTGCGGGGTTCGTCGCGGGGCTCGACGAGCGTCTGGCCCGGATGCGTGCGGATGCATTGGCGGACGAGGAGATCTATCTTATCGGCGCGAAGAACCGGTTCATCTACCGGAACCGGTACGATACGGACTCGCTTCGCCGCGAGAGCGAGGCGAACTCGGCCTCGGTTATCACGCGATCGATCCTGGATCAGACGCGGATGAAGATCGACGACCTCATGGAGCGCGCGCTCGACACCGGCAGCGCGACCTACGAGGGCGATGCGGGTGTCCCGACGGTGGAGGGCTACTCGGATCGCGTGAAGGCGATCATCGACGCGGGGCTCGCGTCATGGCGAAACGCCGAGGAGGGCCTGTTCGCGGCGCGCCTGGCGTGTGAGAAACGCGCCGGCGAGGACTTCGCGAAATCCGACAGGGCCTGGGAGGACGCCTCTGAAGAGCTTCGCGCGCGCAAGAACGAATGGCTCACCCAGATTCAAACGCAACTGTACCAGGGCGGGCTCGTTTGGGATAACGCCTTTGACCAGTTTGACCGGAACTATCTGGACGCGCAGGACGAGCTCGCGCGCTACCTGGAGGCGCAGGGCGCGTCGTGGGACGATTACATCACCACGCTCAGGGGAATGGCGGACACCGGGTCCGCCGCGCTTCTCAACGGCCAGGAGAGCATCGCCTGGATGACCGACCTCGCGGCGCGCTATGCCCGCAAGGGCGACGGCTCCATGACGGGGCTCCTGTCGGAGGAGATCGCGCGCTGGCGGGAGATCATGGAGAACTTCGAGCGGATACTCGTGAACTCGGAGATGATGCTGCACGCCGGGGACATCTGGGGCGGGACGATCGGGGGCTTCGTCTTCAGCGGACTCTTGGACGACCGACGGAGCGACCGCTTCTATCTCGAGTACACCGACGACGGCCGCGTGGTCTTCGCGGGCGACATCGAAAACGTGCGCGACCCCTATCTCATGACCGCAGCCGAGTTTGAACTCGAGAAGATCAAGATAGAGGAAAAGTTCTGGAACAAGCGGTTGCTGATGGCGCAGGCGGTGTACGATTTCGCCTACGACAAAGCGGGACGCGCCTCGAAGGAGGACCAGGCGGCGGCGCTGGATGAGGCGAGGGTTGAACGCGATCACTGGCAGGCGGAGTTTGACCGCGCGCGGGAGCGCCTCACGAGTGAGTTTCTGGCTGCCGTGGAGAGCGCGAAAACGAACTACCACGACGCGCAAGAGGCGCTGGAGGAGGCGCAGGCGGAGTACGATGTGGCCGAGGAACAGTTCCGAATCGCAAACGAGAAGCTCCTGTATCTGGAAAACCCCAATGCGCGGGAGATCCTGCTGCGCGAGATAAACGATCTCACTGAGACGGTGAGCGACCTCAGGCGCAGCGTCGCGGGCGCGGATGATCGGCTCATCGGCGAGGCGCGGGCGTACTACACGGCGGTCAAGCTGCGCGCGGAGGCGCGCGAGGCGAAGGCCTACGCCGAGCGCCTGCGCGACGCGATCGGCGTGCTCGAGGGGGCCGGCGATAGCGCGGGGTATCGCGACGGGAGCGACCGGTTCGCGGAGATCGTCGCGAGCGCGCGCGCGAACGGGGACTCGTTTGAGGCGCTGGCGCAGGCGGTGAGGGACAACGCCGACGATATTTTCATCTCGATTGACAAGAACGATCCGTACTACATGGACGCGGCGAACGAAGGGATTGCGCGCGCGCGAGCCGCCCTCGAGACGGCGTACGACCGGCACGCAGCGTTTACGGCGCTTGTGGCGCGGTTTGACGACGATCCCGACGCGGAGCGCGAGGCGATCATGTTTGAACTGCTGCCCGGGCGCGCGGGGTCGGGCGTGTTCGGGGAGAAAACGCTCGCGGACGTCATGAACGCGTTCACGACTCTCGCCGCCGGGAGCGACGCGGAGAAAAATCAGGCGCTCGCGGAAATCGCGGGGTATTCGTACGGCGCGTACGCCCTGACGGATTTTAGCGGTACAACGCCGGACGAGATCAAATCGATGATGCTCCGGGCCTGGGCGATGGCGATCACGGGAAAACCCCTTGTTGAGATAGCGGGCCTGAGCGGCCCGGCGCTGGATGCGCTCCTTGGCGATGCGGCGGCCCTGGAGAAAGGCGCGCGCGAGATCGAGCTCATGGGCGCGATCGGCGATGCGCGCGTCGCGGCGGAGACTGCGTTTCTCACGGCCAAGGGCGTGGTGACCTACCTGTTGTACGATTTCAACGGCGTTGCGACGATCACGGACGACACCGAAAACAGCGCGGCACGGCTTGCCGCGCGCGCGAAGGACGCGTCGCGCTTCAATCGATACGAGGCGGAGCGTAACCATGAGACCGTAACCGCCTTGGCCGCCTATCTGAAGGAACCGGGGAAGAAGGGAATGAGCGCGAATGAGCTTGCCGCAGGTCTTCTTGTGCGAGCGCGCGAACGCTTTGCGGACGATCCAGGAGGGGTCGGTCCGGAAAGCGCGCGCTTGGCGGGCATCTACCGTTTTATTGTGCAAACGGCGAGAAAGACGCTGGACGACATCGCGGCGATGACGAACGCGGCCGAGCGCAACGATGCGTGGGACGCGTTCATGGAGACGATTTCCTTCGAGGAGCGTCGGGCGGGATACATCAGAGATCTCTACGCGACGGAGATCATGCCCGACGCGACGCCGCAGCAGGTGATGGAGCGGGTGACCGCCTGGCAGCGCGAGCTCGCTACCGGGAAGGACGCCGACGGAAACGTTCTTTCCGATACCGATATCGAGCGGCGCGGCGCGTACGTGAACGCCCTCACGAGCGGGCAGGGGGCGCTCCTGTTTTCCGATCCGCGGCTCGTGGCCGCCGAGGGCGCTGACTATGCGGTGAAGGCGGCCCTCGCCGGGTACGCGGCGCTCAACTACGACGCCTCGGTGGAGCGGCGCGTGAAGGACCGTTCGGGAGTGCTCTCCCGCATCGCCGCGGCGATCGGGAAGACGGTTGAAGAGGTGAAGAATATCTTCATCGGGGGACAGAGCTATGAGGCGCTCGCGGAGGTCGGGGAGGCGCTCCGGGCCTATCGAAAGAGCGACGAGTATCAGCGTCTGCCCGTCGCGGTGCGCGAGGCGCTCGCGGCCGCCGAATCGAAATACATCGACATGCTGAAACGAGACTATGTATTGCAAAACCGCGCGCTCTCGGAGGGGGAAGCGAAGGCGCGGCTGGATACGATCGTCTCCCAGGTGGAGACCCTGGATCAGGTGATGGCGGCCTACGGGGAGGCGCTCGCCGAGCAGACGAAGGACTATGGCGAAGAGGAGCGAGCGTTTTACTCGCGCAACCGGTACGCGCTCTATACGAAGAAGATACATGAAACCGTCCGCGCGCTCGAGGCGCGGATCGACGATCTGGCGCAGCTCGCGAACTTCACGATGCGCGTCGAGGGGAGCGCGAACATTATAAGCGCCATCCCGCCGCTTATCGCCTCGCTTAGGGCGAAGCGCTTCGAGTACGAGACGCAGTTCTATATGTACGAATACCTTGCGCATTCCTTCGCATACGGGAACAGCGTGGCGGCGTTCCGCGAGCGACTGCTGCTGACAGAAGGGGACGCGGCCTTTGCGCGCATTGACGAATTCACCGACGACCGCGCGGGCTTTGCGGACGAGGTGGCCGCGCGCTTGCGGACGCTCGACCTGCGCTTGAAGGTGCGCGAAGCGCTCGGTGCGGGCGCGCTTCCCGAGATGGCGGACACGGTGGGCTACTGGCTGAACGGTTTTCTCGCGGCCGCGGGCGTCGATCCGGCGTCGCTCGCCGACGATGAGGCGGCGGACCTCGCGCTGTTCGCTCGGCTGACCTACTACGATCGGCTGAACGCGTCGGTGGGCGGCGGGGGCTTCTGGGCGGACCGGCTGGCGTCGGACTTCCGCGATTACGGCTACCTTCTCGAGTTCATGGCGATATGCGCTGCGCGGGGCGATGCGATCGACGATACGCCGTTCGAGGATCTCTTCGCCGCGCTTGTCGGAAAGTATGCCGCGCAGGCGGATCGTCTCGATGCGCGGCGCGGCTCGTTCGAGGAGATCTACGACGCGGCGATTGCTGGAAGGGACGTGTTCATTGAGCGCGAGCTTTCCGGGGACGTGGTCGCGACGGTGCTGCGGGGCGAGTACTTCGCCGATTTCTTCGCATCGAAGGGCCTGCTGATGACGGTGGACGATTTCCTCGTGGGGATGGGCGTGGCCGAGTCCGATCCGCTGTACGGATCGTTCCGGGACGACCTGGGCGCATACCGCGAACGGCTGTCGATCGCGTCGGGGTACGAGTACGGTGCGGATATCGAGGAGTTCATTGAGAGGCGGGGCATCATCGGCGATAGTGACAGGGATTTTTTGCGGCGATACGCGTTTTCCCCCGACGGGGCCTCCCCGTACGCCATCATGGAGCTCACGAACCGCTTTGATCTCAAGATGGCCTCTGACGCGGCGACGCGCGATTTTGCGGCGCTCATCACCACGCTGTACGGGGCGGACATGAAGGGCGGCGAGTACCGGACGACGGCGGATTACGCCGAGGACATGGGGCTGTTGCGCGCGAAGGCGACGTCGCTCTACGACTACACCCGCCTCGGGCCGGACGCCTTTGACAATTTCCGGAGCTCGTGGGACACGGCCTTCCAGAACTGGGACTACTACATTGGGAAATTCGTGGCGGACGGCAACGACGATCGCTTTGTGGTGCTGAAACCCGGCGAGGTCCCCTCAGCGGAGGACGCCGAGAAGCCGGTGATTACCAAGATATCGGACGTGGAGTATCTTATCCCCGACGAGGTGCGCGACGCCTATTTGAACGCTACGGTGGGGGATCCCGACAAAAACATCGAGGTGAAGTGGCGCTATCCGATTGAATACCAGGAGCTCGTGGGACTTTTACTGTCGGACAAGATGGGTGAACGGTTCTTTCACCGCGCGGGCGAGGATGGTCTCGCGAACAGCCTCATTGACGCGATGACGGAGTATAATAGGGCGCTGTATGTGATGTACGCGGTGTCGGGGATCGAGGAAGACGCGCTCGCCGCGGCCTCCCTTGCGGGTTTCGACAATCTTCATGGCCTGTCGCCCGTGGAGGACCTGCTCGCAGTCATGGGCGCGAACTATTGCCCCGATACGATGAACCCCTACGGGGCGGACATGGACGATGCGGTGCGCGCGGAGAAGCTCGCGGCGATAGACACGCTGACGGCGCAGATCGAGAACGCGCATACGGCCTGGATCGCGACCGGCGACTCCGATATTGTGGCGAAGGCGCGCGATGAGTATCTCGAGGACGTGACAAAGTACGAATCGGCGAAGAAAAAGATTGAGCGCGTGGCGAAGATCCAGAAGGGGTTGGAGATGACAGCGAGCAAGTATGTGACGACTGACGATCCAGAAAACGGCTTTGACTACGTGAGAGCAAAGCGGGTCCATCAGGAAAAACAAGCCGCATACGATATGGCGCAGGCGGAGCGTGCGGCGCGCGAGGCCATCTACCGCACCGCGCAGGGAAACTACTTTAGCCAGTTGAATGCGATTGCCGAGATCTACCGGCGGCTACAGGCGGCCATTGACGTCTACGATACGGAAAAGGCGGTGTACGAGTACGCCGCGACCGCGTATCTATACAACACCTCGACCAACGCCGACGATAAACGTGGTCCCGAGAAGCTGATGCAGGACACCAAGCAGGAGCTGGACATGGTGCAAGGCATCCACAATGAGGTGCTGGAGCGCATGGCCAGACAGCAGGAGGAGGTGAACCGGGTAAAGGAACAGGACGTGCTCACCGACGCCGAGTACGTCGCGAGGATGGAGGAGCTTAAGGAGAAGTCGCAGCGTTATTTTCGCCTGGCCAAGGCGAGCTATTTGATTGATAAAGAGGTGCAGAAGCGGACATTCGAGTACGAGCAGGCGCGCGCAGCGTACGAAAGCTACCGCGACACGCTGATCGCCGCCAACGGCGACGAGAACGAGAAGAAGCGAAACGAGTTCCTGGATTATTTCATGACGCGCGACATGTATGTTGCCACCTGGCGTCCCGCGGTCACGCAGATACCCGGTCTGGGTCATATTGATTGGCTCTCATGGGTGCTACCCGCCATGACGCACGACAATGAGTTCGTGGATATGGCGTACTATTACAACTCCAACAAGGACGCGATCTTCCGCACACCGCCGTACTGGATTGGCTCTGAGCCGTCGGGGAGCGATTTTTACGGTTTTATGGAGAACAGTTGGGATAATGTGTTTTCCGGTGGCGAATTGACCGGCGCGATGACCACCTTTGCCACGGAGATGCTCCGGCACAAAGAGGAGGCAGCGCAATGGACACGGTTTCTTATCGTAGGGGGTGCTGGCGCGCATTTGTTGTTGGCGAATTGGGCCGCAAAAACTGCGCTCGAGTCTGCCATCAACGCCGTGCAAAACCAGATAAACCGCATCCCCCGCCGCATGCGCTGGATGGCGGACCCGCTCAAGCAGTTGTTAAACGCGTTGCGCGGCACGCTGAATCAGGTGGTGAGTTCGCTCGTCAACTTTATCACCATGGACATGGGTTCGCATTATCGCGCCGCGAACAATCATCTCTCGAACGCGCAATCCGCCGTGAACAACATTAACGCCGAGCTCACGGAACTCAGGAACCGCAAGGACCGCATGCAGAAGGCGATGGTGAAGCTGGCGGAGATCACGCAGATCGAGACGCTGGACGACGACGCGAACGCGGGCGTGATCACCTATCGCAATCCCCGGGGGAAATGGATCACCGTACGCAAGCGGAGCCTGAAGACGGTCATAAAGGAGCTGGGTGGCACCAACGGCTTTGAAATAAGCGACGAGGACCTGGCGTACATTATGGAGGGCGCGCAGGGCGACGCGAACATCTTCGATGCGGCGCCGGCGCGGGAGAACCCGAGCGTGGTGTTCGATGAGAACGGCGAGGTGTGTGATACCTGCGACAAGACGGGGGTGTGGTATTACAACTCCGCCCCGGTGACGTCGAAATTCACCGCGCATATGAATCAGCGGCGGTTGCATGATATGAAGGAATATTTTGATTATACGGCGAAGATGACCTCACCCCCGGCCGCCGAGCGCTTTTCGGACATCCTGTCCGCGCTCGGCACTGCAACGTCCTGTTGGGAGCCTCTCCCGGGGGGAGAGGGGAGCCCGAAGTATGATTCCGTTGTTGTTTGGCGTGCCAAAGAAAACCTCTTTTACGAGATCGCGACCGATGCGCAGGCGAACGGGTATTATAGCGCACTTGAGGCGGGGCGCGCCTACACGGGGTACCGCAAGGCGATGACGGACTATTACGGTGTGCTCGAGGGCTTCTCCTTTGACGACATGCGGGAGCTCGACATGCTGATAGACGAGGGCGCGCCGGGTCTCGCGGAGCGCTTCGCCGCGCTGGTGGGCGCCCGGACGGGGATCAACGACGCCGAGCTTATGCAGCGCCAGGCACTGCAGAACTACGAGTGGCAGAAGAAGCGCGAGCACCGCGACTACGAGCGCGCCCGCTGGGAGGAGAAGGCGGCCGACATTTTCGAACGGGGCGTGCGCCAGTGGGCGAATATGGAGGCGAGCTTCCAGGAAAAATGGCGCACGTGGCGAAGCGACACGAAGGACCGCATCACCGCTTCGCGGCGCGAGTGGGACGCGAAGACGCGACAGCTCCGGGAGCGGGAACTCGACTGGATGGAGCTCTCCGGGCGGGCCATGACCATGAACGACGCAGAGGAGACGGCAGCGCGGCTCACGGCGATCGTGAACGGCATGGTGGAGGAGATGAACCGGAAGCACGCGGGCGAATGTGTGATTGACAAAATTGACGTTAGCGACATACTCTCGCGCACGCTCGCGACGGCGCCGGGCGTGATCCCGATGGACCTCATGAAGCTGGCCGGCGATATTGACACGAGCTTCGCGCTCACGCAGACGAGCCAGCGGAGCGTGAACACCGCGATGCTGGACCAGTTTGAAGCGCTCTTTGACAACTACACCGCGCAGCAGCATCGCGCGGCCAATCTGCGGATGCTGGTTGCGGTGGATGAGCTCATCGACAGCTTCACGGCGACGATCGCCGACATGAACCGGAGCATGCACGCGGAGACCTTCGGCATGCTCGCCGGCGCGGGCTATGCCAAACACGGCAACGAGTTCGTGCGGCACAAGGAGGGCATGGAGCAGAGCGTGTGGGACTACAAAGACTTCTTCTTCGGTCCCGAGGAATTCAAGGCCAGTTACATTAACCCGTACAAACGCAAACTTGGGATCGAGGGTGACTTCAACCGCGCCGTGCTTTTCTTGGACGGCTTCTCCGCGGAGAACCTGATGAGCGTGCTCATGAAGGATTTGCAGATTGGATTCGAGAAGAAGGTGGGGGCGGTAAACGGGCATATCGGGGAGTATCCGAAATACGATCAGCTCGACATGACGCAGGGCGGCGCGGGCGAGCGCGAGCGGATATACAACGAGATGATCGATAACGACGGGAAGGCCGCAAGCGCAAAGGCCATCCGTCACACGGTTGTCCGCGTGGGCGCGGCCGTGGCGGCAACCACGGTGGGCGTTGCGAGCCTGGGGGCGCTTGCGCCGGTGTCGGCGGCGATCATGATAGCCGCGGAGACCTACATTACCGCCGAGAAGACCATCGAGAACCGCATGGGCAACAAGGAATGGACGGACTACGGGCTGAAGATCGCGATCGCAGCGGCGAGCGCCGCGGCGGGGAGCTTCGCCTCCTCGGCCAGCGGTCTGGGGAACACCGGGGCGGCCATGGTTGGGGCGACCGCCTCCTCGGCGACAAGCTTTGCCATGAGCGGCGTGAAAACGGCCGACGGCAAAAACTTCGCCTATGCGTACTCCGATCGGGAGATTGGCATGGGCGCCATCAACATGGCCGTGAGCGTGGGGAGCGCGGGCTTTGGCGATTCCTTCGGCAAGTCCGGTTGGGGTAACCAGCTTGGCAACTTCGGTTATAACATCGGCACCTCCATGCTAACCGCGGGTATTGCCGCGGGCGAGGGCGATGGCTACTTCGGCTGGAACGGCTCGAGTGACGTGATGTGGCAGGGTTTCGCGACAGGCATGGGCAAGGCCGTTTCGAACGTGGCCGTGGGCCAGACCTCCGAGAACATAAAGAACACGCCGGAAGGACGGGAATATGCCATTCTCTACGACCGCATGGCCTCGAAGATGATCTCCGGCGTTACGACGAACCTGATTATGACGGGCGTGCACCGGGGAAGCGGCGCGAGCTGGGAGAACGCGATTGTCTCCAGCTGGAACCGGGATAATTACAACTTCGATCTTTCCGATTTGGCGGGGTATTATGGGGCGCAAGCGGGCTCCAACCTCGCCTTTGAGTACAGTTACAAGAAGGCGACACAAGAGCTTGACCGACAGCGCAAGGAGAACGCCCAGCGAGAGATGGAAGGCCACAGCGCGAGCGCGGGGGCCGCAACCGCCGCGGGCGCGGGGTTATTGAATGCGATTGCTGTTGTGGTAGCGGGGAGAAGGGATGGAAGTCTGCTCGCGGGGCAGATTGCGGCTGAAGCGTTAAGCGCCCAGGTTGTAGCGGAAGAATATCCCGATGGGACGAAAAAGGTGGTAACAACGAAGACCGATGGGTCAGTTACTACCACCATGTACGACAAAAACGGCAGGGTGGTTTCGAGCGATGTATCGCTTCCCAAAACGAGCTTTGAGGGCGACAGGGCCGCAATGACGCGAGTTCGGCAGGCTGACGGGACGTACATGGTGTATGAAAAAAATGCTGACGGCACCATGGACTCGTATAACGAAACGGCCAGGGTTGTCGAGGACATGATTAGTTTTAAGATGAACAATCCCGGAAAGAGTTTTTTTGATTTTCTTTTCATGCAATATAAGGGTGAAACGGGAGGCGTATATGATAAACCAGTAGCCGATGCGAAATGGGATGAGCTGAACAATTTCCTCGGCACAACGGGGAACCAGCTTATGTATGCTTATAATGCTATCGACGCGAGGGGCGGCGGTTTTCATGGGGACTCGAGTGTTACGACGTCTCCTGTTGTTGCCGGCATGTCAAATAGGGATTATGAACAAGCGGGCAACGCAGGGAAGAATAAGTATTTAAATTACGCATTGCGGGGTGTGTTGTATGCGACGCCCTTTACGAGCCCCCTCATTGGCGCTTATGACTTGTATAGCTACGTTAAGAATGGAGAAGTGAAGGATCTAATCTCGACGGGTGAAGGGAATGGTAAAACCGAATCGTCGATGCGGGATGATTTTCTTGCCGAGATGAAAAATAAAATTGGCGCACCGTACGTTGGGGGTGGTGGTAATATCCCGGTGCATAATGGGAAGTCAACCAAGGATGCTAATGGGAATTACTTAGGTTTTGATTGTTGTGGTGGGATTATGGATAGTCTCAGAAAAAACGCACCAAACTTGCCAGCTTTAGAGCAGAACGGTATGATAACCCGAGGCACGAAGGAAGGATGGTTGGTGCCCGTTAGCGGTAAAGAAATGATGCCGACTGATTTGATATTTGTCAACTGGCCAGGGCATAAAGGTAACGATTGTGGGCCGTGGGATCATGTCATGACTTATGGTGGTGACAATAAACTGATTACGACGTGGAAAAAATTGACGCAAGTAAAAACGCTTATAGAATATTCCAAAAACTATGAAGGAGTAGAAACACTTTTTGAATATCGCCGGATAAATTTCCAGCGTCTGCTCGAGCTTTATGGCGGTAGAAAGTAGTTTCATTTTAGAGAAAGGAAGTGTTAAATGAAAAAAGTTAAACTTTTAGGATGGGTTATCTTGTCAGTGTTTTTTGTTTTATGGTGCAAAGACAATCCATTTGGGAATAGTAAAGAAAGAACAATGGGTGATATAATGAAAGCTAAAAGCGAAATAGAGAAAGCAATTCCTGTACCGGATGGTGTTAATAAAAATGTGTATATTAGTTATCTTGCAAACTTTGGCAAAGAATTTGCTTATTATACGGTTAAATCGAAAAAAACTGAAGAGGTATTTCTAAAATATTATGGAGACACACCGTATAAGGTAATCACTAACTGGGACATTAATGGCGATGGGTGTGTAGATTACTTCGCTATCGAGGAGTATAAAAAAGTGAGGCGGGGATTAAGGCGCGGTATCATTGTAGACGAGAGGGGTGAAGAAATTCTTTTTATTGATACCATCAAGGGGGTTTACACCAAAGATTATTCAGTTGTCGATCTTAAAGAGATAGGACATGCGCCTGGCGAGGTTGAGTGCTATTCGATAGGGTTTATTTCGTACATGAAGGGCAAAAGCAGCACCTTCGCTGTATCGAAAGATGTTGTCAATGGCGGATTTGATCTTCAGCGTCTCGATAAGGACTTGAATATTATTGGTTCTGGTTTTAAAAATGCTACTGCGCAATATCGGTTTTCGAATATGGTCATGTTATATTATTCAGTTGCAGATAAGAAATGCTTTTTTGAAACGCAATTCCCTGGCCCAATAAGAGAGATCGACGAACAACGTCGAAAACTGAAAGAATACCGCGACCTTAAGAAAAATGGCATCGTTTTTATGCAGCCCAAGGACATTCCGCAAAAGGATGTTGATAAAGCAATTGAGTGGGTAATGGTGCAGTCATGACCTTCACCCGCACGATCCCCTCCACTCCCTCCTCGGCGCGGCAGTTGGTCTCCGAGGCGATGGAGTACCTGGCCTTTTTAAAAGAATCCAGCTACGCGCGAAGCGTAACGGAGTTCGACTTCCGCTTGGCGCTGGATGAAGCCATGGAGAAAGCGCTTAGCCACGGGAAAGGGAACGATCAGAAAAAGCGCATCTGAATCACGATGCGCGCCTCCCAGAAGAAGCCAGTGATTGCCGTTCGCGACGAGCACCCCGGCTTTTACACGCCGGCCCCCAAGCCCGCAGAGAACTGGCGGAACCCGCATAGGCGCAGGGTGTGTTTGTTGAAGCAGCTGTATGCCGTGCGGTGACCTCACCCCCGGCCCCTCTCCCATAGGAGAGGGGTGTGCTGGGATGTGTTACATTGCATCTCAAGCGAGTATTTCAATTGTATGTGGTCGCGCGCAACGTCATTCGCGATTTTTGACTCGCATGCGATTAGTGTTCGCGACAGGCGCGTTAACACGAGTCGCTGACGGATGTTTATATTGCCCATTATGGCTCTTTGAAAACCCAATAGCACGCATCGCAGACCGCGACGATTGCGAGCTTGGCGCTTTTTTGTCAGCCTTTCCCGCGATCGCCGGGGCCACCGCCTCCTCGGCGACAAGCTTTACCATGAGCGGCGTAAAAACGGCCGACGGCAAAAACTTTGCCTATGCGTACTCCGATCGGGAGATTGGCATGGGCGCCATCAACATGGCCGTGAGTGTAGGGAGCGCGGGCTTTGGCGATTCCTTCGGCAAGTCCGGTTGGGGTAACCAGCTTGGCAACTTTGGCTATAACATCGGCACCTCCATGCTCACGGCGGGTATTGCCGCGGGCGAGGGCGACGGCTACTTCGGCTGGAACGGCTCGAGTGATGTGATGTGGCAGGGATTTGCGACAGGCATGGGCAAGGCCGTTTCGAACGTGGCCGCAGGCCAGACCTCCGAGAACATAAAGAACACGCCGGAAGGACGGGCGTATGCCAATCTGTACGACCGCATGGCCTCGAAGATGATCTCCGGCGTAACGACGAACCTGATTATGACGGGCGTGAACCGGGGAAGCGGCGCGAGCTGGGAGAACGCGATTGTCGCCAACTGGAACCGGGACAACTACAACTTTGATCTTTCCGATTTGGCGGGGTATTATGGAGCGCAGGCGGGCTCCAGCCTTGCCTTTGAGTACAACTACAAGAAGGCGACACAAGAGCTTGACCGACAGCGAAAAGAGAACGCCCAGCACGAGATGGACGGTAGGCCGTGGTCCGGCGCAAGCGCAGACGCGGCGGCAGCGGCGGGTGTGCTGGCCGGAACCGGTGTGGTGCTGGCGAACCGAAGGAGTTTGCTTGCGGGGCAGGATGCGGAGGATTATGCCGCCAGTGAAGCGAAGTATATTAACGAGAAAAAGGCAAGCGGCGGGACATTGACCGATTACGAGAAGGTGCGCTACTACGACAACAAGATCGCAAACGGCGAAACGCTCACCGATGCCGAATGGAAGGAGTGTAACGACGCGTACGGTAACATGGAAACGGCGTGGGTAGCCAGTGCGGAAGAGCTACGAAAGAGCCTCCGTGGTAATTTCATTAAAGACACGCCGAATGTCACCAACGAAAAACTTGCAATGCTTGCGATGTACGACGAAGGCATGGCCCGCGAGGACGCCAGGTGGGTTAGCGCAATGCGGAAGGAGCTCGCGGCCGAGGAGATGCGGAACTACCAGGCAAAGAAAGCCGAGGACCGCGCGAATAATGTGACGTGGGTTAAAGATGACACGGAATATTCTGGCATTGGAACAACACTCTATGCGGCAGACAAGAAGGTGTACTTGAGATCCACAGAAGAAATGACCTCTGACGCGAGGCTATGGAACAGCGTTATACAGAGCAGCCTGCCACTGACGACCATTCTGGGCAATTTCTATACTGGCGCATGGAGGATGGACCAGGCTTACTTGGGTATCGAAAATACTTATATTGCGCCGTTAATGTCTGCCGCCGATCTTGTTGGGTATTCGGAAATTCCAACGAGTCAAGTACCCGTAGGCAAAGATGTTAACGTGAGATACAAGTTTGACTACCAGGGTGTTGGATGGGGATCTTATGGTAGTCGTAATAATGACAAATATGCTGCAAAACCGATGGCGGATTTTTTGGTGAAAAATATTCAGGAATGGTATGAAAAAAATTCTGATTTGCCAGTGCTGATTAACGACATCAGTTTTCTTGGTGGTGGGAAAATGTTGAAAGGCTATGATAAAATGGGAAACCCAACGTACCACAAAAGTCATCAGATGGGCCTTGATGCGGATATCAAGTGGATGAGTTATGACGGCGAGGAACATGCGGGAAAGTTTGATTCTGATAATAATTATGGGTATTACGACCAAGACAAAACTGCTGAATTTATCGAGATGCTGTTAAAAAATAAAAATCTAATCAAGGGGTATGAAGTGCAAAACATTTATTTTAATGACCCCGATCTCGTAGAGCGCTTTAAAAACGTTAAAAATTCATTTGGTGACCAATTATTGAAGGAGATGGATGGCCATTCAACCCATATACACTTGAAATTCAGAAGGGCTAGAGGTAGGTAATGAGAAAACTGTGCTGTATTGCTTTGGTATTATGCTGTGTTATTCAAATTGTATTTGCATCATCATGTCGGGAGAATAAAAGCAATATGAGTGATACCGAAAAAAATGATGCGAGGAAGGATGGTGATAAAGATCAGGTTTTGCAAGACATTCATAATACTAGGCGATCAATATTGAATTTGATAAAAAAGAAAAGAAGCATCTCGTCTATAAAAGATTTTCTGAGCGAAACTGAGATGAATTACCAGAATGGGAATATTGAGATTATCTTCAAGAAGGAGAGCGAAAAGAATTTGCGTGAAGTTGATAAGAGTTTTCCATTTAAAGCATTTATCGATGCTATTCAAAAAGGAAAATTGTCAGCGGTTAGTAATGAGAATTTCAGCTTGCTGACCGTTCCAGGTTCAAAAGATTATGGAAATATTGGTTTCATTTACAGCAAAGAAAAGAAAAAGTGGGAGATTATATCCCTTCTCTTTAATGTGGATTAATGTGGAATAACTTTGGGCACCAATCGAGAGAAAAGAAATGACCGTCATCCGCACGATCCCCTCCACCCCCTCCTCGGCGCGCCACCTGGTCTCCGAGGCGATGGAGTACCTGGCCTTTTTGAAAGAGTCCGGCTACGCGCGAAGCGTGACGGAGTTCGACTTCCGCCTGGTGCTGGACGAAGCCGTGGAGAACGCGCTACGCCACGGGAACGGCTGCGACGCAAAGAAGCGCATAACGGTAACGGTGCGGGCATACAAGCGCACGGCGGTTATTACCGTGAAGGACGAGGGAGCGGGCTTTTACGCCGAGGACGTGGTGGACCCGAGGGCAGCGTAGAACAGGTGGAAGCTTCATGGGCGCAGGGTGTGTTTGTTGAAGCAGCTGTATGCCGTGCGGTGACCTCACCCCCGGCCCCTCTCCCATAGGAGAGGGGTGTGCTGGGATGGTTTACGTCCAAGCGATTTCGCTCAATGACGGAGTATCTGAAGTGGTCGAATCGCCCGATTACGCGTGAATTTTCCTATTTGCAGGTCGATACGGTGTATATTCGGGTCAGAAAGTCCTCAAAACGCAAGGTGGGGACGATGATCGTGATCGGGATAACGGAGAACGGCTACAAGGAGGTGTTGCATTTCACCCTGGGCAATGAAAGCGCCCGTCATTTTGACGAGGTGCTGCGGAGCTTGATTCGGCGGGGTCTGAACAGTGGCGCAATACGCCTGGCAACCACTGATGGAGCAACGGCGGCCCGTTCGATGGCTTGTCTCTGCAAAGACCGTGAGGATCTGTTTCGATATTTTGGATTTCCGGATGAGTACAGGAAGACGATTCGCAATACGAGCCTCATTGAACGGGTCATACGAGAAGTGCGACGGAGGACCAAGGTTATGGATTCGCTTAACAACGAGTACGGGTGCTATGGTATCCTCATGGGGATAGTGCGAGAGCAGAACGAACGCTGGTCTATGAGAAGTAACTGGAAGTAAAGTTGAGAACAGTCTCTGGGGGGTTTACACACTGAATTGGACGTGACCGATTTGACGCTTGCAGAGTTTTTCAGGAAACTGTTAGAGGAGCCCAAGAGGTAAAAAATGATTTATTCAATACAGGAAGCAATGACGGAAAAGGAAAAACGATTATTCGCTGAAAATTTTGAAAATTACTCTCGAGGGGCCTCGGTATCCGAGGACTACCTGCATCGCGCACATGTGTATTTTATCATTCTAAATAAAAACGTCGTCGGCGGTTTTTGTCTCAATCATTCAAAGCCTTTCAGGTATTGGGAATGGCAATCGAAGCTCGAATCGTTTCCAATTTTTTCGGAAGCGATGGAATGGACCTGCCAATGGAAAAAACCTGACCTTTCGAAGACAAAAGGACTGATCATGCTACTGTTTATTGCATATCATATCAAGCGCGAGTTGAAACAGAAAAAAAAATCATGCGTTATCGCCGGAACCTATCATAAAAAACTAGCGACAACCCAAAATCGTGCCCTCCCCCATGTACTGTATGAAGGACCGATGACCCTCTACCCGGAAAAAGTATGTAAAATAATGATGGCGAGGCAAAAAGGTGGTTATTTTCTTATATTGAAAGTTTTTATATTAGAGATTTTTAATAGGGCTTTGAAAGATAGAAAAAATAAAAAAGCATCATCCAGTCGAGCGTCCCATTATAAAAAATAATCGGATTCGTCTAAGGGTGTCAAGACGTTCCGTTTCGCCTCACCGCGGGGAAGGTGTTGTTGACCATCATGGTTGCCACATGCTTCGCGTTTTCCATTACACGCGGGATCAGGCTAAACGTCAACGCTTCGCCCGCCACATACGTGTTGTTTACACCCTGTAAAGAGTGAATGTTGCGATGAAAGCCATCAGCTAGCTCGCGGCTGTTCACATGCGGGAAGTAGTCCCAATGACGCACGCATCGGGTCTTGCCCAGCGTGCCGCCAAAGACGCTGATGTCTGCCTGGATGGCCTCAATCACCTGTTCATCGGTTGTTTTCGAATCAGCGATCACATAGAAGACAAAGGTGTTTTGGTCCGCATGGCGTTTGAACATAAGCAGGGGGTGGCCGTTTTTGGCACGCTGCATGTTTTCATTTATATAGATAGATCCTGTTTGGCCCTGTTCGAGCATTCCATTCGCATCAATGACGTACGTACGATAATCGACCGTTTGGATTTGGCTGTAGAGCTCTTTCTCCGCCGCAGTAGCGTCTAGTACCGAGAGCGCCGTTTTGGGATTGAACGTGAGCACCATCTTGTCGAACTCAAGCGTTTCGATCCCATTGACCGTTTTAACCGTGAGTGTAATCTTGTCGTCACGTTTGACATGGGTGACCGCACACCCGGTGCGCACGTCGAGCTCTGCGGACGCTTTCTCCCATATTGGTTGCAGGCCATTTTTCCATAAGCATAGACCGTTCCATGGCAGATAGACGCCTGTCACTGTCTTGGGACGAATATAGTTCGCCATGTATGCGGCCGGAACCTCGTCGTCGTAGCCATAGCCATACGCTACGCGAAATCGTTTCGTAGCGTGGCTAAACGTCTCAAGTCTGCGGTCTTCCGCCACCTTTGACCAGGGGGCGTATAATTCGGGGGACACCTCCTGCAAGTCGGCGCCAGCGACGCCGTTCCACTTGAGCATATGCAGACTAATGTATTTAACCAGTTGCGCCGCGGCCTTCACTGTTTCGTAAAAAGTCATTAGTGGAACTTCGCGTCCTTGCGCAATACTATAAAACCGAACCCTGGGGGTCTTTTCGGTCTCAAAACCCAAGGATGCAGATAGTGCTAACAGATTCGCATAATCACTTGGTACTGCGGCCGCGCCGCCCATATCATGTGGTTTGCCGTCAACTGTGGTGGTGCAGCACTTGCCGCCAACCCGAGATTCCTTTTCAAACAAGGTCACATTCGTGTAACCCAAATCGCGCAACGTGCGCGCAAAGGTGATGCCCGTGGCTCCTGCTCCGAGGATGGCAATGCGCGTACCCTTGGGAAGAGAACTGACACCACCATCTCGGTGTTTCGTCAAACTCGGGTTACTAGTTTCTCTCTGATTTTTCATACAGCGCCCCACCCGACATTTGTTTATCTATTGGTATATGCCAAAGCTCATCGGAAAAAAAGATCCCCATTGCTTTCGATGAGCGTGTCCTTTAAAACGGCGAGTCGCTTGCCGTTGAGGAAGCTGATCCAAAGGTTGGTGTCAATGACGATTTTGATAGCGCTCTGATCGGACATGCTCAACTATTTCAGTGATTTCTTCTTCGGTGACTCCGTCGGTTTTGCATTCGGCAAGGAGCGCCTCGAGACGATATCTGAGGATATCGTCTTTGATTTTATCGTAGAGTTTCAACTTGTCCGCAAGGGGCATTTTGGCGGCAGCGTCGATAAGCTGGTCGTTGTCTATGGTCAGGTTGATCTGCATGATGGCTCCATTGGGCGCATGTCCGCAAACAATATGCAATAAAAAATTAAACAAGTCAAAAAATAAAAGTTTTTTCTTTCCTGGGTCACCCTATTCCCCGTCGCCACCCGGAACACTGTCGGTAGTGCGGTCAACATCGGCCACGAAAAAAAATCGCCGAAAAAAATCAAAAAAAACCTCTCCCACGCGCGTATTAACAATAGGGGATCATGACCGGCGCTTAATGGCCATGTCGCTGTTCCGTTTCGGGAATTCCCGAAACGCACGCTCGCTTGAGTGTGAACAAATTTTTTTAAAGAAGGGAGGCGTATGCAATGAGGCTTGCAAGAATTGTCTGTATCGTCGCGGTCGTTGTGGTCGCGGGAGGTATCGGGTGCTCGCATGCGATGCTGGTGAATCCGCCAAAGTATTACAAGCAGGTGGTAAACACGAAGCGCGAAACCATCGGCATCAGCAAAATCAAATCGCCCGAGCTGATGCTGCACGAGGTTCACAAGGGATTTCTCGACGTGGTCGAGAGCCTGTATCACGGGAAGGTGATTCGGGAGTACGACATGGATCGCCCGGCAAAGGGCGAGGGGGTGGACAAGATCGTCGAGATCAGCTATTCGGACATCAAATTCGATTACAATCACCTCAAGAGCTTTTTTATCCAATGGCCGGGCTTTCTCATCTTCATGCCGGCCTGGAACGGGCTCTCGTACGGCATTGTGGTCGACGGCATAATCAAGGTGTACGATAAAACCGGGAAGCGGCTCCTGCAGTCGAAGGAGTTCTCGGAAAAGTACGTCGCCAATTACACCGAGGGCGGCAGGGGCGTTGCCGACGGTTTCGGCTGGCTCTTCTGGACTGCGCCGGCGCTCGTGGCCGGGCTGGTCCCGTCCGACTGGGACCATCAGATGAAGGACGACGCTGTCAAGCAGCTCCGCAAAGTCTTCGGGAAGGGGCTGCACTTTACCGTGATGGACACCCTGAACTCGATTTCCGCGACCGATAAAATCTAGCCTCCTGGCTCAACAGCAAACACGAACCGGAGCATGCGATCGCGTCGATGTTTCCGAAAAGCGGCCGCCGTGCTCCGGTTTTTTTTCTCTGGTCCTGTGCGATGTGCACAAATGAATGTTTTTGTCGCGGAAAATCTCCGCTCAAGTAATTTTTTTTCGCACCGATACTGATATATGGATACTATTGTCATGATGCGCTGTCGCAGAACGGCGCTCTTACGGTGAAGCACACATGCGAACGGCACGAAACAGTCTTTTATTTTTTGTGATGATGATGCTGGCCGCCGCTTCAATCGGCCGACAGGGCATGGTGTCCGCGCAACCAAGAACCGACGGCGCCGCCCCCGGGACCGCGCAGCCCGCGGACCACGCCACGCTCATGAAGGCGGGCGATTACCGCCGCGCGGCCGAGGAGATCACGAAAAAGCTGAACGCCATCTACGAGAAACGCGTGGAGGACAAACGCATCCCCACCAGCTTCATCACCATGAAAAAGGTGGAGGAAGGGGTGAGCCTCAAGGAGCTCTTCCGCACGCGGAGGGTGGCGGGCCTGTTCATCGAAAACAATGCCGAGCTTTTCTCGCTGCACCGCGACGCCGCGGCCTGCTACAACAACCTGGGCGAGACCGACAAGGCGCTCAATCATTATTACCAATCGCTTCGGTTCAAGACGCTCGAGCCGCAGAAGGACGACGTCATCTTTCACGAGATCGCGCAGGTGTACAAAAAGATGAAGCGGCGCGAGCCGTATCAGCGCATGCTCGAGGCGGCCTATGCTTTCAATCCGGAGCGGATCGACTATTCGCTCGAGCTGGGCGTCGAGCTCACCAATACGACGAGGAAGAAGAAGGCGATCTTCCATCTCGAGCGCTACATCGTCGCCAAGGGCGACGATGCGGACCCCGCGCTGCATCTGCGGATCGGCAACCTGAGCGAGGACATCGGGCGCTACCTCGACACGGCCGCCTCCTATCAGAAATATTTGGCGAAGAAACCGGACGACGGGCGCGTGCATTTCGCCCTCGGCTATCTCGCCTACCGGCGCACGGGCAACCATACGCTCGCCGCCGAGTCGTTTAAAAAATCGCTCGAGCTGCTGCCCCCGAACGACACCTACCGTCGTTCCAAGGCGAACGAGTATCTGGGCGATATCTATCGGCAGGACCTCGAGTTCGACAAGGCGCTTGACGTCTACCGCGAGACGATGAGCTACCAAAAGCAGATCCTGGCCGATATCGACAAGAAGAAGCAGGAGATCCTCAAGGTGCGCGAGGACATCAAGGCCCTCAAGTCGGGCCTCATCAAGACGCAGGACTTCGACGAGTACAACAAATACGAGATCTCCCACGAGGAGCGGGGGAAGCTCGAGCTCGACAACCGCGAGAAACGCTATGAATACGGCAAGCTCAATCCCGGTCGGGTCGCCTGGAACATGGCCGAGATCCACGAGCGCGCCGGCCGCTACGCGGAGTCCATCGAGCACTACCGGCAGGCCATCACCTTTAACCACGACGCCACCCGGGCCCGGGACCGCATCGTAAAATTACAGTTGAAAATTAAGCGGGGCTACTGAGATAGTGTTTCCCGAATCACCCCGACCCTGATCCGGGAGGGGCATGCGGAGGAGCGTATGTCCGGTCATTCCAAGTGGGCCACCATTAAGCGGAAAAAATCCGTTGTCGATGCCAAGCGGGGAGCGTTGTTCACCAAGCTCATCCGCGAAATCACCGTCTCTGCGCGCGCCGGAGGCGAGGACCTGAATTCAAATCCCCGCCTGCGGACGGCCGTTCTCAAGGCGAAAGAGAACAACATGCCCAACGACAATATCGATCGCGCCATCAAGAAGGGCACGGGCTCGCTGGAGGGCGTTACGTACGAAGAGATCCGCTACGAGGGCTACGGGCCCGGCGGCGTCGCGATCATGGTGGACTGTCTCACCGACAACCGGAACCGCACCACGCCCGAGATCCGCACCATCTTCAGCAAAAACGGCGGGAACCTGGGAGAGACCGGCTGCGTGGGGTACAATTTCGAGCGTAAGGGGGTGGTCCATGTGGACGCCGGCGCGATCGCCGAGGACAACCTCATGGAGCTTCTCCTGGATTTCGACATTCACGACATTCGCACCGAGGACAAGGTGATCGTGGTGACCACGTCGCCGGAGGCGTATAACGACGTTTACAGCGCCATCAAGAACAAGGGGCTCGCGACCGCCTATAACGAGATCACGTTCCTCCCCAAGAGCACCGTGAGCCTCAACGAGAAGACCGCGCAGCAGTGCCTGCGGCTCATCGACCTTCTGGACGACCACGACGATGTCCAGAACGTGTACTCGAACTACGACATCCCCGACGAGGTGATGATGGCGCTCGGCGAGGCCTAGGTGCGCGTGCTCGGCATCGATCCCGGATCGAGCATTCTGGGGTGGTCGCTCCTCGAATCGAACTTTCACCTGATCGCCTATGGGGTGATCACCCCGGACGGGAGGGACGGCATCGGCGGCCGGCTGCAAATTATCCATGACGGGCTCGCGCGCATCATCGACGAGCACCGTCCGGACTGCTGCGCCATCGAGCGGTTGTTCTTCTCGCGCAATACCACCACCGCGATGGACGTGGCCAAGTGCATCGGGGCGGCGCTGCTCACGGCGCGCCTGGCCGGGCTCGAAATCGCGGAGTACAACCCGATGCAGGTGAAGCAGTCGATCACCGGCTACGGGCGCGCCACCAAACGGCAGATGCAAACCATGGTAATGAAGATCCTGCGGCTCCGCGAGCTTCCCCGGCCGGACGACGCCGCGGACGCCATTGCCATCGCCCTGTGTCATTGCATCGCCCACAATGGGATACGGTGTCATGATCGCAACGCTTACGGGAACGGTTGAGGACCTCAGGCCCACCGACGTCGTCATCAACGTCAACGGCGTGGGGTATCAGTGCGCCATACCGCTGTCAACCTACGAGGCGCTGCGCGACGCGCCCAGCGCGCTCCTCTACGTGCACACGCTCCACCGCGAGGACCAGTTCCGCCTGTTCGGATTCTTCACCAGGCGCGAGCGGGAGCTCTTCGCGATCCTCCTGAACGTGGCCGGCATCGGTCCGGCGCTCGCGCTGTCAATCATATCGAGCATCGACGGTGAGGCGCTGGTCGCCGCGGTGCGCGACGGCGAGCCGGCCATGCTCACGTCGGTTCCGGGCGTGGGCAAGGCGAAAGCGGAGAAGCTCATCTTCGAGCTGCGCCGCAAGCTTGCGCGCCTTGAGTCCTTTTCCCGCGAACCCGCGCGCACGCCGACCGTAAGCGCCGACGCGCTCGACGCGCTTGTCTCGCTGGGCATCGATTCGAGCGCCGCCGCGAAACTCGTCGAGGGGATCGTCCGGGAAAAACCCGACATTTCTCTCGAAGATGTTATCAAGTCGGCCCTTCGAAAGCCCCCGGCCTGATTCCTCTTTTTTGCAAAAAATTCCTTGTTTTTTTATTCAGACAATCTTTCATATTAAAAAATAAACTACACGCACTATCGCATTATATAGAGAAGCGACCGTCCGCGAGCGCATGCGTCCGGCACGAACGATGGATGCGGCGCGGGGGGCGCGTGCGGTTCCCTCCGCGGGGCCATGCCGTCCGTGTCCCGCGGCCCGTGAGCGCGCGATCGCGCCATGGCGGCGTTGCAAATGGGAGGAGCGCCCAATGAAGATCGAAATAACCATCCTTGGCCTGCTCATGGAGGGAAATCTCTATGGGTACGAAATCAAAAAAAAGATTTTCGAGCGCCTCGAGGACTATGTCGATATCAAGTTCGGCTCCATCTATTACGCAATCAAGAAGGCGCTCGAGCACGAATGGGTCAAGAAGGTCGGGACGGAAAAGGACGGGGGGAACCCGGAGCGGTATATCTATCAGATCCTTCCCGCCGGGCGCAAGTACTTCAAGAAGGCGCTCAAGCAGTACTACGAGCAGTGCCTCATTCACTTCGACATCGACATCGTGCTCATGTTCTACAACACCCTCCCGGGCGATCAGCGCGAGCAGTTCATCGAGGACCGGATCGACATCATCAAGGAGAAGCTTGCGGAGATCCGCGTGAAGAGCGAGGGCGATTCGCGCGCCGGCGCGGAGGGATCGCAGGAACACCTCTTTTCGTATATCGAGAACCACCTCAAGGCCGAGCTCGCCTGGCTCAAGTCGCTCAAGAAGGGCCCCGGGGCCGATGGCGCCTAGAAGCCGTCCACGAGGTCCTGGAGGAAGTCCGCCTTCTTCGATTCGTATAACGCCGTTACGTCGCGCTTGAGCGCGAGCAGGTCGTTGTAGATGCGGTTGTAGTCCAGCGGCGCCTTTTCGCTCTTCCCCGCCTCGCTGTCGATCTGGCGCTCCAGGATCATGGCGTTCACGCTGGCGATCTTGTCGATGTTGTGGCGGTGCTTCTTCGCCAGCGACGCGGCGATGTCCGAAAGCAACCGCCCGTCCGTCGCCGAGATCTCCTTGAGGTCCTGCTTCCTGATGCGGGATATGACCACGCCGCTTTTCGCCTTCATGGTCGCCGTGCGCGCGAGTCCCAAGAGCAGCGCGATCTCGCCGAACACCGATCCCGGCTCGCCGATGGAGGCGACGCGGTTCCCCTGCACGTATACGTCCACCGTGCCCGACTTGAGGATGAACATGTCGTCGCCGGGCGTTCCCTCCTCGCAGATGAGCGCGTCCTTGGGGTATTCGATGTAGCGCTCCTCGAGCGACACGTTCGGCGCGACCACCGTCTGCTCGACCGCGCGCCCAAACGCCTCGCCGCGCTTGTAGGTGAGGCTCGTTTCGTGCGCGACGATCACGTCCCGCAGCGCCGGCAGGCGGCGCTTGTCGAAATCGGCGCGGAGCCGCTCGATGATCCGGTAGAACTCCACCGCGCACTCGCGCGCCTTTTTCGCCTTGCCGTCGATCGCCGCAAGGTTTTTGTTGATGATGTCGTTGGTGAGGTGCACCTGCTTGGCGATCACCATGCACACGTTGATCGCGAACGAGTAGGACGACAGCGACGCGATGAACTTTTCGGCGCCGATGCTCTTGAGCCGCGCCCCCTCGTCGGCCACGGCGGTCTCCAGGCGCCCGGTTTCGGTGTCGCACAACGCCGCGAGGATGAGCTCCGACGCGCCCACGATGAGGTTTCGGCCGCGGAGGGCGTACTTGTCGGCGTCGGAGGCGAAGAAGTACACGCTCCCGTCCTCGAGGAAATACGCCCGGTCGGCGCGCCCTCCCTGCGCGTATAGCTGGATGAATTTCGTGTCGCTCATGATGGGGTGCCGGATGTGCCGCGCGCGGACGTCCTCACAGCATCTTGTTGATGGCGCCGATGAGATCGCTCTTCTCGAAGGGCTTGGTGAGGAAGGCGCGCGCGCGGATCCCCTCCTCGTTGAGGCGCAGCGTTTTTTCGCTGAGCGCGGAGACGACCACGATGCGCGCGTCCGGGTCGATGTCGGTGATCTCGGAGACCGCCTTGAGGCCGTCCTTGCCCCACATGGTGATGTCCATGGTGACGAAATCGGGCTTCATGGTCTTGTACATCTCGAGCGCGTCGAAGCCGTTTTCGGCCTCGGCCACCACGTCGTGCCCGGCCTCCTCGAGGGTTTCCTTGATGATACGCCGCATGAATTTGGAGTCGTCGACAATCATTCCGCGCGCCATGGTCCGCTCCTCTCTATGCGCCCCCCGCGGGGCGTGCTAGCCGCCCGCGCTGGGCTTTAGGCATGCAATCTCGCATTCCTCGCGGATGCTCTTCCATAAGCCTACCCGCGCGCCGTTGATGAAATACGCGTTTCCCGACATTTTCTTCATGCCCAGGGACTTCAGGATGCGCCGAAGCCGGGTGCCGCGCGCGACGGTGAGGCCGATTCCGGTGGCGGGATCATACCCGGTGAGCGCCAGGTCCTTGTCGATGCCTGAGTACAACTTGACCGTCACGGAAAGCAGATTCGCCATGCGCGCCGCCTAGTCGGGATCGTTGTAACCGCACCCATCGTACGGGCTCAAGGGGCCGGTGCGATCGAGGTGCTCCACGCTCTCGTAATACGGGAAGTCCCGGCACATTCGGGGCCGTATTTCGTAAATGGCGCAGGCGGGAAGCCCGTCCGCTCCATGCGTGAAATGGCGGCACCGATAGTGATAGGGGAGATCCTCGCTCCCGTGCTCAAATTTAAATTCGAGCATGGGATAAATCAAATATATTTCCGAAAATCCCGGATCGATCGATTTCGATTTCCGCCAGAACTCGTAGGCGTTGTGCAGCATCTCGGGGGACACGTCCAGCCGTACGTCCTGGCAGCACAACCCTCGCCGCTTGCACCTCCCCATTCGAAACCCCGGATCATGTTCGGTCGGTCCGCGTCGTGCGGACCGATAGCATTGTAGCCGCATGGCGCGGGGGTGCAAGAAAAATTTCCCCGCCGCAACAAAATAGTAAACCGACCGACGGACGGCCGGCATGGGTTCGGATGCGTATATTTCGAGCATGATTCCCGAATTATTTCCTTTACAAATGTCCGCCCCCGGCGCTTCAGTGCATTCATTCGCAACGGGAGCGCCATCATGAAGAAACTGGACGGTTTTTCGGCCGACGAGCTGTTCGCCACATCGACCGGTCTCGCGTACAACGATTTCATCATCCTGCCGGGATACATCGATTTCGCGCCCGAGGACGTCATCCTCGAGTCGAACCTCACGCGGTCCATTCGCTTAAAAACGCCGATGGTATCCAGTCCCATGGACACCGTCACGGAGTCGCGCATGGCCATCGGCCTGGCGCTGTTGGGCGGGATGGGATTCATACACTACAACAACACCGCCGAGGAGCAGGCCGCCGAGGTGAAGAAGGTGAAGCGCTACGAGAACGGGTTTATCGCCGACCCGATCGTCCTCTCGCCCGACCACACCATCAACGACGTCATCGCCATCAAGGAGCGGTTCGGTTTTTCGGGGATCCCCATCACCGAGGACGGCCGCCCCAACTCGCGGCTCGTGGGGATCGTGACCAACCGGGATTTCGATTTCGAGCCCAATCACACGCGGCGGCTGGGCGACGTGATGACCCGCGAGGTGATCACCGCGCGTCACGGCGTCTCGCTGCTGGAGGCGAACGACATCCTGAAAAAATCGAAGAAGGGGAAGCTGCCGATCGTCGACGAGGCGGGCCGCCTCGTCTCGCTGGTGTGCCGCAACGACCTGGTGACCAATCGCGAATATCCGCTCGCCTCGAAGGACGAGAAGAAACAGCTCATGGTGGGCGCGGCCATATCGACCAAGGACGACTCGAAGGAGCGCCTCGATCTCCTGGTGGATGCCGGCGTGAACGCCGTGATCATCGACTCGGCGCAGGGCAATTCCATCTATCAGATCGAGATGATCACGTACATCAAGAAGCGCCATCCCGGTCTCGATGTGATCGGCGGCAACGTGGTGACCGAGGAGCAGTGCGAGAGCCTCGTCCGCGCGGGCGTCGACGCCCTGCGCATCGGCATGGGGCCCGGCTCCATCTGCACCACGCAGACCACCATGGCCGTGGGGCGCGCGCAGGCGACGGCGGTCTTCCGCTGCGCCCGGTTTGCACGGCAGCACGGCAATCCCGTGATCGCCGACGGCGGGATCGCCAACATAGGCCATATCGCCAAGGCGCTCGCCATCGGGGCCTCGGCCACCATGATGGGGTCCATGTTCGCCGGCACCGACGAGGCGCCGGGCGAGTACTTCTACGAAAACGGGAAGCGGCTCAAGAAATACCGCGGCATGGCCTCGCTCGAGGCGCTCGAGAAGGGCGGCTCCAAGCGGTACTTTTCGGAGGAGTCGAAGATCAAGGTGGCGCAGGGCGTCTCCGGCGCGGTGCTCGACAAGGGATCGCTTTTCGACTATATGCCCTATCTCATCCAGGGGCTCAAGCACTCCTTCCAGGATATGGGCACGCGCGATGTGACGCGCCTCCACGAGATGCTCTACGGCAATGAGCTTCGATTCGAGCTGCGCTCTCCCTCCGCGCAGATCGAGGGCGGGGTGCACGACATGTATTCCTATCAGGCGCCCAAGTACATGTAGCCAACGGATGGGGCGGCCCTGAGTCGCCTCACCTGTTTCCAGACCCCTTCGCGTCGTGCAATCAATTCCTTTCGCAGCATGCAATCGGTTTCGGATCGTGTCGGGTTCCCGCACGCGTCCGTCCGCTCGGCGCGTCTTCGCACAGGTCGCTCATCGACGATGCGGGGAAAATAATCATTGACGAGCGCATGTCGAGTGCGTATGATTATTCGTACATATACTGATTTGGAGGGTGAAGTATGGCATATAAAATCGTGGCGTTCTGGGGGGTCATCGTTATTCTGATCGGCGTTGGGTTGTTCGGCCTGGGCATCGCCTATCAGCTTTCCAAGATGGATCTGGAGCGCAATGGGGAAATTGTCCCCGGGAAAATTACCGATATCGTCTCCAATCCGCCGTACCGCTCGCCCATTGTTACCTTTAAAAAGAAAGACGGGCGCCAGGTCGTTTTTAAAAGCGAACTTGACGTCAATGTTCGATGGTTCAAATACATCAAGGGACAGACCGTCGAGGTCATCTACCACACATCGACGCCCCCGTCGTATTCGCGGCTCTATTACGGGAAAAACCCGAACCAGACGTACATGATCAACGGTTTCTGGGAGAAGAACACGGGGCAGCTCACCCTGTGGGCGTTCGGTATCATCGCGATGGTTGGCGGATACATCATGAAGCGGATCTTCTCGAAAAAGGCCGCCGCATTCGCCCAGCGGATGGGACCGCTCGGCATGTCGTCGTAGCGTCGATATGCGCGTCGGCGACCGGGGCGCATGATGAAGGCAGCGCGGAGGAACCGGGTCCCGTGACGGCCGTCTCTGAGGCGGTCGGCGCGGGGTGCGACGCCGGTGCGGCGTGCGTCACGGACGGTGCGCGAGCGCGTTCCGTCCGCGGCGAATACAATACCACTATGGGAGGAAACGATGGAAAAATCACTTCTGAGTCTCGTCGCGATTGTCGTGGTCGTTATCGTGTTTCTGATTATGAGAAAGCGGGGTGGCGGAAACGTCGCCGCCGCGCTGGCGGGAAATTTCTCGCAGCAATTTTGCACAATGACCGGGCTCACCGCGAACGCCAATGATTTCTCGGGATCGTACCGGGGATATGATTTCGTCGTGAAATCCGAAACCGGGACCGATTACGCCGGTGCGATACAGCGCCAGGGCTGGAAGATGTATCCGCGGCTCACGGTGACCCTGCGCGCAGCCGGATCGTCGTTTCCGCTGACGGTGCTGCGCGAGGAGCATAACGTGCTCGTGGACACCAATCAGAAAATCAATGATCTCATTTCCGGCGGCGGGGTTTCGTTGCCGGCCGGGATCCCGGCGCTCAAGGGGAAGCTGCCCCGCGTGAACGGCGTGTATTCCGCCGATCAGGCCTTTGCGGCGAAGATCGTGTCCGACCCGGAACTGTCGAAGCTGCTGGCCAACTGGTTCTATCCCAATATCACCATGAACGGGGATGTCGTCGAGCTCAAGCTGGACCACGAGCACGCGCAAAACAAATTCAGGGAGCGGATGGCGTCCCCGGGGTACTGGGTGGAGGCCATGAACATCTGCGCGAGGATCGCGGACATCGCGAAGGCGTGACGTCCGTGGCGCGCCGGGCGTGATTGCTGCGGTTCCGGCCGCCATCGAGGCGTCCGGGGCCGCATCCCGTCGCAATTCGAATGCCCTCAACGGGGATGATTCGGCGCGCCGGCGCCGGTGCGGCAGGCGCAGCGGCGGTTGTCTGGCGCGCGCCATTGTCGCGAAACGGGCGCATGCTGCGGCATCAGGTATTTTGAACTGATCGCGACCGACCGCATCGCGCCAACGAGGAATGCGTCGCGACGCTCTTTCGCGGCGGATCATACCAAAAAACAAAAAAAATTGACGAACGCGCATTTAAGTAGTAATAATAATTATTATTAATAACGATTCCGTGGGTGCCCCATGCGCAATTCTGGCGAAGTGGTTCGAAGAAAAAGCAGGCAGCGGGAACGGATCTTCGAGTATATTCAGGCGAGCATGGACCACCCGTCGGCCCAGCAGGTCTATGACGCCCTGCGGGAGGAGATGCCGGCTCTGAGCCTGGGGAACGTGTATCGCAACATCAGGATTTTGATCGAGGAGGGCCGGATCGTCGCGCGGGACTTCGGGGACGGCATCGAGCGCTTCGACGCGATTACCGGGACGCACTATCATTTCGTGTGCGAGCGGTGTAAGCGGGTAAGCGATTTTTCGATGCCCGTCCAGGAGCGGCTTACCGAAGCGGCGCAGGCCGTGTCGGCCCATTCGATTCGCGGACACACCATCCAGTTTTTCGGGGTGTGTCGGGACTGCGGCAAGAAGACGCGACGCGCGTGAAAACGAAACGGCCGGTGGCGGATGCGGCGTAGAGACGAATCGTCCCGGCGCCGCTGCACGTCGCCGCGCCTTCGGGATGCTTGAATGCGATCGGTCGATTGGGCCGATACGAATGCAGCATATAGAGTGCATTGAACACGATACAACACATGGGAGGACGCGAATGAGCGATCAAAAAAAAGAGGGCCAATGCCCGGTAACGGGCGCCATGGGGAGAGCCGCCGGAGGTCGCGGAACGTCGAACCGCGACTGGTGGCCAAACCAGCTGAATCTGGGCGTTCTGCACCAGCACACGAGGGTCTCGAACCCGATGGACGCCAATTTCAACTACGCAGAGGAATTCAAGACGCTCGATCTGGCGGCCGTAAAGAAGGACCTGTACGCGCTGATGACCGACTCGCAGGAATGGTGGCCGGCCGACTGGGGGCATTACGGCGGCCTCATGATCCGCATGGCCTGGCACAGCGCCGGCACGTACCGCAGCTCCGACGGGCGCGGGGGCGGCGGCACGGGCAACCAGCGTTTCGCGCCGCTCAACAGCTGGCCCGACAACGTGAACCTGGACAAGGCGCGCCGCCTGCTCTGGCCGGTAAAGAAGAAATACGGGAACAAGATATCCTGGGCCGATCTCATGATTCTGGCCGGAAACTGCGCCTTGGAGTCGATGGGATTCAAGACCTTCGGCTTTGGCGGCGGCCGCGTGGATATCTGGGAGCCCGAAGAGGACGTCTACTGGGGTACGGAGGACACCTGGCTGGGGGACAAGCGCTACAGCGGCGACCGCGAGCTCGAGAACCCGCTTGCGGCCGTGCAGATGGGGCTCATCTACGTGAATCCCGAGGGGCCCAACGGGCAGCCGGTGCCGATCGAATCGGCGAAAGACGTGCGCGTCACTTTCGCGCGGATGGGCATGAACGACGAGGAGACGGTCGCGCTCGTCGCCGGCGGACACACCTTCGGCAAGGCGCATGGCGCCGGCGATGCGAAGCATGTCGGTCCCGAGCCCGAGGCGGCGCCCATAGAGGAACAGGGCCTGGGCTGGAAGAGCAGTTATAAAAGCGGAAAGGGCGGCGACACGATCTCGAGCGGCATCGAGGGCGCCTGGAAGCCGAACCCCACGAAGTGGGACACGGGATATCTCAAGGTGCTGTTCAAGTATGAATGGGAGCTGCTGAAGAGTCCGGCGGGGGCCTATATCTGGCTGGCGAAAGACGTGGCAGACGAAGATATGGTCGTTGACGCGCATGATCCGTCGAAAAAGCAGCGCCCCATGATGACCACCGCCGACCTCGCCCTCAAATTCGACCCTGCATACGAAAAGATCGCGCGGCGCTATCTGGCGAACCCGGACGAATTCGCCGACGCCTTCGCCCGCGCATGGTTCAAGCTGACGCACCGCGACATGGGGCCGCGCTCGCGCTACCTGGGCCCGGAGGTCCCGGCCGAGGAGCTCATCTGGCAGGACCCGATCCCGGCCGTCGATCATACACTGGTCGATGAGAAGGACATCGCCGCTCTCAAGGCGCAGATCCTCGCCGCGGGCCTGTCGATTGCCGAGCTGGTTTCGACCGCCTGGGCGTCGGCATCGACGTTCCGCGGGTCCGACAAGCGCGGCGGGGCGAACGGCGCGCGCATCCGGCTCGCGCCGCAAAAGGACTGGGAGGTCAACGAGCCCACGAAGCTAAAGAAGGTGCTGCAGGCCCTCGAAGGGATCCAGGCGAAGTTCAACAAAGCGCAATCGGGCGGGAAGAAGGTGTCGCTCGCCGATCTGATCGTTCTCGGCGGGTGCGCCGCGATCGAGAAGGCGGCGAAGAATGCCGGCGTCGAGGTGATAGTCCCCTTTACGCCGGGACGGATGGACGCCTCGCAGGAGCAGACCGATGCGAACTCGTTCGCGTTCCTCGAGCCGTGCGCCGACGGTTTCCGGAATTATCTCAAGAAAAAATACGCGGTGCCGGCGGAGGAGCTGCTGGTCGATCGGGCGCAGCTTCTAACGCTGAGCGCTCCCGAGATGACCGCCCTCGTCGGCGGCCTGCGCGTCCTGAACGTCAACCACGGGAAGTCCGCCCATGGCGTGTTCACCGCGCGTCCGGAGACGCTCAGCAACGACTTCTTCGTGAATCTGCTGGACATGAGTACGGCATGGACGCCGAGTGCTGGCGATGCGGACGTGTTTGAGGGACGCGATCGCGCGACGGGTTCGCTGAAGTGGACCGGCACGCGCGTCGATCTCATCTTCGGCTCCAACTCGCAGCTTCGCGCGCTTGCGGAGGTCTACGCCGGCGATGATGCGCGGGAGAAGTTCGTGCGCGATTTCGTGGCGGCCTGGAGCAAGGTGATGAACGCCGACCGTTTCGAGCTCGCACGATCGTAGCGGGAATGAACGCGCATCGCGGCGCGGCCTCCGATGCCGCGTCCCGGTGCGCGCGTTACTTGATGAATTTCTTCGCCCGCAGCAGCCCCTCGACCGTCTCGGCGATCTCGGCGTCCGTGAAGCGCGCGATGTTGATGGTCAGATCGTACGAGGCCGGGCTGGTGGATTCGAACTTCACGTACTGGGTGAGGAAGTCGTGGCGCTCGCGGTCCTTCGTCTCGACCAGCCGCTCGGCCTCGAGCTTGTCCTTGATGCCGCGGACCTCCATAATCTTGTGGATGCGGTAGCTTAAGGGGGCGACGAACTGCAGGTGCAGGCCGTATTTGAGGTCGCGCGTGATAACGACGCCCGCGCGGCCGACCACGATGGCCCGCCCGTGGATGGAGATGCCGCGGATGGTGCGCACCAGCTTCTTGTACACGGTCACCTGCGGGGGATAGTCGGTCATCATGGTGCGCAACAGCTCGTTCATCTCCTCGCGCTTCTTGGTGTCGATGGTCTCGATGAGCGTTTCGGAGACGCCCGTGTTCTCGACGATCTTGTTGATGAGGCCCTTGTCGTAGGCCTGCCAGGCGTCGGAGCCCTCGGCGCGGTTGAGACGCTCGGCGATCGCGGCGGCGATCGGCGTCGCCATGCAGCCGTATTCGCGCGATATGGTCACGAAGGGGCGCGTCTCCTCGGGCTTTTCGATGAGGACGTTCTTGGAACTCTCCCACGTCTTCACCTGCTTTTGGATCATCTTTTCGAGGGTGGTTTCTCTAACGTAGCTGCTCATGGTTCAACTCCGCGGTGCATGCTGTCATCATGCTTTTCGCCATGCTATAGGCGCACCCAATTAAATCAATATTTTTCCGCCGGGCGATATATTTTATTTTTTATGCCGCCCGATCGCCGTCCCGCAGGTCGACGATCATTTCTCGATGCGAAGGTCTGACGGTCCCACGCGCCGGCCGTCCTCGCTCACCAAGTACAGGATGTCGCCGGCGGCGAACTTCGTGTCGGCGCCGGGGTGTGCGGTGATTTTTCCGTCGCGGCACAGCGCGAGCAGATGGAGCCGCTGTTTCTTCCCGACGGGGAGCTGGCGCATGGAGCGCCCGGCAAGGCCGGATTCCTCCGTGACGGCGACCTCCGAAAGGGCCGGCGGCTCCGGGGCGACGGCGGCGTCCGGATCGATCTCCTTGCGCGACAGGTTGCGGAACACTCCGTACTCGTCGGCGCGGACCTCGTTCACGATCGTCTCGACGGTGCGGCGGGGGATCTGGTATTCCGACAGGACGCTTGCGAACAGCAGCACCGATATCTCGAAATCCTCCGGGATCACCCGGCTCACGCCGTGTTCGCGAAGGGGTTGAATGTGGTCGAAATGATGGCTTCGCGCGATGATTCGGCACAACGGGTTCAGCGCGCGCGCCTGCTCGGCGACGCGGCGCGTGGTCACGAAATCGTCGAAGGTGAGCGCGACGACCTTCGCCGTCCGGATGCGCGCCCGTTCGAGGACGATCGCATGCGACGCATCGCCGAAAACAGCCGGTTCGCCCTGCGCGCGCGCGGATCGGACCGTGTCCAGGTTCGCGTCGATGACCGCATAGGGGATCCCTGCGGTGCGCGCCGCACGCGCGAGGTTTTTTCCGGTGAGGCCGTGGCCGATGACGACCAGGTGGTCCGAGAGATCGGGAAGCGCGGCGCCGGTGTCGCCGCCCGCGCCATCGACCAGGCGGCGGGGTAGGGGTAGGCGCCCGATGAGCCGACCGAGGGCGGGAGCGAGCATCATCGCAAACGGCGTGACGGCCATGGTGATGGCGCTGATCGCGAGAAATATCTGGAAGCCCTGCGAGGTGAAGATGTTGTACTTGACGCCGTAGCGCGACAGGACGAACGCGAACTCTCCCACCTGGAAGAGCGCCAGGCCCGCCAGCACGGCGTTCTGGAGCGGATAGCGCAGGGCGACGACCGCGACGGTCCCCGCCGCGATCTTGAGCGCGACGACGCCCAGCGTGAGCGTGATGATGGTGCCCGGCCGCTGTACGAAGATCGCCGGGTTGAGCAGCATCCCGATGGTCACGAAGAAGAGCCCCGCGCACACGGCGCGAAGCGGTTTCATCCCCGGGAAGGCCTGCAGTCCGTACTCGGTTTCTGAGAGGACGAGGCCCGCCAGGAAGGCGGCCAGTCCCGCCGGCAGCCCGGCCTGATGGGCCGCCCACGCCATGAGCAGGCACACGGCGATGATGACCATCATGAAAAACTCCCGGCTCTTGAAGCGCGCGGCCAGGTCCAGCACGAAGGGCACCACCCACTTCATCCCCACGATGACGACGAGCATGATGCCGACGATTTTTCCCGCGACCAGGTATGGCATGATCCCGCTTCCGAGCGCGCCGCGCGCGAACAGCGGTGCAAGCAGGATCGCGGGGATGAGGCACATGCCCTGGAAAAACAGGATGCCCAGCGCGGCCTGCCCGTGCGGTGTGTTGATTTCGGAGCGGTCGGAAAGTTTCTTGAGGACGAGGGCGGGGCTGCTCATCGCGATGATGATTCCCACGAAGGCCAGGCCCGCGGTCGATCCGCCCGGCAGGCGGTAGAAGCCCATCACCCCGATGGCGGTCGCGATGATCTGGACGGCCCCGCCGATCAGGACGGCCCGCTTGATGTCGGTCAGCCGCCGGATCGAGAACTCGATGCCGATCGCGAACAGCAGCAGGACGACGCCCACGTCGGCCACCGCGTCGACGTCCTTCGCCGCGCGGACGAGCGCGAGCCCGTTGGGGCCGGCGATCACGCCCGTCACCAGAAAACCGATGATGGTGGGGACGCGCAGCCGCTGGCAGATGAAGATGACCAGCGCCGCGAGGACGAAGATGACCACAAAATCCTTAAAGAGTGAGTATTCCATGCGCTCCTCGCTCGGGTGATGTGTGCGCCCGGTATCGCACTGGGCGGCGGCGCGTGTCAATTGAATTTGGCGATCCCGCGCGTTTTGTGCGTGTCGCTACGTCTTCTGCCACTTGAACAGGAGCGAGCCGGCGGCCAGGAAGACGAGCGACATGAGGGCCAACGCGGCGAGGTGCCAGCGGACGTCGAAGAGGCCCGCGCCGTCGTTCATGATCATGCGCGCGGCGCGGATCATATGGGTGAGCGGAAAGAGGAGCGCGGCCGATTGAACCCAGGACAGCGCCCCCTCGAGCGAGAACCACACCTCCGAGAGGAACATCATGGGCCAGGAGATGATGTTGAGGACGCCGCCGGCGAACTCCTCGCTGCCGCTGCGCGCGGCGATCAGCAGGGCGAGCGCGATCATGCTGAAGCCGCCCAGCGCGAAGACGAGCGCCAGGCTGAGGGGGGAGCCGCGCACCGCGAAGCCCTTCATGAGCGCAACGCCCGCGAACACGATCGAGGTGGTCAGCAGAATGAGGAACATGCGGGAGACGATCTGCGCGGTGAGAAACTCCCACGGCGAAAGCGGCGTGACGCTCATCCGCTTGAGGACGCCGTTCTTGCGGTAGCGCACCACCACGTAGCCGACGCCGAAGAGCGCGCTGAACATCATGTTCATGCCGAGGATGCCGGGGAAGAGCCACTCGATGTAGGGCACCTCGCGGCCCGCGACCACCTCGCGCCGCAGGCCGGAGTCGCGCGGGTCGGGCGCGCCCAGCGCGATGCGCTCGGCCACATAGCTGCGCGGCGAGGTGCTGCTGGTCCAGTACACGCCCCGCGCGGGATCGACCAGGAGGTCGATGCGGTGATGGAGCAGCTTCGCCATCGCCGCGCGCTCGGACTCGAAGGGGATGATGCTAAGATAGCGCGCCTTGCCGAGGCGCTCAGACACCGCGCCGCCCGGCGGGCCGATGAGGCCGACCTTGTATCGGTCCTGGCCGTTCGCGTCGAAGAGGAGGCCGAAGCCGATGATCACCAGGACGGGGAACAGGATGTTCCAGGCCAGCGACGAGCGGTCGCGCAGGAACTCGCGGTTGCGCGCTATGAAGAGGATCCAGATGCGCCGCAGCGGTGCCATGGTCATGCTCGCAGCTCGTGGCCGGTGAGTGTGAGGAATAGGTCCTCGAGGTTCTGCGGGCGGACGCTCACCGTGGCGAGGTCGACGCCGCGCTCCATGAGCAGGCGCAGGCATTCGGCGGGATCGTCGGTCTGGATCTCGACGCGCCCGTTGTCGCGGGAGTGCCGGCAGGGGAGCCGTCCCAGGAGATCGTCGTCGATGGGGCCGCGCAGGGTGATGGAGGCGCCCCCGCAGTGCTCGCGCACGAGGTCGCGCGGCCGTCCCTGCGCGATGATCCGCCCGCGGTCGATGATGCCGATGACGTCGCAGAGGATCTCCGCCTCCTCCATGTAATGCGTGGTGAGCACGATCGTGGTCCCGCGCGCGGTGATGTCGCGCACGATGTCCCACAGGTGCCGCCGCGCCTGCGGGTCCAGTCCCGTCGTGGGCTCGTCCAAAAAAAGGAGTTCAGGATCGTTCGCGAGCGCCATCGCCAGGAGCAGGCGCTGCTTCTGCCCGCCGGATATGCGCCGGTTGTCCCGGTCGATGATCTCGTCGAGCCGGCAGGTCTCGACGAGCCACGGGAGGTCGGCCCGGCGGTCGTAGAGCCCGCGAAAGGTCCGCAGGGTTTCGCCCACCGTCAGGTACTGCGGCAGCTCGGTGTTCTGGAACTGGATGCCCACCTCGTTCTTGAACGTTGCGCCGCGGGGCGCGCCCTTGTAAAGGATCTCGCCGGCGGTGGGCGCCAGCACGCCCTCGATCACCTCGACCGCCGTGGTCTTTCCCGCCCCGTTGGGTCCCAGCAGGCCGAAGCAGGTCCCCGGCGCGAGCGAGAAGCCCACGCCGTCGACGGCCTTCACCTCGGGGAAATATTTTTTCAGATCGACGATGTCGAGTATGGGCTGCATGGGTCGGCGGCCGGCGCTCCTAAATGTAGTTCTTCAGAATCTCCAGAATCGCCTCGTCAACGGAGGCGTATCGGCTTTTGATCTCGCGCTTGACCGATTCGATCTCGGGATCGCGGTAAAAGTCCTTCACCCCGCGATAACGCCCCAGGCGGCGCCCGATGATGAAACTCTCGCGGTCGTCATCGGCCATGCCCAGAAAGGAATCGATGGTCGCCAGCATCGCGTCCTTGTCGTCGGGGAGCGCGCCCTCGACGTCTTCGAGCAGGTTCATGATGTGATCGGACAGCAGGCGGCTGGTGACGCCCTCGAGGCGTTCGATGAACAGGCGCAGCTCCCGCACGCGCTCCACCTCCGTGGTCACCCGCCACGCGCCCTCGCTCATGCAGTCGTACAGGCCCGTTCCCGGAATGGGCACCGTGCTGCGGATGCGTACGAAGGTGGGGTTGATGGCGTTCACGACGCGCGCGGATTCGATCGCGTTTTCCTCCATGAGGTCGCGCCCGCCCACCCCGGGCATGTAGTATTCCGAGAGGTCGAACCCGGCCTCGATGGCGTTGCGCCCCGCGACGATCTGCTCGTGCGCGGTCACTCCTTTTTTGATGAGCTCCAGGATGCGGTCGGACCCGGACTCCATGCCGATGTGGATGCGCGAGAGGCCGGCCGCGCGCAGCTCCTTCATCTCGGCGAGCGACTTTTTGGCGACCGTCTTCGCCCGGGCATAGGTGGTGATGCGCTCGAGTCCCGGGAAGCGCTCGTTCGCGCGCGCGAGGATCGCGACGAGGTCGCCGGTGGCGAGGATGAGCGAATTCGCGTCCTGCAGGAAGAGGCTCTTCATGCCCTGCAGCATCCAGAAGGCGACCTGGCGGTAATAGTGCGCGGGGGTCGGGTCCGACGCCATCGCCGTCGCGACGACGGCCTCGGTGATGCGCCCGTTGGCCCCCGGCGCGGCCGCGGCCTCCCGGATGCGTTGCGCGATCGCGTGGATGCTGTCGATGTCGCGCAGCACCTCGTCCAGCGCGCGCCGCGAGAAGCGCTCGTCCCGGTAGGTGTGGCAGAAGGTGCACTGGTTCCAGGGGCAGTTCCGGGTCACCCGGAGGAGGATGCTCTGAGCCTCGCTGGGGGGTCGGATGGGGCCGAGTTCGAATTCGTGGTTCATGCGCTCCTCGTTGCGTGCCGCCCATCATTATAGCCGGCGGGGCGCCGGCAATCAATTTTTGTATTGCTATTTTTCGCGCCCGCCGGCAGACTCCTGCCACGGCATCGATACGGAGGGTGGCATCGATGAAAAAACTGACCGTGAAGCAGATTGACAAGGCGATCGCCGGCTTCGTGCCGATCGACGGCGATCGGTACAACGACCTCCTGGCCGATCTCGTCGCGCGCCAGCCGGTCATCGGCGATTACGTCTTTTCGGTGGACAAGAAGCACCTCAACGAGGACGAGCACTCGTTCATGATGAACTGGACGGTCTTCATCTGGCGCATCATGTCCGAGTACTACCCGGACATCCCCGTCGTGTCGGAGAGCACCATCGAGATGATGCGCGAGGAGCTCTCGGTGGTCATGGAGGACGCCGCGAACGCCGCAGCCCCGTCGGAGGTCCACCGGCGCTTCATCAAATCCTGCCGGCAGGAAAACCTCTTCATGCTGATCATCAATGCGCTCATGAGCGAGCCGACGGACGCGTCGCGCGCGCTCGCGGTGCGCGAGAAGAACAAGCCCGACATCCTCATGCACCTGCGTATCATCATCGACGCGCTCGACCACGCGAAGGAGCTGGGCGACGACGATTGCGTCGACGCCGACGGATCGACGCACGAGTGCTGTTCGTAGGACGTGCGCGGCTCCCCGGCGCGGCGCGGGACCCTTTCGCCCCGCGCGGCATCATCAACAAAAAGATTTGACAGTAGGGACATGGCAATGCCTTGTCTCTACTGTCAAATCATGTCCCTGCATGCGGACTATTCCCCCAACGAGGAACCGGAATGAACGCCGAAACATCAGATCTCATCGCCCAGAGAATCGAGAAGGTGAACGCCCTTCGCCAGAAGGGGATCAACCCCTACCCGGTCCGGTTCGCGCGCACCGCGCTCGCGAAGGAGATCAAGGACACCTTCGTCGACGGAGAAGAGCGGGTCGTTGCCATCGGCGGGCGCATTCGCACGCGGCGGCTCATGGGCAAGGCGTCGTTCGCGAACATCGAAGACCTCTCGGGAAGCATCCAGATATACGCGAAGCGGGACGACCTGGGCGAGGAGGCCTACGAGCGCTATACGGGCCTGGATCTCGGCGATATCATCGGCGTGGAGGGAAAGACCTTCCGGACGAAGACCGGCGAGATCAGCGTGCACGTCACGTCGTGTGCGCTCCTGGCGAAGTGCATCAACCCGCTTCCCGTCGTGAAGGAGAAGGACGGCGTTCTCTTCGACGAGTTCGCCGACAAGGAGCTGCGCTACCGGCAGCGCTACGTGGACCTCATCGTGACGCCCAAGTCGCGGCAGGATTTCATCCTGCGCAGCCGCATCATCGCCGGGATACGGAGCTATCTCGCCGAGCGCGGCTTCCTCGAGGTGGAGACGCCCATGATGCAGGCGATCCCCGGCGGCGCGGCGGCGCGGCCCTTCATTACGCACCACAATGCGCTCGACATCGATCTCTACCTCCGCATCGCGCCGGAGCTCTACCTCAAGCGCCTCATCGTGGGCGGCTTCGAGAAGGTCTTCGAGCTCAATCGCAACTTCCGCAACGAGGGGATCTCCACCAAGCACAATCCCGAATTCACCATGATGGAGCTCTATCAGGCGTACGCCGATTACCACGACATGATGGCCATCACCGAGGGGATGATCTCCACGCTCGCGCAGGACCTGCTGGGGACCATGCGCATCGACTACCAGGGGAGCACCGTGGACCTTACGCCGCCCTGGGAGCGCATCACCTTCGTCAATATCATCAAAAAATACACCGGCATCGATTTCGAAACCATCACGACCGTCGAGGCCGCGCGCGCGGCGGCGGAGTCCGTGGGCCTGCACCCGGACACGGACCTCTCGATCTGGAAGATCGCCAACGAGATCTTCGAGGAGCGCGTGGAGGACAAGCTCATCCAGCCGGTCTTCGTGATGGACTATCCCAAGGAGCTCTCGCCGCTGGCGAAATCGCGCGAGGACAATTCGGCGCTCGTGGAGCGCTTCGAGCCCTACATCGTGGGGCGCGAGATCGGCAACGCCTTCTCGGAGCTCAACGATCCGTTCGACCAGCGCGCGCGCTTCGAGGAGCAGGTGCGCTTGCGCGAGGCGGGCGACGACGAGGCGCAGATGATGGACACGGACTACATCAACGCCCTCGAGTACGGCATGCCGCCCGCCGGGGGCCTGGGCATCGGCATCGACCGCCTGGTGATGCTCTTCGTGAACACCGCGTCGATCAAGGACACCATCCTTTTTCCGCTCCTGCGGCCGGAATAGGCGCGGCCGGGCGTGGGGGTATGCGCAACAAAAAAACACGGACGCGGGGAGGCGCGATGAGGGCGGTGCGGATTCTGTCGTGGGGCGCGTGCGCCCTGTTTCTGCTCGCGGCGCAGGCGACCGCCGCGCATGCCGGCGCCGTCTCGGGACGGCTGGGCGCGTGGGATTTCATCAACGATGACGTGCGCAACCGCTATCGCGTGGCGCCTGCGGCCATGATCGCCTACACCTTTATGGACAAGTCGCTCATGAGCGTTGAGATCGCCTCGGGGCTGGTCTACACCTCGATCAATTACCGCACGTACCGCTACAACTTCTATCTCGTCCCCACGACGGTGTCGTATCTGGTGAACATCACCGGCGAGCGGCTGCCGGTGATCCCCTACTTCGGCGCGGGGCTGGGGTGCTACTACAAGCGCGACGACAATACCACGCTGCGCCGCTCCTATTCCTACACCACCTACGGCTACAGCTTCATCGCCGGGTTCAAGCTCCCGCTGGAGACCGGGCTGTTCTTCTACGCCGACCTGCGCTATCACCTCATCCAGGCGCACGAGCCAACGGAGGCGAACCTCAGCGGAGTATCCACCGCCCTGGGCGCGGGGTACAGCTTCGAGTGGTGATGGCGCCCCGCCGGGGCGCTGGCGCGGTGGACGATACTAATCAATGGCGAAAAAAGAACCGACTTATCTGTGCAACTCCTGCGGCAGGGAGTTCGTGAAGTGGCAGGGCCGTTGCCCGCAATGCGGCGACTGGAACACCATCATCGAGCGCCCGGCACACGCGCCCGCGGAACGGCGTCGCGCGCTCCCGCAGGCGACGGCGCTCTCGGCCGTGTCCTATGCCGGCCTGGAGCGGCTGCGCACGGGGCTCGGCGAGTTCGACCTGGTGTGCGGCGGGGGGATCGTTCCCGGCTCGGTGGTCCTCGTCGGGGGCGAGCCGGGGATCGGCAAGTCGACGCTCGCGCTGCAGATCGCCGCGTCGCTGCCGTCGCTCTACGTCTCCGGCGAGGAGTCGCCCGTGCAGATCCGCCTGCGCGCCGAGCGGTTGGGCATCGCGGTGGACGGCATCCAGCTGACCACCGCCACCGACGCCGACGAGATCGCCGCGCTCGCGGAGGCGCAGCGGCCCGCCTGCATCCTCGTCGATTCCATCCAGACGGTCACGGTGTCGTCGGCCCCGGGCATCGCCGGGTCGGTGAGCCAGATCCGCGAGTCCGCGCAACGCCTGGTCGAGTGCGCGAAATCGATCGGCATCCCGCTGGTTCTCATCGGGCACATCACCAAGGACGGGGGCATCGCCGGGCCCAAGCTCCTGGAGCACATCGTGGACACGGTGCTCTACTTCGAGGGCGATTTCACGCGCGAGTACCGGGTCCTGCGCGCATTCAAGAACCGCTTCGGCTCCGTCAACGAGATCGGGCTCTTCGCGATGACCGCACAGGGGCTGAAGGAGGTGGACGACAAGAACAGCCTCTTCACCAACCCCTATGCGGCGGCCGCCCCGGGGAGCGCGGTCGCGGCGGCCGTGACGGGCACGCGCACCGTGCTCTTCGAGGTCCAGTCGCTGGTGACCGCGAGCGCCTTCTCCAATCCGCGCCGCATGGCCGACGGCTTCGACCTGAACCGGCTGGTGCTCATCGTCGCCGTGCTGGAGAAGTTCGCGCTGCTCAAGCTGGGCTCCTTCGACGTCTTCGTGAACATCGCGGGGGGCTTTAGCGTCGACGACACCTCCGCCGATCTCGCGGTCGCGGCGGCCATCGCATCGAGCCTCAAAAACCGCCCGCTGGACGCGCGGATGGCCTTTCTGGCGGAGATCTCGCTCTCCGGGGAGCTGCGTCCGGTCGCGCAATGCCGCCGCCGCGTGCAGGAGCTCGAGCGCTCGGGATTCCGCGCCGCGGTCCTCTCGAAAAAGGACGCCGCGTCGATGGCCGACCTCGCGCTCTCCCTCGAGCTCGTGGGGCTCGAGACCATCGCAGAGGCGCTGGACCGCGTTTTTTAAAAAAAGGGTTGCGGTGTCGCGAAATCGCGGCGGAGAATGGACCGCAACGGCGCGCGCGGTGGCGCGCCACAGTACAATTGAACGAACACGACACGATGCGTTATCGAATCAAAAACTATCACGGCAAAATGAAGCTCAAGTACGGTGAGAAGCTTCAGGTGCGCAAGAAGAAGATGGGGAAGTGGTGGGACCGCTTTCGCGAGAAGGGTCACGAGAAGATGACCATCATGTTCATCCCCCACAACGAGAAGAAGATCTTTACGTTTCAGATATCGAAGTTCTTCATCCTCTTTTTCGTGCTGCTGTTCATGGTGGTGCTGGCCACCTCGTCCTATGCGGTGATCAAGAACGCCAGCATCAAGCGCGAGGAGCGGCGGCTGCTGTCCAACTACAAGGACGTGCGCTCCATCCTGCTGCGTTTCGAGAAGAGCACCAATAGCATCCAGCGTCACATGGACGACATGAAGCCGGAGATCGAGGAGCTCTACGCGCTCGCCTCGGGAAACGAGGGGAGGGTGCGCGGCATTTGGAAGAGCATCGAGCTTCCGGCGCCCGCGGGCGACGAGGCCAAGCTGCGCGGGATCCTGCCCGACGAGATCTACGCCCTCAAGGACCTGCAAAAGGACATCGTGGCCACCACCAATACGGTGAAGGTGGTGAAAAACTTCATCGACGTGCGCACCAAGGTAATCAACGAGACGCCGTCGATCGTGCCCAACGTGGGGCACATCACCTCGCTGTTCGGATGGCGGCGCTCGCCCTTCGGCTTCGGGCGCGACTGGCACGCGGGGATCGACATCGCCGGGCCGCACGGCTCGGACATCCGCGCCACCGCGCCGGGCAAGGTGGTGGTCGCCGGGTGGAGCGGCGGCTACGGCTACCTGGTGCACATTCGCCACAAGTACGGCTTCGAGACGCTCTATGGCCATTGTTCCGAGATCCTGGTAAAAGAGGGCGACGCGGTCAAGAAGGGGCAGGTGGTGGCCAAGGTGGGCCAGACCGGCTCGGCGACCGGAAACCATTGCCATTACGAGGTCCGTCTGGGCAATATCGCCATCAACCCCTATCCCTATATGCGTAAGGTCTGGTAGGGCGCCGGTTTCCCCGCCCGCCCGCTTCGCGAAATTTCTGTTCACATACGGCGCGCCCGCGCCGTATTATTCGTGTATGCGCATCGCGGAAATAATCTCATGTGCGGCATATCCGTCTTGACTTTTCTCCGCGCGAGGGCGCTACTCCGTGGCAGGCCCGCGTTTCACGGTAGCGCGATACGATACTTCACATGATCAGGCACGGGACGCTACTCCTCAAGATCATCATATCGGCGGGGGCGGTATGCTCCCTCATGGTCGCGTTTTCCAAAACGCGGCGCGATCCCCAGAGCTTCACCGAGGCGCTGCAGGACTACCTCACGACCCACGCGACCGGCGAAACGACCGAGGTGTACCTTCACGATCCGCGCGGGGACGAGTTGCGCGCACAGGAGGGGCGCACGGATTCGCTCCGCTATCTGCACGGCGATTGGCAGAAATACGTGACCCGCGAAAAGTACCGGATGCTCCTGGACGACATGCACGAGGACGCCTTCAAGATACAGGAGGAGGGCGACGTCAACATCACCACTTACGGCTCCATGAAGTACACCATGCTTTACGGGAAGTCGCGGTTCAAGAACGACGACATGCAGCAGTTCGACACCGACAAGGCGGTCTCGCGCGTGATCCAGGACGGCTTCACGAACAAGCAGGAGGTGCAGCTCCATATGGAGGGGCGGGTGGGGAAGCGCCTTACGGTGTTCATCGACCACGACAGCCGGAAGACCAACAACCAGTACTACATGCAGTACCGCGCGGTGAACGAGGACGAGGTGATCCGCGAGATCAACGCCGGGCAGATCGACATCAAGATGAACAACTCGAAATACGCCGTGTACGACGACAATACGGCGAAGGCGCTCGGGATCGACCTCACGCTGCGCAAGAAGAAGCTCACGGTCAAGGCCTTCGGGAGCATGATCCAGGGCGTCACCGAGGTGGAGCGCTTCCGGGGGACGAGCGCGCCGGGGAGCATCAAGCTCTCGGAGTTCCAGTACATGCGAAACCGCTACTTCCAGCTCGAGCCCTTCAAGCGCTATGACGGTCGGACGACGCCGCCGGTCCTCGCGGACACTCCGTATGACACGATGGTGACCTTCACCTCGCGCCCGGCCGATCCGTCGAAGTACGCGCCGTACCTGGTGAACATCGACCCCGGGGGATTCGAACTCTACATGGACGACATGAACCCGCTCAACAACTACAATGCGACCAACCTGTCGATCGCCGGATACGACCACGGGTGGTATCATAAGCTCGTTCCCGGCGCCGATTATATCATCAACTACAGCACGGGGATGATCACCTTCCTGAAGACCGTTCCCGAAAACGCGCGGATCTACGCGGTGTACAGGATGGCCGGCGGCACGGCGACCAGCGACCCGACCGCGCGCACGGACGTGGTGGCCGGGAAGCTTTTCGTGTTCTTGAAATACGGGACCGCGATCAACGAGGACCTGAACCGCAACTACCAGCGCGACGCCAACGAGCCCGACAAGAACAACGACGGACTGCTCAACCTGGATATCTACGAGGTGCGCTCGTTTTACCGGATCGGCGAGAGCCAGATCACCGAGACCAATTTCAATCTCTCGTTCTATCAGGACAATGCGCTGATGACCTCGACCGCCCGCGCAGCGCTGGGGCGCTACCAGGTCGATTTTCAGGGCGGCGTCATCTCGTTTGTGCTGCGCGAGCCGTTCCGCGAAAACCTTCGCGCCGCCGGCGGCAATACCGAGGGCGTGTATTGCGAGGCGCAATCGCCGGGCGCGTACCTGTATTCGAAGTACAATATCCGGGCGGACTACTTCCGCGACGCGCGCACCTACCAGCTCAAGCATGGGAACATTATCCCGGAGAGCGTGCGGGTGAAGGTGAACGGGCGCGAGCTTTCGCCCTCGCTGTACGTGGTGGATATGACCTCCGGCCTCTTCCAGTTCAACAATCCCGGCAACCCGGTGATATCGCAGGAGACCGAGATCGAGATCAAGTACGAGTACATGCCATTCGGCGGGCACTCGCAGCAATTCGTCGGCGGCGTGCGCGCCGACTACAAGGTGAACCGGCACCTCTCGGTGGGGGGCACCGTGCTGATGAGTCGCGACTCGTCGCGCAAGGTGATCCCCACGGTGGGCGCCGAGCCGGAGCAGAAGATGGTCTTCGAGGGCGATGCGAAGGTCTCGCTGAGCGGCGAAGCGATGAGCGGCATCATCAACAGCGTCATCGGCACGCACATGCGTTCACTGCCGTTCTCCTTCGAGGGGTATGCCGAATACGCGCGCAGCTTCCGCGCCATCAACACCTTCGGCAAGGCGCTCATCGACGACATGGAGTCGATCGACGAGGTGATCGGGATCTCGCTTTCGGACAAGGACTGGATTCTCGGGTCGATGCCGTCGATACCGACGATCTTCACACAGGCCGATCGGGGCCTGCTGTATTATTCGTACTTTCGCGACCCGTCGGCGCCCGGGACCCTCAAGGGGCTCGGCTTCCCCGCCGCGTCGATCGGATACGACACCAAGCCCGGCCCCTACAACGTGGCCGAGGGGCACGTGGACAATTCCGTGCAGGCGAAAGACAGCCAGGTTTCGCTCGTGTTCAATTTCGAGTTCCCCGGCGCCACGAACATGATCCCGGTGGTCACGCGGCGGTTGTCGTCCGCGGCGGTCGATTTCTCCACGCTGCAGTATCTCGAGGTCTGGTACCGCTCGGGCGGCGGCAGCGGCACGGTGGAGATGGCCTTCGATATCGGCAAGATCAACGAGGATTCCGACGGCGACGGTTTCATGTCGACGGAGGACCTCAATCATAACGGCGTGCTGGATGCCGATCCCGCGGCGGGCATCTTCGAGGACGTCGGGTATCTGTTCAACGGAAACCGGCGCACCCGCGTGGGCAGCGGGCCGCGGCTCAATGCGGTGACGATCGGCGACGGGGTGCTCAACAACGAGGACCTCAACGGTAACGGCGTGCTCGACACTGCCGAGCTTTCCGTCGCCCTCCCCGGCGAGATCACCGCGCCGTCGTCGGTCCCTCCGGCGGGCATCACGGTGGACCTGGCCGACACGGGCTGGAAACAGGCGCGGATCTATCTGGACAAGTCGGTCGCGGCGTATACGAACAACCCGCTCTTTTACGAGGCCGTGTTGCGCGAGGTGGAGGCGGTGCGATTGCGCCTGCGGCGCGGAACGGCCAGCGCTGGTAGCATTTTTGTGGACAGCGTCCGATTCGTCTCCTCTCGCTGGAAGGGGACAAAGATCGACGGCGTGCCCATGGAGGCGCCCGGGCAGTTCAAGGTTTCCATCGTGGACACGCTGAGCGACCCGGAATACCGGAACGACTCGTTTCTGATGCGCCAGCGGAGCACGTTCAAGTCGCTTCACGGCGAGCGCAACGATGCCGACATCGTCAGGGAGAAGGAGAGCGCGCTGCAGATCGAGTACAATCTCGCGAACCGGCGCGCCTCGGTCTCGCGGAAGTACGTCAAGGCCATGGACCTGCGTTTTTACAAGACGATGAACCTGTGGTTTAACTATCGCGAATTCGGCGGCGGCGACATCTACCGCGTGCGCGTGGGCTCCTCGGAGCGTGATTATCTCGAGTACGAGTTTTCCCCGGACGCACACCGCGCCTGGCGCGAGATCACGCTGCGGCTCAACGATTCGTCCGGCGGGCGGGTGCGCCTTGCGCGGTCCGTGGGCAATCCGGACCTGAAGCGCATCGTGTTGATCGAGATCGAAGCGGTGGCGAACGGGACCGGGCGCTTCTGGGTCAACGACATCTACGTGAGCGATCCGATGGTCCTGAAGGACGACGCGCACTGGTATGAGGCGGAGATCAAGTTCAACCGTCCGCTCTTCTACACCAAGTCCGGCGTCCCGGTGATATCGGACCTCAATATCAAGTTTATCCAAAAGGGCCACGGGGCGAACTTCAGCACGGTCGGGAAATCGAACGACGAGGTGCGGGAGGAGTACTACGGCATTTTCTCGTCGATGAAAATTCTGCCCAACTGGGGCCTGCGGGCCGATTACATCGTCGAGGAGACCGCGACCGACGGGCTCAACGAGAAGGTGGACGAGGCGCGCCGCGGCAACACCTCGCGGAAATCGTTTTTCCTTGAAACGAATTACGCGTCGAACATCCCCGCGGTCCCCAGCGTGACGGTGAAATACAAGCAGGAGGACTATGCGAACACCCGCAAGGAGTTTGTCGCGAGCGTTCCGTTCAATCGAAACACCGACCGCAAGACCTACACCCCCACGATCCTGGTGGAGGAAAAGCTCGATCGGGTGCTGGGGGGCTCGCTGAGCGCGTCGCTGTTCATGGACATGGCGTTTCGCGAGGAGCGGATACGCCGCGGCGGTTCCGGAGGAGACGCCGTCGCGCTCTCCTCGGCGATCGCATTGGAGGAGAGCGAGAAGCGGCAGCAGGGCCTCACGACGCTCGGGATGATGTATCAAAATGCGGTGTTCTACGTGAATCCGCGGGTGGAGGTCGCCGCGCATGAGATCGTGGAGCTCAAGGGGAAATCGTCGCTCAACGACACGCGGGTGCTCTCGGACGTTCGGGGAAATTTTCACGCGCCCTTCACCGACGCGGACGATTCCAAATTCGTCGAGCGGAACAAGAAGGGGAGCCTCGCGCTGGGGGTGCGAAAGCCCATGATCGTGCGTCCGGAGATGAAGATCGACATGTCGTACTACGAGAACAAGTTCCGCGACTATGACGAGGCCGAGCGGCTTCTCGCGGGGAAGTTCTCGCGTTCGAAGGACGCGCGCGGCTATGTCGCCAATCGTATCGATCTCCCCTTTTTTTTCACCGATTCTCCCGGGCTCAAGTTCATCCGCTCGCTGAACGTGAGCTATCTGCGCAGCGCCTCGGTGCAGGAGTCCGACGTGCCCTACGAGGGTGAGAAGACGGACGCCTTCCAGGAGGAATACGGCGTGGACCGGGTGTACAACGGGATTTCGGACCTGGGGCTCAATCTTTACCGGTTTCCGCCGTGGCACTTCTTCAACGGGCGCGGGACCTGCGCCAATGCGCGCGACTACGTGAACGAGCGCTTCAATAGCCCGCTGTACTACGGTGATGGAGCGCCGGCCACGACCTATAACAACGGGGTGCGGCTCATCGACAATCTCTCCTATAGCGGTGCGGTCGATTTCGATTCGCTCTCGATCGTCTTCGGCGGGTCCTTTAATCAGGTAAGCGAACGGCAGATGGTGTACGGCATTCCGCAGCAGGTGGTGACCATCAATCAGAACATCACCTGCAACTTCGATCTCATGAAGATGTTTACCATGGGGTTTTTTCGGCCGAACACGATCGGCATTCCGCATCATGCGGCGTATGTCAATGCGACGTATGGGTTTACGCGGAATATGTTCGTGACATCGAACATCGAGGAGGACGTCCATACGCACGGAATCGGCCTCACCTTCAAGCGTGATCGCGCGAGCCTTTCGTTCAAGGGAACCATCGATTTTCGATATCGATGGGATCGCGAGTATATTCCGCTCGACGACGCGGACCGCGACAGCCGCGACGACGTATATGTCGCGAATATCAACGCGGTCGTGTTTCACGAGATCGACAAAAGCTACACCTTTTCGGTGGTCTACGAAACCGATGTTCAATGGCTCTATCGTCTTTTTTCGTTCATCTATCAGCTCACGGCATATCCGATTTTCAGCATCGAGTATGCACAGACCATCAACCGCTACGACTATTCGCTCACCGTTTCGCCCGAGCCGTACGATCTCCAGCTGATCACGGGAAAGCTCACGCTGGATCTGCACAAAAACGTGCAGGGGGGCATCTCGACGCGCTACGCGATTGAGAAGTGGCTCAATCGGGAGACCCAGGGTGTTTACAAGGAAGTCGAATCCTATGAGATCGGTTTCGGTTTTACGCTGTTGTTCTGATTTCGTTCTCCCTGCGTGAGCGGGCCGTCCGGACCGCACGGTATGAAAATTTCGTTCATGATTCACCGTTCCATTTCGTATTCTCTATGATGACGCGAAATGGAGGAAATGACATGGCGATCGATACGACGCTCTACGTTCATGAGACGACCATCGAACTGATTGATTCCGCATGTGCGATCATGGGGTGCTCGAGGTCGCGGGCGATCGTGATGCTGTTTCGGCGCGCGATGGCTGATCGACGGAAGCGGCCGAATACGGGATCGGCGATACGGTATCAACGGCGGGATGCGTTGAGGCGATGGCGCACGGTCCATGTGCGCTTCCGGGAGGATGAGGCGGATTATGTAAAGGACATGCGGAATTTCTTCAAGCTGTCGGACTCGTTGATTCTGGCCCAAGCCGCGCGACAATATCTGGATGATGTCGTAAAGCAGTCATGTCGGGATGGAAAAAACGATAACTATCGTTTTCCAAATTACATTCTCGCCCGATACATCGAGGATGGCCTGACTTGCTGGCTGGTGTGTTGGGGCATCCCGCAATCCCCCCTCCCGCGAACCCTCTTCCGGCCAATTGCGCGCGATAAAATATGATTGCCGAAAACCGATGGTGTAATTTGATTGTGCGATCGAAATCGCAAGGATGCAATGATGGCACACGATGAAACCGATGCGCGCATGACGCGCCGAGACTTCCTGGGGCGCGCCCTCGCAGGGACGGCGGCGATCGCGCTATCGGGCATGCCCGGCTGCGGGGCGCGCACGCCGGTCGAGCGCCTGCGCGTCAATTACGAAAAACCGCTGCGTCTCGTGAATTGCTCTGTTATTGACGTGAAAACCGGGACGGTGCGTCGCGGGGCGGTCGTTACCATCATGCGCGATACGATCGCGAGCATTACGACGAAAGATGCAACAGCGCATCCGGGTGAAACCTTCGATCTCGGAGGCAAGTATGTGATCCCCGGGCTCATCGACGCCCATTGCCATATCACCATGCCGGGCACCCTGCTCTTCGACTTCTTTGAGCTCTATGACGACCTGAAGCAGAATCGCCGCAACTACACGGAGTGCATCCGCGCCGGGATCACGGCCGTGCGCGATACCGGCGCGCTGGTGTCCGAGTTGCACCGCGCGATCGACGACATCGCCGGCGGCGGGCTTATCGGGCCGCGAGTGTTCTACTGTAACTCTATCATCAATATCGCAGGGAGCCATCCGGACATCAGGCCCTCGGACGTGTCGATTTTCGGCGGGCCAACGAGCCTTATCACCGGCAGCGTAACGGTCGATTTCACCGACCTTTCCGACCTGAAATACAAGCTCGAGCAGAACGTCGAGCGCGGCGCGTCCTTTATCAAGCTCACCGTGGACAACCGGTCGGTGTTCTGCGGTCGCGGCGAGATCCCGGTGTACACCGACGAGCAGTTGCGCCATATCTTCGCCTTCGCGGAGCGCAAGGGGCTTCCGGTGATCGCGCACAATCACTTCAAGTACGGTTTCGACCGGATCACGCGCTATCCGCTCCATTCGCTCGAGCATTCGCTCTCCGACGCCGCGCTCTCCGACGACGAGGCGGCGATGATGGCGAGCAAAAAGATCGCCTGCGTTCCCACGATGGTGATCGCGAGCTACCTCTCGCCGGGCGAGGCCTTCGAGCACCAGCCGGCGACGCTCAAAACGGAAACGGCCAGGAACGAGATCGCAATCAACCGCGCGTACTATGATTCGCTGGCCTCCCGGTATGTGCAGTCGCGCATCCATCGGAACAACCGGGCGAACATGGAGCTCTTCCGCGTCCGCGACTGCGGGCGCTATCGGGCCGAAAAAAAATTCCTCCCGAACCCCGAGCTGTATTACGGCGTGCTGCGACATGGTCCCGAAAACCTCAGGAGGATGTTCCGCGCCGGTGTGCTCATCGGGTGCGGTACCGACGCGGGCATGCCCTTCAGTTATCACGGGGCGCTGTGGCGCGAGCTCGAGCTCATGCATCGCGTGGGGATCAGCGCGAAGGACGTCCTTCGCTGCGCCACCTACAACAATGCGCTGATCCTTGGCGCGGCGGATAAAATGGGGAGCGTGGAGCCGGGCAAGTGGGCGGACCTTGCGGTGCTGGACGCAAATCCGCTGGAAAACATACAGGCCTATCGCTCGCCCGCGCTCGTCTTCAAGGGCGGCCGCCTCATGTATAGCGCCTACGAGCTCGACCGACGGGAGGGCGGCATTGTGATCGCGCCGGTGTACGAGGGCGATACGCGCGACGGGCGCCGGGAGGGCGCCGGCCGCTATCGATGGCGAGACGGCTCGACCTTCGAGGGGTCGTGGCGGGACGATCGCCGCGATGGGCCGGGCGAGTATCGCTATCCCGGCGGCGAGGCGTACCTGGGGGAATTCAAGGCCGACCGTCGAAACGGCGTCGGCGAATACACCTGGCCGACCGGCGAGCGCTATCAGGGACAATGGAAGGACGGCCGCATGCACGGCTATGGGACCTTCACCACCCGGGACGGGACGCGGTTCACCGGACGATTCGAAGAGGGGAAGTATCGTGGGAAATAACCGAAGTGCATTGTGGGCGTCGGTGTCCGCCGCCGTTGTGGCCATTGCGTTGTGCGCAACCTCTGTTTCGGCGGCGGGCAGGCCCCTGGGATTTGCTGAGATCGCCGGGCGATGGCGGCTCATGTATTCCGGCCGGTACGGGTTCGAGTTCACGTTCACGAAAAATTATCGCGCCATCTGCGTCATGTATCTGCGGTCGCACGCGTACGTGTTCCGCGGCGTCTACACGATCGAGGAGGGCGACCGCATACGCTTTAACGTCTCCGACATGAAAAACGAAAAAAGCGCGGGCCACATCAACCTAAAGAGCGGTTTCGTGAAGGCGTCGTCGTCGTACTTCATTTTTCACGCCGGCCTCGACCGCTCGCGGGGCCGCCCGACCCTCGTCCTCAAGCCGGAACGGATCATCATCGACGGACGCAATTCGGACGGCTACTTCGAGCCGGAGATGCGCCTCGAAAAATCCGGATGACCGCCGAGCGCGTCGAATTTCGCAACGGACGGAACCAGCGCATCGCCGGCCGCCTCCATCGGGCCGATCCGCCTGCGTCCGCAGGCGCGATTTTCTGCCACGGGCTTTTCTCCACCAAGGACGGCTACAAGATTACGCGCCTGGCCGACGACATACGCGCGGCCGGGCTCACCCTCCTCGCGTTCGATTTCTCGTTCGTGGGCGAATCGGAGGGGCGCATCGAGGACCTGTCGATCGAACAGGAGGTGGACGATCTCGCCTGCGCCGTGCGCTTCATGCGCGGGCAGGGTTTCACGCGCGTGCATCTCATCGGCTCAAGCATGGGCGGGACGGTCTCGGTCCTCTATGCCGCCCGGCATGCGGATAGCGTCGACTCGCTCGTGCTCATCGCCACGCCGGTGGACCTTCCGGGCCTCCTGTATCGCATGACCGGCATGCGCGACACGGATCGCCTTCCCGAGGAGGGGGCCACCGTCGTCCAGGGAATCGCCATCAATAACCGGTTTTTCAGGGAGATCGGTGCGCTCGATCCGCGTGGCGCGCTTCCGGGAATATCGGCGCCGGTGCTGGTCATTCACGGCGAATGTGATGATGTGGTCGACCCGGAAAACGCGCGACGCATCGTATCGGGCGTGCGCGGAGAGGCGAGACTCGTGAACATTCCCGATGGCGACCATAATCTCGTCCGAGACGAGGACCTCGTCGTCATTCGAGCGAACCTCATCGAGTGGCTGCGCGACCGCGCGTTCACTCCCCCTTCTGGCGCCGCTGCATCTCCTTCAGTCGATCAATAAACTCAAGCGCCTCGCGCTCGGTTCGCTCGAGCTCCTCGCGCTGCTGCCGGTCGCCGCTGAGCTGCTGGATTGCGTCCTTTGGTTTCAGCGCGGAGGTGAGCGCGATGGCGAAGGCGACCGCCGGGATCGCGGCGATGATGCCGGCGGCGATGCGCGCCGGTTTTTCCGCGCAGGAGAGCGCGCGCACCAGCGCATGGTACATGAGCGCGATGGCGTACAGGGTGATGACGAACGAGACGGCCGCGCGCGCCGCCGGGTGGATCGCGGCCACGAACCCGAAGAGCGCGTTTACGGGCGCCACCGCCGTGAGCGCCGCGCCGCAGCGGATCGCCGCTTCGACATTGGTGCTGCCGCCGCAGATCGCCGAGACGATCAGCAGGAGAATCGCGCTCGCGAAGAGGCCGATGAGGACCGCGATGATCGGCGTGATAAACGGGGCGATGCTCACGCCGGTCGATCCCGCTACGCCGGCGAGCGCGGGGACGGGCTGCGGGAACAGCAGGCGCCAGGCGAGCTGCAACACGCCGGCGACGATCCCGTAGATCCCGGCCCGGATCACCGGCTCCCAATATCCGCCGGTCGTATCCATAGTCGAAAAATAGGCGCGCGGCGTGAGCAGGACCGCGCGGGTGTCGCGTATGAATTTTTTAAGGTCGAAATCCATTGTACATGCTCCAAGCGGGAACGGTCCCGTGGGTGGTCGGCACGGGTCGACTCATGAGAGACTGGATGACGCTACAGCGGTTAGACGGCCTGTCAATATGTTTTCGGGGACACAGGATCCGCGGGCTGTGGCGATGAAACGAAAAAGCCCCCCAGGCGGGGGGCTTTGGTTCGAACAGAAGGACAGAACTTACGATCCGGCAGGTGCGGTATAGGTCGCATCCCCAAAACCGAGAAGGGGATAACCGACAAAACCAAAGAAGAAGAGAAGGCCAACGCCCCATCCCTTGCTCTTGCCGAAGCAAACGGCCAATTCCATGCTCACAATGAGGAAAATGATAAAGTTTACGATGGGGATGAGCATGAGTACGATCCACCACAGCGGTTTGTTGATGATTTGCAGCAGTACGATAATGTTGTAGATGGGGACAATCGCCGCCCAGCCCGGTTTGCCGGCCTTTTCGAACACCTTCCACATGCCCGCAATCCACGCGACAAGAAAAATGAGATAGATTATCGTGGTAACGATGCTTCCACCGCCGCCACCGCCGCTCATGTCCTGAGCAAAAAGCTGTTCCATTGTGCAACCTCCTCTAAGATATATTGTATGCTTTGCATGCTATGGGTGTTGGCGAAAAAAAATCAAGTAAAAAACTCGGGCCCCATCAGGATGCGCCGCGGCCCTTCGGGTAGTTCTTCCGGATGAATTCCTCGAGATAGGCGTCGGGCCGCTCCACGGCATCACGCGTGATGCGGAAGGTGTCCTGCTCCATCAGCTTGATGCCGTATGAATAATCATGGAAGAGCTCCTCGCAGAGCTGCTTGATGCTGCAGTTGCGCTCGCCCGCCATCCGATGGAGCGCCTCGGCCGCCTCGCGATCAAACTCGAGATAGATGCCGTTTTTCAGCAGGAAGTCCTTCTGGAAGCTCTTGATGCTGTCGGAGAGCAGCATCTTTCGAAGCGCCGCCTCGGGTTGTTCCACCACGTCGCAATCGACCGTGAGCTGGCGGATCTCGGTGGAGGGAAGCGTCTTTTCGAACTTGATGAGCACCTTCTCGAACACCGTGAGAAGGCCCCGCGCCCCGGTTTTTTCCGCGTGCGCGCGGCGGGCGAGCGTCCGCAGGGCGTCGTCGGTGAAATCAAGCTCGATGCCGTATGACCGAAAATCGAATTTCTTGCCCAATACCACGGTGCTGTAGCGGTTCTTCAGGATGCGATAGAGGCCCTCCTCGTCGAGCTCGTTGAGCACCACGGTGACGGGCAACCGGCCGATGAATTCCGATTCGAAGCCGAACTGCATCAGGTCCTCGGTCTTGATGAGCGTAAGGAGCGCCGGCCCGTCCGTCTTTGACGCATAGGCCTTGTCGAAACCGATCGCCTGCATGTTCAGGCGGCGGCGGATGATATCCTCGATGCTGCTGAAGGCGCCGGAGACGATGAAAAGAATGTTCCGGGTGTTGATTTTCTTGCGCGTGACCTTGCCGGTGCGCTGCGCCTCCATCGCCGCCTCCACCTGCGAGGCGAGGTCGTGCGGCGTCTTGAGGTCCACCTCCGCCTCCTCCATGAGCTTCAGGAGGTTGCGCTGCACCCCGGTGCGCGATACGTCGGGGCCGTGTCCCGTCCCCGCCGAGGCGATCTTGTCAATCTCGTCGAGATAGATGATACCGTACTCGGCCTTCTTGATGTCGCCCTCGGCCTCGTGGACGAGCTCCCGCACGAGGTCCTCGACGTCGCCGCCCACATACCCGGTCTCGCTGAACTTGGTCGCATCGGCCTTCACGAAGGGGACCCCGATGCGGCGCGCGATCAGCTTGATGATGTAGGTCTTCCCCACGCCCGTGGGCCCAATGAGCAGCATGTTGCTCTTGATGTTCCCCACGATGCGCTCGTCCTCGGGGATCGTCGCCTCGAGCTTCATGCGATTGAAGTGTGTGCACACCTTGGTCGCGATCACCTCGATGGCCGACTCCTGGCCCATGACATATCGGTTCAGGTAGCTCTCGAGCTCCTCGGGCTTGATGTCGAAATTGAGCCCCGCCGATGCGCTGGCACCGACGGTCTTGCTGCCGGTCGTTTCGGGATTGGGCTTCGGGGATTGGCCGAGATCGTTTTTCAGCAATTCTTCCCATTCGCCACTTTGGTCGAACAATGGTTTTTTCATTTAAACAGCCGTCCTTGTGTGTTGATATGATCAGCGTTCGGTGTCGGATAGCATAAGCAGATTCTTCATTGTACCTATAATACCATCAGGGGAGTAATTTTTTTAAAAAAAATAAAAAAATCGCTGGACAAATACTAAACAAATATATACTATACTAATGTATGATTAAAGATATGAAACAACAAATTTCCCGTCCGGAACCGTCGATCCAGGATTCGAAGCGGCATACTGCAATGCAGCACTGCCCCGAATGCGGATGTGCGTTAATACCCGAGTCGGGGTGCCTGTTCTGCCGTTCGTGCGGCTATTCGGCCTGTTGTTCGTAGGTGGTTTTGCAATCATACGGTTTGTATCTGGTGAAGCGGCATCGATGAAGTATCGCAGGTGCTTACACTAGACAGGCGCGATGCGATCATACAAAACATGCGAGATAGGTATTGGCCGAAAGGAGAACATGTCAATGGGAGCGTTTTATAATGAGACATAACTCGACACTCTATGTGTACCTGCGCCTTCCCGATCGAAATACCATCGTCCAGGTCCAGATCTGTCTTTCCCGGCTCTTGTATCTGTATCGCAAGCGTACCATCGCATAAGAGGCCTTGTTTAATCCTGCACTATCAAGGGACAGAACACCCGCCCGTTGACCCCGCACAGTTACTCTCCGCACTATCCCGCCCTTCAACGGTTCTGTCCCTTGCGGTTTTTTTTCCGGCAGTGCGGCCATGGCGGCTTCACTGCCTTATAAGCAACACGCGACTGCATTCGTTCTTCAGGGGGTTCGTCGGCGCAACGGACGGCGGACCGGGACGGAAGGGGCGCTATCGCTTTACGTATACCTTGCGGACGCGACGGCGCTCTATGCGGACGGGGCCCTCGGGATTGTAGTTTTCCTGGACCGATTCGATGGTGTTGGTGATCAACGCCTTGACCGCCTCCTCGGCCTTGTTGAGAACGTCAATCAGGATGAGGTTCTCCCGGTCGGTGAAGTCGGTCAGCAGGTACTGTTCCACCGTCATGGACTTGGGAGGGACGCCCACGCCCACGCGCACCTTGGCGAACTTGTCGGACTTGAGTGCTTTGGTGATCGATTCGATGCCCTCGTGCTTGATCTTCGACAAGCGGTAATCCACGCGAAGCTCCCCCACGGGAAGCGTCGGATCCTCGAGGACGCATATGATCTCCCGCACGTTGATCCGCAGGAAGGACGCGATATACAATACCGACTCGCCGATGAGGTTCACGAAGGTTTGGGGCTTGAGCAGCACCACCTCGGTTCCGTTCACGGAGCCCCGGCCGATCACCGACTTCTTCTTCTTGACGCGAACATCGATATTCTCGTTGTTCGCGAGGATCTCCACCACCTTGAAGCCGATGTTTTGCCGGTTATTGACGAACTTCTCACCGGGGTTGCCAAACCCTACAATCAGTTTCAACGATACACCCCTTCCTTGCAGCTCACGCTCTGCGGGCAGTATAGCGCTTGAGTGGCCATTCTCAAATTTATGTTACGCCGCCCGCGGGCGGCGAACGCTCCTCGGACTATTCCGACTTCTTTTCCTTCTCGGGTTCCGCCGCCTTGGTTTCGGCGACCTCCGCGGCAGGTTCCGCCGCCTCCTCGCTGGCCTTCTGCGGCACCACGCAGGCCACGATCACGCGGTGCGCGTCGCCCAGTATTTTCAGCGATCCGGATGTCGGCACGTCCTTCTGCTGGATGGATTTGCCGATACCGAGCGTGGTTATGTCGATGACGATTTTTTCCGGCATCTCGTCCGGGAGGCACTCGATCTCCAGCTCGCGCTCCAGGAACTCCACGACGCCGCCCATGCGCTCTCCCTCCGCCGAGCCGGTGAGCTCGACCGGAACGTGCGTGTGGATCTTCTCGCCGGCGGTGATCTTGTAGAAGTCGACATGCTTGATGATGTCGGTGACCGGATCGAGCTGATAGTCCTTCACGAACACCTTGAAGGCGTTGTCCGCGGGCTTGTTGGCCACCGTGATGTTGATGAGCACGCTTTCCGAGATGTGCCCCTTGAAGAGCCCCATGAAGTCCTTCTTGTTCACCTTGACGGCTTCCGAGCCTCCGTGCGAGTACACCACGCCGGGGATAAAGCCGGCGGCGCGCAGGCGGTTGCATTCGTTTTTTCCGGTTTCGGTCCGCAGTGTGACGGTGAGGTCGTGTGCTTTCATTATGGTCTCCGTTTGTATTGGATTGATTTCCCTGTTCGGGTTTTACGAAAAGAGCGAGCTGATGGACTCGCCGTTGTGAATTCTCCGTATGGCCTCCCCGAAAAGCTGCGCGGTCGAGAGGACCGTCGTGTGTTTGGGCCTTTTGCCGTCGGGCACGGGGATGGTGTTGGTGATGATGAGCTCCTTGAAACCCGCAGCGTCGAGCTTCATCGACGCGTCCGCGGAGAGGACGCCGTGCGTCGCCAGGCAGTAGATATCGCGCGCGCCGTTCTCCTTGAGCGCCCGCGCCGCCGCGCTGATTGAGCCGCCGGTGTCGATCATGTCGTCCACCAGGATGCAGTTCTTGCCCTCCACGGCGCCGATGACATGCATCACCTCGGAGACGTTCGCCTCCGGACGGCGCTTGTCGATGAGCGCGAGTCCGGCGTGCAGCTTCTTGGCCAGGGCCCGCGCGCGCTCGGCCCCGCCGGTGTCCGGCGTAACCACCACCGCGTCCTGTATGTCGATGCGCTTGATATAATCGACCAGGATGGGGCCGGCGTAGAGATTGTCCACCGGCATGTCGAAGAACCCCTGGATCTGCTCCGAGTGAAGCTCCATGGTGAGGATGCGGTTCACGCCGACGGAGTGCAGGATGTTCGCGACCACCTTGGCCGATATGGGAACGCGCGGCTCCACCTTGCGGTCCTGGCGCGCATAGCCGAAATAGGGGATCACCGCCGTGATCCGCTTGGCCGAGGCCCGGAAGGCCGCGTCGATCATGAGCAAGAGCTCCATGAGGTAGTCGTTCGCCGGATTGCAGGTCGATTGGACGAGAAACACGTCCACGCCGCGGACGTTTTCGCCGATCTTGACCGAGATCTCGCTGTCCTTGAATTTCTTGAGCTCGATGGCCGACAGCGACAGGTTCAGATAGTCCGCAATCTCACGGGCGAGGACCGGGTTCGAGGTCCCCGAAAATATCTTCATTTGATGATCCATCGGTATAGCCGTCTCCGTTTACTGTGGCGCATGTTCGCGCAGGTATTCCTCGAGGGCGGCCAGCTCCTCGCGGGAGTTGATGCCGCGCCCGCAGATCGCGTCTTCCAGGAGGACGGCGCGTACGTCGTATCCGGACCGCCGGATGTGCTGTAGCACGTCGGGCAGGTAGTATTCGCGCTGGGCGTTGTCGGTGCCGATAGTCTTGAGGCCCTCGAAAAGCAGGGGGCCGTCGAACACGTAGGTGCCCGAGTTGACCTCGCGGACGGCCTTTTCATCGGGAGTGGCGTCCTTCTCCTCCACGATGCGCTCGATAAAACCGCGAGCGTCCTTCATGATCCTGCCGTAGCCGGTCGGATTGTCCTGGAACATGGTGAGGACGGCCGCACGGGCGTTCGGCTCCCGCGCCGCATCGACGAGCGACCGGAAATGGGCCGGACGAATGAGCGGCACATCGCCGCAGGCGACAAGGACCGGGCCGGGAAAGCCCGCGCGAACCTGCTCCGCCTGAAGCACGGCATGTCCCGTCCCGAGCTGTTCGCGCTGCCAGGCTACGGTGATGCCGGGTATTCCGTCGAGCGCGTCGATGACCTGCTGGCCCTGATAGCCCACCACCACGATGATGTCGCGGATGCCGGCAGCCATAACGCTGTCAATGACGTGCCTGATTAGCGGTGTGCCGTTCAGGGGGTGGAGGACCTTGGGGAGTTCGGATTGCATCCGCACGCCCTTGCCGGCCGCCAGGAGTACTGCCGTTATGTCATTCGCCGCGGCGCTCATGGGGATACCTTCGCTCTTCTGCTGGAAAATATCTGAGGCGCAAGGATTCGAACCTTGGATGCCGGGACCAAAACCCGGTGCCTTACCGCTTGGCTACGCCTCACTGTTACAATAAAGCCGTCAATATGCAGTGTTTCACCTCGCACTGGAGCGCCTCATGCGCGCTCCGGGCGTCGGATTCACTCTCGAATACGCCAATGATGCTCGATCCCGATCCGGTCATGGCGGCAAACTCCGGCCGGTGCGCCGCCATCATGGCGTTGATGTGCTCGATGCGCGGATGCTCTGCAAAAACCGGCGCCTCGAAATCGTTTTTCCGTATTGATGTAAGATTGCGGAGATTGCCGTTCGCAAAATCCTCGATAATGCGCGCTCGTTTCCGATTCAGTGCGTCCCGGTCGACCGGGTATGATTGGCCGCGGTGTAGCGAGGCGTACGCCGCGGCGGTATTCACATGGATTCCGTCATTGGCAATAACGAGGTGCCGCGTCACGCGGCCGACGAGCGGTTCGATGATATCGCCGATTCCCTCGCAGATTGCGGCGCCGCCATTCAGGCAGAAGGGGACATCGGCCCCCAATTGCGCGGCTAGTGCTCGCAGATCCGGTTCGCTCACGCGCCCCAAGCGCTGATTGAGCAGCCTGAGGGCCGCTGCCGCATCGGTGCTCCCGCCGCCAAGGCCTGCTCCGGATGGAATGTTCTTCTCGATGGTAAAGTCGATCTCGCCGGAAAGGCCCGCCGTGCGACAGTACAGCGCAGCCGCCATTTCAATGAGATTCCGGCCATAGGGTATGGTCTCGATGAGCTCCGGGTACTTCCCGCCCGCAGCGTGCACGGTAATGGAACATTCGCCGTCGGGACGTTCGGTGAGCCGCACTGATTCGAGTTTTAAAAGATCACAAAACCCAACGCTCGCCATCAGGGAAAAAATGGCATGATACCCGTCCGGCCGCTTGTTCAATACCTCAAGGTGAAGGTTGACTTTTGCGTGTGCTCTGGTCGTTAACTGCAATGATTACCGCTCGTGGAGCTGGCGAAACCGATCACGAAGCCAGTCGGGAAAAATGCCAGCCAAAACTAGTATGGGCCCCCCTGGCTGTCAAGAAAATATTTGTTGCCGGTCGGGTCCGGTTTTTTTAACTTGAAATTTAGCGCTTTCCCGGCATCATGGGGCCGATTCCATATCATGCCCATGACATTATCGCCGCTCCTCACTCTGGAAATCGTCCTCACGGGCTGCGCCGCCGTGCTGGCGGGGTACTTCGCCCTCGTGAATATCGTCCGCCGCTCGCGGTTCGTCATCAACCGGGTTTTCGCCCTCATCAGCTTCATCACGCTGTGCCTGTACCTTTCGTTGGGGGCATTGCTCGTGGCGCCGGGCTTCGAGTATCGCACGGAGCTGGGCCGGCTGTTTTTTCTACTTATCCTTGGGGCCACCCAGCTCTTCTTTCACCTGACGGAGATCTTTCCCCGCTGGGAGAAGCGCTCGCCGGGATGGTTCATCGCGCTCTCGGCCCTGCCCGGCCTGGTCCTCGCGGGCGCGCTCCTTTTCACGGACGCCATCGTCGTCGAGACGGTGCAGCAGGACCACCTGGCCTTCCGGTTCGGGCGCTTCTTTATCGCCTATATCGCGCTCTTCGGGCTCTATATTTTCGGCTCGTTTCTCATCCTCCTGTACAAGTCGAGCTTTCTTCGCAACCAGTCGTTCCGGGTGCAGATCTTCTACATGTTCATGGGGACCAACCTGGGGTCGCTGCTGATTCTGGTGTTCACCTTTATGCTGCCCATCATGTTCAATGTTCACGCATACAAGAACATCGCCATTGCGGTGTCCGGTAGCCTGCTCCTGCTGGTCATCAACTACGCGCTCTCCGACGAGCGGATGCTGGACTTCAAGCGCTTCTACCTGCGCGGGATATACTGGGTCACGGTGTTCGCGCTGCTGGTGGGGCCGGTCTATGCGGGGGTCGAATTCGGGATGGGGCGCGTCGTGTTTGGCCAGACGGTCCCGGCGCCGGCGCTCGCCTTCGGCGTGTTCCTATACCTGTTCGTGTTCTATCGCAGCGCGCGTCCGCGCCTCGAACGGTTTTTCCAGAGCGAGTACCGCGCCTTCGAGCGCAACGTGCTCGAGTTCTTTCAAGAGCTTTCGGGGCTCGCGGGCGCGGGGGAGCGCGGCTACGTCGAGTTCTTCAACAACGCCATCGACATGCTGGAGCACCGCTTCGGGATCGCGCGCGCGACCTTTCTCACGCGCGACCGGGCGGGCGACGCCTTCGAATTCAGCTACAGCCTGGGCGAGCGGATATCGCTCTCGCCCCTGCCCGCGGACGGCGAGCTCGCGCGCGCCCTCGTCGAGTACGCCGGGCTCATCGACCGCTCGATGATCTTCACCGACGAGCGGCTCGCCGAAAAGCGCGAGGAGCTCATCGCGCTCTTCGATCGGCACGACATTCAGGTCGCCGTGCCGCTGTTCGACTACGAAAAGCGGCTCATCGGCGTCATCCTCACCGGAAGCCTGGTGAGCGGGCGTCCGTACAATATCAACCTGCTCCAGGCGCTGGAGCTCTACCGGATCCAGTTCGAGCTCACACTGGCCAACGCCATCATGCTCGACGAGGTGAAGCGGACGCAGGCGGCCAGCCACGACCGGCTCGTGGTCCGCACCATCAAGGGCCGGATCATCCCGCGCACCCTCGCGCAGATCGACGGCATCCGGCTAAGCTCGCTGTACAAGAACGTCTCGGAGCGGGGGGGCGATTACTTCGACGCCGTCGCCATCAACCCTGACACGCTGGGCATATTCATCGCCGACACCGCCGATCTCGGCGTGGAGTCGGGACTGTTGGGACTCGAGCTCTACGCGGCGCTGCGTTCGTGCTCGGAGAAGTACGAGATGCCGGAACAGGTGCTGGGGGCCATGAACTGGGTGGTGTGCACCTCGCGCTATTCCGAAAAATACGCGCAGGCGCTGTCGGTCATCTATTCGTCGGCCGACGGCGAGATACGCTTCGCCAACGCCGCGTTCAACCCGCTCGCCTATTTCGACAGCGAGCGCGGAAACTTCATCGATCTGGACACCAAGGGCGTGCCCATCGGCATCGAGCGGGGCTTCAGCTACGAGTCCGGCGCCGTGAAGGCGCACCCGGACAGCATCGGCGTCATGTATTCCAACGGCCTGGTCAATGCGCGCAACCGCGACGGCGCGTCCTATACGATCGGCCGCGTGAAGGACCTCATCCGCATCAATCGGGGCGACTCGCCGGCGGTGCTCGCGCGCCGCATCCTCGCCGACTTCGAGCAGTACACCGACGGGACGGTCCTTACCGCCGACGTGAGTCTGGTGGTCTTCAAAATAGAATGAAACCGGCCGATATCGCCGCGCACGCCGGCGCGCTCCGGGACGCCGTTCGGCGCTGCCGGCACCTGCTCATCTACATCAAGGGCTCGCCCGACCCGGACGTGATCGCCTCGTCGTTCGCGGTGCACGCGCTGTGCGCCGCCGAGGGGGTGCGCGCGACCATCGTGTCCATCACCGTGGTCTCGCTGCCGCAGAACGAGGCGATGATCCGCGACCTTCGCATTCCCATCGCCTTCAGCCGCGAGCTCCCCCGCCTGTCGTCCTACGACGCCTATGCGGTCATGGATTTCCAGTCGGCGCACATCAAGGGGGTCTCGGAGCGCCTGCGCTGCGCGATCCACATCGACCACCACGATGCGGTGGCGGAGGACCTTCCGGTGGATTTCAAGCTGGTCAGCGGCGCGGCGGGCTCGGTGAGCACGCTCGTGGCGCTCATGCTGGAGGCGCTCGCGCCGCCGTTCGATGCGCCGCTCATGCGTCGCGTGGCCACCGCGCTCACCTACGGCATCCAAACCGACACCGACAACTACGCGCATGCGAACGACCTGGACCGCCGGGCGCTCGCGTATCTTGCGCGCCACGCCGATCCCGAGGAGATCCGGCACATCGCGCGCATCCCGCTCTCCGAGGAGGTGGTGCGGTTGATGGCCCTGGCCGAGCGAGAGCGCGTCGTGTACAAGGGGTGGGCGCTGGCGGGCATCGGCTTCATCGACGAGAGCCGCCGGGACGGGATCGCCATCATTGCGGATTCGATGGCGCGCGACCCCGAGATCGCCGTGGTGGTCGTCTTCGCCGTGGTGGTGCGCGAGGCGACCCGCGGCTTGGCCCTGAACGCCTCGATCCGCGCGAAGGACGGGAGCCTCGATCTCACCGAGCTCATCAGGCGCATCACGCCGGAGGGAGGCGGGCGCGCCTTCAAGGGCGCCTATCAGGTGAACCTCGATTATTTTTTTTCCTGCCCGGACCGCGCGCGGCTCTGGGAGGTGGTGCGCGCGACCACGCTGGAGGCGCTCACGCAGCAGCGCGACGCCGTGGGGCTCATCGAGCTCAAGGGCGTGTATAAGCGGATCCGGCGCCGCCTGGGAAATCTTTGGGGCGGTTCGTAGCGGGGGATTATTGTTGATTTTTTTCCGCCCGCGCCGGGTTAGTGCCGGAGAGCCATGTGCGGCCCCGTTTGCTCTTCGGACACCCCCCCTCCGTGGCGGGGCGAGGGACGGGATCACTGCACACATCAACACAAGGAGATGCGATATGCTATTACCGAGAATTGTTCCGCGCGCGCGCGCCGCGATGTTCCTCGCGGGTGCGCTTGCGCTATCGTGCAACGCCGTAAAAAAGGAGCCGGCGGTCGTCGTCCCGGTGTACCCGGAGAAACTCGCCATCACGAAGGCCGAGTCGCTTCGAACGGGAATCGGCGCGAAGTCGGTGGAGATGAGCCCCGACGGGTCGCGGGTGTACTCCATGAACCTCGAGGAGTGCAGCGTGTACGAGTATAACCGCGCCAGCCGCGTGATCCAGCGCAAGCTCATCTTCGTGATGACGCCCGGGAAGGGCTGGGATTACGACAAGAAGGTCCCGATCAACTCGTATCAGGAAAAGCCGGTCGAGGGCCATTTCTCGCACAACGGGCGCTATCTCTGGGTTTCGCTGCACAACGCCGACGGCGTTGCGGTGTGGGACCTCTTGGGCGGCGACACGGCCGTCGAGGGCAAGCCCTTCAAGACGGCATGGCTGCACGAGCGCATTCCCCCAAAGCCCGCGGACGTGTCGGCGCCGCCGGCCGCGAAAAAGAAGGCCGCACCCGAGCCGGAATTCACGAACAAGAAGATGAAACTCCTGCTCATAAAGACCGGCGCGACGCCGAAGGTGATCTGGTCGAGCCCGAACGGGAAGTACCTCTTCGTGTCCAACTGGCATTCGAGCACGGTGAGCGTGATCGATATTTCCGCGCCCACGCCGGACGGATGGAACGTCGTGAAGACCCTGCGGACCGGGAGCGTGCCGCGGGGGATGACCGCCAGCGCCGATTCGAAATTTCTCTACATCGCGCAGATGGGCGGGAATTTCCTGAGCGTGGTCGATCTGGACACCGTGGAAAAGGTGCGGGAGATCACCGTGGGGCCCGCGCCGCGGCATATCCTGATATCGAACGGATACCTCTACGCGTCCATCTGCAACGAGGCGAAGCTCATCAAGGTCGAGCTCCCCTCCGGGCGCATCGTGCAATGGGCGCGGACGATGTCCAGCCCGCGCACCATCGCGGCCTCGCCCGACGGCACGGTGATATTCGTGACCTGCTACAATGACAATACCGTGCAGGCGTTCCGCGCCGATACGCTTGCGCTGCTGGCCACGCGGGAGTCACCGGGGCGGCCGGTGGGGATCACCGTGTGGCAGGGCGGCGGCGTGTACGAGGCCTGGATCTGCAATCATACCAACTTTGTCATGAACGTGTTCACATATACCCCGCCTCCCGCAGGCTCAGGTACCCCGCCTCGGCAATAATCACGTGATCCAGAAGCGCAATGCCGATGATGTTCCCCGCATCGGCGATGCGCTTGGTCGCGGCGATGTCCTCGCCCGACGGGGTAAGGACCCCCGAGGGGTGGTTGTGGGCGATGATGATGGACGAGCCCGTTTCGCGTATGGCGTCGCGGTAAATCTCGCGCGGGTGGATGAGCGCGGCGGAGATGGTGCCCACCGAGACCACGCGGTTCTTCACCAGCAGGTTTTTACTGTTGAGGACGAGCACGCGAAACACCTCCTGCGGGACGCCCGCGATCTCGTGGCGGAGCAGCTCCCATACGCGCCGGGGCGACGAGACCGACGCGCCCGGTTCGACCGTCGCCATGGCCCGCCGTCCCAGCTCGAGCGCCGCCTGCAGGCGCGCCGCCTTGACCATCCCCATGCCCTTCGCATTCGCGAGTTCGCGGAGGCCGGCGCACCGTATGCCGCGCACCCCGCCGAATCGCTCCAGGATTTCCATCCCCATCCGCACCACCCCGGTCCCGCGAGTTCCGGTTCCGATGATGATTGCGACGAGCTCGTGGTCGGCGAGCTCGCGAATGTCGGCGCCGTCCCGGCAGCGTTGCACGGGCAGCGTGTCGGTCACTGGTGTTTCGCGATGGGCCATCGGTCACCTCGGGGCGGTAAATTGTGTTGACTCGGTTGCCATGATGTGCCAGCATTAAGCCGCTTCAGGGCAGTTGGGATTGATATGTTCCCATCGTTGAGAATACGAATGCCATGGCGATAAATGTAAGCGACAGCAATCCCCCGCGCCCCCGAATCCTCCTCGTCGAGGACGAGCCGATCGTTCTGCTCGACGTGACGCATATCCTTACCGACCTCGGCTACGAGGTGGCCGGGACCGCCACGACCGGCGAGCAGGCGGTGTCGCTGGCCGCCGCGCTCGCGCCGGACCTCATCATCATGGACATCGTGCTGCAGGGCGCGGCAAGCGGCATCGACGCCGCGCGCGCCATCCGTTCGAACGCGCCCATCCCCATCATCTACATGACCGCCAACGCCGACCCCGCGACGATCGACGCCGCGCGCGACACCGGGCCCTCCGGCTATGTCACCAAGCCCGTGAGCTCGACGGACCTGCATTCGAACATCGAATCGGCGCTCTACAAAGACCGCATGGAGCGGCGACTGCGCGAGAGCGAGGCGCGCTTCCGGACCTTGTTCCACTTCGCGGGCGAGGGGATCCTGGTCGCGGAGGTGGAATCGAAGCGGTTCACCTACGCGAACCCGGCGATCTGTAAAATGCTGGGCTACACCGAGGAGGAGCTGCTGCGCCTGTCCGTGGGCGATATCCATCCCCCCGAGGCGGTCGCATCCGTAGTGCGGGAGTTTATGAGCCAGGCGCGCGGCGATACGATTCTTGCGGCGGACATCCCCTGCCTCCGAAAAGACGGGACGGTCATCTACGCCGACATCAACACCTCGGCGATGATGATAGACGGCCGCGAGTGCAATGTCGGGTTTTTCACCGACATCACGGCGCGCAAGGACATCGAGCGGGCATTGCGCGACAATGAAGAGAAGTATCGCCGGCTCATCGAAACGACCGATACCGGCTTCGTTATTGTCGACGGGCGCGGGCATGTCGTGGACGCGAACGACATCTACGTGAAGATGACCGGCCACGCGACGCTGGAGCAGATTCGCGGGCGAAACGTCCTCGAGTGGACGGCCGCGCACGACCGGGAGCGCAACGACGCGGCGGTGGCGCAGTGCGCGGCACTTGGCTTTATCCGCGGCTTCGAGGTGGAGTACGAATGGCCAAACGGAGTCATCATACCCATCGAGATCAATGCGACGGTCACCGGGAGCGGCGACGCGGCGCGCATCCTCACGCTCTGCCGCGACATCTCCGAGCGCGTGGGGGCGGCGCGGGCGCTGCGGGAGAGCGAGGAGCGCTTCCGGCTCGCCGCCCAGGCTACGGGCCAGCTCGTCTACGATTACGATATTCCCGCGGGCGTCATCAACTGGGCCGGCGCCATCGCCGCCATCACCGGCTTCACGCCCGAGGAGATGCGCGCGGTGGACATCAACGAATGGGAGGAGATGATCCATCCCGATGACCGGGCGCGCGCCACGACGGCGCTGGAGCGCTCCATCAACACCGGAACGCTCTACAGTATCGAATACCGCTTCCGCGTGAAGGGCGGCTCGTACATGGACATAGAGGACGTAGGCGCCTTCATCCCCGACCGGAACGGGGTCCCGTACCGGATGGTGGGGACCATGAAGGATATTTCCGAGCGCAAGCGCGCCGCGCGCGAGCTCGCCGAGACCACGAAACGGCTCGAGAGCATCCTGAGCATCACCCGGACCGGGGTGGACATCATCGACGCCGATTACAATCTCCGGTATGTGGATCCCGGCTGGCAGAAGGTTTACGGCGATCCGGCCGGGCGCAAATGCTACGAGTATTTCATGGGTCGTCAGAGGCCGTGCTCGGACTGCGGGATCCCGGCGGCGATCACCAGCCGGCAGATCACGATCACCGAGGAGGTGCTGCCCCGCGAGGGGAACCGCGCCATCGAGGTGCACACCATCCCGTTTCAGAACCCCGACGGCGAGTGGCTGGTGGCGGAGTTCAATATCGACATCACCGAGCGCAAGAAGGCGGAAACGGCGTTACGCGCGAGCGAACAGAAGTTTATCACGGCCTTCAATAGTACGCCGGTGCTCATGGCCATCAGCACGATCGACACCGGCCAGTTTTTCGAGGTCAATCAGAGCTTCCTGGACGTGCTCGGGTTTTCACGCGAGGAGGTGATCGGGAAAACCTCCCGCGATCTCGGGCTGTTCGACGACGTCTCGCGTCGCGACGAGATCATGTCCGCGCTGGAACGCGACGGGTTTGCGCGCGATTTCGACGTGCAGGTGCGCACGCGCTCGGGGGTCCTGCGCAACGGCTCGTTTTCCGCGGACATCGTCGAACTCGAGGGCGAGCGCTACCTGCTCACGGCCATGAACGACATCACCGAGCGCAAGAAGGCCGAGGAGGCGCTCGAGCGAGAACGCAATCAGTTCGTCTCGGGGCCCATGGTCGCCTTCAAGTGGCGCGCGGAGCCCGGCTGGCCGGAGGAGTACGTGTCGCCCAACGTGTCGCGCTGGGGATATGATCCGGCGTCGTTCATCGAGGGGCGCACCAGCTACCTCGATATCATCCATCCGGACGATCGTGAGCGGATCGAGCGCGAGGTGGCGCGCTACGGCGAGGCGGGCACGCCGTCGTACGAACAGGAGTACCGTGTTTTTACCGCCTCGGGCGAGGTCCGCTGGGTGCACGACTTCACCGTGGTGATCCGCGACGCGGCCGGCGCCGTCACGCACTATGACGGCTATCTGAGCGATATCACCGAGCGCAAAAAGGCCGAGGAGGACCGCGCCCGTCTCGAGGACCAGCTCCGGCAGTCGCAGAAGATCGAGTCGATCGGGAGGCTCGCCGGCGGCGTGGCCCACGACTTCAACAATCTCCTCACGGCGATCACCGGGAACATCTCGCTGGCGCTCATGGACGTGCCCGCCGGCGACGCGCTCGCCGAGACGCTGAAGGACGCCATGAAGGCCGCCGAGAGCGCGGCGGCGCTCACCCGGCAGCTCCTCGCCTTCAGCCGCAAGCAGATCGTGGAGCCGCGCGTAGTGGGCGTGAACGACCTGGTTTCCAACATGAAGAAGATGCTCGGGCGCATCATCGGCGAGGACATCGCGCTCAAGACGGTCCTCGCTCCCGACGCGGGCGCGGTGCGGATCGACCCGGGACAGTTCGAGCAGATCATCATCAACCTCACCGTGAACGCGCGCGACGCCATGCCCGGCGGCGGCGAGCTCATCATCGAGACCGCGACGCTCGATCTCGACGAGGAATACGCGTCCGGCCATCCCTATGTGTCGCCGGGGCCCTACGTGCTCATCTCGGTGAGCGACACCGGATCGGGCATGTCCTCGGAGGTGAAGGAGCACCTCTATGAGCCGTTCTACACCACCAAACCCAAGGGCAAGGGGACCGGTCTGGGGCTGGCGACCATCTATGGGGCCGTGAAGCAAAACAGCGGCTCAATAGAGGTGTATTCTGAAGTTGGCCTGGGGAGCACGTTCAAGATCTTCTTCCCGCGTGTGGCCGATGGCTCCGAGGCAACGCTACCGGGCAGGTTGGTGGGCGATTTCCCGCGCGGGACGGAAACGCTCCTTCTCGTGGAGGATGATCCCGCGGTGCGCGGCCTCGCCGTGCGTCTGCTCTCGCGGCTGGGCTATCGGCTCATGGTCTTCGGAAATCCGATGGAGGCGCTGCACGCCGTGGAGGCCCACGCGGGGGCGATCGATCTCATGGTCACCGACGTGGTGATGCCAGGGATGAACGGCCTCGAGCTCGCGCAGCGCGTCGGGAAACTGCGCCCGGGGCTTCGGATTCTTTTCTCATCCGGCTACTCCGAGGAGGTGATCGCCCATCACGGCATCATTGACCGCGGGCTTAACTTTATCGCTAAGCCCTATCGTCCCCAGGACCTCGCCAAAAAAATTCGCGAGGTGATCGACGGTCCCGCCCCCGCCTGATTGCCCGACGCCGCTGCGCCCGAAAAATTGTTCTTGATCGATTCCGCCCCCGCGCTATGCAGGTTCGTTCGCGCACCCGCGCACGGAGAATGAATGCATGAAGATCGGGATCATCGGTCTGCCGCAGACCGGAAAGAAAAGCTTTTTCGAACTCCTCACCGGCGCCAAAGCGCCAAGCGCGCCGCAGGACCAGATGAAGGCACTCAGCGGCATCGCCGAGGTGCGCGATGAGCGTTTCGACCGGCTGGCGGCCCTCTATCGTCCGAAAAAAGAAACCCGCGCGCGCATCGCCGTGGACCTTGTTCCGCGGATCGACCCCGGGAGCGTCCGTCCCGAGGTCCTCGCGATCGCGGCCGAGACCGACGCGCTCTGCCATGTCGTACGCGCGTTCGAGGACGACGCCGTGTATCATGTCTCCGGTTCGGTGAACCCGGCGCGCGACATCGCGCTGGTAAACGACGAGCTTGTGCTGCATGATCAGCTGTTCATTGAAAAGCGCCTGGAGCGCATCGCAAAAAACCAGAAGAAGGGACGCGACGAGCGTTCGGCGCGCGAGGAGGCGCTGCTCGCGTCGTTTCGAGAGCATCTGGACGCAGGGCGGCCGCTTCGGACGCGCGCGATAAGCGACGAGGAGGCGGCGCTCATCGCGAGCTATCCGTTCCTCACCATGAAAAAGATGATTGTGGCCGTGAATGCGGGTGATGCGGACATCGCCTCCGGCTGTATTTCGGCTGCGGTCGAGGAGGCGCTCACGGAGTCGGGGATCGCGTGCATGCGCATAAGCGCGAAGCTCGAGGCGGAGATTGCCCTCCTGGCCGATGAGGCCGAACGGCGCGAGTTCATGGCGGCCTCGGGGATCGCCGCGCCCGCGCTCAACGTGCTCACGGGCCTGTGTATGGATGCGCTCGGCCTCATCTCGTTTTTCACGGTGGGTACGGACGAGGTGCGTCAGTGGGAGGTGCGTCGGGGGGCCGCGGCGCCCGAGGCGGCGGGGGCGATCCACTCCGATATCCAGCGCGGGTTTATCCGCGCCGAGGTGATGAAGTATCCCGATCTCATCGAGGCCGGGAGCGAGGATGCCGTGAAGAAGGCGGGACGTTTCCATGTCATGGGCAGGGAGTATATCGTCGAGGACGGGGACATCATCAGCTTCCGGTTCAATGTTTGATTGTGGGTGACGGGGGTGGGGGTGTTTTCCAGTGTGTTATCCAGAAAATCCCGTCATTGGTTTCAATAAATGACAATTGATGGTTCGAAAACGGATAGTTATCGGTCGTTTCCCTTTCCGCTGATGCTCTGACCATTTCTTTAAGATACTCTCGTGCGGCCTGAGCCAAAATCAGCGAAACCGACATCTTCATAAAGTTCCGCATATCCTTAAAGAAATCCGCCTCGTCCTCCCGAAAGCGCACATGAACCGTGTGCCAGTGCCCGCCCTGATTCCGCTCCTGGTAGCGAATGGCCAAACCGGTTTTCATGTTCTTCCGGGCTTTACTCATCGCATTCTTAAGCAGCATGACGATGAGCCGGTTGTGCGAAATACCGCTCATGTCGCACGACTCGGAGATCAGTTTCAGCGTGTTTTCATGGATGTACAGCGTCGTATCAATCGGCATATCGCATCTCCGCGCATGAGTGCTATCTCAGATACGATTCCGCTTTCGATTGTTGTGACGAAAAAACGCGGTCGTGAATACCGCGTATGGGTGCGGCCGATTACAGGTTTCGCGAGCTGTCCAGCAGGATGGTCGCCGGGCCGTCGTTGACGAGCGCAACCTTCATGTCGGCGCCGAACACACCGCCGCACACCCGCGGGTGGCGCTCGCGGCACCGCCGAAGAAACGCGTCGTAGAGCACGCGCGCCTCATCCGGCGGCATCGCCTCGCCGTACGACGGACGGCGTCCCTTACGCGCGTCGCCGTAAAGGGTGAACTGCGACACTACCAGAAGTTCGCCGTCGATCTCCGCAAGCGAGCGGTTCATTACGCCGCGCTCGTCGTCGAAGATGCGGACGCCAAGCGTTTTGTCGATCAGGTAGGCCATGTCGTCGTCCGTGTCGCCGCGACGGAACCCGACCAGCGCAAGCATCCCCGGGCCAATGGCCGAGACCACCTCCCCGTTGATAGTCACGCTGGCGGAAAGCACCCGCTGCAGGACCGCGCGCATGGCCCCGGCGCTACTTCAGCTTGTCTTTCAGCGCCTTCTCGGGCTGGACGCCCACCATGCGTTCGGTCTCGGCGCCGTTTTTAAAGATGATGAGCGTCGGGATCGATTGGATGCCGTAGGTTTGCGCGGTGTTCGGATTGTCGTCGGTGTTGAGCTTTACGATCTTCGCGCCGATCTCGCCCGAGCCGGCGAGCTTCTCGAGGATCGGGGTCTGCATCCGGCAGGGGCCGCACCAGGGCGCCCAAAAATCAACAAGGACCGTGCCGGAGGCGTCGAGCACCTCGGTCTTGAAATTCGCGTCTGTCGCTTCAATGAGTCCAGCCATAGCTCCTCCTAATTGGTGCAGGTAAAATGTACGCCGCTCGCCGCAGCGGCAAGGGCGGTTTCGATGCGTGTGATGCGCTCCCGCAGCGCCGTCCCGTTCGTTTCGCGGGTGCGCGCGATAACGCCGGTCTCGGGATCGAGCACCCATGATTGCAGCAGGGCCGGAGCGGCGTTATGATAGGAAATCGCGTGCTGCCCAATCTGCATCACGGCGTTTATCTTCCGGTTGTAGGCGTATTCGATGATGCGCCGCGCCGCGACACGTCCTCCGGAATATTCGAACATCTGCACACCCGACGGATACGTCCGTCTCCGGACGGTATCGGAGAGGGCGGTGTAGGTGATCCGCCGGAGCGTATTCCCCGCGCCGTACGCGTACTGGGCGGACCCGCAGGGGATCTTTTCCCCGTCAACGACTATGGTATACCGTATCCGTACCAGCATGCCGGCTTCGGTGTATTCATGGTACGCCTCTCGCGATTGTTTCAGTGCGTCTCGTTCCAAACACCGAAACGTGATCGAAAGCGGCCGGGCGGATTCGCCAACGTACCGGATCTCCTCCGCGCCGCGCAGAACGCCATTTGTATAGACCGCTCTGCTCGCGACCCTCCCCAGGCGGTCCGTGTGGTCCAGCCTCGAGAGCCCCGAGCATCCGACAGCGATGAGCGCGATACAAGCATATCGCGCGACGGAAAATGCGGCAATTTTTTGTTTCGACATGGTTCCCCGGTGTGCGTGCGCTCGGGAGGACGCTCCGGCACGGGATACGGTGGTATCGGGCGCGGGGATTCTGTCAAACAATAAACGTCTGGTGCCGGAGCCGTCATTCGCGCTTGTTTTTTTTCGCGAATATGCCGATATGCGTACCAGGGCGGACCGCGCATGCGTTCCGTTTAGAGAAAGGAGCGGGCATGAATAAAAAGATTACTATCGCAGTGTTGATCTGCATGGCGCTCGGTACGGCGCTGTATGCGCAAACCCGGCAGTCGGGCAGGGCGGCGGAGGACAAATCGGCAAAAACGGCAAAGAACATTCCGGACGGCTACGGCAGCCTCAAATGGGGCGCGCTCACGGCGGCGTCGAAAACCGGGGTGCTGGGTAAAATCGTCTACACCGACGAGAAAAAGGTCATCATCTCCCGCGACGGGGAAATCGAATACCTGTACGGCTTTTTCTATGTTGATCCGGCCGTCGCCGCGGCCCCGGAGGCAAAAGACGCCAAGGACGCCAAGAGCGACGGGCGCTTGTACTACGTGGTCGTCAGCTTTCCGTATCTCGCGTTGGACGATGTGCGGAAAAAGGTCGAGGCGAAGTTCGGCGTCCCCACCGGGGAGAACATCAAGAAAAACCAGGGCGCCTATGTCTGGGAGGCCGACAAGACGACGGTCATCCTGTGGGTCGATGAATACGAGAAGAAGCCCTACACCCGCAAGCTCACCTATGTGGGGAAGGACATCGCCAAAGAGATCAACGATTACCAGCTCAAGGTGTTCACGGCGGGCGAGCGGAAGGTGCTCGAGGGGCTCACGCCCTGATGGCGCATTGCCGCGCGCGGCGCCGCGGGAAATGTTGAACGCGCCATCGCCGCTTGCGGGCCGGGCGCGGAAATCACGGTACGTGGAGTCCATCAGAATGAACAAGAAAACACGAAGGGGCCTGCTGTGCCTCGTGGCGCTGTGCGCCCTCGGATGCGCCTCGACGGTACGCGTACATCCCCGCGTCACCTTTCCGCTCGCGCTTACGGAGGGGGCGCCGGTGCTGATATTTCCGATCAACCTCGACTATACCGGCGCACCGATCGACAGCCGCAAGAGCTGGCCGACGCTGGCCTCGGGGATCGCCGCACGCCTCGGAAAAAACGCGGTGTGGGATGGTCGCCTCTACGATATGGCCGGCAATCTTTCCTTCGAGCTTCCGGAGGCCATGGACGCCGCCATGCGCGCGGGGCAATGGCGACTTGACGGCGGCCGTGAGCGGATCGCCGTGGCGCTCGAGGTGGTGGTGCGCCGTATGACGAAATCACTCGTCGCAAGCCGCCAGGTGCCGCGCGATTTCATGTTCACGCACGTTCTCGTGGTGCATTCGCGGGGCCGTGTTACGCTGGGCGGGACCGCCATCTCGCATGAAAGTTGGGGCGGCGTGTATCGCGTCGCCGACCGGACCATCGTGAGTTTCGTGCGCACGCCCATGACGATAGCGCACGCGAAGGGCGAGATGCCCGCACGGCTGTCCGAGCTCTATGCGCGTATGGCGGCGGACCTCATCGCCGGGAAGCCGACGACCCGCTAGGGGCGGGAGCGCCCGGGAAGCGCCTATAGGTGCACCACGTACACCATGATCGATCCCATGCCGCTCTCGAGTCCCTCGAGCGCCTTCCCGATCACCGTGCCGATTTTCTCGAATGAATCGATCGTTCCGGCCATGCCGCAGCCGGGGGTGTCCGAGCTCACGATGAGGTCGCCCGGCTTGATGGGGCGCTCGCGCGCGTCCACCGTACACACCGCCTTCCCGCCCAGGACCACCGGGTAGAATTTGTCCTTTGCTCCCTTGCCGTTGAGGATGATGAGCGGGTTCCCCGCGACAATGCCGATCACCGCGCGATCGTAGCGGCTGCGCGAGCGCGAGAGCACGCCCCCCGCGGCGCCCGCGACAAGCAGGTTTCCGGGCGACAGGTAATCGACGTCGTCCACCTCGTACATCTCCACGATGTTCCCCGGCGCCCCGCTCTGGGTGTTGATGATGGACATCCGCCCGTTGATATCGGAGCTCCCGCGCAGATAGAGCGCGCGACCGTCGCCGGCCAGCCGTGCGGAGTCGTCGTAGTCGGCGATGTCGCCGAAGCCTTCCACGACGAGCGAATAGCCGTGCTCGCTGGCGAACACGCCGCCTGCGCCGAAGCGCGACAGGCCCATCACCCCGCACCCCCGTGCGGACGCCTCGGCGCTGCCCGTGGATTGTCCGCGCATGCCCACGAATTGCGCATGTCCGACGACCCCGTACGACTTTCCGTACGATTCCCCCGGGTGGAGCGCGACCCCGGCCACGCCCACGCCGCCGTCGTCGATGGTGATGTTCTTTGCGGAGATGATGCCGGCGCCCTCCGGCGGCGGCGTGAGGCCGATAAACGGCTCGTTCTTTTTGTCGGCGATGGCGATGGTGCCGCGGTGTTCGCTGAAATCGTGACGCCGGCGCGCGTAGTCGTGATCGTGCGGCAGCGGCGTGCGCGCGTCGGACAGGCGCGGATCATTCGCCTGTACGACACGCCCCTCGCGCGTCTCGCCGTGGGCCGCGAGGGACACGATGCCCGGCGCGCCGACGGAGGCCGGCTTGAGCCGCTTGTCGTTTCCCTGGACGGCGACGCTGGGCGCGTCCTCGCCGTTTTCGGCGAGTTCCACGATGCCCTTCGCGGTGGTGGAGGCGTCCTTGAGCCGCTTGTCGTTTCCCTGGACGGCGACATTGGGCGCGTCCTCGCCGTTTTCGGCGAGCTCCACGATGCCCTTCGCGGTGGTGGTGGCGTCCTTGAGCCGCTTGTCATTTCCCTGGACGGCCGCATTGGAGGCGGACTCGCCGTTTCCGGCAAACCGCACGATGCCGGTCGTCGTTTCTGTGGCGTTCTTGAGGCGGCGATCATGCCCCTGCACCGCAATGCCCGCCTTGTCCTCGCCGTCCTCCGCGAGCTCCACGATCCCTTTCGCGGTGGTGCTCGCGTCCTTGAGGCGTTTGTCATTTCCCTGAACGGCCACGCCTGGCGCGTCCTCGCCGTTTTCAGCGAGCTCTACGATGCCCCGGTAGGCGGTGGTTGCGTCCCTGAGCCGATGATCGTTTCCCTGAACGGCGCAAAGCGGGGCCGATTCAAGGTTTTTCGCAAAGCGAAGGATGCCCGGACGCGATTCCGTTGCGTCCTTGAGCCGCCTGTCGTTGCCCTGGACGGCGACATTGGGCGCGTCCTCGCCGTTTTCGGCGAGTTCCACGATGCCCTTTGCGGTGGTGGATGCGTCCTTAAGCCGCTTGTCGTTTCCCTGGACGGCGACATTGGGCGCGTCCTCGCCGTTTTCAGCGAGCTCCACGATGCCCTTGGTTGCCGTGGTGGCATCCTTGAGCCGTTTGTCGTTTCCCTGGACGGCGACATTGGGTGCGTCCTCGCCGTTTTCCGCGAGCTCCACGATGCCCCGGTAAAGTGTCGATGCGTCGCGAAGCCGCCGATCGGCGCCGGTGATCACGCAATCCTGCGCGGTCTCGCCGTCATCCGCCAGCCGGACGATGCCGAATGACGAGGTCGTGGCCGACTTGAGGCGGCTGTCGTTGCCCGTCACGACCGTCATCTTCGAATACACGCCGTCGGGGCACAGCTTCACGATGCCGTAGCTCGAGTCCGTCGCCTCGGACAGTCGAGAGTCGTCGGAGCGCACGACGGCGTTCGGGTTCACCTCGCGGTCATAGGCGAGCCGCACGGTGCCGTGCCTGCCGTCCGTGGCGGGCGCGAGCCGCGGATCGGAGGCCTGCACGGCGCGCAGGTCCTCCGTCGAGCCGTGGTCGGCCAGCTGGACGATCCCCTTGAAGATCGTGGAGGCGTCGCGGAGCCGGCTGTCGTTTCCCTGGACCGCCGCGCCCTGCGCGGTCTCGCCGTCGCGCGCGAGCCGCACGATGCCGGGATTGAAGACGGAGGCGGGCAGCGTGAGGCCGCTGATATTGTGCGTGTGCCCCGTGTTCGGCAGCACGGCAAAGAGCTCGACCCCCGCAAGGCGGACGCCGAAGTGCTTCTGCGAGAGCTTCACGTCCGTCGCCGTGATGCGCGCATAGCGGGCGGGGGTGACGGGAAAGTCCCAGCGGTATTTCGCCTTCGGCTCGGCTGCAAAATTCTTCTCCTCGCGGATCGTCGTCCAGAGCTTGTTGTCCGCGGAGAGCTCGAGGAGGAAGTGCTCGGGAAAGGCGCAGGGTGATCCGCCGTGGGCGGTCAGCGTCATCGCCGCAAGATTGCAGCTCGTCCCGAGGTCGATGTCCAGGACGGCCGTTGCGCGGTTCTGATTGATGGCCGATTCCCAGTAGGCCCCCGGCGCGGGGCTCACGAGCGTCGCCGGCGCATGCGCCTCGGACGAGCTGGGCCCGACGATGGTCTTCACCCCGGCGATGCCGGCGGAGAGCCGCGCGATCTCAGGGGCGTCGGTTTTTTCCTGGCCGGAATGATAGATCACCACCTTGAGGTAGCGAAGGGTCGCGAGGGGGAACGAAAGAAGGAACGAGGCTTCGTCGGCATCGAGCGCGAAATTCTTCTCCGCGTGGATGACGCGCCAGCTCGCATTGTCGTCGCTCGCCTCGATGCGAAATGCCGCGGGAAACGCCCCGCGCGCCGGTGGATACGGCGCGATCTCGACGAAGTTCACGGGGACCTCCGCGCCAAAATCGACGGTGAAAAAATCGTAGGCCGCGCCCGGACGAGCGGCGGGGCGCCACGACCCCTCGTTCCGCACGATGTTTTTCACGGAGTATTTGGCGTCCAGCTCCCCCGAGGAATCGGCGATGGCGCCCGCGTGAACGGCGCGACGGCTCACGTTGATGGAATGCATTGATGGCCCCCTTTGATCGTAACCCCCTCATGGCAATAAAATATATTGTTGTCAAATAAATTATCGGCGATAGACTTGCGCCGGTGCGCGCCGGTCGCGATTTGCGGCGCGTTGCGATCATGACCGACTATATCGAACACAAAACGCCGAAGGGCATCCTCATCAAGCTGTATCCCGCGAAGCGGGAATTTCTCGCCTTCGACCGGAACGGATCGTCCCTGTACGCCGATGGCCACAACCTTCGCCTGATGCACAAGGCCCCGTCGGTCTTTTTCCTGGGCGAGCGCTTTCACGTGAAGAATACCGCCGGCGAGGACCTGTCGTTCGTGAAGATTAGCCGGGGGAAGCTCGTCATCCCGTACGAATTTCAGGACGAGAAGCGCTACGTCTTCATCGCCCGCGACGAGGCCCTGGACGTGCTGCCGGTGGTCGTCAAGTGCCTGCGGAACTTCAATCTGCTGGCCAACGAGGTGAAAATCGGACGCGCGCCCGATTATATTATCGTGGACACGGCGATCACCCGGAACGACATCATCGTGATCAAAAATCTCTGCACCGCCGTGCAGGTGATCATCACCGGGGACAAGCCGATTGACGCCGACGCCCCGCCGCAGCCCGGGGAGGGGATCGATACGACCCGCGCCACCGAGCTCATCAAGGACGTGAACATCAACATGCTGTCGCAGAATCCCGTCTTCCTGGCCCGGGTGCACCTGCGCAGGATGGACCTGGCCAAGGTGAAGCAGCTCCTGCTCGACTTCGATCTCGCGGAGATCGACGCGCAGTACATCCTCAACTTCGTCGTCACCATGATCGGCAAGGCCGACCGCGACCCCGATCTCCGGCGCGAGCGCGCCACGCTCGAATTGCTGTCCAACTCCTTCCGGTTCTATCTGAACCTGCTCATGAAAGACGACGATGCGGTGCGGCGGATGATACAGGCGGAGGTCAACCAGAACGAGCTGGTCTCGTATCACACCCTCATCGCCAAAACGAAGCTCCTGTTCCCCTCGTCGGACGACCAGCTCAGGCTCACCGAGATAGAGAACCTGATTTGGGAAGCGATGGAAAAACTGAAAAAGTGACCGTCCTCGGAGCGCACCGGCCCGCCCAAGCGTGTTTAAAATTTCCCCGGGGTCGTCCGTATAATCTGTACGCGCGTGTTCATCACGGAGTGTCGAGCGGCACGACAGGCGGCTCGTTCGAGAATGAGCGCGAAAAACAGTGGCAACGGGTGTGTAGAATGCGAATGCGCAGGGTGCTGTACGGTTTTGCGGTGATGGCGGGCGTCGCGTTGTGTACCGGCGGAAGCGCCCCGCCCGATGCCCGGACCGGCGATGCGACCGGATGGTGGCGCGTGTTTTTCACCGCTCCGGGAAGCCCGCGCAACGACCGCGACGGCCCGGAGGCCGCCTTCATCAGGCTCCTCGGCGCCGCGGAGCGCACGATCCACGGCGCTTTCTACGACATTTCCTCGCCGGAGATCGCGCGCGCGTTTATTTCCGCCGCCGCACGCGGGGTGTCGGTGCGGCTGGTCACGGACGACGGGAACGCCGGCAACGACGAGATCGCGCGGATCCGGTCCGCGGGGATACCGGTGGTCGCCGACGAACGCCGCGGGTTCATGCATAACAAGTTCGCCATCATCGACGGGGAGATCGTGTGGACCGGGTCGTTCAACCTCACCCGGAACTGCGCGCGCAAAAACAACAACAACGCCATTATGATCCGCTCGCCCGAGCTCGCGCGCATCTACGAGGCGGAGTTCGACGAGATGTTCACCCATCGCGTCTTCGGCAATCGCGCCGAGCCCGGGCCCTTCGCGGTCGTCCGCAACCGCTACTATGTGCGGATCGGAGAATCGCACATCAATGTCCATTTCTCGCCCGAGAACGGCGTCGAGCGGATCATCGCGAAGCGGATCGACAAGGCGAAAAAAAGCATATGCTTCATGCTGTTCTCGTTCACGAGCGACCCGATCGGCGAGGCGATGATCGCGAAATTCAAGTCCGGGGTGCCTGTTCACGGGATCTTCGAGCGGCGCGGGGCCGGGAGCGCATCGTCGGAATACACGAAAATGCGCACGGAGGGGCTCCCCGTGATGCTGGACCGCAATCCGCGCGCCATGCACCATAAGGTGCTCATCATCGACGAGCGCCTGGTGATAACCGGCTCGTACAATTTTTCGAAAAACGCCGACCGCAGGAACGATGAGAACATCATCATCATCGACAATCCCGAGATCGCCGCGGAGTATCTGGCGGAGTATCGGCGTCTCGCGAAATAGGCCGGCCTCGAGACGCTATGCGCGAATCCGTCCATGCCGCCGCGGTCGTGCGGGCGGGTGGCGGCAAAAACTTCTTGATTAATATCGGCCCGGGACGTAGACGCATTGAAAAAGCGAGGTTCGCCATGATACCAAAAAATAATATTCTCACCAATAAGTTCGTGGAGCTCATCGAGGAGAACCATCAGCAGATCACCGAGTACTACATGAACGACCTGCTGGGTGATCCCGATACGACCGCCTATCGGACGCTCGACCGGCAGGTCATTTACGAATCCGGCAACCAGATCTATCGGGAGCTTTCGAGCTATATCACCAAGGATTTTTCGAAAGACGAAATCGCAAAGCACTACAAGAAGCTCGCCTGGGAGCGCTTCGAGAAGGGCGTTCCCGCGTCCCATGTGTTCAAGGCGCTCATGCTGCTTAAGCGCCACGTATGGCTGTTTATCCAAAAAAAGATGGGCGATGATCCGACCGACTTTCGACAGGCGCTGGAATTGAGCAATCGCGTTGTGCTGTATTTTGACCGAGCGGCGCATGCGGTGCTGAAGGGCTACGAGGACATCGATAAAAAGCGGTGGTGATGCGCCAGTGCGCAGGGCGAACATTTTCTTCAAAGCGTCACATGCCGCAGATTTGAAAAAAAATTTATATTTGAAAAAATTTTCAGCAATCCGCTTGACAGTTATTCGGCATGGCCATTGTATTGCCTCCGCACGGATAACGTGGGTGTGCCGCAATGATGATTTGATCACGCGGTTCTCGTGCCTCTCTCGTATGAGTGAGGGCGGTCAAGTGCCGAATAGGCAAAAAAAAGCGAAAAGCTTTTAAAAAAACTTGACGATTACCATAGTGAAAATTATCTTGTTCACGATGAGCCGAAGGGCCCATCATACGGCAAACAACAAGGGTTTTATTGGCATATAAATCCCCAGAAGTTCGGGGGATTTTTTATCCCTTGCAGGTTCTTTGAAAACTGAGTAGTATTTTTAGTTTTGGATTCTCGTCAATTTTTGAACTAAATGTTAGAACAGACTTTTCTATAACGGAGAGTTTGATTCTGGCTCAGAACGAACGCTGGCGGCGCGTCTTAAACATGCAAGTCGAACGAGAACCCCGGTGCTTGCATTGGGGGGAAAGTGGCGAACGGGTGAGTAACACGTGGATAATCTGCCTCTAGGTTGGGGACAACCGCTCGAAAGGGTGGCTAATACCGAATAAGATGGCAGCTACACAAGTGGTAGCCATTAAAGGTGGGGACCGCAAGGCCTACCGCCTGGAGATGAGTCCGCGGCCCATTAGCTTGTTGGCGGGGTAATGGCCCACCAAGGCAACGATGGGTAGCCGGCCTGAGAGGGTGAACGGCCACATTGGGACTGAGATACGGCCCAGACTCCTACGGGAGGCAGCAGTTAAGAATCTTGCGCAATGGGCGAAAGCCTGACGCAGCGACGCCGCGTGAACGATGAAGGCCTTCGGGTTGTAAAGTTCAGTAAGTAGGGACGAATAAGCAACGGGTAATATTCGTTGTGATGACGGTACCTGCCTAAAGCCCCGGCTAACTACGTGCCAGCAGCCGCGGTAATACGTATGGGGCTAGCGTTGTTCGGAATTATTGGGCGTAAAGGGCGTGTAGGCGGGGGGTTAAGTTGGGTGTGAAAGCCATGGGCTCAACTCATGAATTGCACCCAATACTGGCCTTCTTGAGTTCGGGAGAGGAGAGCGGAATTCCCGGTGTAGCGGTGAAATGCGTAGATATCGGGAAGAACACCAGTGGCGAAGGCGGCTCTCTGGCCTAGAACTGACGCTGAGGCGCGAAAGCGTGGGGAGCGAACGGGATTAGATACCCCGGTAGTCCACGCTGTAAACGTTGTATACTAGGTGTTAGCGGGTTACCGCTAGTGCCGCAGCAAACGCATTAAGTATACCGCCTGGGGAGTACGCTCGCAAGGGTGAAACTCAAAGAAATTGACGGGGGCCCGCACAAGCGGTGGAGCATGTGGTTTAATTCGATGATACGCGAAAAACCTTACCTGGGCTTGAACTGTGCTTGACAGGTGTAGAGATACACTCTTCTTCGGACAGGTACAGAGGTGCTGCATGGTTGTCGTCAGCTCGTGTCGTGAGATGTTGGGTTAAGTCCCGCAACGAGCGCAACCCTTACCCCTTGTTGCTACCAGGTAATGCTGGGCACTCTAGGGGAACTGCCGGTGACAAACCGGAGGAAGGCGAGGATGACGTCAAATCATCACGGCCCTTACGTCCAGGGCTACACACGTGCTACAATGGCCGGTACAATACGTTGCTAACCCGCGAGGGGGAGCTAATCGGCAAAAACCGGTCTCAGTTCGGATTGTAGTCTGCAACTCGACTGCATGAAGCTGGAATCGCTAGTAATCGTGGATCAGCACGCCACGGTGAATACGTTCCCGGGCCTTGTACACACCGCCCGTCACACCACCCGAGTCGGCAGCACCCGAAGTGGCTGATCTAACTCGCAAGAGAGGAAGGTTACTAAGGTGAGGCTGGTGAGGGGGGTGAAGTCGTAACAAGGTAGCCGTATCGGAAGGTGCGGCTGGATCACCTCCTTTAAAAGGATATTGTCACTTCATTTACGAGAACTAATTCTGAAATACTACTCAGCTTTGAGGGAATCTGTGTAAACCACGGATTGCTTCTCATCAAGGGCGCTGCGATAAGCCCCTGATAAGATTTGGAAATCCTGACGTGGACCAATCATAAGGGCCTGTAGCTCAGTTGGCTAGAGCGTACGACTGATAATCGTAAGGTCGGTGGTTCGATTCCACTCAGGCCCAATAAAACAAAGGTGAAACACCTGAAGTTTTGATTGGGGGGTGTAGCTCAGTTGGGAGAGCGACTGCCTTGCACGCAGTAGGTCATCGGTTCGAACCCGTTCACCTCCACATGCATAAGCGAGAAATCGTTTATTGCACTGATCTTTCAAACATATGGTTAAGTCTTTAAAATAGACTTAAGCAAAAAATACGAAACCGTAAATCACGAGCGAAAGACCTATGTTTGCTGGTAACAGCAGACGAAATAATATGGTCAAGCAAGTAAGGGCGTACGGTGGATGCCTTGGCACTGGAAGGCGAAGAAGGTCGTGGCAAGCTGCGATAAGCCCCGGGGAGGAGCAAGCATCCTTTGATCCGGGGATGACCGAATCGGATAACCGGCTGCGGGTGAACCCGCAGCATCTGCTGCTGAATACATAGGCTGCAGAGGCGACACCAGGGGAATTGAAACATCTTAGTACCCTGAGGAAGAGAAAACAACAGTGATTCCCTCAGTAGCGGCGAGCGAACGGGGAACAGCCTAAACCGGCTACTACGTTACAGCCTAGGAGCGCTGTAGGGCCGGGGTTATAGGATCTGAGTAGAGGGCGTCCTAGAGCCTTCGGAAAGTTACAAATCTTTTGTTTAGCTGAACCCACTGGAAAGAGGGCCAAAGAGGGTGATAGCCCCGTAAGCGAAAAGCAAAAGACTTTCTGATTCAGATTCCTGAGTACCGCGGGACACGTGAAATCTTGTGGGAATTCGCGAGGACCACCTCGCAAGGCTAAATACTCTCCAGTGACCGATAGTGAACAAGTACCGTGAGGGAAAGGTGAAAAGAACCCCGCGAGGGGAGTGAAATAGTACCTGAAACCGTATGCTTACAAGGTGTGGGAGGGCTATGCCGCAAGGAATGCCTGACCGCGTGCCTTTTGTAGAATGAGCCGGCGAGTTACGCAATCCAGCGAGGTTAAGCGATTGTAATCGCGGAGCCGTAGCGAAAGCGAGTCCGAACAGGGCGATTAGTTGTATTGCGTAGACCCGAAACCGAGTGATCTAGCCATGGCCAGGTTGAAATCCCGGTAAAACGGGATGGAGGACCGAACCGTTTAATGTTGAAAAATTATCGGATGAGCTGTGGCTAGGGGTGAAAGGCCAAACAAACTCGGCAATAGCTGGTTCTCCTCGAAATAGCTTTAGGGCTAGCCTCGTGTGTTTAGTTGCGGAGGTAGAGCTCTGATAGGGCTAGGGGGTCAACAAACTTACCAAACCCTTTCAAACTGCGAATGCCGTAACTTTAGAGCACGGGAGTCAGACTACGGGGGCTAAGCTCCGTGGTCGAAAGGGAAACAGCCCAGACCAACAGCTAAGGTCCCTAAATATATGCTAAGTGAAAAAGGAAGTGGAATTGCACAAACAGCCAGGAGGTTGGCTTAGAAGCAGCAACACCTTTAAAGAGTGCGTAATAGCTCACTGGTCGAGTGGTTCTGCGCCGAAAATAATTGGGGCTAAGCATATTACCGAAGCTTTGGAATCCGACTTGTCGGATTGGTAGAGGAGCGTTCTATACGGGCTGAAGGCTGACCGTGAGGACAGCTGGACTGTATAGAAGTGAGAATGCCGGCATGAGTAGCGAAAAATGCGGTGAAAAACTGCATCGCCGAAAGCCTAAGGTTTTCTGGGCAATGTTAATCACCTCAGAGTTAGTCGGCCCCTAAGGCGAGGCCGAAAGGCGTAGTCGATGGGAAGCAGGTTCATATTCCTGCACCACCTGGTGGAGGTTATCGTGATGGGGTGACGTAGGAAGATATGGGTGCAGGGCGTTGGTTGTCCCTGTCCTTATGCGAAGGCTTGGAGCACAGGAAAATCCGGCTCCTATAAGGCTGAGGCTGTAGGGGAGTGAACCTTCGGGGGAGCGAAGATCCAGATTCTATACTACCAAGAAAAACCTCTAAACGCGAAACCGGGTGACCGTACCGCAAACCGACACAGGTAGGCGGGGAGAATATCCTAAGGCGCTCGTGATAACTCTCGTTAAGGAACTCGGCAAAATAGTCCCGTAACTTCGGAAGAAGGGACGCCCCGTTAGTGTGAAGTCCCCGCGGATGGAGCATGAGGGGGCCGCAGTGAAATGGGCCAAGCGACTGTTTATCAAAAACACAGGGCTCTGCAAAATCGTAAGATGATGTATAGGGTCTGACACCTGCCCGGTGCCGGAAGGTTAAAAGGAAGGGTTAGCGTAATTTATTATGCGAAGCTCAGAATTGAAGCCCCGGTAAACGGCGGCCGTAACTATGACGGTCCTAAGGTAGCGAAATTCCTTGTCGGGTAAGTTCCGACCTGCACGAATGGTGTAACGACTTGGTCACTGTCTCAACGAGGGACACGGTGAAATTGTAATGTTTGTGAAGATGCAGACTACCTGCAGAAGGACGGAAAGACCCCGTGGACCTTTACTGTAGCCTGACACTGTAGTTTGGTTCAGCATGTGTAGGATAGGTGGGAGACTTTGAAGCTGGGACGCTAGTTTCGGTGGAGTCAACCTTGAAATACCACCCTTGTTTAATTGAGCTACTAACCGATTCCCGTTATCCGGGGTCGGGACACTGTCTGGTGGGCAGTTTGACTGGGGCGGTCGCCTCCTAAAGAGTAACGGAGGCGCCCTAAGGTCCCCTCAGCACGGACGGAAATCGTGCATAGAGTGTAAACGCATAAGGGGGCTTAACTGCGAGACCTACAAGTCAAGCAGATACGAAAGTAGGGGTTAGTGATCCGGTGGTCCCATGTGGACGGGCCATCGCTCAACGGATAAAAGGTACCCCGGGGATAACAGGCTGATAGTGCCCAAGAGTTCATATCGACGGCACTGTTTGGCACCTCGATGTCGGCTCTTCGCATCCTGGGGCTGTAGAAGGTCCCAAGGGTTCGGCTGTTCGCCGATTAAAGCGGAACGCGAGCTGGGTTCAGAACGTCGTGAGACAGTTCGGTCCCTATCCTCTGCAGGCGTTGGAAATTTGAAGGGATCTGTTCCTAGTACGAGAGGACCGGAATGGACGAATCTCTGGTGTACCAGTTGTCGTGCCAACGGCACAGCTGGGTAGCTATCTTCGAGGAGTCTTCAGTGACCTCAAGGGTCAGGGGAAATCTAATCTTAGGGTTGGCTTCCCGCTTAGATGCTTTCAGCGGTTATCCTTTCCGAACATAGCTACCCAGCTATGCCGCTGGCGCGACAACTGGTACACCAGAGGTTCGTCCAT